>QCGE01000004.1 GCA_003278195.1 Prochlorococcus sp. AG-363-P08
CATGAAATATCTACTTGTTTACTAGTCATATTTAACTAGAGGAGAAAAATCAACATGATGATCAAAAACATCTGCTAAAAGATTAATTAAATCATCTCTCTGCCTTGAGAAGTTCAAATTAGTAGAACTAAGGAGAGGAAGACCTTTTTTTCTACGTATCTTGTTTAACCAACTTCTTCTCCATAATCCATTATCGAAAATACCATGTAGATAAGTACCACCTATAAAAGAGCCATTAGATTTTTCATGGTACAGACCCAATTGTGGATCCTCAAATATAGGTTTTACATTCTTATTCGTAGAGTTAAATGTCGAGAGGCCATGATGCAATTCAAATCCAGTAACTGTAGAAATAGAAGGCCATAAGGATTTTGATGTTCTTTGCTTAAGTAATTTGTTTCTTGAAAATGTAGTCTTTAAAGGAATAAGAGATAGGCCTTTCAACAACGAATCAGTGGTAGAACTTGATTCTAGGCTATTTGGATCAAATAAGCTAACCCCAAGCATTTGAAAACCTCCACATAGACCAAAAACAATACCTCCATTAGAAATATACTCTTTTAATTGGGGATATATAGATGATTCTCTTAATTTAGCCATATCAGATAAAGTCTGTTTACTACCCGGCAAAAGAACGGCATCTGTTTTTCCTAGGCTGTCATTTAAAGTAATCCATTTAATTCTCACACTAGGTTCTGACTCTAAAGGGTCAATATCTGAAAAGTTACTGACTGATGGTAATCTAATAACAGAGATTTCAACTTCGGCAGTTGAAGTTTTATTTGATCTATTTATTAAATCTAGAGAATCTTCCGGTGGGAACAATTCATCAATCCAAGGAAGTACGCCTATAACAGGTATACCTGTTTTGTTCTCTAACCAAATCCTACCTTCATCAAAAAGTTCTCTTCTTCCTCTGAATCGATTGATTATTATTGCTTTAACAAGCTTACGTTGAGAGGGACTCATCAAGGAAAGGGTACCTATGACCTGAGCAAATACACCACCCCTTTCAATATCTGCTACTAACAAGCAGTTAGCTTTTAAATATTGAGCAAGCCTTAAATTTGTTAAATCTCTCTTTAGAAGATTTACTTCGACAGGACTACCTGCGCCTTCTAATACTAATCTTCCATTGATGTTATTTTTTAGAAGCTCATTAAGACCTATTCGTATTGATTTCCATCCACTAAGGAACCATTCATTATAGTAACTTTCTGCTTTTGCTATACCTACAGATTTACCTAAATGTATAACCTCACTTGTCTGATCACCCTTAGGCTTCAGTAAAACTGGATTCATGCAACATTGCGGCTCTAGGTAAGAAGCCCAAGCTTGAAAAGCCTGGGAATATGCCATTTCTCCACCATTTAAATCTACCCAAGCATTATTGCTCATATTTTGCCCTTTGAAAGGTAAAGGACATTCACGGTGACGAGTTAAAACCCTACATATTGCTGCACTAATAAGAGATTTACCAGCTCCACTTGTAGTACCTAGTACCATTATTGGATTTTTGGAATATATAGGTTTCATGTAAATGGGTTATTTAAATACAACCAATTGCAAATTAATTCATGAGCAAGTGGTTTCCTATATAGCAAAAAAGGATAGTTTTCAAGAATTGTTCGGCCTAATGGTGTTAACCTTACTTTTGAAGTTAATCCTTGGCCATCAACTTCTCTCCGCATTACACCTACTTTTATCATTCTCCTAAAACTGCTTTCTACTAAATATTCGTTCCTAAACCAAGGGATCAATTGATTCTTATATAAATCAGATTTTTTATATACCGAGTATGCATCTAAACCTTTTTTCTGTGCTTCAGAATAGAAATGTTGATTGAATGGGAAGCAACGAATACATTTCGCTCCTCGGGAGATACTCAATTGTTCAAGACTCTTCATCTCATTTCAAGAAGTGGTGTCCCAAATTTTTTGATTTCTGTCAGCCTACCTTATGAGAAAATCAAAATTTGAAGCTTATGTTAATTCTAGCGTCGGGTTCTAAAGCAAGGAAAAGGTTGTTGGAACAAGCCCATATTGAATACGTACCCATTACCAGTAATGTTAATGAACAGAAGTTCAACAATAAGAATCCATATGAACTCTCATTGCTTCTTGCTAAAGAAAAGTCTCTAGCAGTTTTCAATAAAATAACCAAAACCAATCAACCTTTTTATCACTCCGCTAAAGCAATACTTGGATGTGATTCGATCTTTGAATTAAAAAATTCAATCTACGGAAAGCCAAACACAGAAGATGAGGTTCTAGCTAGGTGGAAAATAATGTCTGGAGGAAGTGGTCTATTACATACAGGTCATTATTTATTTTATTTAGAAGATAAAGATAAAAGTAAATACCAATTAAATACTCCTTATCAAATAAAAGGACAGATTTCTAAAGTGATAACGTCGAAAATACATTTCGAAAAAATAAATCATAAAGAAATTCAAGAGTATCTTTTATCAGGAGAACCATTTCAATGTGCAGGTGGGTTTTCTATAGATGGGAAAGGATCAGTATTTGTGAAGTCAGTAGAGGGTTGCTATAGCAATATTCTAGGGTTAAGCCTCCCTTGGATTAGAAAGGTTTACCTAAGACACTTCGATATATAGATCTTTAATCGATTTTAATAATAATTAGAAGCAATAAAAAACCCTTGCCAGTTAGGCAAGGGTTTAGTTCTCCAAAACTAGGAACGATCGACAGTAATTAAACCGCTATCAATCCAAATCTGGCATTGCCAGTACTGGTTCTGTTTTGCGGTCAATACCCTTTTCAAATCCAGCTGCTGCAGCTCTTGCTCTTCCTGCATGCCATAAATGGCCAATGAATGTAAACCATCCAAGGAAGAAGTGAGCGGATGCAAGCCACTGGCGCAAGTTAACGAAATTAACTGCATTCGGCTCAGTGATGATTCCACCTACTGAGTTAATAGAGGCATTTGGTGCATGAGTCATGTATTCAGCTGCTCGGCGTATTTGCCAAGGCTGAATATCGTTTTGGAGTTTGTCGAGACTTAGTCCATTAGGGCCTCTTAAAGGCTCCAACCAAGGTCCCCTGAAATCCCAAAAACGCATTGTTTCACCACCAAAGATAACTTCTCCAGTTGGTGATCTCATCAAATACTTACCTAGACCTGTAGGACCCATAGTTGAGCCAATCTTGGCTCCAATACGTTGGTCTCTTACAAGGAAAGTAAAGCTCTGTGCCTGAGAGGCTTCAGCGTTTGTAGGGCCGTAAAACTCAGATGGATAGGCTGTGTTGTTGAACCAGATAAATGTTGAAGCAACAAAACTGGCAACACAAAGTCCACCCAATGCGTAGCTCAACAAACCTTCACCATTCCAGATAAAGGCTCTACGGGCCCAGCCAAATGGCTTTACTTGCATATGAAGGTGTCCACCTAAAAGCTGGAAAATTCCAAGCCATACGTGACCACCAACTATGTCCTCCATGGAGTTAACTCCAACTATCCAACCTCCGCCACCCCATGGGGTATTTGAAAGCCAATAGTGGAGTTTTACTGGGTTAAGAGTTGGGTTAGAAATTAAACGAACTGCTCCTCCGCCTGGGGCCCAAGTGTCATAGGCACCACCAAGGAAAATCCAATTAATGGAAAAAAGGAGTGATCCAAGACCCAGAACACAAAGGTGTCTTCCAAGGATTTTGGACATTTGTTCTTTGTCTCTCCAATCTTGAGAAAAGAAAGGTGAAACTTCTTCTAACTTGGCAGGTCCATAAAGAGCGTGGAAGATGCCGCCAAGGCCTAAAACTGCTGATGCAACTAAATGCACAACACCTGCTGCGAAGAAGGGATAGACATCTACAACTTCTCCACCTTGACCAATTCCATAGCCAAATGTTGCTACATGAGGCATAAGGATTAATCCTTGCTCCCACATTGGCTTATCAAAGGTGAAGTGGCTCACCTCATAAAGCATCATTGCTCCTGCCCAGAAGACCATTAGTCCTGCGTGAGCTATATGAGCTCCTAGTAATCGACCTGAAAGGTTGATTAATCGAGCATTGCCTACATACCAGGCATAACCTGATTCTTCAAAACTCGCATTTTCGAGGTTGAAGAGTGTGGGCTTAGAGGGCGTTTCCACGTGGCAATACCTCCTCAGGGAATACAAAGTTTTCGTGTGGTTGGTCCACAGAGGACATCCATGCACGCATGCCTTCGTTCAAAAGAACATTCTTGGTATAGAAAGTCTCGAACTCTGGGTCTTCAGCAGCCCGGATTTCCTGGCTAACAAAGTCATAGGCACGAAGGTTTAAAGCAAGACCAACGATGCCAATTGAAGGAGCCCACATTCCCATTACAGGAACAAAAAGCATGAAGAAATGAAGCCAACGCTTGTTAGAGAAGGCGATACCGAAGATCTGACTCCAAAAACGGTTTGCGGTGACCATTGAATAGGTTTCTTCTTCTTGAGTTGGATCAAAAGCAGTAAATGTTGTGCTCTTGTTGCCATCCTCATAAAGGGTGTTCTGAACTGTTGCTCCGTGGATAGCGCAGAGAAGTGCTCCACCGAGAATCCCTGCAACACCCATCATGTGGAAGGGGTTGAGAGTCCAGTTATGGAAACCTTGAATGAAAAGAATGAAGCGGAAAATTGCTGCTACTCCAAAAGAAGGAGCAAAGAACCAGCTGTGCTGTCCCAATGGATAAATAAGGAAGCAAGCTAGGAAAACTGCTATTGGGGCAGAAAAGGCAAGCGCGTTGTAAGGGCGTAGACCCACCAAACGAGCAATTTCAAACTGACGAAGCATGAAGCCGATCAGAGCGAAAACGCCATGAAGAGCTACAAAATTCCAAAGTCCACCAAGCTGGAACCAGCGAACAAAATCACCTTGAGCTTCTGGGCCCCAAAGTAATAAAAGGCTGTGCCCCATTGCATCTGCAGGGGTGCTAACAGCAGCGGTAAGGAAATTGCAACCTTCTAAATAAGAACTGGCAACACCATGGGTATACCAGGAGGTAACAAAGGTGGTTCCAACGAACCAACCACCAATTGCCAAGTAGGCAGTTGGTAAAAGAAGTAGGCCAGACCAGCCAACAAATACGAAGCGGTCGCGCTTAAGCCAGTCATCGAGGACGTCAAACCATCCTCGTTCTGGAGCGCGTCCTACAGCGATCGTCATGGGAGAAATCGGTGCGGGTTAAACACAAGCTGTTGGATACTCGGAGAGATTAACAATCTCTGAGGGTGATTTGGGGCAAAATGATATTTATATGAAACTGCTTGTAGTGGTCTTGCGATATTGGGTTGCGTCAGTTTTGGGCTAAAAACCCTTTAATAGTCCAAAATAGGGCTGTTTTTGGGTGGGCATTTCCCATCAGACTCAAGAAATGACTTTTAACGGAAACACATCAAATTTGGTTTTGGAACAGAAAATTCTGGGGTCAAAAAAAACCTCGAATTTGATTATTGGCTCAGCAGTGAGTATTGGCGGCCTAGGCTTCATCCTTGCTTCTGTCTCAAGTTTTCTAGGCAAAGACCTCCTTCCACTTGGCCACCCCTCAACCCTGATTTTTGTCCCACAGGGCCTAATTATGGGTTTATACGGAATTGCAGCAATTCTTCTTTCGCTTTATTTATGGGCCCTTGTCACTATTGATTATGGTGGAGGTTTTAATCGGTTTGATAAAAATTCAGGGCTAATAACAATAAATAGAAGAGCACTATTCAAAACAATTCAGGTCGATATTGCCATAAAGGATGTAACTGCAATTAAATTAGAGGTTAGAGATGGTTTGAATCCAAAAAGAAATATCTCCCTTCGAGTAAAAGGAAGAAAAGACATCCCAATTACAAGAGTGGGGGAGCCAATACCTCTTATTCAGTTAGAAAAGCAAGGTGCCGAACTTGCCCGTTTTATTGGAGTAAACTTAGAGAGCCAATGATATTAAAAAAAAATAATATAGGACTATACCTTTTATTTGTTTTAATTGTTCCTTTCTTGGCAACAAGCTGCAAACTGAATAATCGAGCTAAAGATAGTTTTCACTGTCCTATTAGTTCTTTTAAGTGCCTTAAAGGTACTTCATTAGTAGTTATAAGTACTAGCAAAGGAAGAATCACAATTGAATTAGATGGAAAAAATGCACCTGTCACTTCAGGAAATTTCCTGGATTTAATAAAAAAAGATGTTTACACAAAAACAAAATTTCATCGAGTGATTAAAGAACCAAATCCTTTTATTATTCAAGGTGGAGACCCATTAACTAAAGATTCAACAACATACAAAAAGGATTATGGAACTGGTAGCTACATGAACCTTGAAACAGGTCAAACAAGATATATACCTCTAGAATTCAAACTTAAAGGTGAAAAATATCCTCGATATGGTAAAGAAATAAACGACCCAAAGGAAATGAATAGAATCGCTCTAAAGCATGTCAAAGGAGCAATTGCAATGGCTAGGGGGCAATCCCCTAATTCCGCTAGCTCCCAGTTTTATATAACTTTAAAAACATTAACTGAACTAGATGGTAGATACACAGTTTTCGGAAAAGTAGTTAAAGGGATGGATGTTGTTTATCTGATTAATGAAGGAGATAGAATTATCAATACATACGTAGAAAAATAGATACAAAAAGGGAAATTAGCAAAATCAAAAATTGACTAAGCAGGTACTCTTCCTGTACTAGGAGAAATTTTCAACATCTCTGTATTAACACCAGATGCTCGTTCAAGTGCAACTTTTCCAGTACGAGCTATTTCTAGAATTCCATATGGGGTCAATAATTTTTCTAATGCCACTAATTTCCCTGGGTCTCCAACAACTTCAAGTGTTAGAGCTTCATCTGCCACATCTACAACCTTTGCCCGAAATACTTGTACAAGATCAAGAATTGCACTGCGAGTTTTAGAAGGTGCATTCACCTTTAAAAGCATAAGTTCTCTTTCTACGGCTGGGATTTGTGAAAGATCTAAAACATTTAAAACATTTAGCAATTTATCCAGTTGCTTAGTCATTTGTTGGAGAGTTCCATCATCACCCTCAACAACCATTGTCAAACGGGACTGACCTTGCGTTTCGGCCGGACCAACCGCAAGGCTATCGATGTTGAAACCTCGTCTTGCAAAGAGACCTGCAATCCTGCTTAAGGCGCCTGATTCATCTTCAACAAGTACAGAAAGTGTGTGCTTCATAGATCTTGCTTTTGAGATTTCAAATGAAGGTCAAGCCAACTAAGAACATTTTCATTGAAAATCCTAGGGGATTCATCATGTGGACAATGTCCTATGGAATCAAAAGCCAAAAAATCAATCCAAGAATGTTTTTGATGCAATGACTCTCCTATTTTTATAGGAACTAATCGATCCTGTCTTCCCCAAATCAACAAAAAAGGTTTCTTCATTGACTGTTTCTCAATTCTGTCAAGCAATGCTGGAGCTGTAATCATGGGCCTTCTTAGAAACATTCCTACGCACATTGCTCTTAAAGCCTTTGCAGCAGAGGTTCTTTGAGCTGGTCTAGCAATTATCCTTATAAGATCCTTGTCATTCGAGATTGAACGAGAATAGGCTACTTGAATAGAAGGTGTTAAACAAAAAGGTCTAGTTATTATTGGTAGTAGTAACTCTAGGGGTAATATTCTGAAAAAGATCCTTATTAATTTATCTTTTAATCTTAAAAGAAATTTATTTTGGTTGACATTTATTTTGTTGATCAGTGCAGGATCTGGTAATGGTGCTGCAACTACTGCCGAAACATAATCTGGATGCGAAGCTAATGTAGTAAGAGCAACTAAACTCCCCAAAGAATTGCCAATAAGAATAGCTTGACCATTAATTTCAATATTTACTACTTCTTTGAGAAAGCTAGATACTTGATTACTCCAGAATTCGTTATCTAATCCATTTAAAGAGGAACTAAGACCTGGTTGATCTGAACGACCGAAACCAATTAAATCTAGAGCAAATACACGATAACCAGCTTGAGCGAAAGTCCCAGCATTATTTCTCCAATGTGAGCTACTAGCTCCGAAGCCATGAAGAAAAAGGACAGGTTGTCCCTTTTCAGGTCCAATCACACGCCAAAAGCAACGAAAACGGGTCCATTGCCAATAATGAGGTTCTCCCCAGGAGGATTGGCCAGATCCATTGTCAGCATTTGAATTTAAAAAAAAGCTTTTTCCCAAATGTTCTAAAAATTCATTACCACTATCGCTAAATCCTGGACAAAAAAATTGTGAATGTAATTAGATCAGTAGATTCAATGAATTCTGCAACCGAATAACTAGGAATAATCTTCTGAGAAAGTTTCAAAAGGGAATTTCATTAGCTAGAAGGATCTTTAGACTTTTAAATGGGTGGCCAAGAGGTCTTTTTTTAAACGAACTCCCTAAATCGGGATGATCCAGTAAAAAAGCTGGAAACAATTTGCTGAAGGAAGGCATGGCTCATCATTGAATAGAATATTCCTGTATCAGGAGAAGTAATGGCCTCAGAAATCTTTGGAATTGCAGCCATCTTTTGGGTACTTATCCCACTAGGCCTAGCAGGAGGAGCTCTTCTTCTCAAATTGCAAGGCGACTAAATCCACGATTTCCTTTAGCTGCTCTTAAGCTCTCAGCTTGAAATGACTATTCCTATGCAGGTTCTGGTGATTGGTGGAACCGGCACTCTTGGAAGACAAATTTCCAAACGTGCAAAAGATGCTGGACACCAAGTTCGCTGCATGGTGCGAACACCACGCAAAGCAGCGTTCCTACAAGAATGGGGATGCGAGCTTACACAAGGCGATTTACTCGAAGAAGAAGGGCTTAATTACTCTTTGGAAGGTATTGAGGTAGTAATAGACGCCTCTACGAGCAGACCAGATGACCCCAATAGTGTCTACAGGACAGATTGGGAGGGAAAATTAAATCTCTTTAGGGCATGTGAAAAGGCTGGCGTAAAAAGAGTCATATTTCTTTCTCTTCTATCTGCTGAGAAATATAGGAATGTCCCTCTTATGGACATCAAGTACTGCACCGAAAGACTTCTTACTGATTCAGACCTTGATTTCACAATTCTCCAAGGTGCTGCATTCATGCAGGGTGTAATTGGCCAATTTGCGATTCCAATCCTTGATAGCCAAACAGTATGGGTAAGTGGAAGTCCAACAGAGATTGCCTATATGAATACCCAGGACATGGCTCGTTTCGTTGTTGCTGCAATTGAAAACAAAGAAACCATACGTAAAACCTTTCCTGTAGTTGGTCCTAAAGCTTGGAATGCAGAACAGATTATTGAACTATGCGAAAAATCTTGTGAAAAAAAAGCCAATATCATTCGAGTCTCTCCATTCCTTATAAAAACAGCTCAAAACATGGTTTCCTTCTTCGAACCGACGGTACATGTTGCTGAGCGACTCTCGTTTGCTGAAGTGACTGGTGGAGGAGCGAAACTGGATGCTCCAATGGAGGAGACCTATAAATTATTTGGACTAGATGTCAACGAAACTACAACTCTGGAAAGCTATATCTCTGAATACTACGGAATGATCTTAAAAAGGCTAAGGGAAATGGAAGCAGATCTTGATAAGGAATCAAAGAAAAAACTTCCCTTCTAAAAGCCCAAAAAGACTTGCAAAACAATAGTTAATTTGTACTATGCAAGGAGCTAATTCAGCAAAATGTCAATTGCCCAAATCAAAAACCTGCAACGTCGCCTTGAAAACCTTGCAAAAGAAGCGTCTTCGCAATTAGACAAAGAATGTGGTCACGACATCTGGAGGAATATTGGTTTTGACGCGTTTGAAGGATTAACAAATAGTGACAAGCGGGAAAAAGCAAACTATTACTATGGTCAATGGCAAGTAATCAGGGAATTACAAGAAGTTATTGGATAAAGATCAATCTAAAAGCATTAAAAAACACAAGAAATAGATTCCTAGTTGCTATTAAAAAAATTATTAATCATTCTTCCTAATAAGAATTACCAATTCTAAGTTTAGATTTATGATCTAGTAGAGATTATTAGGTATGTCTAGGTATTATTGGAATTTCGAGCATGAGATACTAAAATAATGATTGAATAACAGACATGGCAACTAAGTATGATTGAAACCTCGGGAGTAATAGAGAAAGAACAAGGCAATGGCTTTTACTTGGTCACTCTCGAGCAGCCTGAGGGACACCAATGTCTTTGCCGCGCAGCTGGCAAACTAACAAAATTCAGAATCAAGCTACTCGCAGGGGACAAAGTCCTAGTAGAAATAAGTCCTTATGACCTAACTAGAGGAAGAATCACATACAGGGAGAGGAACGCTGGTGCTCCCGGAGGAAGATCTGGCGGAAATCGTCCTGGAGGCCCTCGTAGAAGGTAAAAAGAAATAATAATCTCCACCTAAAATCAAACTCAGCTAGCAAGCGAAGACAATAAAAATTTTCTATTTAATCGAAAGTTATGTTTTCTGAGAAGAATTAGTACTTGCGTTTGTATAAATTGTTTTCTAAAAAAAGAATTTAAGGTACTTTCTTTATATTTTCTTCAAATTTCAAGCATTTCATCCGCATCATTTTGATGGTCTAGCTGTGATTCTTTCGTAAATTCAGGAACTTTCTGAGAAGACATCTCTAATAGTTCGGGTTCCTCTCCAACGCAAGTGATCCATTCCCTGAATTCTTGAGTCAGGGCATAACTGTCTTCATAATTCTCATGACTATCCAGTAAGGCAATCCTTGTTGATGCCCATAAGGTAGAAACACTTATTCGGCGGTGTAGCGAAGTGTCCATAATTTGTCCCCAATGCGCACTACATTGCTAGTTGATGGCGCGAAAAGCGATAGTTAAGACAAATAATCACATATTTATTTTTAATTGGTGGTTTCCACGCTACAAAAAATTGGGCAGTTCAGCAGTTCTTAACGTGATAATTGAACCTGCTTCAGCCTTGACAGCCTTAAGTGGCAAGGCTGGTCCTCTTGAATGACCCGTATTTAACTCAAGCGTGTGCTGAGAAATAGGGCTTTGAATTAAATATGGATTAGAAATTGACCAATTTCTTGCAAAATTGATTAATAAAGGATCAGCAGGAGCATATATGTAGGAAGGGTCTCTAGGAACTGCTTCTAAAGAGCTTCTTGTAGAGCACATACGTACTGCTCTTGTAATACCCTGCAGAAACCTGCTTTTAGTTACTACTGTTGTGAGATAGGCAACAACCCTTAGACGAGGCGCATCAAATCCTTCAGAACACATGTCGACACTTACGAGCCAATCAGAATTCCCTTTTTGAAATTGAGACAACTTTTCTGATGCATTGCTCTCCTGAGAATGAATCAAATCAACTCGATCACCTTCTTCCTTTAGCAAATTCGATATTGAAACTGCATGATCTATATCTTTTGCGATAACAAGCCCTGCTGCATTTGAATGTTTTTTTCTGACTTTATCCAGTTGATGTCTGGCTTTCAAAAGTAAATGAACAGCAATACTGCTGGAATCAGAAAGCCTGATAGCTTTGCGCAAATTTCTTGCTCTCCAACTTTCTCGATTCTCTGAAGAAAGGTTAGAGATTTCATGAATTGCAGATCCAGCTTTTAAATGCATTACTGAACCATCCTGAAACCAAAATTCCAAAGGCCTAACATCGCCAACTTCTATAAGTTCCTTTGGCTCTACGCATAAATCAGGTGTTATCTGTTCCAGGGACTTACCATCTGACTGAACAACCATCTTTTTGGCTGAACAAAAGGCTAAGTTATCCGCTCTAAAAGGTGTTCCAGTAAGTCCCAACCTCAGCCTGCAATTCCTTGTCAGATCCAGAAATGTATTTCCCCATACTTGACCTTCAGGTTCGTCTGGATCCAAACCTAAATGATGAGCCTCATCAGCTATAGAAATCAAACCGTTGTCTTGATGAGAGTTGATTAGAGATTTAAGAAGATTAAAATGTCTGGAAGCAGCTTGATAGGTAACTAACCAACCATCAGTTGACGTGGGTAATTGGTGATTCTCTTCAATAGATTCAAAGTCTAAGATATCAAGATTTACCAGTCTAGATGTCTTTAGCCATTGACTTTTTATCGTTTTCCTATGTGTAAAAATTATACATTTACTTAGCCTACCTTCATCCTTCATTTTTCGAACACCCAAAAGAGCCCCAAGGGTTTTACCTGCTCCAGGCCCTGCATGAACAAGAACATCTATTCCTTGATCTGAACTTTGATTTAAACGCCTTCTTAGAAGCTGTATGAGTTGTTGCTGCCATATTCGTGGCTTCACAACTATGGAAGATTCACTACCTAAGATTTGAAAAGAAAAGTTTGAAATGAGTAGAAGTGAATTATTTAGGTCTTTCTAACCATTCTTTTTAATCTTGGCATTATTAACTTCAGGACAGGGGCATGAAAGAGATAGAAACCACGATTCCGAACTATGAAAAATCCAAATTCATTCAAAAATTCCCTTCCTCATGAAAGAGGAATTTTAGAGAGCTCATTTGTTAAGGAATGCGATATTGACCCTCTGATAATTCGTGGACGCTTACTACTCTGTCAGGGCGACATTGAAGCCGCCCTAGCTATAGAAGAAGAAGTCTCACCAATGATATGAGAAAAAATCAAATAGCCTCAGAGTGATTTACCAATAAATGTTCTACCTCTTCCAAGCTTTCACTAGCGGCTGAACGAGCCAAGTCAAAATCGCCCTTGGCATCGTCCAGTAAGTTTCCTGCGACCCTATCAAGTAAATCTTCCTTATGCTCTTCAAGCATTGCCAGGACTTCAGTTTCGACAAGTTTTTTGACCGCTATAGACCTAAGAGTGTCAGCCTCCGCCTCAGCAAATGTTCCTTGAACTAATTCTTGAATAAAGAGCCTATGTACTTCACTGCTACGTAAAAAACTTTCTGTAGCATTGATAATTCCGTCAACCAATGTTTGATCTGGCTCAGATCCTTTTTTATCTAACTTAAATTCCCAATCGAGATGCTGTCTTTGCCAGCCTGAAGAGTGAAGGCTTGGCATGACAGTTTGAGAGAAGGTATCAATTGACATCTCATAAATTCGTTCAGCTAACCTTTCACACCATTCACGGCCGTGAACATTAAGGTTGGTCTCCATTGTTGAACGATCGACCGCATGACCACCGTGATGGCTATGGCAGACGTCATTGGGGCATTCAATAGCTTTTAAGGCCATTTGTTCAAATAATTCCTTCTTCTTTTTATTAGCCAAAAGATTGAGCTCTGGAAACGTTCGTAAGGAAACTCGAGTAATTGGGGGCATGACCCCGTAATCTCGCTGTATAAACGAAATCGCTCTTGGTGAGAATTCTCATACCCACCGAATCCTTAACTGGGGAAACTCGAGTGGCCGCAACACCAGAAACAGTCAGTAAATTTCTAGACCTTGGTTGCTCTGTAGTAGTTGAGGAAGGAGCTGGTATCCCCTCAGGCTTTCTTGATAATGACTACAAATCTGTTGGAGCTGAGATATGTTCCAAACAAGCAATTGAGATTTGGGAAACCTCTGATCTACTACTTTGCGTCAATTGCCCAGAAAAAAATTCAATTGAAAAGCTTTCATCTAAAGCATTGGTTGTGGGGCTACTTGATCCATACAAAAATAATGAAGCATTTGAGACATTAAAAGAAAAAAGTCAATCTGCTATAGCCCTTGAGTTATTACCAAGAATCAGTAGAGCTCAATCATCAGATGCACTTTCTTCTCAAGCAAATTTGGCTGGATACAAAGCGGTATTAGTTGCGGCATCTGCACTAGATAGATATTTACCGATGCTTATGACAGCGGCCGGTACTGTTCAGCCTGCAAAAGTAGTGGTTCTAGGGGCAGGTGTTGCGGGCCTTCAATCAGTTGCCACAGCAAAGCGATTAGGAGCTGTTGTGTTTGTAAGTGATATTCGACCAGCTGTAAAAGAACAGGTTGAATCATTAGGAGGTCGATTCATAGATCCACCACAGATCGAAGATAAACCTTCTGAAGCTGGAGGCTATGCCAAACAGGCATCAGAATCTTTTTTAAAAGCACAACGTCAGCAATTGTCAGATCAATTATCTGAGGCAGATATAGCTATTTGTACAGCTCAGGTACCAGGTAAAAAAGCACCGAGACTTATAACTGAGGATATGATTCAGAGAATGAGAAGAGGGTCTGTGATTATCGACCTGGCTGTTTCTCAGGGAGGAAATTGTGCTGGAACCCTCCCAGGAAAGACAATTGAGATGAATGGGGTAAAACTCATTGGGGCTTCAAATCTCCCTTGCACCGTTCCTAACCATGCAAGTACCCTCTACGCGAGAAACCTCTACTCACTAATTGAACCCTTGATAGATAAAGGAAAAATCAACCTTAACTTGGAAGATGAACTAATTTCTGGTTCACTTTTAATACATCAAGGCAAAATTCGTTTTCCTCAGTTTTTTGAACAAGGAGGCTCTAATTAATGTCCTTTATCACTGAGGCACTCTGGGTGCTACTACTAGGAAGCCTTTTAGGTCTTGAGTTAATAGGGAAAGTCCCTCCAACCCTACATACCCCATTAATGAGTGGTGCCAATGCAATATCAGGGATAACTGTTCTAGCTGCATTGACACTTTTAATAAAAGCTGGTGACCAAGGCCCGCTTCTTTTAATAGGTTCCTGTGCTTTAGGGTTTGCACTTTTCAACGTTATTGGAGGTTTCCTTGTAACTGATCGAATGCTTGCAATGTTCAGTCGCAAGAAAAACAAAAATGGAGGAAGGGGCTGATGTTAAATCCAGAAATCATTAAGTACTTAATAGATTTAACCGCTGTCCTACTACTGTCATTAGGGATAAAAGGACTGTCAAAGGTAAGAACTGCAAGGCAAGCAAATAAATTAGCCGGTATTGCTATAGCATTAGCAGTAGTTGGTTTATTTATTGATTCATATTTATCGTCTGATATATCAATAAAATCATTAATTTGGATAATATCTGGGGCAACAATAGGAGGATTTCTCGGAATTCTTACAGCAAAGAAAGTTCCAATGACAGCAATGCCTGAAACAGTTGCATTGTTTAATGGCTGTGGTGGCATGTCATCACTATTAGTAGCATTAGGAGTATCAATTTATCCTATAAGTTCTAATGGAGTTTCAATAACAAATGGTTTAGTAGAAACAATCTCTATAGTGATCTCGATTTTTGTTGGAGCAATAACTTTTAGTGGTTCCATTATTGCAATGGCAAAGCTTCAGGGTTGGCTTTCAACCCCAAATTGGACACAAAGTAAATTTAGACATTTAGTAAATATCTCCATAGTAATAACTTGTTTAGTAGCGTCATTGTCATTATTAACTCAAAATAATGGGCTATTTTTACTTGTAATAGCTGCCTTTTTACTGGGAATAGGTGTTACGTTACCTATAGGTGGGGCTGACATGCCAGTTGTAATATCGTTGCTAAATAGTTATTCAGGAGTAGCAGCAGCAGCAGCAGGATTTGTAGTAGGTAGTCAACTTTTAATAGTTGGCGGTGCGATGGTAGGTGCAGCTGGTCTAATCCTTACACAAGTTATGTGTAAAGGGATGAATAGATCATTAGTTTCAGTCCTATTTGGAGGAATGATTAGCTCAAGTAGTAACAGCAAAGGTGCCGTTAAAAGTGAATATACGAATATAACTAGCTGTAGTGTTGAAGAATGTGCTCTGACGATTGAAGCGGCAGAAAGGGTTGTAATTGTCCCTGGTTATGGTCTTGCAGTTGCTCAAGCGCAACATACGCTAAGAGAGGTAACAAGAGCCATGGAATCAAGTGGAATAAATGTTTCCTATGCAATTCATCCTGTTGCTGGACGGATGCCAGGTCATATGAATGTTCTTCTAGCCGAAGCAGATATTCCTTATGAACAGCTTAAAGAAATGGATGTTATAAACCCTGATTTTCCAGCTACGGATGTAGTTTTAGTACTTGGAGCTAATGACGTAGTGAACCCACAAGCTAAGAATGATGTTGATTCACCTTTATATGGAATGCCAGTACTTGATGTATATGAAGCAAGAACTGTGTTTGTGATCAAAAGAGGTATGAGCGCTGGTTATTCAGGAATTAAGAATGACCTATTTGATCTGCCAAATACATCCATGGTCTTCGGAGATGCCAAGAAAGTTCTAGGAGATCTGCTTGTAGAGCTTAAGGAACTAGGCGTTGGAAGAAAAAGCTAAAAAGAAAACCAATAAATTCCTTAAACAATCTGGAATTAAACCATTTAAGGAAAGACTTCCTTGGCTTGGAGGTGATTTACAAACGCTTAGAGATACCTTTATAGAAGAAAAACTTCCTAACGATAATGGAACAAAGATTTATATACCAATACCATCATTAAATACTGGTTACTGCCAAAAAGGAATATTAGTTGGTTTACTAGATCTACCTAGAAATAAAGATACATTAAATGGTCTAGTTTTAATGCTTCATGGTTTAGGTGGTTCTAGTCAAAGACAAGGATTAAGAAGGATGGGTGATGTTGTATTAAATGCAAATTTTGCAGTCTTAAGATTAAACTTGAGAGGTGCAGGAATAGGGAGGAGTTATGCTCCAGGCACGTACTGTGCTAGCTGCAATAACGATGTAATTCCTGCAATAATATACGCAAGAAAAATATGTGATTTGCTAAAGTCTAATTACAATTATAAAGGCAAAATACCTCTATATGGGGTTGGTATATCTCTTGGAGGCACAATTCTTTTAAATGCTTGCCTTGAAAGAAATCCAACAAAGACAGAAGAACAACTTTTAGATGGGTTGGTTTGCACAAGTAGTCCTCTTGATCTTGATGAATGCAGTAGAAGTATAGAAAGACCTAGGAATAAAATATATCAGAATTGGATTGTAAATAGACTAATCAATCAAACCCTTGAGGACCCATTTATATCTTGTCAAATGGATAGAAATAAAGTAAAGAATGACTTATATATAAGAGGAAAAAATCCATCAATTAGATTATTTGATAAATTAATAACTGCTCCGAGGTGGGGATATAGCACTGTGGAAGAATATTATAAAAATAGTTCCCCAATTGAAAAAATCATAAAAAATAATAATTCATTACCACCTACTCTAATGCTACAAGCTGAAGATGATCCATGGGTTCCTATAGATGCATTAGTCAAACTAGAGGAATTAATCAATAACAAGAGTGAATCAAAGCTAACTATAATTAGAACTAAAAAAGGTGGGCATAATGGTTTTCATTCCTTAGATGGATGCTGGGGAGATAAACTGGTAAAATATTGGCTTTTAAGCAATCAAAAAAGTAGTAAGAACTAAATATAGAAAATAACAAGCAATTAATCAAAGGCCTTTCTTGATTTTATCCTGAACAGCTAATCTGGCCCATTTGTCTACCTCTAATACGTCAGAGAGAGATGGACTCTTGATAAGATTATTTCGATGAAGGTCACATACAAACTCTATGAGTTTAGGTATTTCCAAGAAATGTATTTTCTCTTCTAGAAATTGAGCGACTGCTTCTTCATTTGAAGCATTCAAAACTGCGGGCATTGTTCCTCCAGCTTTACCAGCTGCAAAAGCTAGTTCCATACAAGGGTATTTATCAGTATCTGGACTATTAAATGTCAACTTACTGATCTCTGGGAGATTTAATTTTCTCCAAGGTGTTTCAATCCTACTAGGCCAACTTAGACAATAAAGAATAGGAAGCTTCATGTCTGGCCAACCTAATTGGGCTAATACGGATGAATCATTAAGCTCAATCATTGAATGAATAATACTTTGAGGGTGAATTACAATATCTATTTGGTCATAATCAATTCCAAACAAATAATGAGCCTCAATAACTTCAAGACCTTTGTTCATAAGCGTTGCTGAATCTACAGTTATTTTTCTACCCATACTCCAATTTGGATGACTGGTTGCATCAGCGACAGTTGCTTTAGAGAGATCTTCAGCTGCCCAGTCCCTAAAGGCACCGCCAGATGCAGTAAGAATGATTCCGGTCAGTCCTGGCGTAGGTATTCCTGTTGACAACCGAGCATTTTCTGCCCAAGGGGTTCCCTGCAAGCATTGAAAAATTGCCGAATGCTCTGAGTCGGCTGGCAAAAGACGGCTCCCACTTTTCTTTAATTCAGGCAGCACAACAGGTCCAGCGGCAATAAGTGTTTCCTTATTAGCTAGAGCAATATCCTTGCCAGCGCGAATAGCCGAAAGCGTGGGGAGAAGCCCCGCACAACCAACGATTCCAGTTACAACAAGATCCGCGTGATCCCAACCCGCAATAATATCTAACCCCTCTGCCCCACCAAACACCTCTGGAGGATTAAAAAGAGTTCCGTTTTTGCTCACAGTATCTAAACGTTCTTTTAGCTGAGGCAAAAGATTTTTATCAGCCAGAGCCACTGCTTCAGGCTGATGATTCTTAATTTGATCTAGGAAAAGATCAAGATTTTTTCCTGCACTAAGTGCAACCACCCTGAACTGTTCTGGAAATTCAGAGACAATCTCAAGGGTTTGTGTACCAATGGAGCCTGTCGAGCCCAAAATGCTTATAGCTTTCAAACCGTTTAAGCAGATAACACTAGTCTCACATCACACGGTTAATCTCTAAAGAACTACTCCAAAAAATTTTTGGAGGCAACGAAGAGGTACTTAATGGTCAGACAAGAAAAATGGCGATCCGGAATAGGGTTCATACTTGCTGCTGCTGGTAGCGCTGTAGGTCTAGGGAATTTATGGGGGTTCGCCTATAGAGCCTCTCAGGGTGGTGGAGCAGCTTTTTTAGTTCTTTACGTTCTAATAGTTCTTTTCGTTTGCTTACCAGTCTTGGTGGCGGAAATGGTTCTTGGGCGAACAACAGGTAAAAGCCCATTACTAGCTCCTTCTGTTCTCGGGGGAAATAAATGGAAGCTCATGGGGATTCTTTTTGTAGTTGCTTCATGTGGAATTCTTGCCTTCTATGCAGTTTTAATGGGCTGGACAGCGCACACACTTATACATGCAATCGTTTATGGATTACCTAATGATATGAATGAAGCTAAGGAATTTTTCGGTGATGTAAGTACCGGAAAAAGTGTTCTGATAGGACAATTTCTTAGTCTTGTTCTTACTGGGGCAGTAGTAAAAGCAGGTATAAGGGGTGGAATAGAAAAGCTAACCAAGTGGTGTATGCCCATACTTTTTATTTTATTAATAATTCTTGGAGCTTGGGCTGCGACTCTTCCGGGTGCGTCGGATGGATATCAAACATTCTTGTTCAGATGGGAATCAAGTGACCTATTCAATCCAACAACAATAAGGAATGCTTTTACTCAAGCATTCTTCTCAATAGGTACAGGTATTGGCTGCATTCTTGCATATTCTGCTTATTTAAGTACTAAAAATAAGTTACCTAGAGAAGCTCTTGCTGTAGTTGGATTAGACACCGCGGTTGGGATACTAGCAGGAATGATTACATTCCCTGTAGTAATGAGTTTTGGTTTAAAGGATGTAATTTCAGAATCGACAGTAGGGACACTTTTTATATCATTACCAACAGGACTTTCCTCTTTAGGATTAAGTGGAAGAATAGTAGCAATTCTATTTTTCTCTTTAGCATATATCGCTGCGATAACATCTTCAGTCTCATTATTAGAAGTACCTGTAGCTTCATTAATCGATAAAAATAATATGAATAGAGACAGAGCTGTTTATTTATCGGTAGGATTAATATTTATTCTCGGAATACCTGCTGCTATTAATCTAAATATTCTAAGTAGAATGGATGCAATCTTTGGAGGAATTTTATTAATTTTTGGAGGATTACTTATATCAATCTTAGTAGGTTGGTACTCAAGAAAACGTTTTGAAAATGACCTTTCAACATCCAACACTCCGAACTCTATTACTAAATGCATAACCTTAATGCTTAGATGGGTATCACCAACTGTTATTTTCTTTGGACTGATTGTTAGTTTATATGATCTGATAGGAAGCTGGTGAAGGCAGGATGCATTTTCTTTCTTATAGTTAACTTCTAGGTTCATATCGCCAATGCGTAATTCCGTCTTTCTTATCTAATAGTTCAATGTCATGAGTCTTTAGAAAATCCCTAATTTTGTCTGCTTTCTGGAAGTCCTTATTATTCTTAGCGACTTTACGTTCAAGGATAGCTTTCTCAATTTGCTCTTCTTTTAATGAGTTTGCCATTAAAGGTGTGGAAGTAGCATCATCTTCGTTATACAAGCCAATAGAGGATGCTAATTCAACGAGTAAGTTCCATCTTGAAAATAATGAAAAGTTCTCTAACTTATTTAAATCTAATTGTTCATTTAATTCTAGTTTCTTGGCTAAAGATCTTAGTGGTTTAGATAATTCGAAAAGTACTGATAATGCTCCCGAGGTATTCAAATCATCGTTCATTGAGTTTACAAAGCGACTCTTAGAATTCTTTAATTTATCTTCTAATTCATCTTGAACAAAATTCATTTTATTCCATTCAAGTAATTTACTATAAATGTTCCCAAAGTTTAGAGCAGAGTTTAACCCCTTCCAGCCAGTTGATGTTGCTAGTAAAGATTCATCAGTAAAGTCAAGTGGCTTTCTATAATGAGCCTGTAATACAAACATGCGTAAAGTCATTGGAGAAACACCAGATTCTAATAATGAACGAATAGTTTTGAAATTTCCTATGGACTTACTCATCTTTTGACCTTTGACATTAACCATTCCATTATGCAACCAAAAATGAGCCAGTTCCTTATCATTAGCTGCTTCTGATTGAGCTATTTCATTTTCATGATGAGGAAATACCAAATCAGAACCTCCTAAATGAATATCTATAGTTTCTCCAAGTTCCTCCCTAACCATCGCAGAGCATTCAATATGCCAACCAGGACGTCCAGGACCCCAAGAAGAGGGGAATGAGGCCTCTCCTGGTTTTGCACTTTTCCAAAGCGCAAAATCAAGGACATTTCTTTTTCGTTCTTCCTCGTGTTTCTCAATACGACCATCTGCATTTTTCTGTTGAGTAGTTAAGTCTCGGCCACTTAGTTTTCCGTATTCTGAACATGATGAAATAGAAAAATACACATCTCCGTGAGATTCATAAGCCACTCCTTTATCTTGCAACTCACTAATAAGATCTCTTATAGAGTCTAAACATTTAGTTGCTCGTGGCATACTGTCAGGCCGTAATATCCCGAGGGCATCCATATCCTTATGAAAAGCAGCAATATTTTTAGAACTAACTTCTTGCATTGTTGACCCTTCTTTGAATGCTTTATTTAATATCTTGTCATCTATATCTGTAAAATTTTGAACAAACCTCACTTCATAACCTAGCCATAATAAATAACGTCTAAGGACATCCCAAACAATGTAACTACGAGCATGCCCTAAATGACAGAGATCATAAACTGTCACTCCGCAACAATAGATACTTATTTTGCCAGGAATAATTGGTACAAAGATCTCTTTTTTACGAGTTAGGGTATTTGTAAAAGATAAAGGAATAAGTTTTGAATTTGTATTGAGTGGGGTTTCCTTCATTTAATTCTTTTTATTTCGCCTCCATCCAATTATGGCCTATGCCTGTTTCGACGACCAAAGGAATTGTAAGATTCACTGCATTTTCCATAGTATTTACAATAATAGCAAGTACTTGATCAATGCTCGAGGGGTCAACCTCAAAAACAAGTTCATCATGAACCTGGAGAAGCATTCTTGCTGGAAGCGACAAATCTAAAAACTTATTATGTATCTCTATCATTGCAACCTTAATTAGATCTGCACTTGATCCCTGTATTGGAGCATTTGCAGCAGCCCTAAGTTGTTGGGCTTCCATGCCAGCTCTTCTAGCAATATCTAAATCAATATCCATAGGATCTTTACCAATCAATCTGCCTAATCCGTTATGGTCAAAAGCAAAGTAGCGTCGTCTGCCTAAAATAGTTTCTACATATCCTCTGCTTAATGCTAATCGTTCTTGCATCTCAAGATAATTAAAAACATTTTTATATTTTAATTTATACCTTTGGAGAAATGATTTAGCTTCTTGGATATTAAGACCAGTTGATCTAGCAAATCGCTGTGCTCCCATTCCATAAATTACACCAAAATTTATTGTTTTACCTAGTCTTCTTTCATCGGCATTGATTACATCCTTTTCTAATAAAATCTTAGCTGTAAGTTCATGAACATCTATACCATTTTTATAGGCATCTATTAAAGTTTCTTCTTGTGACAAATGTGCGAGTATTCGAAGCTCTATTTGAGAGTAGTCAGCGCTTAAGAGCTTCCAATTTTCTTGTGGGAGAAAAGCTTTTCTTATCTGTCTACTAAAATCTGTTTTTATAGGTATGTTCTGTAGATTAGGGTTACTGCTACTTAACCTCCCAGTAGCCGTAACAGCTTGATTAAAATCAGTATGTACTCTATTAGTTTCGGGCTCTACTAACTTTGGTAACGCATCAACATATGTAGTAAGCAGTTTACTTAATGTCCTATGCTCAATAATTAATGGAATTATTGGATGGTCAAATTGAAGCTTATCTAAAACTTTTGCATCTGTACTCCAACCAGTTTTAGTCTTTCTAGACTTTTTACGATCTAATTGAAGAGTCTCAAATAATATCTCTCCTAATTGCTTTGGTGAGGAAAGGTTAAATTCTTTTCCTGAATGTTCCATGATTGTCTTATTAAGTACTGCCAAGTTTGATGAAATCTCTATTGATAATGACTTTAAATAGGGTTTATCTATACGGATACCAGTAGACTCCATAGATGCTAGAACTGATTCCAATGGTAACTCTACATTTTCATTTAAAGCAGATAATTTATCACCTTCATTTTTAAGCCTATCTTGTAGTATGAAGTATAGTTTTCTTGTGAGAAATACATCCATGCCGCAATATAATGAGACTTCTTTTATAGAAACATCTGCAATTGTTTTACCTCTAGGTACTAAATCAGAAAAAGACAATGGAGTATATCCAAAGTATCTAATTGACATAGAATCCAACCCATGCTTAGCAGATGAATCACATATATAATCCGCTATTAATGTGTCGAATACAACTCCATTCATTTGGATGCCATGTCTCAGCATTATCAAACGATCATATTTAGAATTCTGTAGAACTTTCGGATGAGACGAACTTACTAGCCATGGTTTTAAAGTATGAAGTATAAAATCTAATGACAACTGTTGATTAGATGTATCATCCTCAATTCCTAAAGTCAACTTATGGCAAATTGGAATATAAGAAATCTGATTAAAATCATCTCCCCAGCAAAATCCAAGGCCAACAAGTTCTGATTTAAAGGGATTTAAATCGGTAGTTTCTGTGTCAAAAGCAACGGGGTTATCCTTTTCTTGGCAATCCATTAAGCAATTTAAAAGCTTAACCAGATCATTCTTAGAACTAATGATTGAAGGGTTTATTTGATTAAAGTCTTGAGTTGAATTAGTTTGAGGAATATCTTTATTGATATCAAGCTCTGGATTAGATGACTGATTATTTATTTCAGTTCTCATTGTATTTTCTTTGAATCCTCCTTCTGAAAATGCAGCTCCAAAGTTAGAAATCTGTCTTACTAAGCTATAAAGTTCAAGTTCTTTTAGCTTTTCCTCTAGGCCTACCAGATCTACTTCTGATAATTTAAATCTTGGTTCTTCAGTGAATTCTATATTTACTAAAATCCTTGCAAGAAACTTCGAAAGGTAAGCATCTTCCTTTGAGTTGTTTAATTTATTTCTTACTGCGCCTTTAATAGAGCCAGAGGATGCCTTTGGATCAGAACCTAAGTTTTCCAAGGCTTTGTAAACACCATCTAGATCTTGATTTTCATTTAAAAGATTTATAGCAGTCTTTGGACCAACTCCTTTAACTCCGGGAATATTGTCAGAACTATCTCCTGTAAGAGCCTTTAAGTCAACAACCTTGTTAGGTGATACACCTAATTTTTCTATTACTCCTTGTTCTTTTATAAGCTTTGGTCCATTGTTTTTAGCATATGGGCCTCCTCCCATATAAAGAACAGCTATGTCTCTAGAGTCATCTACCAACTGAAAAAGGTCTCTATCGCCTGTAAGGATACGAACTGTCCAACCTTGATCTGCAGCACGATAGGCAAGTGTGCCTAGAACATCATCAGCTTCGAAACCTGGGGAAATACATAATGGTAGGTCTAATTGCTCTTTAAGAATTAATTGTAATTGCTTAAGATCTTGAAAGAAAATGTCTGGCGCTACATCACGGTTAGCTTTGTAGTTTGGATCTGACTTGTGCCTGAAAGTAGGCTCAGCTGTATCGAATGCTATTGCAATACCTTTAGGACTTAAATTCCTACAATTATCTAATAGGGCCTTAAGGAATCCATAAGTAACACTTGTTGGAATGCCATCCTTTGTGGATAAGCCACCTTCTCCAGCTTTTGTAAAAGCGTAAAAACTTCTAAAAGCCAAAGAGTGACCATCAACTAACAATAGGGTTTGATTTTTGGTTTTTATATTCATATTTTTATGAAGCTAATTTCTTTTCTTTTTAGCCCAGGGTGGTAAGTCTATAAATACAAGTTGACCTGGTTCAATGCCATTTAAAATAGCCGTTTTGCTTCCACTACTTGTACCTAATTCAATTGGCTGAAAATCTGGTTGATTATTTCGTCCAACAGTCAATAATCCAGGCTTACCATTTTCAGTAACAATTGCCACCGTAGGTACCAATGTTCTTTGGGCAGTTGAACCTGTTTTAAAATCAACATCTACTGTCATACCAATACGTAGTTTGGTAATTACCTGATCAAATAATAATTTAACTTCGAAAGAAGTTACATTATCTGTTTTTACAGCTCTTGGAGCTATTTCTTTAACAGTCGAACTAAACCTCTGATCTGGAAATGCATCAACTCTTACACTGGCTTTCTGTCCAATTTTTATACGTCCAATATCACTTTCTGGAACTTTAGCTGCTATTTCCATCCCTTGAGAAAGTTCCAAAACTGATGTACTTGTAGCACCTGCACTTGAAGAAGCTCTTGTAGTGGGTGTAACAAAGGCTCCAGGTTCTGCATAACGAGCTGTTATAAATCCATTAAATGGAGCTCTAATAAGAAGTTCTCTGCCCTCAACTTCTCTTTGTTGTAATCGAGCTTTGCTGGTTAGATAACGATTTTTATAATCATCATTTTCCTCTGCACTAATAGCACCTTCATCAAAAAGTCTATTTCGTCTATCATAGGATGACTTGGTCTTTTCATATTCTGCTTTTAATTCGGCAAGTCTAAATTCAAAATCACCTGACTCCATTCTTGCTAATATTTGACCTTTTTGGACTTTATCTCCTTCCTCGACATAAATAATTTCTAGAATTCCTTGTTTATCAGGACTAACATTTACGCTTCTTTGTGCTTGAAGTTCTCCGCTAGCAGTTATCAAGCCAGGTAAAGAACCTGTTTCAGCTGCAACTGTGTAATCGGTAAGATCTCGTCTGCTAGAAAGCTGAGACCCAAATTTAGAAATAAAAGTAAAGCTTGTCAGAGCAAGAACTGATGCAGTAACCAACAAGAGCTTTTTCCGCTTAGAGCCCTTGACATTCTTAAGGACTAAGTGGAAAAGGCTTGTAAGGTTTTTATCGGTGGGTGATTCGTTTGTTTCTCTAGCCATTGAGGCAAATGGGTTTCAAAACGGATAGTGAAAAACACCGTCTAGGCTTGAATACATTTCTGATGTATATCTAGACTCTACAGGTAGATCATCAATGCATGATAATGAAATGGTAGAAACATTGATCCAGTCTCCCTTCAATTAGATATCAAGATTATGCTCAAAGCTGGAATCGTTGGTCTCCCAAACGTTGGCAAATCAACTCTTTTCAATGCTCTTGTAGCAAATGCCCATGCACAAGCTGCCAACTTTCCGTTTTGTACGATTGAACCAAACACTGGAGTGGTGGCAGTACCAGATGAGAGGCTTGGGAGACTCTCTCAACTTAGTAATAGTAAAGAAACAATTCCAACAAAAATAGAATTTGTTGATATTGCAGGCCTAGTAGAAGGGGCAAGCAAAGGGGAGGGACTAGGAAATAAGTTTCTTGCAAATATTAGAGAAGTGGATTGTATTGTTCATGTAGTCAGGTGTTTCGATGATGATGATGTAATTCATGTTTCTGGGTCAGTTGACCCTATTAGAGATGTAGATATTATTAATTTAGAACTATGCTTTTCTGACCTAACACAAATTGAAAAACGAAGAGCTAGAATAAAAAAGCAGTTGAGTACAAATATAGATGCTAAGAACGAAGATATAACTCTATCAAAAATACAATTAGCTCTTGAGAAAGGCTCCCCTGCAAGGACTGCAGGACTAACAGAAGAAGAATTAATCTCTGTACGTCAGTTAGGACTACTAACAGCAAAACCAATTATATATGCAACCAATCTCAGCGAAGATGATCTTTCAAATGGGAATAGTTATAGTAAATCAATTGAGTCTTTAGCCTGTTCAACTAATTCAAAAAGTATAAAAATATCTGCACAGGTAGAGTCTGAGCTTGTTGAGCTAGGTGATAAAGAAAGAAAAGAGTACTTGGATGGTTTGGGAGTCACCGAAGGAGGACTTGAAAGCTTAATTCAAGCTACATATAAATTACTTGGCTTAAAAACATACTTCACCACAGGGGAGAAGGAAACTAGAGCATGGACAATAAAAGATGGCATGACAGCTCCAGAAGCTGCAGGTGTAATTCATACTGACTTTCAAAGAGGTTTCATAAGAGCCCAAACCATTAGTCACCTTAAGCTTTTAGAAGCTGGGTCAACAAATGAAGCCAAAAGTCGAGGCTGGCTTAGAAGTGAAGGCAAAGAATACATAGTGGAGGAAGGTGATGTAATGGAATTCCTCTTCAATGTTTAAGCGCAAAATAAGGAAAATCTGTAGATTTCTAGAATCATTTTTAGAACTGACTCAGAAGGTTATTGACTAAGGTATGAAGGTAAAAGGACGCTTGATTTGATCATGCCATTTTCCGAAAAGCAATATATGGACTCACTTGCTAAAAACACCATTGTGAAAGAGGCTTTCGATCAAATCCAGGAGTGCTGCCAAACCCTCCAAACAAAAACTGGGTGTCCTGATGAGGATGTCGATGACTTTCTGAAATTCATTGTTGGAAAGTGGAAATGACAAGCAACAAAGACTTATGACACTCACAGCGCATAGAAAACAGAAGATTTATGTAGCCGCAATTCTCGAATATGAACTTGGATCATCCAATCCTGAAGAAGTCGCTTACTACTCAAAGATCAAAGAGCAGATTAAAGAAGATAAAAGATTAGGTTTTAAGGGAATCCCTAGAGAGGATTAACAAGATTGTATAATGGCTATTACATCAAAAGCTTTAAATGGAGTTTAATACATTTGTTACTTTTGATAAAAGGAAAATTATTAACTGACTCACATATTAATCTCTAAAAATTCCCACGTCTCTTATAAAATTAGAACATGACAAAAGCCAATTGCAAATCAAGCCTAGAGATCACAATAGCAATACCACTCTATAAAAATGACAATAGATCATTGCTATGCATCGCAAGTGCAGTATCTCAAGATAAATCTGTAAATAAAGTCATTTTATCTGATGATGGTGAAAATCAAAAATTCGGGGAGTTCGCTTGCCAACTTGATTCACGAGTTGAATATATAAAAAATGAAAATAACCTCGGAATGTGGCGAAACTATGTTGAATGTTATAAAAGATCTTCAACTCGTTACTTTGCTTGGCTAGACGAAGATGATTACATATCCCCATCTTATGCTCAAACAATTTCAAAGGCGATTAATAAACAACCTAACCATGCAGCATGGGTAGGTTTACCAAACACTCACTCATCTACAAGAGGGACAGAACTTAACGCAATTAATATACAAAAATCATCATCTAATCCTTACTCGAGATTTCTAGATGTATTCTCATTTGGCAACTGTGGAGCCTTCTTTTACGCTGTAATTGACAAAGAAAAAGTTAGTATATCTCCATTAGAAAGGCTTTTAGAATGGCCATACTGGCAATATAGTTATGACTACATATGGATGATACATGTAGCAATACAGGGTAAATTATCCCAAATGGAATCTATGATCTACTTCTATGATATAAGTAATTGGAATAATTCAGATGAAATTAGCCTATCTAATACAAATTCGAAACAGATAACAGTAACCGAAAGATTATCGGTACCACTTACATACCTAGCAGGTACACTACTCTCATTCCAAAGCTATCTTAAAAGGTCCTCTAACGGTAAATCAGATTCCTATATCTATAATAACAAAGCTTTATTATCTGGCTGGAAAAAGATCCTAACATTTCTTTGCTCAAACTATCTTATAGCCTCACTAACTAAAACCGAAAGATCCTTAATTAGAGTTCATGAACCGTTGAAGGATGTAATCTTAAAGATCGCGGAATTTACAGATAATTTCGAAAAACGAGGTCCTCTTGCTATTGAATTTTGGAATAAACTTATTGATGAATTAAGCGAGTACCAAACTCTTAAACTAATTCTTGAAACTAAATGTTCAAATTATAATTACCCAGTTTATAGAATCCTATCGGAACCACATATCAAAACAAGAAAGCTACTTAGACCAGCATATAAGTATGCCTCAGACATATTAAATTCTTTAAAAAGAGTAAAGCTGACTTAACCTATTTAAATAATGCTATCTATCAAGCTACCTCATCAATCATTTAAACCGAATAAAACAAAGAATAAACTCCTAGTATTAGTTGACTTCTCAAGCGAATCAAACTGTACGCCTAAATTAGACTAATATTCAATATATAATAGTTTACGAACACAACAACATGCTATAAAGTAAGGGACATTAGTAATAATCAGGTTAAAATATAAAAAGGACTCATGATTTAAATTACAAAATCTACAATTATTTTTACTTTTAGGGAGGTAATAAATCCCTGCAGTTCCAATGGTAGTGAGGTTTTTTTTGATTAAACCTGGCATATTTCTTTCCTTTATTCTTCACACTCTGCAACGTTTGCTGTTATAGTTCTTCACAACACCGCTTACCGGCGGTCTTAATACCTCGTTTACTTCAGTCTTTTTAAAAATGAATCAAAATCCTAAGAACCAAAACGTCGAGCCTGAAAAGGTCCTAGCTGAACGCATTAATGGCTGGGCCGCAATGTTGGGCTTTATGGCAGCAGTAGGCGCGTACCTAACAACCGGTCAAATTATTCCTGGAGTAGTTTAAAAATGGCAAGTTCTTCATTTATTACTACAGAAGAAGGTGGACGTCAGAATGTATTTCCAACAGAACCACCAACTCAACTTATAGAAAATTACAGCAGCTATTCATCAGAAGCTGAAAAAGCTAATGGGCGCTGGGCAATGATCGGGTTTATTGCTCTGATTGGAGCTTATGCATCTACAGGTCAAGTAATACCAGGAATATTCTGATGGGAAATAGCTATTGGAAGAATGCCGAATTACTCAATGCCCGACTAGCAATGGCAGGTTTTGCAATTGCTTCCGTCAACTACTTGGTATTTGGTGGAATCATTCCTGGAATCTTTTAATCAAACCTAATCACCACTCTTTTAATAATGAACGAAAAAGCTGAACTTCAAAATGGTCGAGTTGCAATGATTGGAATCTTTGCTGCTCTTATGACCTATACATTCACTGGTCAAATAGTTCCAGGAATATTTTAAATGGAATTAAATCCTTTTAAGCCATTAAAACAAATAGCCAGTTCTCTGAAAAAGAGATCATTTAAAGTAAAATTTATGTCTGTATTTCAGTAAGTTTTGAAAACTATTTAAACAGGTTTATTACTTTATCTTTTCCTAATCAGAGTAATAACTGCACACGAAAATAACAGTTACTATAACTGATATTTTCGTGTATAAGTTTAAAATTAAACACTTAAATCTAGTCAATTCTTTTGAACTTAAAAACTAAAGCTATGCTCAAAAGAGATTATCTCATCAAAGATATTCTTCAAAAAAACAGTGAAACCTTTCAATTTATAATTTCCTGCCTCTTTGTATTTCTTCTAAATTTAATTTTAATCTTATTTGTTTCATACTACTGGTTAGACAGTGGCTTCCATACTTTTTTGACAGGAAAGCCTCTTTAATAACCTATGTTCTAAAATTAAATATAATTTTAATTAACTTGTTAAACAGACTAGTTCACTAACACCATTTCCAATTTGAAATTAGATAAATATTGTCATCTCAAGAGTAAATAGTTACTAATATCAAATCACTGAATACAGTAATATTGGGTTAAATTTTGACACCATAATTATGGTATTGATTTTGAGAGTAGGAAGGTGTAGGGTCAAAAGACTCTAGTATAAGTTCTATGTCTAAACTTGACTTAACAGATGATCAGCTAAATGAAATCTGTGAAGATGCCTTTGTTAACGTAAAAGAAGCATGTATGAGACTTCAAGAAAGAACGAACTGTTCAAATGAAGTTGTTATAAAAATGCTTAAAAATGTTGCTGAATATTACTTATCACAAAAATAAATTAGTCTTCTCAAAAATCATTTGTATTTATAAAAGGAAGTTTACTTTCTGAAAATCGCTGAAAAGTTGTATGAAGGCATAGGTATTTTCAGACTTTTATTAAATCCGTATTTATATGCGACTTTATCTATATCCTCTAAGTTTCTAATACCCCATTCTTTGTTTTGATTTTTTAAAGTGGTATCAAAGAGCTCATTGCTGATGCTTATATGTTTTCCTTTTCTTTTAAATGGACCATAAAGGTAAATCAAGTTCAAATTCGGAAGCTGGTCTTTTGACCCACTAAAAAGAGACTCTACGCTGTCCCAAGAGGTCACATGAATCATATTTATACATACTAAAGATGCTACTGATATAGAAATCTCAGTAGTCAAAGGCCATGGGCGCCTATTAACATCTATATTTAATGGCTGTGGCATTCTTGTAATTAGTCCAGTAAATTCGATCCACGCTCTAATACTTTTTCTGCAATCAGTGGCTGGATCACTTGTCTGCCAGATCAATTCAGATTGAAGAGCTTGAAAAGCAATTGCATGTTGTCCACTGCCACTTGCTATCTCAAGTACTACGCCTCTATTAGGCAAATATTTAAAAAGAACTTCACTAATTGGTTTACTGTTCTTGTTTGTTGCTGGATAAAAAAGTCTCTTGTCCATAATTAGACCTAGATTTAAATTTGACTAATTCATTAGAAATGCCAATTACGAAAGAAGGGACCCTGTCAGCTTGCACTATGCCAAGCAACTGTGTTCTTGTCGAATGGGAGTTTGGAAATGTCAACCAAGCCTATGACAAGCTTATAAAGATTTCGTCGAGTTTGCCTAGAACAGAGGTACTCGAACAAACTAATAATTATTGGCATGGTCTTTGTAGAAGTCTTATCTTCAGATTTCCTGATGATCTTGAAATACTTAAAATTCCAAGAAAAGGAGTTATTCAAGTAAGATCATCCTCTAGGATTGGAGCCTCTGACCTTGGGGTAAATCAAAATAGAGTGAATAAACTTTATAAAGAGCTTACAAAGTAGGGTATTAAGATATAGGAAATATTATTTAGTATATTTGTTGGAATTGTTGTCATGGAGTAATCAAAGTTAGTTTGATTCTGATACTATAACTAAGTTGCTGTTTCTGCCTAGCCACATTGTTTTATTAACTAAGTTGAAAATATATTTTTAACCGATATTAAAATTACGAATATAAACAATAAAAAAGCTGATGTGTGTCATCAGCTTTTTAAATAGGAAATTTCCTCTAGATTAAGATCAATTTATCAACGATCTCTCTTCGCCCAAGGATCGACTCTTCTTGAGTCATCAGAGTAATAAAAAAATTGTGAGGCTCCAAAAAATGCACTCAATCCAAAAAGGGCTGGGATTATGGCGAAGCCACCAGTCGGTTTGATTAGACCTAGGTCTGAGGGATGAGGTAGAGCAGCGAGGATGTGAGAAAAATCAATCATTGATTTCAGAAGAGAAGCGTTGCTTATTAATTGAGCCAGGTGGCCTCTGTGCCATACCCGTTCCATCTCATTTTACATGAGATTTAAAGCACAAACGAGATCAAGCAACAGTTAAGAAGGAAATCAAGGAGGCTTCGCTGCAAAATTCATGTAGTTTTCTCGTTCTCTGAACTGTCTAAATGACAGACGTTTTTAAGCAGTCAGTCATCAAAAAGTCTTTAAGCAAGAGGATTCTTATAGTTTTGCTGTCCCGTCCACAAGCTAGGTAGCCATCTCTCAATAAGAAACGTTCGGCTTAGACCTTTTTATAACCATAAAATTTTCGTAATGGTCATCTACTAAATAAAGACCTTTAACTATTCCGTCCATATCAATTAAGCAGCTTGTAGTGTTGAGAAGGAATCACAGCCTTGAACTCTCAACAATCATGCAGACCTATGGAAATCCAGACGTCACCTACGGGTGGTGGGCTGGTAATGCTGGGGTCACTAACCGCTCAGGCAAATTCATTGCAGCTCACGCAGCTCATACCGGCCTGATTTGTTTTGCGACAGGTGGAAGCACCCTTTGGGAGCTTGCACGTTTTGACCCCTCGGTGCCAATGGGGCATCAAAGCTCTCTCTTCCTCGCCCACTTAGCGTCTGTCGGCATTGGATTCGACGAAGCTGGAGTATGGACAGGTGCAGGTGTTGCAACTATCGCAATACTTCACTTGATCTTCTCTATGGTCTATGGAGGTGGTGGACTCTTACATTCAGTTTTGTTCGTTGGCGACATGCAGGACAGCGAAGTCCTACAAGCTAAAAAGTTCAAACTTGAATGGGATAACCCAGACAACCAAACATTTATCCTTGGCCATCACTTAATACTGTTTGGCCTTGCAAACGTATGGTTTGTTGAATGGGCAAGAATCCACGGCATATATGACCCTGCCGTAGAAGCAATAAGACAGGTTAATTACAACGTTGACCTTACTCAAATTTGGAATCATCAATTTGATTTCCTTGCCATTGACAGTCTTGAAGATGTCATGGGTGGTCACGTCTTCTTAGCCTTCTTCCAGATAGGTGGAGGTGCATTCCACATTGCTACAAAGCAAATTGGGACTTACACCGAATTCAAAGGTTCCAAAATACTTTCCGCAGAAGCGATCCTTTCTTGGTCACTTGCTGGAATTGGTTGGATGGCAATCGTTGCTGCCTTCTGGTGCTCTACTAATACCACTGTTTACCCAGAAGCTTGGTATGGAGAGGTTCTACAACTCAAGTTTGCAGTAGCCCCATATTGGATTGATACTGGTGATCTTTCTGATGGCACTGCATTCTTTGGACACACAACCCGCGCGGCCCTTGCAAACGTTCATTATTACCTTGGATTCTTCTTTATTCAGGGTCATCTATGGCATGCACTGAGAGCAATGGGATTTGACTTCAAGCGTTTGCTCGACAAGAGCGGACCCTTTGGAGCACCAAGAACTCTTTAAAAATTTCTATAGAGTTCTAAAAGCGATCTTTTTAGGATCTTATCTATACCCCCCGCGTCTTCTGGCGAGGGGGGTTTTCTATTGGCAGAAAAACCTGATTTAGTTAAATCTCAAATAATTGTCTCTTTTGTTTAATCAACCAAATGTCTTAAGAGATTCAAAGAAAAAGGCATAAACCTATAGATCGGGAATCAACAGCCCAATAAAAAAAGCTAGATGCAATTGTCAAAACCATTGATGCTATTGCCTTTTGAGGGAGTAGCGACCAAATCAGCCTCTGGTTTGAATTAATACTGGGTGGATAAAAAAGGCACAAATTCCTTGGATTTAACAACTTACTCATTCTTCTCTAAATAAAGACCTTTAACTATTCCTGCCATATGAATTGAGCAGCTTGTAGGGTTGCAGAGGGAATTTGCCTTTATCACTTAAAAATCATGCAGACCTATGGAAATCCAGACGTCACCTATGGCTGGTGGGCTGGTAATTCTGTGGTCACCAACCGCTCAGGACGATTCATTGCCTCACATGTAGGGCATACCGGACTGATTGCCTTCGCGGCTGGTGGAAGCACCCTTTGGGAGCTTGCACGCTTTGACCCCTCGGTGCCAATGGGGCATCAGAGCTCAATATTCCTCGCTCATTTAGCTTCTGTCGGAATAGGTTTCGATGAAGCTGGAGTTTGGACAGGGGTAGGTGTTGCATCAATCGCCATTGTTCACTTGGTCTTCTCCATGGTCTATGGAGCTGGAGGCCTATTACATGGAGTCCTCTTTGAAGAAAAGGTCGAGGACAGTGAGATTCTCCAGGCCAAAAAATTCAAATTGGAATGGAACAACCCAGATAACCAAACCTTCATTCTTGGCCATCATTTGGTTCTTTTTGGAATCGCAAGTGCTTGGTTCGTTGAATGGGCAAGGGTTCATGGGATCTATGACCCCGCAATAGGAGCAGTTCGCGAGGTTAACTACAACCTTGATCTATCAATGATCTGGCAACGTCAATTTGACTTCCTATCTATAGATAGCCTTGAGGATGTAATGGGAGGACATGCCTTCCTAGCCTTCGCCGAAATAACAGGTGGAGCATTCCACATAATTGCTGGCTCAACTCCCTGGGAATCAAAACGCCTTGGGGAATACAGCAAATTCAAGGGTGCTGAACTTCTGTCAGCAGAAGCAATTCTCTCCTGGTCACTTGCTGGAATTGGCTGGATGGCAATCGTTGCTGCCTTCTGGTGTGCAACTAACACAACTGTTTATCCTGAAGCCTGGTATGGAGAACCATTACAACTCAAATTTGCTGTATCGCCTTACTGGATAGATACTGGTGATCTTTCAGATGGCACAGCATTCTTTGGGCACTCCACTCGTGCTGCTCTTTCAAATGTTCATTACTACCTAGGATTTTTCTTCCTACAAGGACATTTCTGGCATGCGCTTAGAGCCCTTGGCTTCGACTTTTCGAAAGTACGCAGTGCCTTAGGTAATGACAAGGATTCAACCTTCACTATCAAGGACTGATTCTTATTGGATTAGGTAAAGCTTAAAAGCAACAAAAACTCTAATCATTAAAAGGTCTCGTCACATAAATGTCGAGACCTTTTTTTATGAAAAATTTTCTATTCTTAAAAATTTAAATGATTGATTTAGAGGTAAAAGTTCAAGTTAATGGTTTCCATAAACCTTTTAGAAGCTACAAAGTCGTTTTTTTTACCGTCTTTGCATTATGGGTTGCAATATTCCACCACCAAAATCATCATCATCCTCATCATCAAAAAATGATATAGCCAACAAAAGAGCTGATAGAGGTACGAAGAAAAATAAAATAACAAGCTGCTCACTTGTAAAAGCAGGTTCCAAAGAACTCCAAATTGACCAACCAGACCAAATCAAGGCAAAAGCAACAAAAGATAGGGTCAACTTTGAACGCGGCATGCGAGTCAGTCCCTGTAAGTCTGCAAATGATCTCATAGATTCTCTCTTTTAGGGGTACGGACAGCTGTAACGGATGATTCAAGTCACAACAATTTGCAGAAAAACATTTAAAGGGAAGCAAATAGTGACTAGGAGCCCCAAAGGAATCCAAATCCCCTTTTAGACCAAAGAATCAAAACCCAGGTAACTATCTCTTAAATCCTTATTTCTTTAGCGATAGCTTTCGATTTAGGACCGGGCAACAAAACATTTCTTTAGTGTTTAAAAGACAAAAATCCTGGTGCTAGTCATATAAGCAAGACTGATTCAAATTATGCATTGTCCTTTTGTATGACACAAATCCTTTACTGGACTGACTTTTCCAGAAACCCAGGGGCTTAAGGAATTGATTTACATAGTCTTCTCAAGGCCAAAAACAAGTGATTTTTTTTTGTCTATACAAGAACAAAGCGTATTTCTAAATAAAGACCTTTAACTATTCCGACCATATGAATTAAACCGCTTGTAGGGTTCCAGGGGTATTTTGCCTTTATCTCCTAAAAATCATGCAGACCTATGGGAATCCAAACCCTACCTACGGGTGGTGGGTTGGTAATTCTGTAGTAACCAACAAGTCAAGCCGATTTATTGGCTCTCATGTTGCTCATACAGGATTGATTGCTTTTAATGCTGGTGCTATCACACTTTTTGAATTAGCTCGCTTTGACCCATCCTTGCCAATGGGCCATCAGGGATTGATCTTCCTACCTCATTTGGCATCACTTGGTATTGGCTTCGACGACGCTGGAGTCTGGACAGGTGCAGACGTTACCTTCATAGCGGTCTTCCACTTGATCTGCTCAATGGTCTATGCAAGTGCAGGACTATTACACTCTCTGATTTTCAGCGAGGACACTCAGAACAGTTCTGGACTTTTCGCAGCTGACAGACCAGAACATCGTCAAGCCGCCAGATACAAACTTGAATGGGATAACCCTGACAACCAAACATTCATCCTTGGACATCATTTGATTTTCATGGGTGTAGCTTGTGCTTGGTTTGTTGAGTGGGCTCGAGTTCATGGGATTTACGATCCCTCCATCGAGGCGGTACGTCAAGTTAACTACAACCTCGACTTGACTCAGATTTGGAATCATCAATTTGACTTCCTATCAATAGATAGCCTTGAGGATGTAATGGGAGGACATGCCTTCCTAGCCTTCTTTGAAATAGGTGGTGGTGCATTCCACATTGCTACAAAGCAAATAGGTGAATACACCGAATTCAAAGGTTCCAAAGTCCTATCTGCAGAGGCTGTACTTTCATGGTCACTGGCAGGTATTGGTTGGATGGCTATTGTTGCTGCCTTCTGGTCTGCTACAAATACAACCGTCTACCCAGAAGCCTGGTACGGAGAACCATTGGCACTCAAATTTGGTGTAGCACCATATTGGGTTGACACCGTGCCTTCAATTGATGGTGCCCCGCTGGGACATACTTCCCGCGCATGGCTTGCAAATGTGCACTACTACCTTGGATTCTTCTTTATTCAAGGTCATTTATGGCACGCTATTAGAGCATTGGGCTTTGACTTTAAGCGTGTTGTACAAGCAGTACAAAATGCTGACAACTCCTCTATCTCTCTTAATGGCTAAGGAAATTTAGAAATAATTTATTTCTAAATTATCCAGCTCCATATAGAAAGACCTCTTCTTTTGAAGGGGTCTTTTATTTTTGGAATCCATTATCTGGTTCTGAGCTAACTTTATCTGTAGAATCAGAATTATTCTTCCTTCGTCGATCAAGGTAAATCCTTATAGGTATCTCTATTGAACGAATAATTAAAATCACGAAACCAAAAAAACCTAAGATTACAGCTAAAGAAAGAAGAGTAGAACCAAGATCTATTTGAGAGAGTTTTTCCATTTAGAAAGAAATTAGTCAGGTCAATTTAGTCGAATAAACTATATTCAGAGAATATCGAGATTCAGTTCTATATACTTGATTTGCCTATACATGAGCCAATTGCCTAAGAAAAAATAATATGAATTAGTTATTAAGGTCTATAGAAAAACTATTAGACCCACATTTAACTTGTAGATCATTTATTGTACTAAGAATTTCAGGGGATATACCTTGATAAGTAAGTGGGTTACCAGATAGAGATAATTTGAATTTGCAAGCAGTTTTGATATCCCCTCTTTCATAGGCGTTTTGCATCCTGCTCAATTTAGATGTATCAGTAGAAGAAGGAGAGGGGCTTACAGAGTTCGCGCTGCCAGGTTGTTTCGGTGGTGTTGATTTCTGACAAGCTACACATAAAGGAACGAGAAATAAAAACGGAATTCTAAAATAATTCATAAGAGGCTATGAGTACCAAACGTATTCTTATTGATTTATTTTTTGATTCACCTAAATTTTTTCTTATTTTAGGAATAGCGTAATAAAAGAAAATAATTTTATTTATTCTTAAATCAGCTAATAAAAAAATCCCCAGATCATCATATACCCTAATATCTATAAAAAAGTAATAGAATATTTAACTAATAAAGAATACAGGAAAGAGTTGATGGTCAACAAAGTTTTATTCCAGGAGCAAAGAGAAAAGGAAAATAGTAATGACGATAGTATCTTTTATAGTCAACCACGCTTTGTACATCACCTGGATAATAACTTTAGAAGAAGGCTTACAACTTTATACAAAGAAATTATCCCCAAAAACTCTATTATCCTTGATCTAATGAGTAGTTGGGTCAGTCATCTTCCACCTGAAATAAATTACAAAAAAGTAATCGGCCACGGCATGAACAAAAAGGAATTGCAGAAAAACTCTAGATTGGACTATTACTGGGTACAGGACTTAAATAAAAACCAAAAACTACCATTAAAAGATTGGAGTGTAGATTTCTGCTTGATGGTTGCAGCCTGGCAATATTTACAAGAACCAGAAGCAGTTGCTTCAGAGATCAAAAGAATAGTAAAACCAGGAGGAAGTGTCATTATTTCTTTCTCTAATAGAGCATTTTGGGAGAAAGCTCCAAGAATCTGGAGAGAAGGTGGTGACAAGGAACATATAAAATATATCAAGGCAATACTCCTTTCTCAAGGATGGGATAAAGTTAGGAGCATAGAAGAATCTGATAACAAAGAGGGGATATTTGGTATGGTAGGAATTAAAACTGATCCTTTCTTATCGGTAATCGGTTCTTATTAGCATGAAGAGCATAAAGGAAGTCTTACCAGAACATCAGGATTTGATTAAACTTGAAAAATCAGCAAGAAAGGATGGTATTAATGTAGATTTAAATTTTTTGATAGGACAATGGAACTTCTTTAAGGTATGGAAAAAAGAAGGCATTAAGGAGAGCACTCTAACAAGTTTATTTTTAAGACTGGTTAGAGCAAATTTAAGGATCAATATAAATAGTACAAAAAAATCCTTAAGTCTTGGCATAGAAAATTCTGTAAGCATTGGAAATTTATTCATTACTTTTAAAGGTGATGGGAAATTAGAGGGCAAACAACCGTTATTAAGGTTCTTGTTTTCTGAACTAGAAATCAAGTTTGATAATTTAATTCTTTATTCACAGGAAATCAGACCAACAGATGAAAAGAATATGCCTTTTTTTGCGTTAATAGGCATTAATCAAGAATCTAGCTGGCTTGCGGCAAGAGGGAAGGGTGGAGGTCTCGCTCTTTGGATAAAAGATGCTTAACTTTGCAGCATATAATCGTTAATTAAAATTATCAACTTCGCTATAAGGCATTAGCAAAAAAACAATTAAAAAAAATACTTCTTTTAAGTTTATAATGGGAGAAGGCCATGGAAACTAAAAGGTGATGGTATGGATCCAAAAACATTGACCGTAAAGGATCGAGTTAGCATGCTGGTTAAGGCCCTTGACGGGGCGGAAGAAACCAATAAGGCTCTCTCCAACTGCAATGACTCAGAAACTATGCTGAATATTCTTGTAAGCTCTTCGGACAAATTAGGTCTTGACCTTACACGAGAAGACTTAATCTCTACGGCACCAATAAGAGACTGGATATGGTACAAGGATGGAGGAGCTGTTGTTACAGTTGGCGATGGAATACCTAGATATCAACAAGACAAAAATCAGGCAAATCTTCGATATATAGGGGGTGGGCTACTAATTGCATTACTATTTATAGTAGGAATGCTTACAGGCTTCTAAATTTAATCTCGATATAAATAGAATCTATAAATTTAAGACATAAAAGGAACTCACGATCAAAAACTCAGTATGCATAAAAATTATATGAGTCTCAAAAGTTTGTTTAATTATGATCAATTGATTACTAGTTCAAATACCAATTTTCAATTAGGGGGAGACAAAAGCCCCCCCCATGCGCTATAAATACGTCTCCAATTTTTTTTTTAATGCAGACAGAAAACAAAATCGCTCAGATCAAAATCATACAGTCCATAATTGGAAACAGTAGTAAAAGATGGGAAAACCTTGACGACGGGCAAAAAAAGGTCTTAAAAAAAATATGGGGTGTACTGACTTATAAATGGAGATGGCAAATAGCCATGAACATCCCTTATTTACTGATATTCGCCCTAGATCGCACTGTTCCAGCTGTTCACAAGTTTGACCTGGCTTTGATTGCTTCAATCACCTCGAAGGTACCAATACCAGCTTTTATAGGGTCATGGGTAGGAATATAAAGGACATAAACTGATCTACTGATAGGACAATTTACAGATGCAATGTTTTCTATGAGTAATTCATATCTCTCTAAAAACTATAAAAGATATATGAATTTATCCTCTCGAGTACTGTTCAATGTTCCAATAAATGGTTTAATTAAGTCATGGAAAATAAAAAAAAGAAGCTCTTCAAGCTCGAAACTCCCAGCAGTTTTGAAGAAAAGGATCATAGGTTGGCATGTGGATGGCATGTTGACATAGAAGGCAGTGGTCAAAGAAAAAGGTATCTAAGATCCCTAAAAGGAGAAGAAACTAGGCAAGCAGTCTGATCACTGCACCTGAGACACACCACTCATCTATTTAACAAGTCAATTAAATTATCCCCCTTTAAGATTAAAAGGCAAAACCCTTTTCTTAAACTAAGGTTATAGTGCCCTATTAAAAAAAAAAATGGACTATCTGGCTACTACAACTGGTCTGTTTGGCATTTCACCTTCAACTGATCAATTAATCGTTGTCAACCTTTCAGCAATACTCATTTCTACGACATTTAATTCACCACAAAAAGTGCTCAAATGGGGTGGGTTAGTCATCGCGGTTGTCACAACAACATGCGCAGTTTGGTGTGGTCACTAAATCAATAAACCATTTAGGGGGTCATAAAGACCCTCTAAGTTATTGCTATCTACTGGTATAACCATGGAATTCTTTGATAATGCAGTCCACTATGGTCCAAACGACGCCGGTGTTTCTACTCTTTCAATCAGCCTGGTTGTCATAGGAATACTTTTAGGTGCGTGGCTTTTTGGTGCTGCATACGAACTATTAATAAATTTCATAAAAAATAAAAACAACAATTAATTAGAGAATTTGACTGTTATATTTGCTTAAATAGTCACAAGTTTTACCTTAAAAATCCAATAAAAATGCCAAACCGATAGTTCTCTCACTAGTTTTGCATTAATGTGCTTTCCTTAACATTCTCTCTAATAAGTAAATGAAGTTGTATCTTAAATAGAGTTTTAAATTTCTTCTATGTCACCTCGCGAAATGATAAGAGCACATGCATATCCTGTGCTGGCCGCCATAAGTACGGTTAGCCTAGTGTTAACAGCTTCTTCACTTATACCAATATCAAAATGGGCTAGAAGTCAAAATGAATGTATAGAAAGAACTTTTAGAATAGATGGAAAAAATACACAAGGAATGGCGAGCAAGGTTTGGAGCTGCAATGGGGGAGGGGATTAAATTACAAATATCTAAATTAATCAAATATTCTTCTGACTTTTTGAAATTTCATAGAAGAAAATTTATTAATTTAATGATTCCCTTTTACGAATTGCTTGATCAAGCATGCCAGCAATAAAAGGGATATGTTGAGCATACTTTTTGAGCTTAATCCTTTCGTCTAGAGATACACTACTGCCGTTTGACAATCGCTCAATTATTTCTAAAAGCCTATTACGAGTATCAGTAGTTAGCATTCTCATTAATTCGGAAATTAAATAATTAATTATAGATTGCCCACACAATCAAGAAGTTGCAATCAATAGCAACCAAAAATAAACAAATTAAAACAAAATAGAAAGTCTACAGATTTGAAAAGCTTGAATTATTTCTACCAACCCAACTAATACGTCTCGTACTAGTGATATCTGCTCGAACATTAGAGCTGATTGAGTTTAGATGTTGTTGTGGAATTGAGGTAAGAATCATACGAATGAAATTGTCTAATGATTTGCCAGTTAAGGAAGATCCTGTTTCAGAAAGCATATTCAACTCTTGTTCTCTTTTCCATTGTGCTGTATAGATAAATTCAACTGCTTTCAAATGCCAAACTTTAATTAGTTTGGCCCATACTGGCTCATAAATTTTCAAGGCTTCTTGAACTTTTGATCGATAATCAAGCTCTAATTTGTTAATAGGTGGTATTAATTCAGACTTATTGTGGTCCTGAACGATATCTATACCAAATGAACCGCAACCTAAAAACCAACCTTCCAGTACAAGTACTTTAGCAAATCCTTTTCTCCAACCTGATCTATCTCCCTTCCCTTGCCTTAATGACTTATTAAAACAAGGGGCATATAACTCTCCTGTCTGCAAGAAGTTATCTATTGTTCTTTGAAGTAATTCTATTGAGTGACTTCCAGGCAGTGCCCTTGGAACATTCCATGGATTATCTGACATAGCTTCATCTAATTCTGGTGATGGGAAATAAAAATCATCAAGTGATATTACGAGAATTGGAACGCCAATCTGGTTTCCTGCTGATTCAAGCCACTTTCCAAAACTACTTTTTCCGCATCCTGGTAAGCCTGAAATACCTATACAAAAGGGGGATTCACTTTTAGACAAAATATCTTCTACTTGTGTTAAGAAAGGAAGTCCTAATCCCCAGAACCAATCTGATTTAGTACCAACTGCCCAGTGTTGTGTGATTAGATTTTCAATATTTTTAGATGACCAGTAATTAAGCCACTCAGAATAATCCTGCCAACCAAAATCAGTTAGTAGGTCCAAAAAACTGTCTTTAGGAAAAACTATGTCAAGGTTAGCTTTAGAGGAAAATGGTAAAAGCATATTCCAGTAATTTAATTTAATTCAAGAAATAGTGGCTAAACATATAATATCTGGTAAGAGTATTTCCTTACCGAAAGAGTCCATCCTTTGGCATGAGGTTTTGGGGGAGGAATTAAGCGATTTGATCCAAATCATCTAGAAAAATGGGTTGTAGTCCTTTTATTCCAGTACAACAATAGAAAAATAAGGAATATCTAGCATAATATTAGTAATTCACAAAAGATTGCATGAGCAAGACCTTAAATAAAGAGCTAATTAGTAGTTCATCTGCCTGGGTAGCATTTACCCTAAATCTCATTCCAGGTATAGGAACTGGTTATATTTATCAGCGCAGATGGAGAGCATATTGGATAACTATTAGTATTTCATTTCTTTGGATACTACTTTCCATTATTCTTCAGGCAGGAATAGACCCTTCAGACCCTGCTCCTACAAAATTCGATGAAATCAACCTTTATGGTCTACTCGCAATCTCCTTCGTAACCTCAATAGAAGCTAGTATTCGTGTAAGAAATGTCCGTAGAGAGACTAGCCATATGAGTTAGTCCAATCTAAGCATAAATTCATAAATGTCACAGAAACCTAAGAAGAAGAAAAAGCTGACTATTCTCAATTTTTCTTGTTATGGTGGTACTTAGACAATAATGAGCATTGCTTTTTTCATCTCATTGGACAGTAATTGGGCTTTTTCTCATCCTCATGGGTCTTGTGGTTAGGTTTGAGGTAAAAGTAATCACATCAGAAGCAGAAAAAAATGTAGGTGAGCAGGAAAACTAAATCGCAAATCAAATTACTGATTACTAATCCATACAACTAAAGTGATGACCTTCTTTAGTCAGTTAGGAGCAATAACCGCAAGCACTATAAATAGAGTCTTAATAGATTTATCAAGCAAAAACAGGAGGGATTTTCCAGTTTATTAAATGGATATGCAAAAGTTAAAAAAGTAAACTAATGGGGCAGATCAGTCTTCTCCAAAAGGTTCCTGAGGATTAGCCGATCAAAAGTCTAAAAGTTCGAATCGTTAACTAAGATTAAGGGTATTATGAGCGAATTTTAAATTTAAGGAACATATTTGTCTTATGTGACCTTAATGGGGGATATTGGTGAATATCTACTTTTTCCCGTGAAGATCCCAAAATTCCTCCTAAATATCATCTGTACTGGGTTTTGCTTGATAATACTAGCTCCCACAGCATTCTCCCTGAGCATAAGTGAAAGCAAATGGGCGCCTCAAGAGCCTTCAGGTGGCAGTTTGGCCTCAGGCATCGTAAGTACAAACTTCACAAGTGCTCAAATGCTGATGATGACAATTGGCGAAAGCGACATTAATTCGCCTCCTATCAATGTCATTGAGGGCGAAGTGACAGATCCAAACTTCAATGTGATGCGAAATAAAGCAACAAATAAAACTACAGCAGTTGCTTGGGTAGTGGGTTGTTTGCTCGTAGCAACAGTAGTACCACTTGGTACATGGTGGTATTTTTCTAGATAATTGACTATCTATAAATAAAGATCAGCTAAAGACTTTTTAAAAATAGAGTTAGTTAATATTTAGTAAATCACCTATAAGCTATAAAAGATCAAATCATCTGATCGCTTAATTTATTTGAGCGAGTATAACCAAAAGAAATAATATATAATAATAATAATTGAAAAGAGGCCATGAAATTCAAAGGTGCATTTCGCTTAAGAGCGATATGGGTTTTAACTTTTATAGGAATGCTCATCTCCCTTCTTATAGCGTTACCAGTCAGTGCTGTTTTAGAACAGGGTGAAGAAGTCCCTAACTATGTAAGAGCAAATATAACTGGAGGAGATTTTCATGACCAAGATCTTCATAAGTCATCAATTGCAGGTGCAACAGCAAGGGACTCTAATTTTAGTAATGTTGACCTTCACGGCACTGTACTTACATTGGCAGACTTAAAAGGTTCAAATCTAAACGGAATAGATCTTACTGATACACTCGCAGATCGGGTGAACTTCCAGAAGACCGATTTAAGAAATGCTGTATTAGTAAATATGATTGCCTCAGGAAGTAGCTTTGCTGGATCGCAAATACAAGGAGCAGATTTTACATTCGCAGTTTTAGATAGTGATGACCAGAGAAGACTATGTGAACTGGCAGATGGGATCAATCCTAAGACAGGTGTAAGCACAAGGGACAGCCTTGAATGCGGTGAAATTTCAACTGGATACAAGCCAGCTTTGCCAGGAAGTTAGTTAATAACTATATAGAGAAAAGATTATATTTAAAAATACAATAAATCGCTCTCACACCGTCCTTCCAACCTATCTTCTTTCCCTCATTATATGTTCTCCCATAATAAGATATTCCAACCTCATAAATACGACAATTAAGTCTTGAGACTTTTGCGGTAACTTCAGGTTCAAAACCAAATCTATTTTCCTTTATTCTAATTGATTGGATGATTTCCCTTCTAAAAGCTTTATAACATGTTTCCATGTCAGTTAAATTTAAATCGGTAAATATATTGCTTATTAGTGTTAAGAATCCATTTCCCATTCTGTGCCAGAAATAAACAACTCTATGTGGTCGTCCTCCTTGGAAACGACTGCCAAAAACTACATCTGCCTGACCCTTAATAATTGGCCCTATCAATAGAGGATAGTCTTGGGGGTCATACTCTAAGTCAGCATCTTGAACAATGCATATGTCACCTTTTGCTTTTTCGAAACCAGTTCTCAATGCAGCACCTTTTCCTTGGTTCTCTCCGTGTAAAATAACGCGAATTATAGGGTCATTTATATCGTCTAGAAGTTCTCTTGTCCCATCAGTAGAGCCATCATCCACAACAATAATTTCTTGATCTTCAACTGGTGAATCCTTAACGGCTTGCAATAGTGTGCCGATAGTCTTTACTTCGTTATAACAAGGGATAATGATGCTTAGCTTCATATTCTATAGGAATCGGTCTAATACTAGGGGGATGAATTAGTAATTGTGTTTAACAAGAGAGAAAATTGCACATAAGTATTTTAATGATCGCCTACTAACGGGCATCATCTGTTACTAAGGCAATTCAACAATTGAATTATTATAGCAGGCTAATGGTAACACTGAATTCCTAATTAAATCAAAAAACTATTGAATGGTTCTCTAAATTTAAGTAAGCTAGAACTGTCAGTCTGTATAGCAAAATTTCGAAAGCAATCAAATGAATAAACTGTTTTGTATTAGTCTATCGTTATCTAATCAAAGTCTAGAAGAAATAAAGCCAATAACAAATCTACTTGAGCTCATTGCACCAAACAAAGGTTGTTTTCTCCATACAACACTATTTCAAGGATCAACTTACTCATATAAGGAGATATTAAGTTGGTTTAATAAAGGCAAAAGCTACTTATGCGAGAAAAGCACAATCTCATCTCTCTATAACTGGGATAGATATGTCAAAAGCTTTGGCAAAACAAATATAGACAATTACGATCGAAGATACTCTGCAATAACATTAAACTATCTGAATTCAGATTTTCTTGCCTATGTTTCATCTGAAATTGAATCAGAGTTAAGTGAGCATAAACTAATTAATAGATTAAGCGATCATGAAGCGGGAATATATCAATTAGAAAAAAATAAACCTAGCTTTAGGTATGCTATGAACTACCAATACAAAGCAAAAGCAAGAAATGTTAAAGCTCATACAACATTGGGGCTAGACTCAAATCTACAATCTAAGAAAGTTCTGATTGATAAGTTTTTAAACGAATTAAAAGAAAATAGTATATTGCATGAAGGGTTATACGTTAGTCCTTTAAATGAATATTGCATGCCATCAAATAACGAGAGTTTAAAGTTATGTTCATTACAACCTGAATAAGGACGGTAAAATAATAGTCAATTCAAATGAGAGTAATTACTTATCCGAAGAACTAGTATTTGCCCAGAAATCAGGGTTGCTTTTATTAGCTTCTGCTATTGCCTCGACCAATTCTAGAATTGTGTTATAACCTGCTTTAAGGGCTTGATCAGCTCTAGTAAAGTCACGGTTATTTTCAAGAAAAGATAGCAATTCTTTGCCAGTAAGTTTTTTTTCAGCCATTTAATTGATATGAATTAAACAGAAATTATAAATTAAACTTACAAGAGTTCCTAAACTTTTATTATATCTTTTTTTTATGTTCTAGCTGAATTCATCTCTTTACGTCATGTGCGCATCCATCTCCTTCATAATTTGAACTGTCATAAAAACCGTTTCTTGTACCCATATACAAAGTAAGAACAACAAAAGGGATAGATGACAATAGAAGGACTGCTGACAAGGTCACCTTTATTAAAGAAAATCTAACCTAATCTAAGTTATTATTCTAAGACCAATGAGAAGAGAAACATTTGTTTATTTGGGAATAAGAATATTGATGAAACCAAGACAAGCTTTATTGGTACTTAAACATAATTGTTAGCATGAGTTACGTCCCTTTAGTTTTCTAGAAATGATTAGGAAGCATTTCCTTAGCTGGATATATATATTACTGGCTTTTTCGGGGGCCTATTTAACAATTTCAGCAAATATAGAGTTTATTGACTCATACGGACCAGGATTTGATATTATTAAGTTTATAAGTTTAGCTAACATCAATCCAGCAGCAAAGTCTTTATCTAGTGATTTATTGATAGGAGCATCTGCTGTATTTATTTGGATCATTTCAGAAAGTAAGCGACTTAATATTCGTAATATATGGCTTGTTATTCTCTCAATGTTCACAATTGCTTTTGCGTTTGGAGCTCCACTATTCCTATTCTTACGTGAAAGGAGATTAATAGAAATTGAAAAAGAAACTAGTTTGGAAGTGGCTTAACTAACTTAAGAATTGGAATTGACATAAAGCAAACAACTCCCATTATTAGCCATAACCCAAAAGCATTCTGATGAAAATCAAGATAATTTCCAGCTATCAGAGGACTAATAAGTGCAGTTAATGCAAAACATTGAGAAAACAAGGCCATCCCAATACCACGTTTCCACTTAGGGGTGGTATCAAGTACTGCTTGTGTAGCTGTAGGTAAAAACGCAGCCAAGCCAAATGAGAATGGTATTTGTGATGCAAAAACTATCAATGCTCCACTGGGCAATAATGATGATATTCCAGTAAGTAAGCATCCTACAGAAAAGCTAAAAAGGCTAACTTTTAAGCCAAAATTCACTTCTTTTGTTGATAACCACCTTCCTACTGGCCATTGAAGTAATACCAATAACAATAGTTGAAAGCTGACGACTGAACTAGACCAGGCCTCTGACATTGGCGCCCTAAGTAATCCGCCTTTAACTAAATCCAAAGGTAATGCACTTTGCAAAAGTGCAAAAATCAAAGTTGAAATAAAGCTTACTACTAATACAGGGAACAGGGAAAATAACCAAGAATTATTTCTGCTCTTAACAGGCTGAGGAAGATCAGAAGAAAAGGAATTTTCGTTATTTTGTACTGAGGTTCTCAACGTTAAAAATAACGGGTTATTAATTAAAAAAAAGATAACTAATAGCATAAAAAAAACATCAATTATATAAACAAATCGGATCAGTCCAATTAATGCGGAAATTGTTCCAAGTAATGTGCCTAGCCCCATACCAAGAGCATCTGCGCTCCTAACAAGGGCATAACCTTGCCTTGATGGAAAATTCCCACACCCCAAGGGAACAGCTATTTCTATTGCCGGCCAATACAATCCAGCTGCAACCCCAAGTAGGAGTTGCGCCCCTAAGTATGTACCAAAAGACTGTGCCTGGAGTAAATAAAAATCAGAAAGAATTGCCAAGCAAGAGCTAGTAAGAACCAACCTTGAGAAATGAAGCCTACGATCAAGTAGACCTCCGCTTAAAAATCTAGAAAATGTACCTACAAAAGCCGCAGCTGCTATCCCAATGCCAATATCGGTAGCGGAGAAGCTAACTTGGTTGAAAACCAATGGAGTCAAATAGATGACTCCACCAGCACCAATAGAGGCTAATAATCGGATTCTGGTTATTAATCTCAAACCAATGGGAAATTGGCCCCACCAAATCAATGGATTCAGGATTGCAGTTAAAAAGCTCAACTAAAAAATTTGCATTTTTACTTGCAAGCAGTCTGATGCTTGTAATTAATGGATTATGTATGCCAAGCGGCAAAACTGCAGAAAAGTTGGTAGTTCAAGTAGATGGCACATTAATCCCCGTATCAATCAAGGAACTGACTGAATGGGGGATAGCCAAGAAAGGTACTAGATCAGAACTTGGCGTTTGGCTTAGCTTATTAGATGAAGAAAGTCAAAAAGGCTTTCTAAGAATTTTAAAAGCACCCCTTCTCAAAGAACTAAGCATGGGGCGCCAAATGTTGAAGAGTTGGGCTGGAAGGCAACTCCTTGATGAAGTCAGCGATCTACTCCTAGTGGATGAAGACAGTAGTGGGATAACACTATTAAACACACTTGAGCAGTTACTTGAAACAAAATCTTCCGTTAGCACTCTTGATCTTCTTGATGCAATACCTGCGGAGAAAATACGCCTTGATTTAGATGCATTATTTGTTCTTGCAAGTAGATGGAGACTTCAATTAAAAAGCCAACAAAAACTTTCAGAGGCTCTTAGCAAGTTACCTCCAACAGAAATCTCAAAAAAAAACAGAATAAGCACAGAAAATAAATCCCAAAAAGAGCCAATTGTTTTACCTTTATTTGTCCAACACCGCTCAAGAGCAATAAATCTAGAAATTTGGTATCAAATCCCTAATAAGGATAAAAAGTCCAGCTGGATACTTCTTATGCCTGGATTAGGTGGAAGTCAAAATCACTTCCGCTGGCTAGCAAGGCACTTAAATAAAAAAGGTTGGTCAGTGGTAGTTCTTGAACATCCAGGGAGTGATACTAGAGCGGTAAAAGCATTGCTGGAAGGCAGACGAGCTCCTCCTGGTGCTGAAGTAATACCTGAAAGGATATTAGATCTTAAGGCTGTTATTTTAGCTAAAGAAAAGGGTTTTCTAAAGCTAAAACAGGAAAATTTAGTGTTAATGGGCCATTCATTAGGTGCTCTTACAGCTCTAATAGCTGGAGGAGCACTCCCAGAACCTGGGCTACAAAAACGTTGTACAAAAGCATTAGATGATTTATCCCTTACAAATCTTTCACAATTTCTACAATGCCAATTAAATGATGTTCAACTATCAAAAAAATTGAACCTACCAAAGATAAAAGCCATTGTTGCATTAAATAGTTTTGGCAGCTTGCTTTGGCCCAAGGAACAAGACATTAATTTAGATATACCAATTCTTCTAACAGGAGGAACTCTAGACTTAATTACACCTCCTATAAGTGAACAACTAGGATTACTATTAGCTACTAAACCTCAAAGAAATAGTCGAGTTGTATTGGTTGAGGGTGCAAGTCATTTTTCCCCAATCAGAATTGACAAAAAATCAATAGGCAAAAAGCAAGCAGACCTTTTTCAATTAGGTGAAGATCTTGTTGGTGTCAGGCCCTTAGAAGTACAGAACTTATTGGCTGATGAAATAACTATATTTTTAGATAGTATAGAGAACAATAAATTATCTACTAATAAATCAGTGCATAAGGAAATTAATAAAGTGAGAATACATAGTCTAAACAGAGATACAGTTAAAAGACTTCTTCATGGTCAGTAGCTTATACGCGGGTCAATCATTGCAACTAAAATATCAACGAACAGACTTATCAAAACTACTAATGACGCTATAACTACAACAATGCCTTGAACCACTGGATAGTCTCTCTGATTAATAGCTTCTTGTAGTCGCAATGCAATTCCAGGCCAGGAAAAAGTTAATTCAACAAGAAGGGCTCCACCTACCAATGAAGCAATTGTTATGCCTGTAATCGTCAAAACTGGCAACAAGGCATTTGGCAATGCGTGACGGATAATTACTCTCTCCTCTCTAAGTCCTCTGCTTCTGGCTGCCTGAATATATCCAGAGTCAAGTGTCCTTGAAAGGTTTAGTCGTAATGCTCGACTAAATATTCCACTAAGTAATAATCCTAGAGTGCTTGCCGGAAGAACCAGATGCCTCAAAGAGCCTTGAAGGGCTGGCCAATTAGCAGTTCTAATACTATCCAATACATAAAAACCAGAGCCTTCTGGAGGGAGCAAAGTCGGAGGAAAACGACCACCGACCGGGAACCAACCTAAATAGACACCAAAAAGCAACTGGACCATCATTGCTGCCCAAAAAGGTGGTAAAGCATAGGTTCCAATTCCATAAATACGTCCTAAAAAATCAAGCTTTCGATTTGGGAATGCAACGCCACTAAACCCAACAATAAAACCAAGAAAAATTGCCAGAATCAAAGAAAAGAATGCAAGCTCAATAGTTGCAGGAAGAGAGATGGAAATAATCTTAGAAACTGACTCTTCATTAATCAATGCACTGCCCAGATCACCATGAAATAAGTCTTTAATAAATTCGATATATTGATTCCACAAAGGTTGATCTAAACCCAACTTTTCCCTAAGAGCTTCCCGAGCTGAAGAAGAAGCTCGATTACCTAAAACAGCATCAACTGGATCACCTGGTGCAATTCTAAGCAACAAAAATACGAGGCTTGAAACAAGCCAAAGCATTACTGGTGCAAGAGCAAGCCTTGTCAGGCTATATCGAAAAAGAGTGAGTCCTCTACTCATTCTCTATCGCCCTCAAACGACTTAATTTCAAATGACCATTAGTATCAAATTCGGGTTTTTCCAACTCGTTCTGTGCCCATGCCCTTGGAGTTACTAACCATACTGGCAAATATGAAGCGCCATTTGCTGCACCTTTTTCTGCCGACTTTAAAAGACCATTTCTTTCCTCTCCTAACGTTCTATCACTAAGCTGTAAGATTCTTTTTATTTGATTGTTGGTCCAAAAGCTACCACTAGCTGCAGATTCGCCTTCAGAGCAGAAAGAACCATTTGATTTTTTGCAACTTAGGAAAGGTGTCAAATAGGCCTCTGCATGAGGATATGCTCCTCGCCAATCAAGCATTACAGAAGTAAATGCTCCCTTCCCAAGCTGCTTATAAACAGTAATCGACTCAACCCCCTCAAGAGTTATTTCCAAACACTCAGATAGATCTCGATTTAATTGCGCTTGCCAAGTAAGTGCCAGCAATTTATCTGCTGGAACATTTGAACGGAAAGTAAAAGGGATGCGTAGTTTCTTTTCTCCACAGTATCCAGCTTCCCTAAAAAGTTCTTTAGCCCTAATAGGATCATAACTAGGCCAAGTTTGTTCATTATGTAAGCTTACTAATGGCGGAACCATAGAATAAAGAGGTTTTCGCAGTCCATAGCTAACTCTTTCTACAATTAAGTTTCTATCGAAACTATAGAGTAAACCTTGACGAACAAGTTTATTATTTAAAGGATATAGATTGCTATTAAATGTGATGTAGCCAATTTCCAATGGACTACCCTCACCTTCACGAATCTTTCTTGCTCGAGCCATTTCATGCAAAGCAAGATGTTGATCTTCATCCAATGAATTAGACATCAAAACATCTATTTCGCCAGTTCGTAATGCTCCGAATAAAGCAGTAGAATTACTGAGCTTTATAAATTCAATTCCATTGTTATTTACAGATTTACCCCAGTAAGATTTATTCGGTTCTAGTCTTATCTTTTGTCTACTAAATGAGGCCAATCTATAAGGTCCTGTGCCAATGAATTTATCATTTAGGAATTTATTATTATAGCTTGAGTAAGCTATTGGAGAAATAGGTGTAAGATTGATAGAGGTAAGTAGACCTTCAAAAGAAGCAGATGGTCTTGTAAGATTTATACGCAACTCATATGGGGAAGGTGTTTCTATAGATTTAATCCGTCCATCCAATAAATAATTAAGTCTTCCGATCTTCATAAAACGTTTAAGACTGAAAGCCATCGCCATAGAATTAAATGGCGTACCATCATGAAAAAAAACATCATCCCGTAACGGAATAGAAATAATCCTTCCATTCTCACTAATAACAGGAAGTTCTTTAGCTAAAACTCCTTCTAGAGTTCCTTCTTTATTTATTTTATAAAGAGGGTCACCAAGAGCACTAAGCAACTGTAGTGCGTCAAAAGTACTAGCTTGTGCAGGATCTAATGAAGTGATTTTACCTGAACTTGCAACTATCAGGCGGGTACTTTTTTTGCTTAATTGACAAGAAGCTAAAGTAACTAAAAGTGGAAGGCTTAATATAAAAAAAAGCCTGTTCAGAAAAAATTTACCTCCTTTTTTAGGCAAAGCTCTAAGTCAGAAATTGCTATTCAAGTTTTAATAAAAGCGCTGTTTTGATTCTCAGGAGAGCAAAATGAAACTTGTTTTATTGATACTTCAAAAACTGGAGAGCCTTTTGGGAGCAAAGGCCATTTACGTAGCCAACAACGATTATGGTCGCCATCAACTCCTATTACTTGAAAGACGTCATCACGATTTAGTAGTTGAACACAGTCGCCCTGATGGAGGTCCATGACAGGTTGAAGTCCTAATAGGGATTTTTAGGCTTATTTAGCCATGCAAACGTTCATGTTGAACCTTTGCCAGTACAAGTCAGCATCTGCAAACTTGCATAGTCCTATCTATAGCAAATTTGCACAGTAAGTGGGGTCAAGAAATAAATAATTTTGTCTTCAAAGACACCCTAAATAGGCTGCCAGCCCCTTTATCTCCTTTAGGGATTTGATAGCGAGCAAAGCTTCCTGCATCTGGCCCTCTCTAACTTTATGAGTAATAACAACTATCTCAGCATTGTCTTGGGTCGAATCAAATTGAACAATGGATTGAATAGATACTCCAGAATTTCCAAAATAGGTTCCTATCGCCCCGATAACACCTGGTGTGTCATCTGCGGTTAGACGAATATAGTTTCGCTGAACAATCTGATTCCTATCAACTAACTTGCAGTTACGCCAAGTATTTGCAGCCAATAAGGGATCTAAGGAGCCCGATTTATCTCCTACTTGACTTATCCCAGCAATGTTAAGAATATCTGCCATAACAGCTGATGCTGTAGGCCCAGCACCTGCTCCTGGGCCATAGAACATCACTTCGCCTATTGGATCACCCTCTATAAGAATTGCATTGTTAACTCCATTAACGCCAGCCAAAGGGTGATCAAAAGGGACAAGAGTTGGTTGAACGCGAATACCTAGAGACAAATCATTTGTATTACTACCTTTATTTTGGATTTTCTCTGAAACAGCAAGGAGTTTGACGCAATAACCAAGTTGATTTGCATATTCAACATCTCGAGTATTTAAATCACTTATTCCTTTAGTAGTTATTGCTTCACGGTCAATCACCCCACCAAAAGCCAAGCCACTGAGAATTGAAATTTTATCTGCAGCATCAATTCCATCAACATCGGCGGAGGGATCAGCTTCTGCAAAACCAAGATTTTGGGCTTCTTGAAGAACGTCAGAGAATGCAACCCCTTCTCTTGCCATACGACTAAGGATGTAATTAGTGGTTCCATTAATAATTCCAGTAATACGTTGAATCCGATTAGCTCCTAATGACTGCTTAATAGGTTCAATGATCGGTATTCCTCCACCCACAGCCGCCTCAATAAGTACATACACTCCAGCGGCTGAAGCGGCAGACTGAATTTCTTGGCCATGTCTTGCTATTAGGGCTTTATTTGCTGTCACAACAGACTTTCCTGCAGCAATCGAACGCAGAATCAAGGTTTTTGCCGGCTCGATACCTCCCAAAACTTCTACAACAATGTCCACAGAAGGGTTGTCAACAACATCTTCAGGGTTAATAGTCAAAATTGATTTGTCGATGTCTAAATTTCTTTCACGTTGAAGATCTCTTACTGCAACATGGATCAAATCCAAATCATTTACAAGAGGATGTCTACTCTCAGGATTTGCAAGAATCCTTGCCACTCCAGTTCCTACTGTCCCAAGTCCTAAAAGTCCTATGCCAATCCTTTTGCTCATAATTTTTTTATTCAGTCAAAATTTTAAGGCCTAACACTAATGCGAGATAGAATCGGAGCCATCAACGCCAAGATAATCCTTGGCTAGGTTCTTCATAGTCAAAAGGATATTCATAAATCCATTAGCTCTTGAAGGTGTAAGACTTACTTGAAGGCCTGTAGCTTCAATAAAATGTGGGTCTACATTCAGAACCTCTAAAGGAGTTAGGTTCGACAATCCATTAATCAGAAGAGCAAGCAAGCCCCTAGTAATAAGAGCATCAGATTCACCACTCCAGAAAAGGCGACCTTCTACATATTCCACATTTATAAAAACCTGTGACACACATCCCTTTACAGAAATGGCTTTATCTTTAAAGGTTGGAGGAACTTCTGGAAGTTTTTTTGCCAGCCAAAGAACGTACTCATATCTTCTTTTAGGTTCTGATGCTTGATTTAGCTTAAGCACAATTTCATCCAAAGCTTTGCTCCCAAAGCGAGAGGTCGAAAATTGGGGCTTTTCAGTCATAGAAGAAGATCATACAAAAAAATACGCTTTTATAATAGATTTTAATTATAAAAAATACTAATAAAAAATATCTTTTGTTAGCAAAGCTTATATAGGGTGACGTTCTTCATACTTTTTTTTAGAATTAAAACTAGAACTCAATCAGAATAAATCGTTGTTTTAATTCTACTAATTTGTGTTGTTAAAAGGAATGAATACCTTTTTCAGAAATCCATCCATCAAAAGGGATATCCCATTCATCTCTTGGCAAAAGATCTTTTGATACACACTTTTCTGGAAGTACAATTAAAGAAGTAATTGACTTCCATCCAGGCTTACATCTCAACCTGTCAAAATAGCCTCCGCCATAGCCAAGTCTAATGCCTGAATAATCTATAGCTAATGCTGGGAGCAATAAAAGCCTAAGTTGCTGGGGAAGAAGAGAAGTTGAATTAATTGGGGCAGGAATTCCGCGTGCATCTTTACCAAGAGAAAATCCAGACCATGAATGATAGGAAAGTCTGCCATCATTATGGCTAAAGGGTAAAGCAAATTTCAATGAGGTCTTAACGAGCAATGGCCGTAGATCTATTTCACCAGCTAAAGGCCAGTAGATGCCTATAAAACTCTCAGAGCTATTCGATTCTTTTAGACCATTTAAAAGTTTTAAAGCGTTTAGTAAAATTAAGCTGTCAGATTCTGATGGCCGCTCACTTCTTATATGGCGGAAGTGATTTCTTTTCTCTTCTTTAAGACTAAAAGTATTCATGTTTCGTGAATTAGTAATTTTGTAGAACTTTGTCCAAAAAATATTTACTTGAAAAAGAAATCATTATCTCTGGTACCAAGCTGTCAACGAAATTGCAAGAGCGTCTGCAGCATCATCAGGACGTGGTGGAATCTGTAGATTTAATTCTCGCATAACTGCATCTAGAACTTCATTCTTATCAGCCCGGCCTGAACCCGTGAGCGCTAGCTTTATCTGCATTGGTGCGAACTCAACAACAGGGATTGAAAACCTTGCCAATGTCATTATCACAATGCCTCTAGCTTGAACAACATTAATAGTATTGTTTGAACGATAGAAGAAAAATTTCTCAACTGAGGCTAGATCTGGTTTCCATTTACGTATTAACTTGCGTAAATCACTTGCAATTTCAACCATTCTATCTCCATCATTCTGTTCAGGACTAGTACTTATTATTCCACAATCTAGCATTAATTGATGTTTCTCACTTATCTCAATAACACCATAGCCAACACGTGCAAGGCCTGGATCAATCCCAATAATCTTCAAATCAACTAACTCGCTAAAGCCAATTCAAAATCTGACAGATTTGCATCTTCGCTCCTATCAAATACCTTACAAAAAACCTTAACAACTCTGTCACCAGAGTCAACTTGTTCCAGTGGGTCCTTCCTTAGGCGATGTCGCAATGAACATGAAACAACTCTCGCCACATCATCTTCCGAAACTTCTGTTCTACCTTCAAATGCAGCAAGAGCCCTTGCTGAGCGGTTAGTCACAATATCTCCTCTTAGGCCATCAACATCTAGCTCTCCACAAACCTCCGAAATTCTCAAACGCAAATCATCATCAATACCTACTTGGTCGAGTCTCCTCTGTGCTTCTACTACTTTTTGCTGCAAAGCTTCTTGGTTAGGTTGAACTGATTGAACAAAAGTCTCCGGATCTGTATCGAAAGCAGTGCGTTGATCAACAACTTGAACTCTTAAATCCGCCTCTCGAACTGTTCTTACCTCAACACTCATTCCAAAACGGTCTAACAACTGGGGGCGTAATTCACCCTCCTCAGGATTGCCAGAACCAATAAGGACGAAACGAGCAGGGTGCCTTACAGAAACACCCTCTCTCTCTACTGTGTTCCAGCCGGAGGCTGCTGAATCAAGTAGTACATCAACTAAATGATCATCGAGAAGATTGACTTCATCAACGTAAAGCAAACCTCTATTGGCTTTAGCGAGTAGTCCAGGTTCAAAAGCTCTTACACCTTCACTAAGCGCCTTCTCAATATCTATCGTTCCACATAGACGATCCTCTGTTGCACCAAGGGGTAAATCGACCATCGGAACCTGCTTGTCCTCGGACGTCAATGTCTCTCCATGCTCGATCCTTTGCCGAACTTCACTACTCTGTAAATCCGGATCATCTAGAGAACTGTTATATGGATCACCTGCCACTACTTGAATTCCTGGCAAAAGATCTGCCAAAGCCCTAATAGTGGTGGACTTACCTGTCCCACGGTCACCCATGATCATCACCCCCCCGATTCTTGGGTCAATGACATTGAGCAAAAGGCCCAACTTCATTTCTTCCTGGCCTATTACGGCTGTAAAGGGGAAGACCCTTCTCTTCCTAGTTGAACTCACGGAATAACTTCTAACGTTAAGTAAATTGTTTCATAGGCTAGGCACTACACGAACACAAAAAGAATCTTTTTTTTATTTGGAAATCACTGATATAAAAGCTTAGTGAATAAAAGAGCCATGATTTTCTAACAAATTTCAAAACTATTAATCCCTTTCATTTTTACTAAGATCAACTGCAGCAGAATGGGACTCATAGAATCGCACTAAACCACGATCCAAAAACATGACTAAATGCAGGCAATCAAATAAACGTTAAAAGGGTGGCATTTCGTCCAGATCCATACGATTCTCAAAGAAAGCTGCCTAGAAAAGTGAAAAGGTTTTTAAAAACTTCAGCCAGTTTGAACTCTTTGGGACAAAAATATTTACAGGAACCTTCATTATCAGCTAAATAAAAAAATATTCTTAAACTCTCAATTCATATTAGAAAATAACAGCTGCAACCGATAAGTTTCAATGAATTAAGTCAAAAAGAACAAGGAAATACCAAAAGAAAAGTAGTAAAGGCTAAGATTTAAAGTTAGATTATATATGAGTAAGCTGCTATTCAGTAAATCAAATCAATTCCTCTCCTTTAATTGATATCGTTGCAATTCAAATAAAGTTTATTAATTTAATCTATCAAAGACGGAATCATAGCTGCCACTAAGTTCCTTATTAGCTCGGTGGACCTTGGATCATTAAAAGGTCCCTTAACGATAAAAGCAGCAACTGCTCTTCTGCCATCTGGAAGTTGAATAAGTCCTGCATCTGCGTATGCTATTCCAATATCGCCTGTTTTGTTATAAACACGGAAACCTCTAATAAGAAGATTTTTATCTGGTTCTTCTTCTGTTACACCTAAGCCTTTTAATAATCCCCCTGGTAATAATCTATTACTAATAGAAGTGCTCATAACTTCTCTAAAAAGATCCCTTGCTCTAGTCCCCAAAACTTTATTAGTGTCAACAAGAGCGAGAGCTAATGCCAGGTCTATAGAAGTTGTAATATTAGTTCCACCCAAGTCAGGAAGCCAATTATTAATACGAGTAGACTTTAAACCTAATGAATTAAATCTTTCATTAATAAATTTGTTCCCACCAACTCTCTTGATTAATAAATTTGTCGCAGTATTGTCGCTTACTCTTATCATTTCTGTCGCAACATCATGAACTGGAAAAACAGTTCCTAATGGCTTTAATGCCATCCAACCAGCACCACCAGCGACAACATCATTGGTCAACTCAAGTAATTCATTCCACTTAATCTTTCCTTGTTCAACCAACTGAAGAGCCACAAGAAGAATGGGCATTTTAATTGAACTTGCGGCAGGAAGAGGCAAAGTAGGATTCAATTTTGCGTATGTGCCATCATCTAGAATCAACATGTAAGCACTCGCAAGCAGATCAGAGTACTGAGCTGCCGAGTTAGCCCATCTCAAACTTAAAGGTTTTAATTCATTTCTAGGCTTAAATGCTCCAACACGTAATTTAAAATTTATATTTTTATTCGGTATTAGCTGAATTTCACTATCAGCCTTAATTCCAAATAACTTACCTAAATTAAATCCACTTCCAGCCAGAATTCTCTTTTCAGATTTATCTATCTTGCCAATTCTTAAAGCTGTACCGGCCAACAAACCAAGACCTACTCCAAAGCCAACTACTCTGGCAAAAAATCTGAACCTACGAGCCAAGCCCTTAGAACTTATGGAACTAGAACTTTTGGACAAGGGTGGACAACCTCATATGAGATGAAGGGGGCTAAAGACGAACTGAATTTATCGCCCAGCGAATCTGCCTGATCATTCCCCTGATAAAGGCTACTTCTTCTGGTCTGATCTCAGATCTTCGGAGAAATCTTCTAACCTTGCTCATCCGAGCCTTAGCTGTGTGATCAAGTAGGAAGCCAACATCTAACAAAAGCTCTTGAGTGTCCGTAAGACAATCAGCGACTTGAGCTGGTGTAGCCAAAGTTGGGAAATGCGGTTTTTCTTGATTTATAGATAAACCAGGGTTTAAAGCCTTTAAGCATTGAAATTCATAAAGAACTATCGCTACTGCATGTGAAAGATTTAGTGAAAGATAGTCAGAATCTATCTCTAGGGTCAAAACCTTGTTTGCAACAAGAAGTTCTTCATTAGTTAACCCCCTATCTTCCCTTCCAAAAACGAGGGCTATTGGACCATCATCTATTCCTTCTAATAGCCAAGGAAGGACCTCACGAGGAGTATGCAAAGGGATATCGCCGTGATCGATTCGAGCGCAAGTAGCAACAACTCGCCTGCAATCTGAAACTGCCTCTAAAAGTGAAGAAAAATGTGGTGCAGCCTCTAGCAAAGCGGCACCTCTTAGCGCCATCTTTTTTGCTTCAGAATCCAAAATATTGCATCTAGGTGAAACCACTCGAATCTCACCAACTCCAAAATTCGCACAAAGCCTTGCAACGCTACCTACATTTATTGGGCCTCCTGGCTCTACTAAAACAACGCGAATGTTCTTAATCAAATCGTGCAGGCTCAACTGAGAGTGTGGAGAAAAGCCAAAATGTCAGACATTGCTTCAGGCTCTAATTCAAAACTAGGCATTGGAGGCGTACGACCACTTATCACTTGCTTAATTAGAGCTGCATCTCGTCGGGATGCAGCAATATCTTGCAAAGACGGTCCAACTAGTCCTTGGGCATTTATTCCATGACATGCAGCACAATTCATTCTGAATAAAATCGCTCCATTTTCTTCAGAACCATTAATCCTAAGAACCTCTTGAATATATGGATCCTGTTGAGAAAGCAAAAGGAACCCAAGGACCAAAAGGATGCATGTAAATGACGCTACAAGAATCAAGGTCCTCACAAGACCTATTCCAGTGTTAGCTTCTTTAGGAGCAGTTGATGAAGGGCCCGTCACAATAAAACCATGGGCATGAAACAATTGTGCTTGATAAGCCAACCAAACGTAAAACCATGATCGAACCTCTACTTTGCGGAATAGTTCTTGGACTGATCCCAGTTACATTGCTTGGCCTTTTTGTGGCTGCATGGAACCAGTATCGCAGGGACAACTCACTGGTGGGCTAAGCATTAGCAAAGAGGTATTCCCATATTTTCTTCTGTCAGCTTCAACCCAAGGGGCTGGAACATTTATTTCATTATTAGTTGAATGTTCACAGATCACCAAAGATCCTTCACTTAACCAATCACCTTTTAAAAGCAAATTCAAAACAGTTTCATAAAGATCAGAGTCATAAGGAGGGTCCAAATAAACAAGATCAAATTTAGGGAAAGAAGCTAATCCAAATAATTTCTTTTTCTCTTTACTAAGCCATTTGATTACGTCATCACAAAACATAGAGATATATGCTTTGGTTCCAAGTGCTGCGCTTGTAGAAGCAAGATTAGTCCTACATACTTTTGCGACTTTCGGGCTAATTTCTACAGCCACAACAACTTTTACGCCATGTTGCAATGCCTCACAACTCATAACTCCACTACCGCTACAAAGGTCTAACCAAGAAGAATCCGTTATTCGTGGAGCCAATAAATTCATTACTGCCTCCCGGACAAATGATGTAGTAGGGCGAGTTGTTGAACCCACAGGGCTCTGCAATTTTCTTCCGCCAGACAAACGAAGAGGTTGAGGTTTTATGGGCAAGGTTTTGCTCCTGAATTCAACCAATTCAGCCAATTTTTAAGCATGTAATGACCTGCCTGGGAAGATTTCTCAGGATGAAATTGGCAGGCACCCAACCTTCCATTCCAAACGACTGATGTAATTTCCCTTGTCCCAAATGAAGTCGTAGCTGCTACAAAGCTCTCATTAGAAGGAATTGCCGCATAAGAATGAACAAAGTACATCCAAAGTGGTACTGATTTAGATGAAAATAATGGACAAATCTTTTGAAGATGCAGTTGGGACCACCCCATATGAGGGATTCGTTCATCCTGATTGGCAGGCAATAATTCAACACGACCATTAAAGAGACCTAAACCTTCAGAGGTACCTTCTGCACTCGATTCGAAAAACAATTGCAAACCAAGACATATCCCCAAAAGCGGCTTGCCCTGACTAGCCCACTTTCTTAAAGGATCAATCAGGCAAGCCTGGTCTAAATGCGCCATAGCAGGGTCAAAAGCGCCTACGCCGGGCAAGATCAGAGCCTGACAGGCATTCATATCCGAAGGGCTTTTGACTAGCAATAGAGGAGTCTCTAGCCGTTTAAAGGCCATTTGAACGGAATGGAGATTACCCATCCCGTAATCAATGAGGCCAAGGCCTGCCATCACGAAAAGATTAAGTTGTTGTTTCTAGAGGCTTGCCCTAGAGAGATCTTGCAAGGGATTAATTCAATTAATTGAATAACCCTTAAACAAATTTCTCAAAGGTACTTGGTGATAGTTCCTGAAAGAGTTGCTTTAGGTACTGCCCCTACAACAGTATCAACCTTTTGGCCACCCTTGAAAATCATCAAAGTGGGAATACTCCGAATGCCGTATTGACTAGCAACATTGGGGTTTTCATCGGTATTGAGCTTGAAGACCTTGATCTTCCCCTCGAACTCCTTAGAGATCTCATCCACGATTGGGGCAACCATCCGACAAGGGCCACACCATGGTGCCCAAAAGTCAACCAATACGGGGACGGTACTCTGAAGGACATCCTGCTCAAATGAGGCATCTGTTACAGCAGAAGCAGTTGACATTCCCTAAAACACGTTATCTCGGAGAAACTTAGCAACCGTTTTTACTTATTTCAGGATTTGAAACCCTTAGCTGTCAAAACTGTGACGGAAATAGCCTAAAAAACACAAAAAGCCCGAACTCGTCGGGCAGTGTGTGTGAGGAGTGTGTGGGCCGAAGCCCTCACATATAGATACTAACGCTTGTGAAAGAAGGAACCAATTAATCCAACAATTCCTTGCGCCTATTTACCCATGCCAAGTTGCTGTGCCTTCTGATACACCTTCCCTTCAGTCAGTAAAGAGGGTGCAACAACCACATCTACATTCTGCATTTCCTTAATGTTTCTTGCTCCAAGGGTCCCCATAGAAGTTTTTAGAGCTCCTAAGAGATTATGAGTCCCATCATCTAGAAGAGCAGGGCCGCGAAGAATACGCTCTAAGCTTCCTGTAGTCCCTACCTTGATTCTTGTCCCCCTTGGGAGAACTGGGCTAGGAGTTGCCATCCCCCAATGGAAGCCGCGACCAGGGGCTTCTTCTGCTCTTGCAATAGGGGATCCAATCATCACAGAATCAGCCCCACAAGCTATGCATTTACAAATATCACCTCCGGTAACGATTCCACCATCAGCAATAACAGGAACATATTTACCTGTTTCTTTCTCGTAATCAGCACGAGCAGCTGCGCAATCCGATACGGCCGTTGCCTGAGGAATTCCAACCCCTAAAACACCTCTAGATGTACAAGCGGCTCCTGGGCCAATGCCAACCATTACAGCAGCTGCTCCAGCTCTCATGAGCTGCAAAGCAACGTCATAGGTAACACAATTTCCTATTGCAACAGGCATACCAATAGTTTGACAAAGAGCCTGAAGATCGAGAATCTCACGACCTTGAGGGCCAATATGCTCAGTTGATACAACCGTCGCCTGAACAAAGAATATATCCGAGCCAGCGTCTGCAATTGTTTGCTTATAACGAATGGCAGCAGCTGGTGTTCCACTAACAGCAGCGATACCGCCCAATTTTTTTATTTCTGAAATACGCTTATAAATCAGTTCTTCAAGAACAGGTTGGCTATATATCTTTTGCATTAGTGGAACAAATTCATCCTTCCCTACAGAAGAAATTTGTTCTAACAAATCCTGGGGTTGATGATATCTAGTTTGGATACCTTCTAGATTTAAAACACCTAGAGAACCAAGCTTGCTCAATGTTGCAGCCATAGCAACATCTACAACACCATCCATTGCACTTGCGATTATTGGAATTTCTCGTTCAATTCCACCAATACTCCAGCTTGTGTCTGTTACAGCTGGATCAACAGTTCGCTTGCCTGGAACCAAAGCAATTTCATCAATCCCATATGCACGACGAACGGTTTTTGAACGTCCGAGCTGAATATCCACAACAGCCTCAATCCATTTTGAATAAATTACCAAGTAGAGAGCTAAAAAACTCTTAGTTGTGGTGGTTCCAGATCAGATCAAAAAATCATGCAGATTTAGCAGAGGTGAAATTTGCTCCTAAAACGCCTGCAGTAGGGGGGGTTAAAGGATCTGTACAGAAAAAAAGTTTTTTTTATAAAACTCACTTTTTAAGGCTGCAAAAAGAAATGAGCAAAGAAAACAGCTAGTACCTCAGGCAAATCAAAAGGGAAGGAAATAATTTTTTTTAGAAGCTTTTGCTCAAGTTAACTCTCGCCGAGATAACCTAATGGTTGGTAAAAGCTCTTTTATGGCTGATCCAAAGGGACCTGGTAGCGAAGGTCCCGGAGATTCCGACGACAGGATCATCCAGACTGACCTGCGTAATGAGATGTCGCGCTCCTATCTGGAGTACGCGATGAGTGTCATTGTTGGTAGAGCGCTGCCAGATGCTCGAGATGGACTTAAACCAGTCCATCGCAGAATCCTTTATGCAATGTATGAATTAGGCCTTACAAGTGATAGGCCATACAGAAAGTGTGCTCGTGTCGTCGGAGAAGTCCTAGGTAAATATCACCCACACGGAGATACAGCTGTTTATGACGCACTTGTGCGCATGGCTCAAGACTTTTCCATGCAAATGCCACTGATAGATGGTCATGGAAATTTTGGATCGGTAGATAATGATCCACCAGCTGCCATGAGATATACAGAATCAAGACTGCAAGCCCTTACAACTGACAGCCTCCTAGAGGATATTGAAGCTGAAACGGTTGATTTTGCAGACAACTTCGATGGTTCCCAGCAAGAACCAACTGTCTTACCAGCCAGGATTCCACAGCTCTTGCTTAACGGATCATCAGGAATTGCAGTTGGCATGGCCACAAATATTCCACCTCATAATCTTGGTGAGCTAATTGACGGCTTACAGGCATTAATAAAAAAACCAGAAATAACTGACCAAGAACTAATCGAAATCATTCCAGGCCCAGACTTCCCAACTGGAGGACAAATCCTAGGTAGAAACGGAATCAAAGAAACTTACCTGGCCGGAAGGGGATCAGTAACGATGCGCGGAGTAGCAAATATAGAAACCATCGAAGCACCTGGTCGACCTGACAGAGATGCTGTAATCATTACTGAACTTCCTTATCAAACAAACAAGTCAGCACTCATAGAGAGAATTGCTGAAATGGTGAACGACAAGAAACTTGAAGGGATTTCTGATATACGAGACGAAAGTGATCGAGATGGCATGCGCATAGTTGTAGAGCTGAGACGGGATGCCTACCCACAGGTAGTGTTAAATAATCTATTCAAACTAACTCCACTTCAGAGTAATTTTAGTGCTCATTTATTAGCACTGGTAAACGATGAGCCTGTATTGCTAACGCTAAGCAAGATGTTGAAAGTGTTCTTAGACTTTAGGGTTGAAACAATAGAAAAACGTACCAAGTATCTACTAAGGAAAGCAGAGGAAAGGGATCATATTTTGCTTGGACTACTACTAGCTCTTAATCAATTAGATCCAATAATTGCATTGATTCGTGCAGCTTCAGATACATCTACAGCAAAAAAACAGTTGCAAGAGAAGCATGGACTAACAGAGACACAAGCCGATGCGATTCTTCAAATGCAATTGAGGCGACTGACAGCACTAGAGGCTGACAAAATACGTCTAGAGCATGAGGACCTGCTTAAAAAGATCTCCGATTACAAGGACATTCTCGAACGACGCGAACGTGTTTTCAAAATAATTGAAGAGGAGCTAATAAAACTTCGAGAACGTTATTACACCCCGAGAAGGACAGAAATTCTTGATCTGGGTGGAGGACTAGAAGATATAGATTTAATTGCCAATGAAAGGTCAGTAGTACTTCTAACAGAGACTGGATACTTAAAACGTATGCCTGTAAATGAATTTGAATCAACTAGTCGAGGTACAAGAGGAAAAGCAGGTACTAGAAGTCAAGGAGAAGAAGCCGTCAAGCTTTTCATAAGCTGCAATGACCATGACACACTTTTATTATTTAGTGATCGCGGGGTTGCTTACGCACTACCTGCTTACCGAGTTCCACAATGTAGTCGTACTGCAAAAGGTACACCAGTAGTCCAATTACTACCGATACCAAGAGAAGAAGCGATAACTTCATTGCTTTCGGTTACTTCATTTGACGAAGAGACATATCTGTTAATGCTTACGAAGGGAGGATTTATCAAGCGGACACCTTTGTCTGCCTTTGGCAAAATCCGGGCAAATGGCCTAATTGCAATCGGTCTTGCTGAAGGTGATGCTCTTACTTGGGTAAGACTCGCAGTATGTGGAGATAGCGCTTTGATCGGCTCAAAAGCAGGAATGACTATCCACTTTCGTTTGAGTGATGATGAACTTAGGCCTCTTGGTAGAACGGCACGAGGAGTGAAAGCTATGAACCTCCGTTCTGGTGACTCACTGGTAAGTATGGATGTTCTTCCTACAGAGTTAGCTGATCAAGTAGATCAAAGCATTGAAGAAGACGAAAATGAAGCCACAGAAAATTCATCGGCAATAGAAGGGCCATGGGTACTAGTTGCATCTGCAAGTGGCCTTGGGAAAAGAGTTCCGGTAACACAATTCCGACTACAAAGGCGAGCAGGAATGGGATTAAGAGCTATGAAATTCCGCCGGGAAGGAGATGAATTAGTAGGTTTAAAAGTTCTGGGATACGGAGAAGAGCTTCTACTAGTAAGTGAAAAAGGTGTAATTGTTCGTACAAGTGCTGACAAAATTCCTCAACAATCAAGAGCAGCTACAGGAGTACGGCTTCAAAAACTTGATCAAGGTGACAGGCTATCCGAAGTAGTATTGGTTCCGCCAGAGCCTGATGGTGATTGCGAAAATGCAAACGTTACAGAGTCCAGCACAAATCAAACTTCCGAGGCTGGAGAATCATCCATAGACTGAAATTGATAAATTGCGCCGATGTACTTGTAATGGGAGCTGGGCCTGCTGCCCTTTGCATAGTTGCTGAACTGGTAGAACAAGGACTAGAGGTTACAGCTCTTGCTTCTCATACACCAGACAAACCTTGGCCAAATACTTATGGAATATGGGCAGAAGAACTTGAATCATTAGGGATGGAATCTCTTTTAGGTCATAGGTGGAGTAACACAGTCAGTTATTTCGGCAATGGCATCACAGCTGAAGAACAAAACCCTACTAAGCACGATTTTGACTACGGACTTTTTGATCAAGTCTCCTTGCAGAGTTGGCTATTAAAACGTTGCAAAGATCTACCTTGGAACCTAGAGACTGCCTCAGCAATAAAGGTCTTAGGAAAGGAAACAGAAGTACATTGCAAATCTGGTAATACATATCGTGCAAGATTGGTAATTGATGCAAGCGGACATCGCAGCCCATTTATCAAAAGGCCAAATCACGGACCAGTTTTTGAGCAGGCAGCTTATGGAGTTGTAGGTCGATTCAGTGCCCCACCCGTTGATGATGAGCAATTCGTTTTAATGGATTTCAGGCCAGATCATCTGACAACAAAAGAAAAACACGAGCCTCCAAGTTTTTTGTATGCGATGGATTTTGGTGATGGAATTTATTTTGTAGAAGAAACATCTCTAGCTTGTTACCCTCCAATGTCATGGACTACTTTGAGAGCCAGATTGCAAGCACGTCTAGCAAAAAGAGGAGTTGAGATACAAGAAATACTTCATGAAGAGCGTTGTCTATTCCCCATGAATCTTCCACTTCCGGATCGCAACCAACCTCTCCTTGCTTTTGGAGGGGCAGCAAGCATGGTGCATCCTGCATCTGGCTATATGGTTGGTGCTCTTTTGAGACGAGCACCAGCTCTAGGGAAGGAATTGGCATTAGCTATAGAAAGTGCCCCACGCCTTGATTCATCTGAGCTAGCTAGAAAAGGTTGGGAAGTGCTTTGGTCGCCCGAATTAGTTCAACGACACCGCCTCTATCAATTTGGCCTACGCCGCTTAATGAGTTTTGAAGAGGCGCAATTACGTAAATTCTTTGCAACGTTTTTCAGACTACCAAGAAAAGACTGGTCTGGTTTCCTAGCCAACACCCTACCTCTACCTCAACTCTTGATAGTAATGCTAAAGCTTTTCTGGTTGGCACCTTGGGACGTAAGAAGAGGCATGATATTTGGTATGCCTACCTAATAATCAAGAACTTATTTTTTCCCAATCCCTAGGGTCAACCAATGGGAAAATAGAATCTTCTTGCTCAAAAGAACTCAGCTGAGATTCTGAGAAAGCTGCTTGATCATTAATGACATTAATCAAGCTCCAGAAACGATTAAGGTGCCTATCAATACGCTCTTTGGCAAGTTGAGTAGTCGTGCCTGCACGAAGAATAAAGCTCCAATCTGAAGACTGAGCCAGTAACAACTCCCTTGCCGCTTGCTTCAAGAGTCGATCCTTTGATTTATCCCTACTTTTATTGGTACAGCAATGGACCATGGCTCTACTAGCGCGATTCCACTCTGGAACAACCCAGGCATTACTTTCATTAAGCCAATAGTGGTGATATCCACCTTGCCCCCAACTAGATGGGCAAGGTTCACAAAGCTGAAGTTCAGGAGAAATGGAAAGGGTATCAATTAAACGGACAAATGAAATTTTTTCTTTTTTGGCTTGACGAAAAAGTTCTGATAAAAATTGTGGCCCCTCAAACCACCAGTGGCCAAACAATTCAGCATCAAAAGGGGCAACTAACAAAGCATCAAGATCCATTGCACTAGAAAGTTGATCTAATTGATCTCTACGACCTTTTAAATAATCAGTTGCATGTTCTTTGACTCTTGATAGGGCATCATCAGGGTTATATATTTCTTTTTTTTCAAGTGGGAGAGTTCTGTCAGTCACCTTAAAAAGTTTTAAGCCCAGAGGCCTTGGGTTACTTATACCGATCTTCTTTAAGTCTTCATTTGATAGTTCCCACCCGAGATCTCTATGGAACTCTCTATAGACAGGGTTACCTGGATAGCCATGCATTGCAGACCAAACAGGAAGAGTAGCGTCACTATCTCGTCCAAAAAACGCAACACCGTTTCTCGTGCAGATAGGTGCATACAATCCATACAACGGTCTTGGTCGAGCATGAAGCAAGCCATGACCATCTAATACTGCATAACGCAATCCTGCCTCATGCATAATTTGATCCAGTCCTTCGTAATAGGCACATTCAGGTAGCCATATGCCTAAGGGATTTGATCCAATCAACCTTTTATGCTCTCTAACAGCAGTAAAAAGTTGACTTTTTACTGCTTCTGGTTGATCCCTCAAAAGAGGCAAGTAACCATGTGTTGCCGCACAAGTAAGAAGGTCAACAACCCCCACTTTCTGAAGTCGAACAAAAGCTCCTATTAGATCGCCTTCAAAAGATTTCCATAAATTCAACTGCTCCTTTATCTTCTTTGCAAGATAATTTGCTGCAATACGTTGACTACCCTTAACTTCCGCAAGGAGATCAAGACGAATCTCCAACCAAGGAATAAACCGTTGCGTAATCTCACGATCACTCAACAAAGAAAGAAGGGTAGGAGAAATCCCAATAGTAATTCTGGGGACTTGATTTTTGGATTTATTTGCCTTCTCCAATACGTTGAGAATTGGGAGATAGCATTCCATCAATGCCTGAAAGAACCAATCCTCCTCTAAAGAACCAGTCTCTGCAGAACGCACAAAAGGGAGATGTGCATGCAATACCAGCGCCAATTGACCTTTAGACAAATTCATAGCACTGGGGATTTAAATTTAAACCGCCGGCCGCCCATAACCATTCGTAAGTAAAAATACTTAAGAGACTTTCGGAGTTCCTGTTATTTAGAAGAATTCTATTTAGTGCTTATTGAAGAACTGATCTAGTATTTGAGAAGTTAAATCTATTCCTAACAATTAGCAGGTAATCAGTGGCTAAAGATCCGGGACGAGTTTTGATTTTTGATACCACACTAAGAGATGGTGAACAGTCTCCTGGTGCGAGTCTCAATCTTGAAGAAAAGCTTGCCATAGCACAGCAACTTGCAAGGCTGGGAGTTGACGTAATAGAGGCCGGATTCCCTTTCGCAAGTCAAGGTGATTTTGCGGCAGTAAACAGAATCGCAGAACAAGTAGGAGGAGGCAAAGGGCCGATAATTTGTGGGCTAGCAAGAGCATCCACCAAAGATATAAAAGCCTGTGCAGATGCCATTGAGCCTGCACTAAATAAACGGATACATACATTTATAGCAACTAGTGATATCCATTTAAAACATAAACTTAGAAAGTCAAGGAAAGAAGTAATGGCAATAGTTCCAGAAATGGTTGGTTACGCAAAGTCTCTTGTGGAAGATGTAGAATTCTCCTGTGAAGATGCAGGTAGAAGTGATCCTGAGTTTCTATACGAAGTGATCGAATTAGCAATAAATGCAGGTGCAAATACAATTAATATTCCTGACACCGTTGGATATACAACTCCATCTGAATTTGGAGAGTTAATCTCCAAAATCAATAAAAATGTTCCCAATATTAATGAGGCTATTCTTTCAGTTCATGGTCACAATGATCTAGGCCTTGCAGTAGCGAACTTTCTTGAAGCAGTTAAAAGCGGTGCCAGGCAACTTGAATGTACTGTTAATGGCATAGGAGAAAGAGCTGGCAATGCTGCACTAGAAGAATTAGTCATGGGTTTACACGTAAGAAGAAGCTACTTCAACCCTTTCTTTGGACGAGAAGCTGAATCTCCAACACCTTTGACAGCTGTTAGAACAGAAGAGATCACAAAAACTTCAAGATTAGTCTCTAATCTCACAGGGATGGTGGTACAACCCAACAAAGCGATTGTTGGGGCTAACGCATTCGCACATGAATCAGGAATACACCAGGATGGGGTCCTAAAAAACCGATTGACATATGAAATTGTTGACGCTCAAACAGTTGGCCTAACTGACAACAGAATATCTCTAGGGAAGCTAAGTGGAAGAAGTGCTGTAAGAGCAAGGCTGGAGGAACTTGGATATGACCTTAATAGAGAAGATTTGAACGAAGCATTTTCACGTTTCAAAGATCTTGCCGATCGCAAAAGGGACATAACCGATAGAGACCTCGAAGCGATAGTCAGTGAACAGGTACAACAACCTGAGTCACGTTTCCAACTACGCCTGGTACAAGTCAGCTGTGGCAATAGCCTTAAACCAACTGCAACTGTTACCCTTGCAGATCAAAATGGCCAAGATAGAACGATTGCAGCTGTAGGAACTGGACCAGTCGATGCAGTATGTAGCGCACTGAATTCACTTGCTGAAGTTGAAAACGAATTAATCGAGTTCTCAGTAAAGTCTGTTACTGAAGGTATTGATGCAATGGGTGAAGTCACTATTCGCCTAAGGAAAAATGGAAAACTCTTTTCAGGGCACTCTGCAGATACAGATGTGGTTGTGGCAGCAGCTAATGCATTTGTTAACGCATTAAACAGGCTTGTGGCTGCAGACCAGAACACATCCATTCATCCACAAAAAGACCCTTTGTCTACAAATTTCAAGGAAGGTATTTAAGCCCCACCCTAACTAACAAAAATTGAGTTAAAAGACCATGAAAAAACTCAAATTATTGTTTTTGTACCACTTCAAAAAAAAAACAATAAATCAAACCAAGCTTTGAATTAGCAATAAATACCTTCTTGGCAAGACCGCCAGGAGCATGCCACGATATAGACAGTCGGCCAGGTGCACATACATGGCCTTTCATAAGAGGCTATACAGACTAATAGGACTGGATGGTTGTCCTCACCCAGTCCTAGATGCTCCATACGAATCTCTTGAAGCAGCAATGATAGCTGCCAACAACTGGTGCAAGGGACAAGGACTCAAATTTTCTTCAATTGACAGAGCCTATGGAATAGAAGTAACAACTCGTGCTGGTTCTTGGAGAACAGTTGACTACCCAAAAACGAACCTTGAACTTGAAATGCCATGGCAACGGAATTCATAGGAGCTGATAAAAATGTGGGTTAGCGTTGATCTTTGTGTAGTGCCAATTGGTGCAGGCATATCCCTCGCCCCATTCATAGCTGCTTGCCAAAAAACCATTGAAAAAGCCGGCCTGGAGCACGAACTTGGCCCTAATGGAACAGCGATAGAAGGAGAATGGGATGAGGTCTTTGATTGCATACGTGCTTGCCATGAATCCGTACACAGCCTCGGAGCACCTCGTATCTACACAACGCTAAAAATAAACACTCGAAAAGATCGCAAACAGTCTTTTCAAGAAAAAGTAAAAAGTGTAAAAAATGCAATCTCTAATTCATAGCTTTAGTTAGACCTAGCTATAAAAGAGCTTCCATATATTTCTCATTCATTTTAGAAAAAGTTTAGGCAATTAAGGATCTAACAAAGCTTATTAGTTACCAGAATACTAAAAAACCTATAATTGAAAAAACAAATGAGATTAGTTATAAAATAAAGATAGCTTCTAAGAACAATTACTTTCAAGGAGAAATCACTTATGAAAGACGGTGTAGTTGGTTACTGGACAATGACCTGGTTGGGTCTTATGTCTAACATTGCCGCATTACCAATAATAGGCCTTGTTGCTTTTGCAGGGCCACCCATGAGCACAGCTAATATCAGCCTAGCAATTAGCCTTGCATGGCCATCCGCTATTGTTGGAATTGTTGCTTGCTCTGGACTACTTGCAGAAAGGAAGTGGGGAGTAATTGTATCCATAGTTGCTCTATCTATGGCCCTTTCAGTTTCCTTTCCATATGGGGTCGTAAGACTAATTCTAGTCAAAGACCTACATATGTTTAGTGGATTATCATTGCTTATATCAATATTAAATCTCCTCTCATTAATATACTGGTGCAGGCCTATACATCGCAGGTCACGACGTCTTTAACTGCTGAATATGAATTTTACTTCTATAAGTAAATCTTAGAAAATTATTTTCGTTAGCAAAACTTCTGAATTGAAGTCAATTAGTAAATGTGCTTCTCGATGGAATTGGATATGCTATACGTCTATGTCTCATTCTTCTCCACACACGTACAAAAGAACGAATAACTAGTTCGATTTCTGCTCGAGAAAGACCACTTTGATCTAATTGTCCATCTCTCTGTCTTGACTCAACAATACTTCTAACAGTCTTAGTGGCATCAACATCAGTTGTTTCCTGCTCTAATGATCTTAAAGCTGCCTCACAACCATCTGCGAGCATAAGAATTGCTGTCTCTTTTGACCTAGGGATTGGTCCCTTATACCTAAAATTATTCTCTGATGTAGATGGGTCTAATTCTTTGGCACGCTGAAAGAAATAGCCCATTTTCATTGTGCCTTGATGTTCAGGAATAAAATCTGCAATGGTTCTGGGTAGTCGATATTTTTTAGCAAGTTTTAAGCCCTCATCAACATGTGCTTGTAAAACATTCGCACTCGCTAGTGGGTCATTCAATTCATCATGAGGATTAAATCCATCTCTTTGATTCTCAATGAACCATTCTGGAGCATGCAATTTCCCAACATCGTGGTAAAGGGCACCTGTCCTTGTCAGGTCTATATCTGCTCCTATTGATCTGGCTCCTTCTTCTGACAAGCTGCATAACATCAATGTATGTTCAAAAGTTCCAGGAGCTTCAGATGAAAGCCTTCTCAAAAGAGGTCTTTCTTGATCTGCTAATTCCATTAATCTAGCTCTTGTAACAAGGCCAAAAGTGATTTCCAGAAAAGGAAGGACAAGAATGGCCAACATAAGAAGAACACCCATTAAAAGTGCTTCTGATAAAAGCTCTTCAGAGGTAGGTGCAAGTGTTCCCCAAGTTATGTTTTGAGGGTTGAATTTGGTTGTAATAAGAATCCACTCTGCAAAAAGGGCTCCTATTGGCAAGAAAACAGCCATCTGCAATAAGCCTGTCCTACTTCTCAAGCGTCCAGCCTGAAAGGCAACAACAATCCCAACGGCGAAAGCAATTATCATTCGTCCATCGCCAAAACCACTTACGGGAACAGGCCAAAGCATGCTTGATATCGCCAACCAAATAAGTCCACAGGAGGTACCTAACCCTTGTGAAATAATTAGAGTAGGAGGAACAATTAGCGCCAAAGGACTAACTGATGCACCAAACCAAACTTTGCTGCACTGAACAATTAAAAGTAAGCAGAGAGAAAGAAAGGCATGGCTAGCTTCTAAGGATGGCTTTTCGCGTCGCATAATTAAAATCAACACCCAACAGCTCAGAAGAGCCTCGCAATATCTTGAAAGCCAAATAGCAGGTCGGGGGCTTCGTGAGACCATTCCAAAGTGATCTAATACGTCAAATGCTTGTGAACTGATTAATTCACCTTTCTTGGTAATTAGATCTCCTTTAGTAACTTCAATAATCGGTATACCTTGTTTCCTAATTAGTTCTTCTAAGACCCTTTGGGTTCGCAAAGAATCCGTTCTTAAGTTAGTTCTTCCTTGAAAAGTACTAGTCAATAACTTACTGCCAAGGCTTCGAGAGGGGGCACCTGGATTGCCTAAATTAGAAAGCTGCAGATCAGTTGCTTGACGTAGTTGATCTACAGCAAGAGTAGTAACTAATCCTTGACTCAACATTCGATCAGCAGCATGACGAACTTTTGTTTTCCAAAGTTCTCGCTTTTCTATAGAACTAGTTAAAAGCCAACTTTCTTCATCTTTGGTTAAGTTAACTGGGCCGATCCGATCGCCCTCGGAGCTTTCTGCAACAAGATCAAGCTCTATAAAGTGCTGATTAAGTTTTTTCTTCAGAACAGAAGATTGAACATCATCAATAACTTGAACAAATGTCCTAGAAACCAAATCTGAACGTTTTTGTTGAAGTGCTTCACTATCTTCAACTACAGCATCAATAGGTGCAAAGGAATCAAAGTGTGCAGGTGTCCCAGGGCGAACATCCGGTTGCCCCAACCATTGCCAACTTGATATCAATGCAACCAATACCGAAGTCAATATCAACCCTGCTTTCTTGGTTCCAGACCATTTCATCAAAGGACGAGTTGGCGACTCATTACGCACCCAAATGCGCCAAAGCCTTTTAATGCTTGTAAAAATGGCTGAAAGAGCTTTCACTAGATATATACAGTAATGCCCTTAATCAGGCATGCTGCTAAAGGTATCAATCATTAAGTGCATATGCTTATCAAGCTAGATGGGAAGTTGCTCGCTTTAGAAATAGAGCAAAGACTTAAGCACGAAATCGGGACTTATGTAAAACAGGCTAGCCGCGCACCTGGACTAGCAGTACTTCGAATAGGAGACGACCCTGCAAGCAAAGTATATGTTTCAAACAAAGAAAAAGCATGTCAAAGAGTAGGCATTGAAAGTTTTACAAGTCATATAAGCTCTGATTCTTCTGCGGAATACATAATAAATAAAATAAAAGAGCTAAATGAAGACGAGAATGTAGATGGGATACTTTTGCAATTACCACTTCCAAAAAATCTTAAAGAAGGCCCAATACTCTCTACAATTACACCAGAAAAAGATGTAGATGGACTACATAGTCAAAATCTGGGTAAGTTAGTTAAAAATGAAAAAGGCCCTAGAAGCTGTACTCCAGCAGGAGTTATGGCCTTGCTAAATTCTTATAAAATCCCTATTGAAAGCAAGAATGCTGTTGTCATTGGACGAAGTATCCTTGTTGGCAAACCTATGGCATTAATGCTTCAAAAAGAGAATGCAACAGTTACTGTTGCTCACTCATACACACAAAATTTATCAGAAATCACAAAGCAGGCCGACATATTAGTTGTAGCAGCAGGACGTCCTCAAATGATTGGAATAGAACATATCAAGCCAGGAGCTACAGTTATTGACGTTGGAATACATCGAATTAAACCAGAATTAGCAAAGAATTTTTCTGAAGGAAGGAAACTATGTGGTGATGTACGTTCAGAGGAAGTAGCCTCTATTGCAGGTGCTTTGACACCTGTTCCTGGTGGGGTTGGTCCAATGACAGTTGCCATGCTTCTCGTTAACACTGTTAACAGTTGGCAGCACCATTGCGGTTTACCTTTTTCACTAATGGATTTAGTCCCATAAACGTCTTGTCCTGAGAGAATCCAGTCAACGTTCTATACCCATGGCAGAAGATATAAAAAAACCTTTTGACCTTTCCAACTACTTGGAACAGTCGAAAAACAAAATTGAACTTGCCCTGGATGAATCTCTAGGCCCAGAAGAACCAGAGCAACTTCGAACAGCAATGAGGTATTCACTTCTAGCTGGGGGGAAAAGACTCAGGCCAATCCTTTGCCTTGCAGCCTGTGAACTGGCTGGAGGAAACCCTGACAAAGCTGTTCCCACAGCCGTGGCTCTAGAAATGATTCACACAATGTCGCTGATACATGATGATCTTCCCGCAATGGATAACGATGATATTCGCCGCGGCAGACCTACAAATCACAAAGTCTATGGGGATGCCATCGCAATACTTGCTGGCGACGCTCTATTGACTCGTGCTTTTGAAATGGTCTCAATTCGAACTCAGGGTGTTCCTGCAGATAGGTTGATAAAAGTAGTTGGAGAATTATCCCTTGTCGCTGGTGCGCCAGGGTTAGTTGGTGGGCAAGTAGTTGATCTTGAATCTGAAGGGAAAAAAGTAGATCTGGAAACCCTGGAATTCATTCATCTACACAAAACAGGCGCACTTCTAAGTGCTTGTGTGATTTGCGGAGCATTGATTGGGGGTGCAGAAGAAAAACTAATAAATGCACTTAAAACCTATGCAAAAGGAATAGGTTTAGCTTTTCAAATAATCGACGACATACTTGATGTCACCGCAAGTAGCGAAGTACTTGGCAAAACAGCAGGAAAAGACCTTTTAGCAGATAAGACTACATATCCAAAATTATTAGGGCTTGATGAATCAAGACGAAGAGCAAAAGAACTAGTCAGAATTTCAAAGGAAGCTCTGGAACCTTGGGAAGAATCATCGGAACCACTAAGAGCCCTTGCCGACTACATCACAAACAGAGACAGATGAACGTGGTTCATTCATCATCCGCAATAGGTATTCTTGACAATGCCTGCCTCGCCTGGGGTTTATTGGCTTGTGGGTTAGCACAATTTTCCAAGTTAATCATCGAACTAATTGTAAATAGGAAGTGGCGTCCATCTGTCTTAATAGAAACTGGAGGCATGCCATCAAGCCACTCGGCACTAGTTACAGGAACGACTGCTGGAGTTGGGCTTGAGCTTGGCTTCGATCATCCGGCGTTTGCTTTAGGCTCAGCTATTGCATTTATTGTCATGTACGACGCAAGTGGCATAAGAAGAGAAGCTGGTAAAATTGCCGAAAAAGTCAATTTATTAAAAGCAGAAAATAATAATGAGTTCAACCAAGTAACTCTTAAAGAAAATCTTGGTCACACACGTTTAGAAGTGTTAGTAGGTAGCCTAATTGGACCTGCTATTTCTTTACCAGGAATAGCATTTATCGGGTCTCCATTAGATTTTGCTAAGTCATTTGGCCTGTCCATCGGGTGACAGATAATTCATATTCAATTAAACATGATTCTGACAAGCTAAGTGCAAGTCAGAAAGTTGCCTTAAAAACGTTTTCTAAATGGCTACAGAGTTCTGAACTAAAAGGTGTATCGACTTTTGTCCTAAGTGGATATGCAGGAAGTGGAAAAACATTTCTATCAATAAAATTCCTACAATTAGTTGAATCATTGAATCTCTGCTGGACAGTTGCTGCTCCCACTCATAAAGCAGTAGGAGTAATTAGAGAGGCTATGAATACAGAAAACTTAAAGCCTATTTGGTATCCCTCAACAATCCATAGGCTACTCAGATTAAGAATTAAAAGAAAAGGAGACTTAGAACTTTGTGAAAGTACTGACCAAACTCAAACTTCACTAGAACAATTAGATCTTGTTCTTATAGATGAATCCTCAATGATAGACAGTTCACTTTTAGAAATTATTCTAAGTTGTGCACAACCTTATAAAACACGTCTAGTTTTTGTAGGTGATCCAGCACAGCTACCACCAATAGGAGAAAACAAAAGCCCTGTCTTTTCAATAAAGAAATCAATAAATCAGGAATTAGTTGAAGTAATAAGACATCAAGGCGCTGTTTTAAATCTTGCTAATTATTTTAGAGAAGGTCTTATTCCCTGTAATGCACCACCTTACCTACCTCTAATAAAAAGAAAAAACGAAGTTGTTGGTTGCGTAAACAAAGAGAAATGGCTTGAGCAAGCAAAAGAATCTCTTAGATTAGCTTCGTTAGAAGACAATGCAGATGGAGCAAGAATCCTTTGTTATACAAATAGAACTCTGGAGAAATTAGTTCCTCATGCAAGAAGAGCTATTCACGGAGAAATGGCTGAACAATTACCTGTACTTCCTGGAGAGGTTCTAATAAGTAGGAATGCAATAATGGCACCAGCAGCATGTAAAGGTGGAGAGGAAGAAGAGGAACCTGACATGGTACTTGGATCTAATAGAGAGTTAATAGTAAATGACATCATGCCGCACAGATGTAATCTTGGAGAGTTTGGAATTTCAAATGAAAGTGACTGGGATGTTCCTGTAATAAATACACAAATAATAACTGCCAAAGCTGGAGACAAGGAACTAGAAATAAGGCTCCTACCTTCAGTAGGTACAGAGTCAAGACAACTCTTAGAATCAACACTTTCTAGAATTAGAGAGAAAGCAAAAGCAGCAGGTAAAATTAATGGAAAGAAGTTTTGGCGTAGTTTTTTTTATATTAGGGATGCTTTTGCCTCCCTAGGACCAGCGGCAGTGCTTACAATTCATAGAAGCCAAGGTAGCAGTTTTGATCAGGTTTTTGTTGCTCCTGATGTCTTCTGGCCAAAAGATTTGAAACTACGAAAGCAGTTAGTATATGTTGCAGTAAGTAGAGCAAGAAAAAGTGTCTGGATGGTAGGAATTGAAACAGATAAAGTGGAAAAGAATAAATGGCAGAAGCTGCTAAACTAACAAATAAACTCGGAAGCTTTATCTAAGGCCTTTCTCCATCTCAAAGCTATTTCTGGACGACTTGGCCAATGAAGATGAATCCAACTCGCATGAAAAAGTTTATTACTCCATCCCTCATTTTTTTTACCTATTGACCAACCACTCATTTCCCAAGGGGAGTAAGTATTGAAAGACAATTTTCTTTCATTCTCAATTAACCTCCAACGATGAAATTCATGCCCAATAATATTCTCACCCTCTCTAATGAGCATAGAGTTTTGTCTTCCTGACAAATAGCGATAGCCAACACTAAGTTCTCCTTTTACAGAAGAAAAAGGTAGAAGGCCAGACATCTTAAATTCCTTTCCTTCATCATCAGAAATCGCCTGACCCAATATCATCATTCCTCCACACTCTGCATAAATCGGTCGTTTACCAAAAAAGGAACGTAGTGATTGAAGAGAACTCGAACATTTTGATAAGTCTGAAGCATAGTGTTCAGGGAAACCACCAGGAAGGAGCAACCCTTCTGCATTTGTAGGTAACGGCTGATCAGAGAGTGGGCTCCATGGTAGGAAAGGGATTTTCAATGCATTCAGACAATCCTCTGTCTCTTGATATCGAAAATGAAATGCATTATCCATAGCCACGGCTATAGGGCGGTCTATTGAAGGAACACACTCTTTTTCTAAGTCAAAACAATCATCTATAGGGTTTCGAAAAGAAGTGGGGGGTATAAGAAGTTTTCTAAAAGAATCTAAATCAAGGTGGTTTATTGCTATATCAGAGAAGATTTTTATTCGTCTTTCTAAATCTAAGATTTCATGAGGTGGTATTAATCCAAGATGCCTACTTGGCAGCGATAAATCCTCTTTTCTAGGGAGACAACCAAGAACCTTAACTCCTATACCTTCAAGTACCTCATTCAACAAAACCTTATGTCGAAGGGAATTGACATTATTCAGAACTACACCGGCTATTTTCAGTTTAGGGTCATGGTTTCTGAATCCATTAACCAAAGCTGCTAATGATGCAGCTTGACCAGAAGCATTTACAACAAGAACTACAGGTAAGTTTAAATGCCCAGCAATAGATGAACTACTACCATCTTGAGTCGTACCTACTCCATCAAAAAGGCCCATAGCCCCTTCAACTAAAACAAAATCGGATGAAGAGCCATATCCATGAAAACTTTTCCGAACCCACTCAGGTCCAGAAAGAATTAAATCAAGGTTTCGGCAGGGTCTATCTGCAAAACCAGAAAGATGTTGGGCATCTAAATAATCGGGACCAACCTTAAATGGCTGCACACTAAATCCATGACATCGAGCCCATGCAAGCAAAACAAGACTTAAAAGAGTCTTTCCGCTCCCGCTAGAAGGAGAGGCGATTAAGCATGCCATAAGAACCTTTCAGCAGTAAGACACCTAGAAATTCCCTTGAAAAGCTAAAAATAATTTTTGTGCTAATGGTGCAGCCGCAGCTAATAGAGGACTAGTAGTACCTCTACTACTAGATAAAAGCCTGGCAACATCCATCTCAACAGAACAATTTTGATTTGGAACAACTTCCTCGATAAGTTCCATGCTTGCCATCCCACCAGCTTCAAGTCGCATACATTCGCCAGATTCAGCTCCAAGAATGACGCATAAAGAGTTTTCGGGATTATCAATTTCCTTACTGATGAGGCGAATACCAACAATTTGGCCAGGATGAATACTGGGTTGACCGACCGGTAAAGGGATTAGATGTAAATTTATATTTGTTCCATCTGAACGCCGAAACACTGCTGATAGACCATCACCTTCACTATCAACAATTTGTATAAAAACCCAGCTAAGTCTGTCTGCAAGCCAAGCTGCAAGCAGTAAACCTTGAACCAAATGATCACCTTCTATATCTATATCTAACTGAACAACATTCTTAAGTGCATTTCGTCGAGATGGAGGATCAAAAACAATAGCCAAAGTTTCTCGCCAACTTCGTAAACGTAACCAATTCAGATCATTAACTGCCTGCTTTGCCTCGACTCTTTGCTTAAGGAAATCTAAACAGCTTTCTGGATCGCCCAAAGCTGTGTCAATAACTAATCGCCTAGGGGGCAATGCAAGTTGATTTAATAATTCAGGAGCCTCATCAAGACTCCCATTCCACCACAACCAAGAGGGTAATTCCGTAATAGCTAATGATTCAAGTATTCCAAGCCCATTGCGAAGTGAAGAGAGGCCTCCTCTAAGAACAACTACATCGCCACAAGCTGATTGTCCGCCGCTTTCTTCTGGAAGTGGACAATATGCAGCAACAAGAGTCTCCAAGTCCTGATCAGAATTTATTGTTGGGGCAAGAGTAATAAGTCTCCTTGGTTGTAAAGCACTTATAGCTGCATCAACATGCTGCCCTCTTAAATCCTCAACGGAGGATTCTCCTTTTTTATTAGCGATCGCAGCCGTGACCAAAGAATCAAAAGGTGGAGTCGTATGGGAAAGATCTGCTTCTAAAACAACTTTTTGGGCGGCTTCTATAAGGCTCTTACGTTGGGATCCAATAATGGGTCCAGAGATCCTGCCAGTCCGAACTAATTGTTGTTCCAACCAGGCTGGTTGCCAGATCAATAAGCAAAAAGTGTTTGCCCCTGTATTTCCAGGCTGATCATTCTGCCAAAGTTTTTCTAAATACAGAGGTATTTCCTCTGAAGGTAATTGCAAGGGAGTTTGAAGAGTTAACTGGGGTGACATGGCAATAAGAAAATATTAAGTAAGAAAATCAAGGCCGACGCCAGAGAAGGTTGTCTCGAGCAAGAAGTGAATCAGCAGCTGCAGGACCCCAAGTCCTTGATTCGTAATTATGTACTGGTAGTTGCCAAGGGGTATCTTGAATCATTTCAAGTAAAGGGGTATAGAGCCTCCAAGCAGCTTCCACCTCATCACTTCTTGTAAAAAGGGTGGGGTCTCCAAGCATCGCATCCGCAAGAAGGCGAACGTAGCCCTCATCTGAAGGTTCACCAAAAGAATCTTCATAAGAAAATTCCATTTCAACAGGTCTACTTCTCATCCCAGATCCAGGCGACTTGACATCAAATTTGAATTCAGCCCCCTCATTTGGTTGAATTCGCAAAATCAATTGATTGGATGTTGGAGCTCCTCCAACTGCTTCGAAAAGATGAACTGGTGCCTCTCTAAAAGTCAAAACAACTTCACTCAATCTCTTCGGTAAACGTTTACCTGTTCGTACATAAAATGGGACTCCCTGCCACCGCCAATTATCAATGAAAAGTTTCATTGCTACATATGTTTCTGTGGTGCTATTTGGATTAACACCTGGCTCATCCCTATAGGCAGACAAAGGGTTTAAATCTGTACCACCTGTTCCATATTGTCCTCTTACACAACAATTAGATGGTTCAATTTCATCTGCCAAACGAGCTGCCTGTAGTACTTTTGCTTTTTCATTACGTATTGCCTCTGGATCAAAGTGCCCTGGAGGCTCCATGGCTGTAAGTGCAAGCATCTGGGTTAAATGATTTTGGACCATATCCCTCAATGCACCAGAACTTTCGTAATACCCAGCCCTTTCCTCAACTCCTACAGTTTCAGAGGCTGTTATCTGAACATTCGATATATAATTCCTGTTCCAAATAGGCTCAAAGATTGCATTAGCAAATCTGAGAACAAGAATATTCTGAACTGTTTCCTTTCCTAGATAGTGATCGATCCTGAAAACTTGTGATTCATTTGCACAACTTTGAACCAATCTATTCAAAGACTGCGCAGTTCCAAAATCTCTGCCAAAAGGTTTTTCAATAACTATCCGACTGCGTTTTGGATCACTAAGTAATCCAGCTGAGGCAAGAGCTTTACAACCACTCCCATAAAAATCTGGGGAAACAGAAAAATAAAATGTTCTATTGCCATGAGTAGCTCTAATTCGATCTATATCCTCAAGGCGCTCCTTAAGCTTGACCAAGTCTTCTGGATGCTGAAGATCTATCGACTGATAAAAAAGACCTTCAGAAAATTGTTTCCAGGCAATTGGATTATTTGCAACAGTAGAACCGAGAGCATCTTCCATTTTTGAACGAAATTCTTCATTAGTCCACTTGCGTCTTGCGCAGCCAAGAAGTGCAAATTCACTTGGAAGTCGTCGTTGGTTGAAAAGTTCAAATAAAGCAGGGACCAATTTCCGATGAGTAAGGTCGCCACTAGCACCAAAAATAACCAAGCACTGAGGAGATATAACTCGTTCTTGTCGTAATCCAACCCTTAAAGGGTTCGTTATCGACTGCGTCATTTGTACGTACCTAAGCCGATTACTTAAAGGTTAACGAGCAAATTCAAGGTAATTCTCAAAAAAGTCGCCATGGTTTGTGCTCGGATCACCAAAAAAGGCTTACTCGACTTATAGGAAATCAGCATGAATTATCTAAATAAAACTCCAAAGAGGCTTATTTGATTTTCTATTTTCTCAAGAGAACCTAATCAAGATTTCTAATAGGTCTCTACATGCCACCTACCAGCCTTTTTAAGCTGAGGCCTCAAAACTGACCAATCGAGTCCTTTTGCTGAAGCAGCCTTAGACATTGCCTCATCAATTCCTGGTTCCATGCCTCTAAGTCCACATAAATAGATGTGTGTCTTTGGATTTTCAATCATTGAAAAAATTTCCTCGGCATTTTCAAGAACCCTATCTTGTATATACATCCTTCCTCCATTTACATTATTTTGCTCGCGGCTAATAGCCTTGGTATAACTAAAGTTTTCAGGGTATTGGCTCTTATACCATTCAAAATCAGAGTCGTAAAGAAGATTTGCAGTTTTAGGTGCTCCCATAAACAACCAGGCTTTTCCTTTGTAATTCCAACCATTCTTTTTTCTCTCGCCTTGTTCAAACATTCGTCGTAGATATGCCCTCATTGGAGCTATACCAGTACCTGTAGCAAACATGATGATGTTTGCATCCTCTTCCTCAGGCAATAACATTTCCTTTCCTACTGGGCCAGTGATTTTGACCTGGTCTCCAGGATTTATATCGCATAAATATGTTGAGCAGACCCCATCAATAGTTTCTCCATCCTTCTCATATTGAAGTTGGCGAACACAAAGAGATACAGTACTGCCTTCTAAGTTATCGCCATGCCTAGTGCTTGCAATGGAATAGAGCCTCAATTTATGTGGTTTGCCTTTACTATCTTCACCTGCAGGAATAATACCTATACTCTGTCCTTCAACATAAACAAACTCTGGATCAGCTCCTGATAAATCGAATGTAATGTGATTAACTCTTCCTATGGCTCCTTCCTTTAGGAGACTGTAATTCTCAACAACTTTTCCTAAGAAAGGAGTCTTAGGTTTATAAAGATTAACTGGAACTGACTGATGAGCAGCTTTTTTGCTTGGTTCACTTGATCCAGATGAAGAAATAGCTTTCTCCGTTGGCTTAGAAGGAATAGCAGTTGTGGAATCAGCAGAGCTGGAAGAAGCCGTGCGATTAGCGACATAACTATTTAAGAGCCAAAAAGCCCCAATAATCACTGGAACGTGAGCTAGTCCGCCGACTACGACTTCTGCTTGCGAATAAGCCATCTCAAACCATTAACAGACGGCGAGAATACCAATCCATGGTCACCATGCGCTGATAATTCCTGAATTCATGGTCAGTTTTTGCGATTGGCACAACTCGTGTAGGCCCAAAAGTCGAGATAAGTATGTATTCTCCTTGCTTAATGATTCATCTGAGCAAAGTTGACTGCAACGCAAAAGCTAACAAGTCATACAAACTCAGGTGAAGCTACTGATGTGGACTCATCTGGCGCAAAACGTCAAACAATTGAGCAAACGATGGAGCGCCTCCCAAGAGGGACCAGAAGACTTGCTGCTCAATTGAGAAGTCCAATAGATTCAAAAGTCATATGGTCTGTTTTGACCGATTATGAGCGCTTAAGCGCATTCATACCAAACCTTGCCAGCAGCAAAATCATTTCGCGATCAGAGAATAAGGTCGAGCTAAAGCAGGTTGGAACACAACAATTCATTGGTATGAGATTCTCGGCCCAAGTTCAACTTGAACTAATTGAGAAGTATGAATCCGGTGATCTTGAATTCAGACAAATCAAAGGGGACTTCAGACGCTTTGAAGGCGCCTGGCGGATGAGATCACTTGGAGAAGAAGGCACATGTCTGCTTTATGAACTCACAGTTCAGGGCTGCTTAGGAATGCCTGTAGGGCTTATTGAGCAACGACTTAGGGAAGATCTAACAACTAATCTTCTTGCGGTTGAACGAGAGGCTTCTAAAAAGGCAAAGAAGAAATGATTTTCCCAGGAAGTTTTTGTTACATCTAGAAATTCCTAAAGGCTTAAAACAGCCATTAGGAAACAATTGAACTAATCATCATGTAAGGATAAATACCCCCAAGGGGATTCGAACCCCTGTCGCCTCCGTGAAAGGGAGGTGTCCTAGGCCTCTAGACGATGGGGGCGAGGCCGAGATGAAAGCTGTTGTTTCTTTCATCACATCCGAAAACTACGGGCCAGCCTCTACTTACGTCAAGGCAGCTGAACCAGACTCTTGCTTTTGGCCCTGCCAAACAGGGACCTTGAAATAAAAGGAAGAACCTTTTTCAGGTTCAGATACGACCCAAATTTTTCCTCCATGTACTTCAACAATTCTTCTGCAAACTGAGAGCCCAACCCCAAATCCAGAAGTGTTTTCAGAGGTCTGAGGAAGCCTTACACGGTCCAAGAAAATTCTTTGCTGCTCCTCTTCAGGGATTCCAGGGCCACTATCAGTAACACTGACTTGAACCCATTGACTTGTCCGGTGAAGCATTGTTAAAGAAATATTTCCACCATCATTGGTGTATTTCAAAGCATTCTCCAAAAGATTTAGAAGTACTTGACGCATTCTTCGTTGATCTGCGAATACATTCGGTATATCTGAAGGGATATCCGTTTTGATTTCAATATTTCTTACCAGCCAAAGCTTTTCCAATTCAAGTATTGCCTCTGCTGCAACACTCCCTAAATCCAATCTCTGTGGATTAAAAAGCGCTTCCCATCTAGTAGTACCTACTTCCAGAAGATCTTTAGACAACAACTCAATCTCGTCTAGTCTCCTTGTAATGACATCTTGAAATCTAGCTAAATCAATTTGGCCAAGTTGTTGACTTTGTACAGCTAAAGCAGCGGCAGTAAGAGGAGTTCGTAATTCATGTGCAACCATCCTTAAAAGTCTTTCTTGTGAATGAACACGTTTAATTAGTGTTTGGTTCTCTTGTCGAAGAACCAGAAGTTCATCCTCAAGCTTCAACTCCTTTGTTGTTCTATTGCTTTCAAGAGATGAAGGCCTAAGACTTAATCCAAGACCATTCACTAGGCCCTCATGTTGCCATCTAGGTAGCCACCCTTGAAACTGCTTAAAAATAGAACTTCCTGCAAAGACCTGCTTCGGAGAAGGAGCAATCTTTATTAAGGCAGGTAGAACTACTAAACGATGAAGCTCTAATAATTCAGGTTCCTTTCTTGGGTCAATTATTTCAAGGGTGACTTCAAAGCCACAATCTTCGCCTTCCAAGTGATGAATCAATGATCTCAAGTCACCTCGAGAGAGATGATGGCTAGCTGCCACAAGCAACAGTTGGAGTTGCTGCCTTTCATTGGGATCAATTAGATCCAAAAAAAATAGGCCGTTGAAGGTTGTGGGACACCTTATATTTTTTTGGGACCATATTCCTAAAATCTTTAAAAATAAATCAAAATAAGTAAGCAAGAGGATCTGCTTTTTTTTAGGTGATCATTATGGGAAAGGGGTTTCGGCAATCACTGGTAAAAAAATAAAAGCAATGAGATCAAAGGTAAAAGTTGTTACAACCTATTAGTAGGGCTTCATCAATGAGAAAAGTATTTTCATGAAAGACAGAACACTCTGAAAAATCACTCAAATCACCCTTTATGAAACATGAGGCTTGCAATTTATGAATCAAGAACTCATTTGATGTGTAGCAATAGTGGCTTTATTGATAACTCCGGTGAAGCGCAAGATGGGAAGATTGTTATGTAGGGCAGTTATGAGGCAGCATGGCTGGACATTTGCAATGAATCAATTGAGCGGCATCACTTCAAAAACGTGGAAAATGCTTGGCAGAGCGCTTCTCCTACTACCGATGACACTTCTTAGTGCAGGAGCATTTGCGCAAAACAACAATGGATCAGGGGAGCCAGCATCTGACAAGGATATTTACCTCTACAGGGCAATTGGGTCCTCATATGTCTGCAATGCCAGGGCTGCAGGTGTTGAGTTCCCAAAAGCAGTTGGTATTTCCGCAGCTACCTACACTCAATTGCTTAATGGTCGACATGGAGGGAAAGTCACTTCTGCAGGGAAAAAGAAATTAACCAATAAGCAACTGTTCACTGGTGCGGAGTTCCAGATAATTACCGGTGCTATTGAGTATTGCCCTAAAGAAGTACCTAAAGACATTAAGAAAAAAGTAGAAGATGCAATCAAGAAAAACAAAAAGAAGAAAAGAAGATAGAGAATAAAAAGAAAGAATAATTTAAATCATGAAAAAACATACACTAATTAAGTTAGAAGATTACAAAAAATATCCGTTTCTAGTTCCACTAATAGAGCTTGACTTTGAAATCAATGATATAGATGTACTTATAAAGAATAAGATGTGGTTAAAGAAGGTGGATAAAAATGTTGAAGAACTAATTTTAAAAGGTAAGGATTTAAATTTAGAATCAATTTTTATTGACAGTAAAGACCTTGAAAGAAGTAGATATCATATTGAAGGAGAGGAGTTGATAATCAAAGGACCTTTCAAGAAAGATTTCACGATAGAAACTATCTGCAGAATTGATCCATATAAAAACACGACTTTAGAGGGCCTTTATGAGAGTGATGGATTGCTTACTACACAATGCGAAGCTGAGGGGTTCAGAAGAATCACGTATCACCCTGACAGGCCAGATGTTCTAAGTCGATATAGAGTAAAGGTTAAAGCTGACAGAAGAAAATACCCTAAAATATTGTCAAATGGGAATGAAATAAAGTTAATTGAACAAAATATAGATAAAAGTAAAATTATTACTTTATGGGAAGATCCACACCCAAAGCCTTCTTATTTGTTTGCTTTAGTTGCCTGCAACTTAGATGAAGTCAACAGAAAATATAAAACCAATTCTGGCAAAGAGGTATTGCTTAGAATGCATGTTGAGACAAAGAATACTAAATATACAAAACATGCTCTTGATTCCTTAGAAAAAGCCATGAGATGGGATGAAAAAGTGTATGACTTGGAATATGACTTAAACCAATATAATATTGTTGCAGTTAGGCACTTCAATATGGGTGCCATGGAAAACAAGAGTTTAAATATCTTTAACTCAAAATTAGTTCTCGCTGACACAACTACTGCAACTGATGATGAATTTGAAAGGATTGAAAGCGTTATTGCTCATGAATATTTTCATAATTGGACAGGAAACAGAATTACATGCAGAGATTGGTTTCAACTATCACTTAAGGAGGGACTAACAGTCTTTCGTGACCAATCATTTACAGAAGACATGCATTCAAGGGGTGTCAAAAGAATAGAGGATGCAAAAGTACTTAGAAATCATCAGTTTATTGAAGATTCGGGACCAACGTCGCACGCTGTCAAACCAAATAAATACAAATCCATTGACAACTTTTATACAACAACAATTTACGAGAAAGGTGCTGAGCTAATCAGAATGATAAAGACAATGATAGGAGAGGAAAAATATATAAAGGGTTTCAAAAACTATATTGATCTATTTGATGGACAAGCTGCCACTACAGAAGACTTCTTAAATGCAGTTCTAGACGGTGCGTACACTGACATGAATGAATCAATTCAATTTGACAGGAAAAAGTTTAATCTATGGTATTACAAGTCTGGAACACCTATAGTCGATGTAAAGCATGAATGGGATTCATCTAATGGACTATTAAGAATTTATTTTTATCAAAATAAAAATATCGGCAAAACTAAAGATGAGACATATATTATTCCAATTAAAATTGGGATTTTCACAGACGATGGCAAGTTTTGCAAAGACAAATTATTCATCCTAGATAAAGATGAGCAAACAATTGAAGTGTCTGGACTCCCAAAAAACAATAGAGCTCCCTATATATCACTTTTCAGAGACTTCTCTGCACCTGTTAAATGGAGTTCAAGTTTTACATTGTTCGATTCATTAAAACTATTTGAACTAGACGACAATCCCTTTGCCAGGTGGGACGCCGGACAAAGAGTCTTCAAGGAAATTCTTTTAAAGAGAGCTATAGGTAAGATTAATCATGATCTAGAAAATAACTTTATAAGTACATTAGAAAGATTACTATCTTATACATCTGCGAAAGATCTAAGATTAATATCTAATTTAGTAAAGTTACCTAGCCTAACAGAGCTCGAATCTCAGCAGGAATTTTCAGATCCTTTAAACTTATACAAATCACATCGTGAATTTCAATCTGTTTTAGGAAATAAATTATCTTATGTCTTATATCAGATAATAGAAAATTCAGAGAAAATGCTTACAAAGTCTTGGCCTTATGGCCAAGGTGAAAGAGAGTTAACAGGAATCGCTTGGAAGTGGCTAGCAGCATCTGGCGATAAATACATTCTTAAAAAAATCCTTAGTTATATTAATAGTCAATCTATGACAATAGTCAGGGCAGTACTTGAAGCATTAAAAGATGTTGATTGTGAAGAGAGAGATATTGCGATGAAAGAATATTATGAATCATGGAAAGATAACCCTATACTGCTTGACTCCTGGTTTAGGTTGCAAGCATCAATTCCAGGAGGAGATGCTTTAAGTAAAATTCATCAGTTAACTAAGCATCCTCTCTTTGACCCCTTATCTCCAAACACGATAAGGGCGATCCTAGGAGGATTAGCATCTAACACAACTGTTTTCCACGCTAAAGATGGAAGTGGCTATGACTTTATGGCAAAGCAGATTTTATCTCTTGACAGAATAAATCCAATCACAGCATCACGAATCGCCAAGGTATTTATTAACTGGAAAAGGTATGTCCCCATAAATAGGGATGCAATGATTAAATCGATAATTTCAATTTACAACATGCAGCTATCTCCAAATACTAGAGAAGTGATTGATTTAATCAAAGGGCCAGAATTATAATTTTAATATACTTAGCAAATTAGATCTAAAAGCAAATAATATTATATACAGTTCATTTCCTAAACATTGAACTTACTGAGCTCTCCTCATGTATTCGCCATATAGCTTCGCCAAGCATATTTGCTACAGAAAGAATCTTTAATTGAGGAAAGATTCTTTTCTCTTCTAGAGGGATACTGTTAGTTACAACCACTTCCTCAAATAATCCTACTTCAGACAATCGTTCTATTGCTGGCGGGGAAAAGACTGGATGCGAAGCACATGCAATCACTCTATTAGCGCCTTTTTTGCGAAGTAATTCTGCTCCTGCACAGATGGTTCCTCCCGTATCAATCATATCGTCTATAAGGATGGCTGTCTTGCCTGCAACATCTCCAATAACCGTAAGGCTCTCCGACACATTATGGCCAGCACGTCTTTTATCAATAATTGCCAAAGGCGAGTCTTTCATTTGTTTAGCAAATGCTCTAGCTCTTGCAACGCCTCCAACATCAGGAGATACGACAACTATTTCGCCTAATGTTTTAGTTGATAGGTAATCAACTAAAACTGGTGATCCATAGATGTGGTCACATGGAATATCAAAATATCCTTGAATCTGAGCAGAATGTAAATCCATAGCCAAAACACGATCTACACCAGATTTGACTAGTAAATTGGCTGTTAACTTTGCTGTTATAGATTCTCTACCAGCAGTTTTTCTGTCTGCTCTTGCATAACCATAATAAGGTATTACTGCCGTAATTTGTCTTGCAGAGGCCCTTTTACAGGCATCAACCATAATCATTAATTCCATCAAATTATCATTTACTGGTGCACATGTTGGTTGTACTAAAAAGACATCGCAACCCCTGATAGATTGCTGAATCTGAAGATAGAGTTCTCCATCCGCAAACCTTTTGCAAACTCTTTGACCAACAGTTATACCAAGATAGGTTGCTATCTCATTTGCCAAAGCAGGATTAGATGTGCCACTGAATAATCTCAGGCGCTCGGTCTCAGGATTGAAATCTTGCTTCTCGGCTCTAACAGCGGTCAAAAAAGTGTTCACGGTAGCCGCAAAGCTCAATGCACTATGTTCCGATGCTAGAGCTTTTAAGACAACACACCACTCATTTTTTCATCAATTATTTTGTAAAAATGTCCCACCGTACGCACTTCCTAGTCGGAGCAGGCGAATTAGAAGCAACAGAGATGCAGGCACCATGCACAGTTTTAGCAAAAGCTTATGGTTGCAAGCTTGATGCACAAGATTGCTCATCAAATCCCCATGACTTTTTAGCTCAAACTTCAATTGGGTCCTCCATGACAATGCTTTATGGCGATGCTGCCAGAACACATTCGGAAGGCATTAGCTGGTTAGAAGCTCTTGGCAATTGGAAAAAACCAGTATCACTGCTAGTAAAACCACTAATTACAGGAGAGATGCCTGGGAGTGCCGCTGCCTACTTGGCACTATGCGAGAAATTGTCTGTTCCAGTAGTAGGGATTATTCAAGTCGGAGGCAAGTGGGAGCCAAACCTTCGAAGAAGAGATGGGTTGCCATGGCTAGGCTTAATTCCTGAGAGAGTAGTAAATAAAGATGGATCAGATAAAGTAACTTCCTTAAGCGAAGCAGACCAAATCGACAGGGTTACTTATCAAATAAATAAAATTCTTGGACAAAAGTAAATAATAAGTGGAATATTCTATCTAAGAAAGAATAACTAAATTTCTAATAGATCACCTAATTGCTATTATCTAAAGATAAATAAGGATCGACTTTTCTCCAAAGAATTGGTTGATCTGATTTTAGAATTGATTTTAAAATACTTATAAATTCTCTAGGTGTCATGTTGGAATTCACTTCTCGAAGTGAAGAAACAAGAGATGATTTGGAATACTCTGTAATTTGAATACCACGTAAATTATTTAGCAAGGCCTCAAATAGGATGCGACTTCTTTTACGTCGGCCCCTAAAGTCTTTATCATTATTTTGATGTCGTGAAAACATCTCTAGTTTTTCTGGAGATAACGCGTGTGCACCTGCTGGTAGATAAAAACCTTTTTTATCCAGCTCTGAAACAACCAAGACTGGGTTGTCTATCTCTACATAGAAATCATCAAATACTTTCAGGAATTTTAATAAAGCGGCTCTGTCAACAATTACATAACGGTCGATGTAATGATCTTGATGACCCAAGAGTTCATTTACAATATCCACAAGAAGGGCTATTTCACCTTTGTTATAAATAGTAGAAAGATAATTGCTTTGTTTCTCACCAGGCAATGTAACCTCAAGTTCAACTGGAATTTGAATAATATTTAATGGTCTAGAAGAAGAAATCTCGAGAAGAAAAAGATTAATAATATTATTGTCATGTTTATATTTCAATACTTCACCTGAATCCAAAAGTTCTTGATCTTTGATATCAACTAGTAGTATTCGTACATCTTTGATTAATTTTGGAATATTATTTACAGAAATTTCTCCTCTAGATGTGTTTAATGAGAACTGATCAGGTTCTTTCCAAACAAAGCCTAAAGTAACGCTACCAATCCATACACCTGTTAAGGCCGCTCCCATACGCTGCAAGGTTCTTCCAGGATACCTTCCTAGCCATGGTCGAAGTGCCTGGTGCAATCGCTTAAATAAAGAATTTAGTTTCTGCATTAAGTGCGGAAAAAGTTTCCTTTAAACGATTGGCTCTACTAGCTTAATAAAGAATCTTAGTATTGAAAGGTTTTATTGTGATATAACACCAGTAAGGGGAAGTGTTATTAAACCAATAAAAACAAGTTTGCATTAAGATTGACAGCAAGCTAAAACTTGACCCCAACATAAAGTAATGCATATAAGATTAAGGATAAGTAAATTAGAATTGAGCTATAGCAAAAACCATTTCCCAGCCTTTTATTATAGCTAATACAATAATGTTTTTTGCTAATCAAAAACACCTAATTTGATGATCCAACCGAGAAAGTTGTTGGCACGCTCAAGCGGGGTATTGCTGCACCCTACAGCCTTACCAGGAAATTCCTTTTGTGGAACATTTGGCGAGCCATCAAGAAGGTGGTTAAAGAAGCTGGCGCAAAACGATATTGGTGTATGGCAGCTTTTACCTCTCAGTCCGACTGATTCAACAGGTTCTCCTTATAGCTCTCCTTCAAGCTTTGCCATTAACCCATGGTTTTTAGATGTTACTGACCTAATAGAAGAAGGTTTTTTACAAGAAAAGACATGGAAAATTCTTCAGCAAAAAGAAAAGCTGAAAACAGAAACCTCTCAATTAAATTTCAAATTTGCAGATCATCAATCTAAAATAATTGGAAAACTTCTCCGAGAAGAGTGGTCTAGTCAAAGCAAGGAAAGACATTCTAATTTCGACAATTGGTGCTCTAAAAATAAATGGATAGAAAATCACAGTATTTTCACGGAGATTCATCGTCAACAAAATGGCATTCCCTGGTGGGAATGGCCAGAGCCGCTTGCATTACACAACGAAAAAGAACTAAATATTTGGCAAAAATCTAACCAAGAATCCTTGCTAGAGCATCGTCTTTTGCAATGGCATCTTGATCAACAATGGCAAAGCATAAGAAAATTCTCTAAGGAGCTTGGTGTTTTACTTTTTGGAGATTTGCCTTTTTATGTCTCAAGAGATAGTTCAGATGTGTGGGGTAATCGTTCGCTCTTTTCCATTTCAGCAGATGGAAAGATGGATACACAAAGTGGTGTTCCACCCGACTACTTTTCAGAAACTGGTCAGTTATGGGGAACTCCTGTTTATGAATGGGAGCTTCATAAAGAAAATAAATTTAATTGGTGGCGAAAAAGATTTGCTAGGCAATGGCATCAATTTGATTTGATCCGACTTGATCACTTCAGAGCTCTTGAATCTTACTGGGCAATCGATGGGGAAGAAAAAACAGCACAAAATGGAGAGTGGCTTCCCTCTCCTGGAAAAGAGCTCTTAGATTTCTTGAAAAAAGACTGCAAGGGAGGTCTACCATTAATTGCAGAAGACTTAGGGATAATCACAAAAGAAGTAGAAAATCTAAGAGATCAATACTGCCTTCCAGGAATGAAAATTCTACAATTTGCATTTGATGGAAATCCTAAGAATCCCTATTTACCTGAGAATATAAAAGGTGAACAATGGGTAGTTTATACAGGTACACATGACAACCCAACAACGCTTGGATGGTGGGCAAAACTTGACAACGAATGCAAAGAAAGAGTATCTCGTACAATACAAAGAAATGTTATCTCTCCAAATTGGGAGTTAATAGAGCTTGGACTTGCATCCACTGCATGCCTAGTAGTTGTGCCAGTGCAGGATTTACTTGGGCTAGGTAACGAAGCCAGATTTAATATGCCTGGAACTATCAAAGGAAATTGGTCATGGCGAATGGCTACTTTTGACAAGCAGCTTGAAGATGCCTTAAAAGTTTATGGCGATAGAGGAAGCACATTTGGAAGGTCAAAAGAAGGTGCTTGTAAATTATTAGGTTCAATTGGAAATCTATAAGTACCGGGTTTATTAATTAATTGCTTAAGTTCAATTCCATTCCAATATACAATCTCATTATCTTTCAAAGGAGGATTTACTTTTAACAATATTGGAGGTTTTAAGTTTACAGAAACATTACCCAGGACTCTTTTTAAAGAAAGATTTGTACCAGCTGAACCTTTTATATATATAGACCTTTCTTTATTTAAATTGATCTTCAAAGTACCGTTATTATAAACAAAATCTGGTTTTTCCTTTGAGAGATCTAGCCATTTATTTTTTTTACCCCTTGTAGCAGAAAGAATTGTCTCTTGCATATAAGAGGAACTAGTGTCGCCATTATTTATATTTGCATTTTGATTTAGAGGGTAAAGAACTGGTAATGGATTTAGTGAGAAGCTATTTGATTCTGCAATATACCTCTGTTGTAGGTTTAAGAGAAATAAGCCGCCTGTTATTGCAATGATATATATCAGGCTCCCTTGCCATGTAGTCAATATATCTATATTACCTGGAGTGAATGGCTTTAATTTATTATCTTGATATTTATCTCCAACTAAATATGCAGCTCTATCAACAGCTTCAAGAGATCCTTTTGGAAGGTTTAATTGGGACTCTAACAATGGAAGCATTGAAACTAGGTATGCATGTTCTGGGAGTCGATGAATCCAACCACTTTCTATTGCTTCTAATACTGGAGTAGTTATTCGTGTTCTTATAGCCAAATCTCTTAAACTCATACCTAGCTGCTCTCGACGATTTTTTAATGTCAATCCAGCTTCGAGTAAAATTATTTCTGGGCTAGTAGATTGCGCCTTATGCGAAATAGAAGCAGACTCGATTTTGTTCCATAGATTTCTAAGAAAATTCATAACTGTATATATAGTTCAGCAGTTTCTAAAGCTAAACTAATGAGATTTTTGAATTGGGTTAAGCAATTGCTTCCATTCTGAATCCAATAATTCACGCCAAGACCCCTCTTTAAGTTTGCCTAGTTTAATACCTGCTATCTCAGTTCTCTGCAAATCAATAACCTCATGGCCTAATAACTTAGCCACTCGTCTGATTTGTCTGTACCTACCCTCAATTAATTTAACTTCCAACAAAGTGGCTTTAGGTAAGCTATCGATGACCCTTATACCTGCTGGCATAGTCATCTTTCCATCAAGCATAATTCCTTTTTGCCAGCTAAAAAGCTTATCTCTGGAGAGTTTGCCTCTTAAAAGAACCAAATAAGTTTTTGAATGTTCGTATCTAGGATGTGTTAAACGAAGAGTCAGTTCACCATTATTTGTCAAAAGTAAAGCACCTCTACTTTTTAGATCCAATCGTCCAACTGGATGCATTCCATATTGAAGCTTATCTGGAAGTAGTGCTAAAACAGTTCGCCTCCCAAACTGATCGCTACAACTACTAATAATGCCTGGCGGCTTATTTAAAATAATCACTCTAGAAATATTAGAATAAATGACCTCTTTACCATCTACTTGAATAAGATCCTTTGATGGATCTGCAGATTCTCCAATATTTGCAACTGAACCATTCAACAAAACCCTATTTTCTATTAATAATTCTTCTGCTTTTCTTCTAGAACAAATTCCAGCTAGAGCTATTAATTTCTGAATTCTATACTTTGTCATTAATGTTACACCGATTGCCTCTCTTTGTTAATCAGTTTAAGTGATTCATTTTTAAGTGTCTTTGAAATGATTCTAATCAACTCTTTAATATCTGATAAGGATAATCTATCATCTTTAACTAAGGTAAGCAAAACTCTTCTTCTAATCTCAGAACCTCTTTTTCCTGACAACAGTTTAAATCCTGATCTTGCTATTGGAATTAATTCACTAGTTGTATTAGTTTCATTATTAATAAGTACCGATATCAAGCTCTCAACTCTTCTTATAAGTAAATTACCTTCTCTGTCAAAGATAACATCAAGCAATATATCTAAAAGTTCGTTTGAGTTTGCACTGACGAGTTTTTTTGCCAAATAAGGATATGCAATAGCAATGATTTTAAATTGTGGATCTAGTGACAGTGCAAGACCTTCCTGGCTAACAATAGCTCGAATTATTAGTGCAAATCTAGCAGGAACCCTAAATGGATAATTAAACATTAATTCAGAAAACTTATCTGTTATAAGCTTAAAATTAAAAAGTTCAACTGAAGTACTTATGGCATCACTAAAGACCTCTTCAAAGGCATGAATTAAGGAGGAAATGTCAGTACTTTCAGAAATAAACCCTAGTTTCTTAAAATCATAAGCCAATGAAAAATAGTCACGATTTACTAAGTGGACAATCGCTCCAGTGAGTGTCAGCCTATCAATATCAGTAATCGAATCCATCATCCCAAAATCGACATAAGCAATATGTCCAAGATTTCCTGTTTTACCTTTCAGAGCAAATATATTCCCTGGATGTGGGTCAGCATGAAAATAACCAAATTCTAATAATTGCTGAATAGCACTTATTACTGCTGTCCTAATTAGTGCCTTAACATCTATATTATTTTCTTCTAACTCTTTTTGATCCCTTAGCTTGAAACCGTCTACCCAACTTGTAGTAACAACCCTTTTAGACGTTAAGGAAGGCTCAATTTTTGGAATAGTAACAGTTGGATTCTTGGAGAATAATGCAGAGAATTTTATGGCATTTTTTGCTTCTTTCTCATAATCAATTTCCTCAAATAAACTTCTCCCGAACTCATCAATTATCTCGCTAAAACCAACTCCCATATTCAATGGCAAAAGTGGGCCAAAAATAACTCCAAAAATCCTAATTATAGTTAGATCACGCCTTAAAATAAAAGATAGGTTAGGTCTCTGTACCTTAACGGCTACCCAATAGTCACCAAATAGACGAGCCTTATAAACCTGGCCTAAGCTAGCTGCAGCAATTGGTTTTAAAGGAAAATACTCAAATAATTTAGAAGGTTTAACCCCAAAATCTTCTTTAATGATTGACTCAGTTAATTGATAAGGGAAAGGTGGTAAATTATCCTGAAGATTTGCTAGTTCCTTAAGCCAGTCTCTAGGTAACAAATCTGGACGAGTGGACAAAGCTTGGCCAACCTTTATAAAGCAAGGCCCTAAGTTGGACAACGTAAGAAAAAGTCTTTTTGCAAGACGACTTTGCACGTAAGACTTGGTACTCCTTCCCAGAAAAAGGAGTTGAGCAAGAAATATAAAAAATGAACTTCCTATCTCTATACAGCGTGGAAGGAGTATCCACGGCCTTAGCAACAGCCATGTCAAATCCTTTTGAGGGGCATAGCACATGAATTTGTCATGTGCTATGGGATTAAGTGATGCTCTTGTGCCGTTCAATAGAACGAAGGGTCATCTTGATAACCAGACTCTAGAAATCTAAGTACTAGTTCATGAAACTTCTTCCACTATTGACGCATGTTCATGCAAAGCAGGGTGGTCTATATCTTCCCGCACATGGACGAGGGAGCGCGTTGCCAAATGATTTCCGAAAGCTATTTAAAACAAAGCCAGGCTATTGGGATCTACCCGAACTGCCTGATATCGGAGGAGTGTTTGAAAAATCAGGTGCTATTTATGACAGCCAAATGGAAGCAGCAAAAAATATGGGTACCAAAAAAGCTTGGTTTGGAGTTAATGGCGCGACCGGATTATTACAAGCATCACTACTAGCCATAGCCAACCCTGGTTCTGCTGTATTAATACCTAGGAATAGTCATAAAAGTCTTATCGATGCTTGTGTCCTAGGTAATTTGTTGCCTGTTTTATATGAGACACCCTTCTTGTGCGATAGAGGCCATTACTCTCCTCCAGATTCAAAGTGGCTTAAAAAAATACTAGAAGAATCAAAGAGCCAAGGCTTAGAGATTGTTGCAGCCGTTCTTATCCATCCTTCATATCACGGCTATGCCAGTGACATCACACCTCTTATAGATCTTCTACATTGCAATAATTTACCTGTATTAGTAGATGAGGCGCATGGAACATATTTTGCTTTTATAGATCACCCCAAACTCCCAAAATCATCCTTAGCGGCTGGTGCTGATCTTGTAGTCCATTCATTACATAAATCAGGGCTAGGACTTTGCCAAACAGCTGTACTTTGGCTTCAGGGGACCCGTGTTGATCCATCCGAATTAGAAAGAACACTCAACTGCCTTCAAACAACCAGTCCTAGTGCTCTTTTATTAGCATCATGTGAATTAGCTATCAATGAATGGTTATATGAGCCTGGAAAGAAAAAAATCATAAAAAGGCTGAAAGAGGCAAAGCAAATCTTTTGTCGACTTAAAGAGGGTGGTGTTCCACTCCTCAAAACAGAAGACCCATTACGCCTTATTTTGCAAACCTCGTCTATTGGCCTTAGTGGAATAGAAGCTGACAAATGGTTTATGGAACAAGGGATTTATGGTGAACTACCTGAACCTGCAACACTTACTTTCTGCTTGGGTTTTACTCCACGAAAAGGCATTACTAAAAGTCTTCAAAATCACTGGAAAAAGCTGGTAAGTAATTTTGGACAAAAAAAACCTATAAATTATTTTCCAAAACCTCCACACAATCTGCTAACAATTCCAACAATGCCTCCTGGCAGTGCAATAAGAGCAAAAAGTCAAAAACTTAAGCTAGTTGATGCAATAGACAAGGTCTCTACACAGATGATATATCCATATCCTCCTGGGATTCCACTAGTCATTCCTGGGGAAGTATTGAACAGACAGCTAGTGCAATGGCTCTTAGAACAAAGAAATTTTTGGCCTAATGAAATCCCTGCAGAAATATCAGTGCTTTCCTAAGAGAAAAACACTATTGAGTTTATGATCTATTTCAACTGCTCATGACTTCAATTTCCAAGCGTAAACGACTTAGGAGTGGGCTGGCAGCAGGAGCTTTTGGCCTTTTGATTATTGGACTTGGTGGCTGGTGGTTTGCTGTTGCCTTAAGCGTAATAGTTCACCTGGCTCTTCTAGAGTTTTTTAGAATGGCTCAATTTGTTGGAATAAGACCGGCAACAAAAACTACGCTCGTAGCATGCCACTTATTAATAATCACCACTCAACTAGGAGCAAACGGAAATTTATCATCTGAATTAACCTCAGCTGTCCTTCCTCTTTCAGGTGCTGCAATTTGTGGGTGGTTATTGTTGCAGCCGAAAACTGGGTCAATGGCGGATGTAGCAGTTTCGATTTTCGGACTTTTTTATCTAGGCTTTTTACCTAGTCACTGGCTAAAGCTTAGGAGTATTAACAATGAAGGGCTGACACCTAGTTTAGATTTACCAACAGATTATTGGGCAAACTTTTTATCCCCTGGGATGACTATTACATTAGTTGCTTGTCTTATTATTGTTGCAAGTGATATCGGGTCCTACTTTATAGGCCAAAAATTCGGAAGACGTCCTTTGTCACCTATATCGCCAGGGAAAACCATAGAAGGTGCAATAGGAGGTTTCATTTGTGCAATAACAATGGGTGCATTTACTGCGCTATTTCTAGGATTTCCGTTGGGTTTATTATTTGGCTCTTTATTAGGTGCTCTAGTTGCACTTTTTGCATTAGTTGGCGATCTAACAGAATCAATGATGAAGAGAAATGCAGGTCTTAAAGATTCTGGAGATGCTTTACCAGGCCATGGAGGTGTTCTAGACCGCATAGACAGTTATCTTTTTACTCCCGCTGTTGTTTATTACACAGTCAATCTAATAGTTCCCCTTTTCTCTGGTTAATTTAAATCAAGGCATTACCAATGCCTTGCCCTTTATAAAAAATATATTTCTCTCGATAAATGCACATTTTATTTTGATTAATTTATCCATAGGAAGTAATAAATAATTATTAGTTTTAGTATTGGAGATTTTTATTGTGTCAGAGCTTACTGATACAGAGAAGAGGTCTTCCATTGTGAGGTCTTGCTTAGGATCAAATGCTTTGAGTTTTAACAAGTTACTTTCGATTGATACGGACAAAAGATGATCAGAATCCATCAATTTACGAGCAATAAGAGTACTTATAAAGTGCCATCTTTCAGACATTAAGACTTGGTTGATATTGTTATTGCTCATAGAAAATTTACCGTCAATCTCAAAAGTGTCGTCTAACTTAACTAGATTAGTTTTGTTATCAAAACTCAATGAAATCTTCAGCTTACTGCTTTTTATATCTGCAGTATCAAAAATAATTCCTTGATAATCAATTCCTTCAGCTTTAATTGATAATTTATCAATAGAACCTCTCATTAAGTTTAATGATGAGCCTTGGATATCTATAGATAAACTATCAACTAAGTTACATTTAGAACGAATCCATAAATTCAAACCTTTAGCTAGAATTTTTAGCAAAGGAGAAGTGCTATTAGAAGAATTCATAATTAAGAGAATTAATTGAAAACTTCAAGGCAATATTTAGCAACTTTCTCCGGATAATCCAAATGAGGCAAATGGCCGCACTTATTGAACTCGATAATATGGTTTCCTAGTAATTGATAAACCTGACGTTTTATTCCAGAACCAAGAATTCGATCATTACTTCCCCAAATAATATTTATAGGCTTATCTGGCAATGGAAGACCAAATCCAGCAATACCTCCAGAGCGTGCAAAAGATGCTAAAGACCTTCCCCACCCTGGTACAGAAAGGTGCAATGATGCAATTTGCTCTTCTTTCTCACCAACACTATTCTTTGGATCATAAAAAGCTTGTTTGCAGAGATTTCTTCTTACAAAAGGTCTACCAAGAAACCAAACACCAATTTTGTCAACAGGAGAAGGTAAAGGCATGATCTTTCCCGTAAGGCCTGCTGGAGACAACAAAACAAGTCGCGTTATATTTGCAGGAAATCTTCTGGCAACCTCCATAGAAATTGCCCCTCCCATCGAAGCTCCTAGAACACCCACTGGTCTATCAGCGGATAATCTACGCAAAACTTGGCCTAAAAAATGCAAAATAGATTCGGCTCCATATTCAGCATCTATTGGACGAGGGCCAAAGCCAAAACCATGCAAGTCTGGAATTATCAGCTGATAATGTTCTTTCAGAAAAGGAACTAAACGCCTAAATTCAAGGAAGCTACTATCAAATCCATGTAATAAAAGAAGCGGGGGACCTTTACCGGTTATTGCTATTGGATATTCATAGATAAGGTTATCAATAAAAGAAGAAGAAGTATTAGTACTACTTCTTCGACTTAAAGAACTAAATGAAACCCATTCAACTGTTTTAGCTAACTCAGTCGCCAAGGGATCTAAAAGCCTACTTGTTAATTTACTAAATAAAATACTCTCACCTGAGGGTTCTTGGATGGGTTGGTTAGAAGTGATTTCCAATTGGCTAATTTATTTTTCCCACTATTTCCTGACTTTCTAAGTCTATACCTTTGTCAGCATCTAAAAGTGCTTCGAGAAGGTCCTGATGACTGACATGAAATGGCAGGAAATGTAAATCTGAGTTTTCATTACAAGCATATTCGCATAGATCAAGAAGCTCTTTTTTACTTAATTTTGAAAGTCCCATATCATCAAGCGAGACAGGTAATTCAATGCCTTTCATAAAAGCAAGTAATTGCTTCCTTGCCAAGCCAGCTAGCTTGTTTCCTCCAACAAATTCCTCAAGCCTTAGTTGAACAAGTATTCCAAAGCCAACCTTCTCTCCATGAAGAATTTCTTTAGGAAAATCTAATTGAGTTAATGCATTGTGTACGGCATGTGCAGCTACTGTTCTACATTTTGGACCACCAATTCCTCCAATTAATCCTGCTGTCAATGAACAGCTATCTACGATTCTTGACCATTCCTCACTATAAGAATCATTAAAAGCGATATGTCCTTCAAGAAGAAGCTGATCACGGAGTAACCTCGCCATCTGAACAGCTTGCTGAACAAAAGCTTGCTTACTTGACCCACAACCAACTGATGCTTCATACCATTTAGCCAGAGCATCTGCTATTCCACTAGCAAGTGTTCTTCTTGGGGCCATACGTACAAATTTATGGTCAAAAATCATCAATTTTGGACATCTCTCAAGAACAACATCTCTTTGAAATGCACCTTTAGCTGAATAAATATTGGCTAGGGAAGTCCAACCAGCACATGTAGAAGCACTTAATGGAACAGTAATAACGGGGAGGTTTAGTCGAAATCCAAGAAGCTTTCCTGCATCTAAAACCTTCCCACCACCAGAAGCAATAATTCCATCAGTTGAATTATCAATAGCAAGTTTAGCTAAGTAATTTAAATCTTCCTCACAACAATCAAACTTTAATTCACCATTTATCGGATTTATTTTTACCTTCTTTAAATCTCTTAGCAAGTCACTACGCAGACCAGATGTACAGCTACTTCTTCCAAGGAACAAAGGTTTCCTAGTGATTTTTGGAATCAATTGTAGAGATTCTTTCCAAGCATTACTACCACGACATACAAATTCAGGGGAAATGCAATGAGTTGATGTTAATTCCAAGTTTCTATTTTATATAAAGTTCTAATTAATCAAGCACTTGCACTAGCAAGCTTGGGAGATGAGTCTTCTTTAATAGTTTTAACCACTACTTGTTTGTTTTCATCAACATCCACTTCTGCATTATCTCCATCTTTGATTCTGCCAGACAATACTTCCTCTGCAAGGCTATCTTCTAATAACCTCATTACAGCTCGTCTTAACGGGCGAGCACCATAAGACGGGTTATAGCCTTCCTCAACTAGTCGCTCCTTAAATGCATTTGAAACTGTCAAAGCAATTCCCTTTTCCTCCATCCTAGAAAATACTTCCTTAAGCATAATCTCCGCTATTGACTTAACCTCATCACGGGACAACTGACGGAAGACAATTATCTCATCGAGACGGTTTAAGAATTCAGGTCTAAAGTATTGCTTAAGTTCTTCATTAACTAAAGACCTAATTCTATTGTATTGATTTTCCTCGGCATTCTCACCGGAAAATTCAAACCCTAATCCACCTCCTCCTTTTTCTATAACCTTTGATCCAATATTTGAAGTCATGATTATAAGAGTATTCTTAAAATCTACTGTTCTACCTTTTGAATCAGTAAGGCGTCCATCTTCTAGTAACTGTAAAAGAAGATTAAAGACATCAGGGTGTGCCTTTTCAATCTCATCAAAAAGGACAACAGTATAAGGCCTTCTACGAACTGATTCTGTCAGCTGGCCACCTTCATTAAAACCTACATAACCTGGGGGAGAACCTATTAGTTTACTAACTGTATGTCGCTCCATAAATTCTGACATATCTAATCTAATCATCGCCTCTTCACTCCCAAAGAAATAAGTTGCTAATGCCTTTGTGAGTTCTGTTTTACCAACTCCAGTAGGACCAGAGAAAATAAAACTTGCAATGGGACGATTTGGATTCTTAAGACCAACTCTTGCTCTCCGAATTGCCTTAGAAACAGCCTTAACAGCTTCGTCTTGACCTATGAGACGTTGATGAAGTGTATCCTCCATATTTAATAATTTCACCGACTCACTTTCTGTAAGTTTCTGAACAGGAACACCAGTCCAAGAAGCAACAATATGTGCAATATCTTCTTCATCAACTATTGGGCTAGAAGCTTTAGGAGTGTTTTCAGTTTCTTGGTTATTCTGAGTAGTTGAAATGTCTGGCATATCAACAGGCAAATCATTCTTGTCAGATGAAGCTTCTTCTTCTCCCGTATCCTTCCTTCTACTTTGCAAAAGATTGCGTATTTTATCTCTTAGTTTTACTTCTTGCTCTCTCAATTCACCTGCCTTAGTGAAATCTTGATCACGTACAGCCTCCTCTTTATCTTTCTGAACAGTTCTTAATTCCTTGTCAACTTCTTTAGCTTCAGGAGGTAACTTTGAATTCAACAAACGTACCCTACTGCCCGCCTCATCTATTAAGTCAATTGCTTTATCAGGAAGGAAGCGATCCGAGATATATCTATCTCCAAGATTAGCTGCTGCTTCTAAAGCTTGATCAGTAATTTTCAACCGATGGTGTTGCTCATATCTCTCACGAAGACCTCGCAGAATCTCAATTGTGTCAGTAATGGATGGTTCTCCAACCATTACTGGTTGGAAACGACGCTCTAAAGCAGCATCTCTTTCAATATGCTTTCTGTATTCATCTAGGGTTGTAGCGCCTATGCATTGGAGTTCACCTCTGGCCAATGCTGGCTTAAGGATATTTGCTGCATCAATGGCACCTTCAGCTGCACCTGCCCCTATAAGGGTATGAACTTCATCTATTACAAGAATTACATTCCCCGCAGATTTAATTTCTTCCATAATCTTCTTCAATCTCTCTTCAAACTCTCCTCTATATTTTGTACCTGCAACCAAAAGCCCAATATCTAAGGTTAAAACTCGCTTCTCCTCAAGGATGTCTGGAATATCGCCTTGTTGAATACGCTGTGCAAGACCTTCTGCAATAGCTGTCTTTCCTACCCCAGGCTCTCCAATCAAAACTGGATTGTTCTTTGTACGACGGCCAAGTATTTGAATTACGCGGTCTATTTCATTGTGCCTCCCAACAACAGGATCTAGCTTTGACTCACTAGCTAATTGAGTGAGATTAGTTCCGAATTCATCCAGAGTTGCGGTCTTCATCGAACCCTTTCCACCACCTCCTCCAGAAGTCACTTCTGCTGTTTCACCAAGCATCCTGATTACCTGAGTACGAACTTTTGACAAGTCAACTCCGAGGTTTTCGAGAACCCTTGCAGCCACTCCTTCACCTTCTCTAATAAGGCCTAAAAGTAAGTGCTCTGTACCTATGTAGTTGTGACCGAGTTGCCTGGCTTCCTCTAAAGAAAGCTCAAGAACTCTTTTCGCTCTAGGGGTGAAAGGAATTTCAACAGCAACAAACCCTGAACCACGGCCAATAATCTTTTCAACTTCTACTCTTGCATCCTTAAGACTCACGCCCATTGACTTGAGGACCTTTGCGGCTACACCAGTCCCTTCCCCAATAAGCCCTAAAAGGATCTGCTCGGTACCCACAAAATTATGGCCAAGACGGCGGGCCTCTTCCTGAGCCAGCATGATCACCTTGATAGCCTTCTCGGTAAACCGCTCAAACATGCTCTAGGGCAGATCTATGAATGTATCTCTAAGTTATCAGGGCTGAGAGGTGAATGCGCTGTATTTAAGTTTTGGTCATATCCAAGTCAGCAAAACCCTTAATAGCCCTAAGTAGTAACAATGGGTTTTTATACATGTATTTTTTATTATTTTTCCAAGGACGGCAATCCGAACTAACAACAAGTTTTATCCCTTAGTGTGATTGCCTTTTAAACATTTCCACTGAATCAAGGCATCGCTTCCATTTCGATAATAATTCCTTCTAATTCCATGCGTTTCAAATCCAATTTGATTATAAAAAGAACAGGCCTTGCTATTCATAGTTGAGACCTCAAGCGTTGCATTTTCAGCACCAGAAGATCTTGCACGTAAAAATAGTTCAAGCATAAGTTTTTTTGCAAGACCCCTTCTCCTATAGGAGGGGTGGACTGCTAAAAAACTTATATGAAGCTCATTTATTACAAGATTTCCACATACAAGTGCGTATAGATCAAAACATTCTTGTATACCGATACATAAAACCGAAGGTTTGTTTAACTCTGCTTGCCACTGCTCCCTACTCCACCACTGAGCAGCTGCCAAACCATCAAAAGCAACGCAACTCTCTAACTCTTGTGGGCCCAGTGAGTGTATATTCATTAAAGTTTTTCACCTCTGAAACCACGGTTATAAAGAACCTTGGCCATTGACATCTTTAATTTAAATTGAAAGAACCTTTTTTTGATTGATCCATGAGAATCCATGAGCCATATGAGGCTAAACGTAATCTTCAAAGCCCAAATAGAAATATATCGCCCATAACAACTTCTATAGACAAAGAAAGAAGGCTAATGGTAGGGGGATGCCTCCTGAGTGATCTTGCTAAAAAATATGGAACACCTCTTTATATTCTGGATGAGGAAACTATTAGAAAATCTTGTTCCACATATCGAGAGTCATTAAAGAAACATTACTCTGGAGAATCACTTTGTATATTTGCGTCTAAAGCTAATAGCAGCATAGCAATAAGTAAAATCATTGAGTCAGAGGATTTAGGGATAGACGTAGTCTCATCAGGCGAATTAATAACTGCATTAAAAGGGGGTATAAAAAATTCTCATATCTTCCTGCATGGAAACAATAAATCCGAAGAAGAGCTAAGATTAGGATATAAAAATAAAGTTAACATTGTAATTGACAATGACCATGATATTGAGAAACTTGCAGAAATAATACCTAAAGACAGTTATCCAGCAAACCTAATGCTGAGGATGACTCCAGGCATTGAATGTCATACACATGAATACATAAGGACTGGACACCTTGACAGTAAATTTGGCTTCGATCCCGACAGGATTGAGGAAATCATAATTAAATTAAAGAGCTACAGTTGGGCTAAGCTTGAAGGGCTACATGCACATATAGGTTCGCAAATCTTTGAGCTAAGTCCTCATGAAGATTTAGCAGAAGTACTAGCTGAAGTCTTTGACTTAGCAAAAAGAATAGGGCACCCTATGCAAGATTTAAATATTGGAGGTGGGTTAGGAATTAGATATATCGATTCAGATGATCCTCCTACAATTGATGACTGGATTAAAACTGTTGCTAATGCAGTAAGTAAGGCATGTTTAAAAAGGAACCTTGATTTACCTAGGCTAATTTGCGAGCCAGGAAGATCCCTTATTGGAAGCTCTGGAGTCACTCTTTACGCAATTGGAGCAAGAAAAACTATTCCTGGATTAAATACTTACCTATCAATTGATGGTGGAATGAGTGATAATCCTAGACCAATTACTTACGAATCTGCTTATTCGGCATGCCTTGCAGACAGGCCTCTAGATTCATCAGAAGAAAAAGTAACTCTTGCTGGAAAACATTGCGAATCTGGCGATGTACTAATTAAAAATCTTGAGATACCAAAAACAAAAAGCGGCGAGATACTGGTGGTATTTGGTACAGGTGCCTACAACGCATCAATGAGTTCTAATTACAACCGGATCCCAAGACCAGCAGCAGTTTTAGTGGCCAATGGCCACTCAGATTTAATTCAAAGAAGAGAACAGCCAGAAGATCTTCTGAAATACGACATACTTCCCGAACGCCTTCGTGGAGTTAATCTAAATTAAGTAAAGTTGCTCAGGAGGCAAGCAAGATGTTCTGGGGGGTGATTGGGTCGCGCCTCCTTATTGACATTTTGTTAGCGATAGGCGTTGGTGTACTTCTCTTTTCGAGAATCAATGAACCCAGAACCCTATGGCTACTTCGTGGATACCTTCTCCTTGTATCACTTGCTTGGTTTGTCCAACGACTAGAGAACCTACCCCTTACCTCAAAACTAGTTGATGCTCTTGTTTTGGCATGTTCTCTCTCTCTTGCAATTCTTTGGCAAGGAGAACTTCGCAGACTAATGGAGTTACTCGGGACAGGAAGACTTGCAGTACTTTTAGGAAATCCACAAAACAAATTCAAAGCAGCTGCTAGTACCGTTGCACAATTAACGGAAGCAGCAGGTAGGCTTTCACAAAGCAGGAGAGGAGCTTTAGTCGTTGTAGACACTGGGAGTGATCTCCGCCCTGAAGACTTTCTCTATCCAGGGATACCTTTAGACGCACAACTAAGTAGTGAATTGCTCCTGAACTTATTTGCCTCAGATACCCCCTTGCATGATGGTGCAGTACTGATCAAGGGGAACAGAATTGTCAGTGCAGGAGTAATTCTTCCTCTATCTCGCCAAGGGATAAGTCGCTATGGGACGAGACATCTAGCAGCGCTTGGTATAACAGAGCGTTTTGACCGTTGCATATGCGTAGTAGTTTCTGAAGAAACAGGAACCCTTTCACTTGCAAATCAAGGAAAGCTTGAAAGGCCAATAACAAGTAGCAGGTTAGGTGACTTACTAACAGAATTTCTTGGGGGATCCATCGTGTCTAGCGCTAGTAAAACCTCCTCTCAAAAACAGTCTTCTTCATCACGCCAGGAGACTAATTCTCCCTAAGGGGCTAGCGTAAGGCGTTATATGATCATCATCTTTTCTATTCTGTGAGCTGCGTACAGGCCACCAGTAAAGAAAACCCAAAGGTCGAGGCTCTACCGTCAAGCCTTGACGCGAATCGTATGCCTGCTCACATAGCTGTGATCATGGATGGTAATGGGCGTTGGGCCCAAGCTAAAGGTCTACCAAGAATGATGGGTCACCGTGCAGGAGTAGAAGCTTTAAAAAGGACCCTTCGTCTTTGCAGTGACTGGGGGATTGGATCACTTACTGCTTATGCGTTTTCAACTGAAAATTGGTCAAGACCAGGTGATGAAGTCAACTTCTTAATGACTCTTTTTGAACGAGTCCTTCAAAGAGAACTCGACTCACTCGAAAAAGAACAAGTAAAAATACGATTTTGGGGGGATTTAACAGCTCTTCCTAAGCGATTGCAAAGCCTTATAGATGAAGCAACAGATAGAACTTCCAATAATAAAGGGATTCATTTCAACGTTTGCACAAATTATGGAGGGAGGCGAGAGCTGGTTCTGGCAGCTCAAAAACTTGCAGACCGTTCCTTAAAAGGAGACCTAGACCCTGCATTAATAGATGAAAATATATTTGCTTCTGAGCTCTTAACAGCTGGAGAGGTTGATCCAGACCTTTTAATCCGAACAAGCGGAGAGCGTCGAATAAGCAATTTTCTGCTTTGGCAACTTGCATATGCAGAAATACATGTAACTGATGTCCTATGGCCTGACTTTGATGCCAATGCATTAACGCAAGCATTAGTTGATTTCCAATCTCGATCTCGCCGCTTTGGCGGATTAGAGCCAATTGCTCCTGCCGAGCAGATTTGAGCTTTAGTTCTTTATTTCAAATAAGCCTGTGACATTAACTGCAAAGAAAATTTCGTACATCCAGTCAGGCCGAATTCGCCATGACTGGAGCTTAAATGAAATCAAAGAATTATTAGAAAAGCCACTAATAGAACTTCTCTGGGAAGCTCAATTAATTCATAGAGAAGCAAATCCTGGTTATAAAGTTCAACTGGCAACGCTCCTAAGTGTTAAGACAGGAGGATGTCAAGAAGATTGTGCTTATTGTCCTCAATCAATACATAACAGTAGTGATGTAACTGGAAGCCCAGAACTTGAAGTAGAAGCTGTTCTTAATCAAGCCAAAGCAGCAAAAGAAGCCGGAGCTGATAGGTTCTGCATGGGATGGGCATGGAGGGAAATCCCAGAAGGGGAAAAATTCAATTCAATGCTCAAAATGGTTGAAGGAGTAAGAAAATTAGACCTTGAAGCATGTGTAACTGCAGGGATGCTTACAGACAACCAAGCATCCAAACTAGCCGAAGCAGGACTAACTGCATACAATCACAACCTAGACACTAGCCCCGAAAAATACGATCAAATAATTACAACCCGAACCTATCAAGAAAGAATCGAGACTTTGCAACGAGTTCGCAATGCCGGAATAAATATCTGTTGTGGTGGAATAATCGGCATGGGGGAATCAATAGCCGACCGAGCATCACTACTAAGAATTCTTTCTTCTCTTGATCCACACCCAGAAAGCGTCCCAATAAATTCATTAGTAGCTGTAGAGGGCACTCCTTTAGAAAACACTGCATCAGTTGACCCATTAGAAATGGTTCGCATGGTTGCTACAGCAAGGATTCTTATGCCTATAAGTAAGATTCGCTTAAGTGCAGGAAGAGAAAAGCTCGGAAAAGAAGGACAAATTCTTTGCCTGCTTGCTGGAGCTAATTCTATATTTTATGGAGATAAGCTTCTAACTACTGGAAATCCAGATACTGAATCTGACCGTGAATTGCTCTCCCAAGCAGGAGTTAATGTTCAAATATAATTTCAGGAGAAATACATGAAAAAAAGCGATATTAATTTGGACTCATATCAAATCTTAGCCTTCTATGCCTTTACACCACTTTCAAATAAAGATATGTATGTTTTGTCTAATAATATAAAGAATATATCTACCATGAATAATATCAAGGGAACTGTATTGATTGCTCTTGAAGGAGTTAATGGGACTATATGTGGAAAAGCATTTGAAGCGGAAAAAGTAATTAAAGAAATAGAAAGCTATCTACCTTTAAACTGCCTAGACATAAAAATAAGCTGGTCTAATAAACAAGCATTTAAACGTCTTAGAGTAAGGCAAAAAAAAGAAATAGTTACAATTGGTATTCCTGATGTCAATCCACGAGAGTTGGTTGGCAAATATGTAGAGCCAACAAATTGGAATGAACTGATTTCAGACCCCAACACACTTGTAATAGATACAAGAAACGAATACGAAATTGGTATTGGAACTTTTACAGGTGCAATCAACCCTCACACTCGAAACTTTAGGGATTTCCCTAAATGGGTAAAAACTAAGTTGCCTCAAATAATAAAAGAAAAATCTACCAAACGTATTGCAATGTTCTGCACTGGCGGAATACGGTGCGAAAAAGCAACCTCACTTCTAAAAAAAGAAGGCTTCAACGATGTTCATCATCTTCAAGGAGGAATTCTTCGTTATTTAAAAGAAATCCCCGAAGACCAAAGTCAATGGATAGGAGAATGCTTTGTATTTGACCAAAGAGTATCCCTTAACCACGAATTAAAGCCAGGCATACATAGTATGTGTCATGCATGTGGATCACCGCTTAACCCTGAAGACATGAAAGGTGAAAATTACATAAAAGGTATTCAATGCCATAAATGCATAAATAAATATACAGATAAAGATAGGTTTAGATTTGCAGAGCGACAACGTCAAATAGACAATCAGAAGGAAATAAATCCAGAAATATGAAAACAGAAGTTCCCTTAAAACCAGAGATCATTAATCTTGATTTATTAGAAAAGCAGGCAGCAAGCCAAGAACTTCTATTAAGATTTCAAGTAAGAAGACCATTAAACTTATGGGCAATAAAACTTGTTGTAGCTGAACAAGTTTCCAATCAGAAAGTAAAAATATTAGGAGAAATGAAATGTTGGGCCTACGGAAGGGAGAAAGGTTTGCAGCTAGATACCCTGAAAGTACGTCCTCTAGCAAAAAGAGGGGTAAGTGATCTTCTATGGACTGCTGTAATGGCTTGGGCATTAGAAGAAACACCATGTAGAAAAGCCCGCTTACTTGCCATAAGAGATGAAGATCGCAATCACCTCGCGTTATTGAGGTATTTCAATAGAAGAGGATTCAAAGAAATCCGAGAAATAGGTTCAGCCCCTATGGATTTACCCCTCCGAATGATTTGGGGAGGCTCTGGAGTACTAATGGGCGGTAAATGCACAGAAGTCCTAAAAACATCTTATCTGCGCTGGAACAAAGAAATATTTTCAGAAAAAAATCGATCAGCTTTATAAGGAACCCTCTTCAGCGTGATAACTACTCCTTACCAGAGGACCACTAGTAACTTTTGAGAACCCAAGACTACGTGCTATTTCACCTAATTCCTGAAATTCATCAGGCGTCCAATAACGGCTAACAGGTATGTGAGCCAAAGATGGTCTTAGATATTGACCTAAAGTGACCCTCTGGCAGTCAACTTTACGAAGATCCTTTAGTGTCTCAATAATCTCCCCAAATTCTTCACCAAGGCCGAGCATTAAACCAGATTTAGTTGGTATATCTGGAGCAATTCTCCTGGAAGCCTCTAAAAGCCGGAGAGAATTTGTGTAAGTTGCGCCCCGCCGAACTTCCCCTTGCAATCTACTGACTGTTTCAAGATTGTGATTAAAGCAAACTGGTTCAGCAGAAAGAACAATCTTCAAACGTTCTCGCTGAATTTTAACTAGCTCTGAAAAGTCAGTTGTTCCTCCCCAGAAATCTGGAGTCAAAACTTCTATTGCTGTAAAAGGATTTTGAAGTCGAATAGCTCGTATCGTCTCGGTAAAAAGAGTTGCTCCATGATCTGACAAATCATCACGTGCTACAGAAGTTAGGACTACATAACGGAGACCTAATTTATTAACAGCTTGAGCTACTCGCTCTGGCTCCAATAAATCAACAGGATCTGGTGGGAGACCTTTCTCAACCTGGCAAAAAGCACAACTTCTTGTACAAGTAGAGCCTCCTAAAAGGAAGGTCGCTGTCCCTGCTGCATAACACTCTCCCTTATTCGGGCATCGACCCTCTTCACAAATAGTGTGTAGCTCTGAACCTTTAACTAAAGATTGGACCTTTTCGGAAGTAGAGGCTTTACCTTTCGGTCTTCGGATCCATTCCGGCAACCTTTGACTAGGTAAAATTTTGCTATAGCGGTTTTGGCGAGTGTTAGTAGACATTTTCTATTGAATAGCTATCAGTCCATTGTCGTACGTCCTTCCAGCGCACGAGTCAAAGTAATTTCATCAGCATATTCCAGTTCTGCACCTACAGGAAGCCCATAAGCAATACGAGTTACTTTTGCAAATGGCTTCAAAAGTCTAGAAAGATAAAGGCTTGTAGTGTCACCCTCAACACTAGGGGTCAAAGCAAGTATTACCTCTTCTACTCCCTCATCATCTACTCGCTTAACAAGGTTTGAGATCATAAGCATTTCGGGGCTAACTCCATCCATTGGAGAAATTAATCCCCCAAGGACATGATAAAGACCCTTAAATTCTCGAGTTCGCTCCAGAGCTATTAAATCTCTAGAGTCAGCAACAACACACAACAAATCATGTTCCCTTCCCTGGCTTTTACAAATTTCACAGAGGGGTTCCGCACTTAAGTGAAAGCATTTCTGACATTGCCCCACCTGTGAACGTGCAGCGATCAAAGCATCTGCAAAACTTCTTATAGTCTCTTCAGGCTGCCTGAGAAGATACAAAGAAAGCCTTTGGGCAGTCCTTGGACCAACTCCTGGAAGACGCTCAAAATGATCTATAAGCCTTGCCAGTGGCCGAGTAAATGCGCTCAGAGGATCAAAGCAGCTTCTATGAATCTACGCATTCGTCAACCATACAAGCCAATATTTGCCATCTCCGGCAGAATGGCAGCGGCTAGATTTATATCTATGGTTCACTTCCTTCGTTTATCAATCCGTCCTCTTATAGCTTGCTTTCTGGCAAGCATACTTGTTGCTTGCAGCAGCTCTACAGGAGGAATGGAGTCATTTCAAAGCCCTGATGGGCGTTACGCTTTCTTATACCCAACCGGATGGACGAGAGTTGCTGTAAGCAATGGTCCCCAGGTGGTTTTTCATGATCTAATTAATAGCGACGAGACACTAAGCCTTGTGGTCTCAAAGGTGGATGACTCCATTGATTTAAAAAAGATTGAAGATCCAGATTCAGTAGGGGAAGCAATATTTAACAACGTAATTGCCCCAGAAGGGACTGGTAGAGAAGTAGAGTTAATAGAAGCAAGTTCAAGAGAGTCATCTGGACATACATTTGTCGATCTTGAATACAAGATTCATCTTCAAAACCGAGACAGGCATGAAATTGCAACAGTAGTTATCGACAGAGGAAACCTTTATACACTTGCCACAAGTACTAATGAAGAAAGGTGGCTAAGAGTAAAAGGATTATTTAAAAATGTGATTCAATCATTTAACTTTCTTATTTAAGATATTCTAAATACTCCTAGGGAAATTATTTTCATTAAAAATCAAGTTGCAGGAGATAAGTTGCCTCAGGTTAAAAATATAAATTTATCAAGCCTGTCATATCAACTTTTACGCAAACCAGCCTGAACTGTCCAAAGATCAGAATAAGGTCCACGCTTTTCTAATAATGAATCATGAGTACCCTCCTCGACTATTTCTCCTTTCTCCATAACTATTATCGTATCCGCATTTCTAATCGTACTTAACCTATGAGCAATAACAATGGTAGTCCTACTTGAAGTTATTTTGTCCAAAGAACGCTGAATAGCAGCTTCCGTTTCATTATCAACAGCTGCCGTTGCTTCATCGAGTATAAGGATTGGGGCATCTTTAAGAATTGCCCTTGCTAGAGCAATTCGTTGTCGTTGGCCGCCAGAAAGACGCTGGCCACGTTCACCTACGATTGTTTGAAAACCCAATGGCAATGAATCTATAAAGTTTTTAGCTTCTGCCAATTCAGCTGCGCGAACTATTTGATCATGCTTTGCTTTTAAATCACCATAAGAAATGTTCTCAGCAATAGTACCTTGAAAAATATAAACATCCTGACTCACTAATGAGAAACAATTTCGCAAATCAGATAAATTCAGCGTATCAATAGGATACTCATCAAGCAATATTCTCCCTGAACGAATTGAATAAAACCTCAACAATAGTTTTACCAATGTGCTTTTACCAGAACCTGTAGATCCAACAACTCCTACTGTGCTACCTGCTGGTATTGCTAAGTTAAAATCCTTCAATAATATAACTCTATCATTGTAGTTAAAACTTACATTTTCAAAGCTTATATCTCCTTTAATATCAGTTACACTTATTCTCTTTTCTCCACTAAAAATTGTACACGGTGTATCTATAAGGTCCAGGACTCGATTAGTGGAGGCCATAGATCTCTGATAATCATCTAAAGTATGACCAAGAGTTGTTAAAGGCCAAAGCAATCTTTGGGTTATAAAAACCAAGAAGCTATAAATCCCAACACTAAGCTGGCCTTTCCATGCCTGCAATCCACCTAAAACTAATATAGATAAAAATGCAAATAAGATGGCAAATCTTATAAGTGGAATAAATGCTGCAGAGAAACGGATAGCTTTTCTGTTACTTTGTTTATAAGCATTGCTATCTCTTCGCATACGCTCTAACTCCCAATCCTCTGTAACAAAGCTTTTGATCGTAAAAATCCCTCCAAGATTATTACTTAAACGTGCAGATATATCTCCTGCCTTTTCACGAACATCCTTATAACGGGGAGACAAAAGTTTCTGAAAGTAAATCGATCCCCAAAGTATTATTGGTATTGGGATAAATGATACAAAGGCTATTCCTGGAGCTGCAAAAGCCATGGCGCCACCAACCAAAAGAACAGTAGTTGCTAGTTGCAGAATTTGGTTAGCCCCATGGTCAAGGAATCTTTCAAGCTGATTAATATCATCATTAAGCACAGCCATAATTCTTCCAGTACTACCACTTTCAAAGAAAGACATCTCTAGTTTTTGCAAGTGTCCATATGCCTTCAAACGAAGATTGTGTTGAGCGACTTGTGCCAAGTTGCGCCACAAAAGTCCATACAAGTATTCAAAAAGAGATTCTGCAGTCCAAATAAAAAATGAAAGCACTGCTAAAAATGTCAACTGGGTAGGGACACTGACAAAACCAATGCCAGATAGCCATGACGACTGTTCCCTAACCACAACATCAACAGCCAATCCAATCAGTACTGGAGGGGCCAAGTCAAAAAGTTTATTTAAAAGAGAAGAGCTAGTAGCAAGAAGAATCTGCTTTTGTTGGCCCTCTAAGCTCGCTATAAGACGTGCTAGGGAGTTCTTTCTTGATCTGGTTCTAGAACGCATTCTGGTGTCTAAGGCTGTTTTTCAGAAAAGTTATAAGTAAATTTTCCATCATCTATAAAAAATAGTGTGTATATAAAAAGTGCAGAACTAACTATCAATAAATTCATCTTTATTAGTCATATAGAATTCTTATGAGTATTAATAAAAATAAGGAAGGAGGTCTATAAGAAAGTGGAGCATTCGAATTGCTTACATGAGTTAGAAATCTTCTAAAGCATGAAGAATTGCTTTCTATAGGCCTTTTTGAAACTTCTAACAAGAAGGAGAGTGGTCTTTTGCTTTAAAAGCGATTTCCACCGCCCCTCCCTCCTGAAGGCCTATCTCTTGGGGTCGCTTTATTGACCCTGATCATGCGTCCCATCCACTCAACATCTTGTAAGTCATCAATCGCCTTTTGCTCATCTGCCTCGTTATTCATTTCTACGAAAGCAAATCCCCTTTTGCGACCAGTCTCTCTATCAAGAGGGAGACTGCACTGCTTGACTTCGCCATATTGGCTGAATAAATGGACTAAGTCTTCCTGTTCTGCTTGGAAAGACAAGTTGCCGATGTAAATGGTCATTGCCTAAATTGGACCTATAGGGTTGATCAGTGAAGCCTTGGTCCGAAAAGGAAAGTCCTGTATGCGTTAGCTGATGAGCTGAAGCTGGGAGCGAGCCGTTTGGAGCAGTGAGCTGAAGCTGATTGAACACCCAGGCTACAGGGGCACCTTAATCACAGCTCTAAAAAACAAGAGAATGGCTTAAAACTCCACAAAATCGTTGTATTTCACATGTCAAAAAATATTCAAAAAAGAAGTCAAATTCAAAATGCTGAAATCAAAAGACAAAGATCAAGCATTTTAAAGATAGACCTTCAACTTGAACATCTTTAAAATTCTAAGGCGGCTGAATGTCGACTTTAGAAAATTAATTTAATGGCTTGTACGCTGTATTTGCAACTCCCTATTCATAACCTTGAGCCTTTTTAGAACCTTAAAAACATCATCAGGCATACCCTTAGGGAGATCAATAAAACTATATGTATCGAAGATCTGAATTCTTCCAATCATTCGCCCATTTAAACCTGACTCATTGGCAATTGCTCCAACTAAATTTCCTGGCTTGACTCGGTCTCTATGACCAACTTCAACCCGAAATCGTTCCATATTTCCTTCGATTTTTCTACTTCCCTTGTCTGACGACCTCCTCCCTGATCCAAAACGATCTTGTCTAGACTCATTACGAGTTCTATTAATCGGCTGTTCCAGCCAGCTCTCATCTCCCTCAAAAAGAAAAGGTTTCGGTCCTACGGCCAATTCAATAGCCGCAAGAGCAATTTCTTCAGTAGTAAGACTTTCCTCATCTAAAATTCCAACCAGTAATTCATTAAATGTTTTCAACTCACTATCAAGTCGAGTTGAGTTTTTGGCATTCTCAACAATTCTTGTCTTTAAGCGATGCAAACGACTTTCATTGATCTCAGAATTTTTGGGAATTCCCATAGATTCAATTGATTGGCCAACAGCTCTCTCCAGTGTGCTAACGAAACGTCGCTCTCTTGGATTTACAAACAGAATGGCCTCTCCGGTTCGACCAGCTCTACCAGTTCGTCCAATTCGATGAACATATGCCTCACTGTCAAAAGGAATATCAAAATTGACAACTAATCCAATACGATCAACATCAAGTCCCCTAGCAGCAACATCAGTTGCCACTAACACATCAACAGCTCCGTTTTTTAGACGTTCAACAGTTCTTTCACGTTGATTTTGCGGTACATCTCCATTTAGAACAGCTACTTCATGCCCAGAAGCAGCCAATGACTCCGCAACGTCAATTGTAATTGCCTTGGTTCGTGCAAAAACAATCGCTCCATCGCCAATAAAAGAGTCAAGAACCCTGTTTAGAGCTTCTAGTTTTCTACTGTTATGAACGGTTATGCAGCGATGACGAATACGACGTGCTTCTTGAGCTTTTGTTTTAATAGTTATTTCAGCTGGAGAATTTAAATAACGCTTTGAAAGTCTACGAATCTCAGACGGCATTGTTGCAGAAAAAAGTACCATCTGCCGTTCTGATGGCAACTGTTCAAGAATCCATTCAACATCATCAATAAAGCCCATCCGAAGCATTTCGTCTGCTTCGTCAAGAACAAGACTTTTTAAATTTGAAGTATCCATAGTTCCTTGACGAATATGGTCCATCACCCTTCCTGGAGTACCTACTACAACATCAATGCCTTTTTTTAGGGAAAGTATTTGAGAACGAAAATCTGCACCTCCATAAACAGCTAAAACCTTTAGATGTGGATGGCCAGCTGAGTAGGCTTTAAAAGAATCTGCGACCTGAACAGCGAGTTCTCTTGTTGGTGCAAGTACTAAAACCTGTGGTCGAACTTGATGTTCCTCAAGCCTTTCTATAAGGGGTAAAGCAAAGGCTGCTGTTTTCCCAGTTCCTGTTTGTGCTTGACCTACCAAATCCCTTCCCATCATCAAATCTGGGAAGGCAGCCTTCTGAATAGGTGATGGATTCTTATATCCTTTCTGAGTAAGTGTTTTTAAGAGCTCCGGACTAAAACCAAACCCATCGAAACCAGTATCTAAAGAAGAGCATTCAGAATGTTGCTCTTCGTTAGCACTAACTTCATTAGTATCCGTTGCAAGGTTGCATGCAGATTCCGCATGCGGAGTATCCTTAGTCATATTTAAAAAGCTGACCTGATTTACCCTTCAAATCAGGCCAGCAACGCCCTATGCGCAATAAGACACGCTGTGTTGCTTCGCCTTTAGTTCAAAGGTTGTAATTTAGTTTATCACCTTGGCTTATTACATCATTGAAAAACCAAATTCACCTAAAGATTTTTTCTAATAAATAAAAAAACTATTTCACGCTGCCTAGTGAAAATCTCCTATTAAATAAATCCACCTTTTGACTTGCACGTGTTATCGCCGTATAAAGCAGTTTAACTTTATAACTTTCATTTTTCTTGATTGAATCAACAGAATTCTGAGATTTGTCATTTAAATCTTCTGGCCATAAGATAATTACATGTTTAGATTCACTGCCTTGAGACTTATGAATAGTAATAGCTAGTGCAGGTTCTAAAACAAGCACCCGAGCAGGATGAATTAGACGTATTAGCATTTTTCCTTGATCAGAAACCAATCTGAACAAAAGTCGACGTGTATTGTTGTTACCAACTATCAGACCAATATCTCCATTCGCCAAGCCTAATTCAGGCTGATTTTTCCCGCACATAACAGGAAAGCCTTCAGGCCAAGAAGACAAACCCTCTTCATAGCTCTTACCCAAGACATGTTTATGAACATGCTCTACACCCCATAGTCCTTTTCGTCTTGGAGAAAGAACCAACAAATTTTCAAGAGAACTTAGACATTCCTCAATCACAAGAAGAGTATTAGGATCATCAATAGTTAATGGGTTATTAGCCAAAGAAGCTGATTGCGCCAATTGCTTTGCAAAAAGTTCTAGTCTTCTAATATGAGCATTAAGTTTTTGCGTTAAAGCATCTGGGATAACACGTGGATTTGAAAGATGTCTTGTAAATGTTGGGGTATTAGCAAGGTCTGAAATCTGTTGAAAGAATAAAGCCAGGCCTCCCTCTCTTAAGACCCTGCTTAATGATTCTAAATCTCCGTCATTTCGGTATACACGATGCAAATGTACTGAACACTGTTTGAATCTTTTTATAATCCCTTCAGTCTGTATCCAATGCCAAATAGATCCACTCCCGATCGGAGGTAATTGATCGGGATCACCTACCAAAATAAGCTGACAAGAAGAAGGAAGCGCATTAAGGACTGCCGACATTAGATCTAAATCAACCATTGACATTTCGTCAATAACTAGAAGTTCTAATGGCAATTTATTATTTCTATTTTTATTAAAACCACCTTTGCCGGCTTCGAGCAATTTGTGCAGAGTAGAACAGGTAAGCGATGAAAGTAGTTCTTGCTGAGTATAAGTAAGAGATTTAATTGTCTTACGTATAGAATCCTGTATCCGTCTTGCTGCTTTCCCTGTAGGAGCAGATATTGCAACTCGAGGTCTAGGGTGACGACTCAATGATCTCAGAAGAATCTGAACAATAGTGCTCGTTTTCCCAGTTCCAGGGCCACCACTTATTAAAACTAAATTATTCTCGTCTATTGCCTCTACTGCCTGAGACTGCTCCTTATTAAGGGTAGTTGGTAAAGATTCCTCTATGTCTAAGGACCTACGCAGAGGGTCTTTTTTTGATCTATTCAAAAGTTCCTCAACAACGATATTCAACTCTTGATACCAACGCCGCCAAGCAATTCGCGAGCCATCAAGAATTAATGGGGAGCTATCGCCATTTACCCAACCACTAGATAACAATGCTTCTCTATGAGCTCTCGGCCAGTCAGAGCCTTTTAGCTCAATTTCTGGGTCATCAGCATCAAAATCAAAAGTCAGTTCCCCTTGAGACAAAGCAAAAATCAATACTGCTACAACATCTTCTAAATGTGGAGATTCCACCTCAGGAGGAATACGCCGTAACAGAACCTGATATAACTCATTAGCCAAGCTAGGGGGCCAATTGTTAACCTCACCAAGACTCACTTCCCTCCCTCACGCAGTAACCGATCTAACTCCAATACACGCGTTAAAGGTACTCTTTCTAGCACGACCCCTGGGAGATTATTAGCACAATTTTGTATGACTGCCTCTACTCCTGGCACACCTCTAAGAAAAACATATACATAACCACCAAGATGAAGTTTAGGGTCATAGCCAGGAAGTCGCCAACTTAAATAGCGATGAAGAGCCAGTAAATAAAGATGGGCCTGCAATGGATAATGGTGATGTAGCATCTGTTGCTCCATTGCCTCATCGCTGTAATGAAAAGGGCCGCAAGTCATACATTGCCCCCTTTCATCACTAGTCCCTATCCAATTACTCTTCCAATCAACAACCCACCATCTCGCCTTCAAAAGATCGGGATCATCTGTAAAAACAAGGTCAATAGAGCCAGTAAAAAATCCCTTACTAAAAAAATTTAACTCAGATATTAGTTCAGAGTAGGAGCTCGAAAAACGTGCTTCAGGATCTTCTAGAAAGACTTTGGCAAGATCTCTGGGAGTAAGGGCCTTTCCAGAATGAGCAATAGGTAGATCAAAGCTAACTTCATGTAGACGTCTGTTGGTATCTAATTGATTGAACTTCAAGCTTCCAAGCACCCCTCCCAATGGAGTACTCAAAACGAGATCAAGTCCTTCCTGAACAGTCGGTAAAAGATCTTTATCTAAGCCGCTGCGTATAAGTTCAGTTTCTATAACCAGAGAAGATTGAGGACTCTGAAGGGGCTTGCAAAAGTCAATCCGCTCAAGTATTCGGTGAAGACAATCTCCAGCAAGAGCACCACGAGGGAAACGAGCGAGTGGTCCCTGATCTGACCACTTATATTTATTTACACTCTCCTGACGGTTTTCAATGGAATCTTTTAATGCTACTGATTCCATATAATTCTCCTGATCTATATCTCGACCTTCCTCAAGGAGAATTGGATTATCACTAGCCAGGACTTGACTATAACTGTGCTCTGAAATCCAAGAGGAATAACTACTTCTACTCCAACTAATTTCTAAACTCCTAGCCGGTGTATCTCCTACATTTAACTCACCACAACTCAACTTTCTATTCCAACGCTTCCCAACATCTTTTGTCTGAGCTTTGATAATGGTTAGATTCACTTCATTCTTCAAAAGCCATTCTTTCATTAAGCTGGGGGATAATCTACTAATGCTGCCTGTACTAGCTTCTGGTCCAAATAAAAAACTAGATAAGGGATTACCTTCTTGTTTTTGTCCCTTAGCCCAAACCAATATTAAAAGCGATCGCGATCGCGTCATTGCTACATATGCTAAACGCTCTGATTCCTGTAATGCTGACATGTAAATTTCACTGGCAACTTCTTTAGCACTTCCCCAACCCGGATTTATAGATAAATGCCAAGTTGAGTCCTCATCATGTCGTAATAAAGGTTCTTTAGATCTAGATGGTGCCTCCCAGAGATAAGGGCAAAACACGACTTTATACTCAAGTCCCTTACTGCGATGAACAGTAAGCACAGAAATAGCTCTTTCTTCAAAATCACTATTAGGTTGCCTGTTCTCTGACAAAGAGTCGGAAATTTGTAGACGTTCACGTCTTAACCATGCAGAAGCACTTGGAGAATCAAATGACTTTGAATGTATTTCTTCCTGAACTAATTGAGCACATTGCTGTAAATCACCTAAAAAACGTCCCCTATTAGAAAGATCTGCAATCATCCTTCCTTCAAGCTGTTTTGCCAGGCAACCAAGCAAACCAAGTTTTGTGAAATCCCTAGAAAGAGAAGAAAACTGAGAAGCTAAATCATCAAGCTCACCATTCTCTTCAGAAGCTTCAAGTTTTTTTACATCCCATTGATATAAAGCCGAACAAGCCACTAGTCGTAGACTTTCGCTATGTCCTGGTTGGGCAATACAATCCAAAAAACATTGAAGGGAATGAGCAGCTTCACTTTGAAAAACATCACCACTACTTACAAGCCGAGTTGGTAAACCAAACAAAGCAAATCTTGACCTAATTGCACTAGCTTGATCATGTCGGCTAACAAGGATACAAATATCATTAGGTTCGACATGTATATTGTCTGAATTCAGCAGGTCCAAGACAGCATTTCCAATAACTGTTGGAATAATTTCTTCAAGATTAGTTTTTGAAGGTAAAGACTCTGTTGCTTCGCTATGACTTTCATTTTCTTGATCTAAAGTAATCAGTTGGAGTGGAAATTGTTTTTCAGGCAATGATATAAATGATTCTTCACCACAAGGCATTAAGGCAGGTATTTCCAACTTTGAATGATATAGCCCGGTAGACATAAAGCTATTCAATGCCTCCATTAAAGATGGAGAAGCTCTAAAGTTTTCTAGAAGGACATCGACACGTTCCACTTGTGACTTTACATTCATATAGGTTCTCAAATCACCACCACGAAATCTATAAATTGACTGCTTAGGGTCACCAACCATTACTAAAAGATGATCCTTACTAGTAGCAAATAAGTCTCTTAAGATTCGCCATTGGAGTGGATCTGTATCCTGAAATTCATCAATCAGAGCAACCCGATATCTCCTCCGAATAGTCCTTATCCAACTTGACCGGTTCATATTCTCGTTGATTAAATCATTATGGCTACTAATACCTTTATCTAGAGCAAACAAAAGGTCAGAGTAAGTGGTCAATCCAAGCTGGTTACGTAGTTTTGAAAGTGAAGCCAGACAACAACTCAAAGCATGTCGCCATGCTTGTTCAGCTGGACCATCCAGAAGATCCGCAATAGATTCTTGTAATCTGTGTCTTGGCAACTTTGTAATATCGTCACCACACCGTTGAGAAACTTTAGAAAAAATTGAGGGGTGGAAATAGTTACTCAGCTCATCCTGGTCTCTAACCATTCCATAAGAGAGATAGGAATTCTGATCATCAACTGATGTGAAATGAGGAGAATCAGCAATCCAATTACTTAAAACCGCGTGTCGATCTTTTTTGGGTTTAGGACTGAATGGTTTTGTGTCTCTACAACCACATGAGCGCCATTCATCTGAACTACTCCGAAAATCTAGTTCTAACTTCTCGCCATCCAACCTCCAACAAGTTACAAACTCCTGCCAACGATGTTCCAAATATTTCTTAAATTGAATTGCTAATGGTTTATTAGAATCAAAATCTTGTTTTTCAGCTTCTAGATTCAGACTTGGATCATTGTCTAATTTAAGCAATGAGTTCACAAGATTATCCAAAGTAAATCCTGCATTTTGAAGACCACGTAGGTCCTCATCATCCATTACAAGTACTTGCTTCTGCCAATAATCATTAGCAACTTGAATAGCAAGTGGCTTTACATCTGTTTCTAAAACTTGATTTATCCCATCTGAAGACTCAAGTACATCTCTACTTAAAGTACGTCTACAAAAACCATGAATAGTAGTTATATCTGAGGTGTCCAAAAGTTCTAATGCCTCTAGCAAAAGAGCTATATAGTCAGATCTTTTCCTGGCCTCTACTGAATGGATGTCCAACCATTCTTTAAGAACATCATCAGGCACTTCAAAAACAGACCCGTTTTCAATTGATTCAAGACATTTAAGTGTCAGTTCAAGTCGATTGCAGATCCTTGCTTTCAACTCTGCCGCGGCTGACTCTGTAAAAGTAACTACGAGAATTTCTTTAACCTTATGTTTTGCTTCAGTAATAAGCCTTAATACAAGATGAGCCAGTGCAAAAGTTTTTCCAGTTCCCGCACTTGCTTCAATCAGGCGAAGACCAGCCTCAAGTGGGTATTGATTATGCCGAAACTGACATTCAGAGTTGGTTTGCTTATATTTCATTCTCCTGAAGTATGGTCAAGAAAAAAAGAGTCATTATTTTTCTTAAGCAACAAACGCTATTAGAAATCTTTTAAGACCATGCTAACTAGAAATATTAAAGATGTTGGTCTGAAAAACCAAAACTTAATTTTATAAATAATTCTAAATTCAATTCAAGTTGTAATTAACTATTAATCTCTCCAGTCCAAAAATAGAAATCCTGAAAAGATAGCTGGTGTTTCATACATATATGATTGATAAGCTGAATAAACGGATTTCATCCGTGACTCCTCTTTCATAGCCTTGCCCTTAAGCAAAAAGGCTAAAGAGATTAAGAGGAATAAATGCAAGAGACTAGTTGAAAATAGGAAAACACCAAAAGAAGATAGCAATAGAGACTGATATAGGGGATGACGACAATATTGATAAGCACCTTCTCTAACAAGTTTTGCTCCAGATTTTGGTTCTGGTAATGGGGAAAGACTATTACCTAAAGAAAGCAAGGCCTTAACTGCTCTATAGCTGCCAGCCAAGAAAAAGAATAGCCCTAGAAACTTAGCTACAAAAATGAAATATGGATTCAAATCATAAAGGACAGGCCATGGTCTTAAAAAATGGGCTGCTAAAAGTAATAATTGTCCCAATAGCCACCATTCTCCTTGACTGTTCTCAACAAAACCTCTCAAGGTAAATCCCCAACCAGACAAGGCAGATCTGATGTCGAATTCTTTCAACTCTTTAGAGATAGACTTCATGAAGAGGACTAAAAATTTCTACCTATGACAATAATACAAAAACTTATAGAAATATTCTAAAGCTTGCATCTAGTAGCTTAGATTTATAGCCAAAATAATTAATCGATTTCATTTATAGGGCTATTATTACTAAAATATTTAGCTGAGAGATCAAGCCCAATTATTGAGTCAGAAGATACAATCTCAACTGAGGATCTCCTTTCTGAGTCTACAAAGATTTGTCTCACCCACTTAGGCGAAGAAGATGGCTGGCCCTCAGAATGATATTTTTTTATTGTCATTGCATATGAAGTGGAATAAAGCTGATCCTAAAAAAGTATCTAACAAGTGCCGTATCAATTTTAACAATTAAAAGGCTTATTAATGACAGCTAATTGTCACCTGGGCTTTAAATAGAATTTGAATCTATGCGCTTTTCAAGCGCCAGCAAGGAATTCAAATGTTAGAAATCTCATCAGTTATAGGTTTATATAAAGTAAGAATTGCGTCCTTAAACCCTTCACTCTCTAACAAATCACATGCAGAACATTTTTCACCAAAACATAATTTCATTTCTGGACGCTCTCTTTCTCCTCTTAATCTTGTTCCACCCTCCCATTTCTTCTTGAATACAAGTTCGGGAATATTTTTTTTAGTATAAATTGCCTTTGCATATAGCCAACCACTTTCCGGGGGGACAGGCCAACAATTCGTTAGCCCTTCAAACGCAAGTTCTTTAAGCTCTTGAATTATTTCATGTGCGAGCTCTGGTGACAAAGAATTCCATGAAAGAGCGATCTCATAGTGATCACTTTTCCTTGGAGAGGGGCTTCTTGCAACTAAAAAACTAGATATTGGAGGAGTTTTACTAATACAAGCCTTTAGATGTCGTAACCATCCGGCCATAACATCTGCAGATGTTAATTGACCAGAACTAATACTAACTATACTTCTTCCTGCCCAGAGCACTGTTTCTGAATCTTCTCCAAAATCAATTTTACCAACGGAGCACTTCCCTATATCGGAAAGACATTTGTGTAGATTTAACCATCTTCTATATAATATTTTTGCCTCCATTTTTCCTGCAGCACCAAAAGGAAATCTTCCCTGCCCTTTATAAGGTATCTGCCATTCTTCATGATTTGATTTTCCATTGGAGAATTCAAACTCATCTTCTGGAAATCTTTCAATGAATTCAACAATATTTTCATCAAAGATAAGTCTCCTTTCCCACTCAGTAAAACTAACAGGCTCCAAATCTTGTATAGGTTCGAACCACTCTCTAGGTTTTAATTGCAATTCTTGAAGCCATGCGCATTGAGGACGAACCAACCAGCGCTTCAAAAAATCAAAATCGACATTTATTAAATCAGAACTTGAATTAGGTTTTTTCCACTTAAGTGGCATTGCCAAAGCAATTGGGGCGGATGTGATTGATTTATCAAGCAAAATACGAGCCTCTAAATTCCTTAGGTCACAACTAAGTGGAGGCTGATGATGAATTGCTAAGAAATTTTCGCTATTTAAAGGGTTTGGAGGGGCTTCCCTTAATAAGCCTAAATAAGCTTCCTCATCTATTTGATTCTTTATATGACTAAGTAATTGTTGTACTGGACTCGATGGTGGAAGTGATTCACCTGTGCGTTCATCTCTACCATTCCAAGTCAGCAAAAGATGTTTTCTAGTAGACATAAGAGCTTCCAAAAGGACATAACGGTCCTGGTCGCAACTACTTGGATCCCCAAGAAGTCTTTTTTGCTCTAAAAGGTGAAACCCTGGTCTTTGAAGGTTTCTAGGGAAAAAATTAGCATCTAAACCCATCAATACGATTACTCGATGAGGTATGGCCCTCATTGGCTCTAAAGCACTAATTGTTAATGCACCACTTCTATGCCCAAATCTTCCACAATCAGCTGAAAGAGATTCATTTAATACTTCAAATGCAACCGTAGAGTGAATATCCAAAGAAGCATCTCCGGCAACTCTCATCCAATCATCAAGTGCCAAAAGAAAACATTGTTTTTCCCAATCCCAACTACCTGCTTCACCTGAAATTTCATCCAAAAAAGACTTAAGAAGCTCTATCCAAGCTTTACAGGAACGTGGACGTCGAAATTCGCGTATATATCCAATTATTCTAGATAAAAAATGCCACCATTTAACAGTAAGAGAAGGATCTAAACCATCAAGAAATGGTGCAGCACCTTTTGTCATAACTCCAAAGTTTTGAGGCAAAACCAATCCCAAAAGCCATCTATCCATACACCATGAAAGACTATGCACTTCATCCCCACCTCGATCTTCTCCATCAAGTCCCCATCGAAAACCAGTGAGATTTAAAACTCTAGAAATACTTACAACCTCGTTCTGATCAAATCGATTTAATTCCTGAAAAGCTGGATTAGAAAGAAGGTTCTCTAAAGAACTAGCGGTGAGTCGTTCACCTGAGATCTTAAGTAGTTGCAAGATACCTTGTATCAAGCCAGGATTGTCAAGCTGAGTCCGATCAGTAATTCTCCATGGAATAGCTACACCTGTTGCTCCTATGTCATTAAAAACTGAGGCCAAAAGTGGGGCAAATCTACTTACCTGAGGTGTCATTATTAGAACATCTTGAGGCTGAAGAGTTGGATCCGCAGCAAACCATTGAAGTATTTGATCTCTAACAAGCTGAACTTCTCTTAGGTGCCCGGGACAAGATAAAAACTTCAGAGATTGGTCCGTTAAGTCACGCTTCAACGGCAAGTTGACATCTGCAATTACTAGCTCTTGTTGGAGCAGCTCAAGCAATGAAGGATTTTTGCCAGACTTAAGAGTGATATTTGCAGGTGCAGCAAATAAATCGTCTATGGAAATTTCTCCTAATTGAGTATCACCTGAACCTTCAACTAGTTGCTGAAACTCAGCACCCATTCGACCAAGAATAGCTTCTAGTCTTGGAGAATCTTTGAGCCAATTACCATCTAGGGAAGTATTCCATTGATCACCTAAAAGCTGTCTTCTCGTTCTGCATCGTTGCCATAAATCAGGGCAAGGTGTTAGTAAAAACATTCTTACATTGCTTAGACCAGATAGAGCTTGAAGTAATTCAACTTGAACTGGTGCAAGACTACTTAAACCAAATATATTCAAACTTTTAGGCAATAAATTATGCGGATAATTACCATTCTTAAGTCTTTCTATTGCTTTCCTTGCTTGAATAGAAAAGGGATCTATTCCTATCTGCTTAACTAACAACTGAATAAGAGAAGTCTGCCATCGAGACTTCCAGTCAATATCATCTGATGATTGATTTAATTTTCCTTTACTATATAGAAAATTATCAAAAATTTCTGGTCGGTAAAATGAATAGTCTTCGAAAACATCTGCAACCACCCGGGCAAGTTTCCAGTTTTCTCTATCTAACTGCCCAGGTTCTGATGGGTGCCTATCCAGCCAGTTTCTCAAGGGTTCAGCAGCATCAGTTTCTAAAAAATCTGGGAGCAAATCTATCAAAGGCCAAACAAGACGATTTGATCTCCATGGATCCTCAATCTCAGGATCCAACCCCAGTATCAAACTTGTTAGTTTTCTGAAATAAGACCCTGGAAAAGGAAATTTAATTAATGAAGTTATTCCATTGACTGTTGCAAGTTGCTCAGAAAGCCATCTACTTGTCGGCCAAGTGTTTACAACTATATCTATGTTCTCAAAAACAAATGGAGGCTCCAAATGGATTTGCTCAGCTAGAATTTCTGCCAGCCACTCAATTCGATTGCTTCGGTAGATTTTCAACAAGACTAAAAAACTCTAAGAAAATGTAGAGAAAGGAACTGGTTATTTAAAATCAATTCATTTTTTTTTAAGAAGAGAACTGCTATAAAAAAAAAGGAGGGAAAGGCATATATATTTTTCTCAATATTACGTTTCTCTTGGGGTAAGTGATCAGATTTTAAAAATTTAGCAAATTGTTCCATTTAACTTAAGCAATAGAAAATTTACTAAGTCCAAAACATTCTTCATTTCTTGGATTCTTTATCAATTCTTTCATCTCATGAACAGCTTCTTTAAGACCAACTGCTAAGGATCGGGCAATAATTGTATGTCCAATATTTAACTCTTCAATACCATCAATTCTAGCAACTGCCTCTACATTCTGGTATGTCAATCCATGGCCTGCATTAACTCTAAGGCCTAGATTTTTAGATCTAAAAGAAGCCTCAACCAAGCGTGAAAGCTGATATTTCTGACTGCCAAAAGCTGCTTCTGCATAAGCGCCCGTATGTAATTCAACCCAATCAGCACCAACATGGGAACTGGTTTCCAGCTGAGTTGAGATTGGATCTACAAATAAACTCACTGGTATTGATTCTGAATGCAAGTTTTGAATTATTGTCTTTAGCTCAGACTGCTGTGAGACAACATCTAAGCCTCCTTCAGTAGTAACTTCTTCTCTTCTTTCAGGAACCAAAGTAACCATATCTGGATGATATTTTAATGCTATAGAAAGCATCTCTTTAGTCGCAGCCATTTCTAGGTTTAGACGAGTCCTAACAGTCTCTCTGAGAAGCCTTAGATCACGTTCCTGAATATGCCTTCTATCCTCTCTAAGATGAATTGTTATTCCATCTGCACCTCCAAGCTCAGCAAGTAGAGCCATCGTTACTGGATCTGGCTCAACTGTTTGGCGAGCCTGACGAACATTCGCAATGTGATCAATGTTGACCCCTAGGCTTGCCATGACATCAAAGAATTAGCTCGAGTTTAGTTAAGAATTCGTTTATTACATGAAGTTGGCCAGCTAGACGCAAAACCAACTGCCAACTAATCCAGCCTCAAGAGCCTCTTGAGCTCTAAGTTCGTAAAAGTGGAATCGCAAAAAGGTGCCCTCGGCCCTATTTAAAAGGGAAAAACAGTTGTGTCAGGGTGTTGACCCCTTTTGGGGTCCACTGGCAATGATTTTGACTCAGGATGTTGTTCTGAAAAATTTTTTCAAAAAAACAACTGTCTTAGGCGAAGAATTCCTTCCAAACTATGGTCCCGTCGTACTTGCACCCACTCACCGTGCTCGTTGGGATGCCCTTATGCTTCCAATGGCAGCTGGCAGAAGAGTTACTGGTCGAGATTGTAGGTTCATGGTCACTGTTACAGAAATGGTTGGAATACAAGGTTGGTTTTTACAAAGACTGGGCTGTTTTCCCGTAGACCAAAGCAAACCATCATTGGCTTGCTTGCGTTATGCAATAGATCTCATGACAAACAATCAACAACTGGTTGTATTCCCTGAAGGCCATATAAGACGCAATGATGAGCCAATAATTCTCCGACCAGGATTGGCAAGATTAGTTCAACTTGCTCAAAGGAAAGGAGTTCATATCCCTGTAATTCCTATTGGGATTGGATATAGCGAACCAGTGCCTAAACCGTTTGGACATGCCGCACTCTGTTTCGGAAAGCCTTTGCAGTTACTTGTGTCTGGAAAAAATGCTTCAGAAGAATTCAACAGAAATTTATCTATGAGCATGCATGCAGCTGAACAAGCTGCCCTAAAAGCAGTCGGTCGACTATAGAAATCGCATAAAGTTCTGGAATCTTGCGCTATCCATTAATGCGACGACGCATACGGATGACTATCTTTGCCCTGCTATTGGGGATGGCTTTTGCTCCCTCACAGGCTCTTGCAGAAAAAAATCGCTTATCCAACCAAAAAGTACTCGCCCAACAAAGCAGTGGTTTTAATTCAGCTGCAGTTGAAGCTTTGATCAATCAAGGAGATAGTGCCGCTGCGTCCGGAAAGCTAGAAGAAGCTAAAAGTTCCTATGACAAAGCTCGAAAAGCATCCAAGCAACTTCTCGCCTTCTATCGAGATCTAAGTGGATCATTTCGTGGTCTAGATGCTCGTATACCTAGAGAGATGGATACGAAAGGACGAAACGCCTTGAAACTGCTTGCAAAAACAAATTTAAGACTTGCAGCAGTTTTCCGACGTCAAAACCAACCGGAAGTGGCAGTTCCTGTTTTAGTCGAGGTAATAAAGCTAATGACTCCTGCAAAGCCTGAAGGGCAAAAGGCTTATCAAGGGCTGCTGGAATTAGGATTTGTTGAGACTCCCTATGCTGCAGCAAATAGAAGTTCCTTTAGATAAAAACTTCTATTTTCTTCAAATAAACACCAAGCCTCATAAAGAATTCAATCTAAATGCCTAATTCAACTGATGTCAGCAATGCAATTCAACAAGTCTTGCCCGATGCTGAGGTTATTGTTGAGGACCTAAATGGGACTGGTGATCACTTACAAGTAAGTGTCATTTCCAATGCATTCAAAGGCCTCTCAAGAATCCGCCAACATCAGTTGGTATACCAGGCCTTAAACAAAGAGCTAGCAAATGAAGAAATTCATGCTTTAGCCCTAACAACCTCAACTCCCTAATAAAAAGCCTTTAAACCCAATCACCCTATGGAACCAAAGACAACTAAGCGTATTGAGTCACTGATCAATGCCAGTCCAATTATCGTCTTTATGAAAGGGACAAAATTAATGCCGCAATGTGGCTTTTCAAACAATGTTGTGCAAATTTTGAATGCTTTGGGTATCAACTTTGAGACTTTTGATGTTCTTTCTGATGAAGAGATAAGGCAAGGAATAAAAGAATATTCAAGTTGGCCAACAATTCCTCAGGTTTATGTAAAGGGAGAGTTTATAGGGGGATCAGACATCCTTATAGAGATGTACAACACGGGTGAACTTAAAGAAAAACTTGAAATCGCACTTGCTTCTTAGTTCATTAATACTGTCCCTTTTTACCACTCCACCTCCTTCTTATGAAAAAGGTTTCCAATGTCACCATCAGGACCAATAAAGCTTGAGGGATCAAGAATCCATCTTTCAACAATCTTTTCAAGTCTCGCAAGCTCCTGTGCTTCTAGTTGCTCACATTTCCTGAGAGCATGAAGATATCCATCAGCATATAAACGCAGTTCTGAAGGGCTGTGATTTCGACTAGTTAACTCTTGACAAGCATCACAGAGAGATTGGAAATGACGTATGGATTGAGGGTTTTCAAGAGATGTCATCTTTTTCTGTTAAATCGGCCTGTAACACCAGCTTGGCATTTCTTTTGGTTAGCTTAGGTGCAACAGTTTTTTCAAGTGGCCTCAAGTTCCCTAAAACTCCCCTCAATGGAGCAAACTGCTTCGCACTCGATGGAAGCTAACTCAATGCAGGCCACACCAGAAGATCCTGCAAAGGTTCTCGTTGTGGAGCCGCACCCAACACTTAGGACTGTTCTTGTGCAACGATTGCGCCAAGACGGTCATCTAACTGCTGCTGTGGGCTCTACAGATGAAGCGATTGACCTCTGTAGAGAACAAACACCTGATCTACTTGTTAGCGCTGAGTTGATTGAGAAGAGTTCAGCTCTTCGACTTGCCCAAAAAACTTGGATGTCCAGTAATTGTCCTAACCGCGAGAGAAGGCTCAGATGCCCTAGTGGACTTACTTGATGAAGGGGCTGATGACGTTATGCGCAAACCCTTTGGACTAGAGGAACTAGCTGCGCGCTGCAGAACACTTCTTAAACGAGGTCGAGCAGGACTACAAGAAAGAGTAACTGTGGGTCCTCTTGAAGTGCACTTACTACTTAGACAAGTAACGCTACAAGATAAACCTGTTGAGCTCAGTCCAAGAGAATTTGCCCTCTTATGTGCACTTTTGATGCCTCCTGGAATGGTGAGAACAAGGCAAGAGCTTTTACGACTGGCTTGGCCGCCATTTAGTGGAGGGCCTAGATCTGTAGATACTCAAGTATTAACTCTTCGACGCAAACTCGAACAAGCTGGCTTAGGAGAAGGTGGAGGGATAACAACAGTTAGACAGCAAGGGTATCGATTCACTTTGGAAAATTTAAATTAAAGAAAAACCATTTAGGCAGTTATAAATACTTTCAAAGCTAGATTCATTTAGGTAAAGACCAAAGGTTTATTCCTAACTGTGAACCAATTCGATGTGCGCAAGCAAACCCACTAAATGCGACTGCATTAAGGCCTTGACCTGGGAAACATGAATCACCTACACAAAACAGGTCTTTGATCCCTGTGCTATTAAAAGGCATAGGAAGCAATCCTGGTAACCTTCGGGAAGGGACTGGGCCATAACTG
>QCGE01000005.1 GCA_003278195.1 Prochlorococcus sp. AG-363-P08
ATTTTTATGGGTAGTACTTTTGGAGGACTTTTTCGAATAAGTACATTTGGGGAGTCTCATGGGGGGGCCGTTGGCGTGATTGTGGAGGGTTGCCCACCTCGACTAGAACTTGATTTAGATCAGATACAGGCAGAACTTGATAGGCGAAAGCCTGGGCAAAGCAAAATTACAACTCCTAGAAAAGAAGATGACAAGTTAGAGGTTCTTAGCGGTCTGAAAGATAACAAGACCCTTGGGACACCTATTGCAATGATGGTTCGGAATAAGGATCAGCGTCCAGGAGACTATCAAGAGATGAATAAGGGCTTCAGGCCTTCACATGCTGATGCAACCTATCAAGCCAAGTATGGAATTCAGGCTGGTAGTGGTGGGGGGAGAGCTTCCGCTAGAGAAACAATCGCTCGTGTTGCTGCTGGTGCTATCGCTAAGCAACTACTTGCCAAAGTGTCTGGAACTGAAGTGCTTGCATGGGTGAAGAGAATTCACACAATAGAGGCCGAGATTAATCCTAATAAAGTTTCCCTTGGTGACATTGAGGCCAATATTGTTCGTTGCCCTAATCCTGGTGTTGCTAAGCAGATGATTGAACGTATCGAGGCTATAAGCCGTGAGGGAGATTCTTGTGGAGGAGTTATTGAGTGCGTTGTAAATAGGCCTCCTGTTGGAGTAGGTATGCCTGTGTTTGACAAGTTAGAGGCAGATTTAGCAAAGTCAGTAATGTCATTACCTGCTACAAAGGGTTTTGAAGTTGGGTCAGGCTTTGCAGGGACTTTTTCTAAGGGGAGTGAACATAATGATCTCTTCGTTCCCAGTAGTGATGATCGATTGAAAACGGCTACTAATAATTCTGGTGGTATTCAAGGCGGAATAACAAATGGGGAGGCAATCTTGATTAGAGTTGCTTTTAAGCCAACGGCAACAATTAGAAAAGATCAACAAACAGTTGATGCTTTTGGTAATTCAATAACACTCAGTGGGAAGGGGCGCCATGACCCTTGTGTTTTGCCAAGAGCTGTTCCAATGGTAGAAGCTATGGTGGCGATTACTTTGGCTGATCACTTGCTACGACAACAGGGTCAATGCTCTCTTTGGTGAGTTTTTAATAATCGGAGTTAGTTCAGGCTTATATCCAGTGGGTTGGCGAGGTGTATATATCTTCAGATTCAGTCTCAATCAGTTGGCATCTCTATTAACTCAAGTGAAGCCTTTGAAAGATTTTAGGAAAAGGTCAGTGAGAGGCATTGCACCTCTCTAGCCGCTTTTACGGTCTGACTATAGGCTTTGTTTTACTTGGTTTGTGCAGTGGCAACCCTTCTTGCACGCCTAGCTCTTCTTGGAGCTGCTGAGTTGGCGGAAGTTTCTTTGACAGGAGCTTTTTTTGCAACTGCTTTTTTGATTACTTTTTTAGTTGTAGAAGCTTTTTTTGTAGCTTTAATCTTTGGAGCTTTTGCCGCTTTCTTTGCAGGAGCTTTTTTAGCAGCTGAACCTGTGCGGTTGCGATGAGCAAGAATTAGAGCCCATTCTTCTGCACTGATGTTAGATGGCTTGTTGCCATGTACCTCTGACAGCTTCGCGGCCTTTTCAATATCCTTAATGAGATTTTTCCAGGAAGTAGCAAATCTTTTGTCTGATTGAGACTTGGCGCCACTTTCAACAAGTGTTTCAATGACGCCTTGAGCAGTTACTTTTTTGCGACGACGATTGAAGATTTCTTTTTGAAGTTGAGCGATCATGGCATCTGCCTTTGCACTCACTTTGATGGTTAGCTGAGACATTGATGAAATTACATCTATTTCATATGTAGCATCTCATGAGCATGTCGACCGAAAGTCGGAGTCAATTTTGCTTACTTAACGCTGTGATTAATCCTTCTAATTCAGGGTCGATCACACCATTTTTCATGAGTCCTCTCCCTAGTACTATTGCTCCATATCCCTTTGATAGCCAGCAAGTTGCGCTATTAACTTCAAGTCCACCCGCGGCAATCACAAATGGCAAAGAGGTAAAAGGGACTTGTAATTGAGACAAATAATTAACTCCTAAAGCAGATGCTGGAAAAAGCTTGATAATTCTGCAGCCAAAGTTACAAGCTTGGCGAATTTCTGTTGGAGATAAAACACCTGGTATCAGTATTTGATTTGAAGCTAGTGCTTTTTTCTGGAGATTTAGATCCCAGAAAGGGGTCATTGCGTAGGCAAGGTCGAGGCTCTGGACTTGACTTAAAGCTTTTTCACTACTCACTGAGGCTGCCCCCAAGAGGAAGCTTGGGAAGTTCAATTGGATTTTTTCTATTAGCGTTCTCCACCCTGGGTGTTCAGACCAAGCGATCTCTAGGTTTACAACTCCAACTTTTTTTAGCTGGTTGAGTAAGAAAAATAGCTTCTCTGATGAATAGTGATCAGGAGCCAGATCACTTTCGTTTGGTCTTAGTACTACTATAAGGGGAAGATTCACTAGCGACCTTAAAAAGGCATCTTCCTTCTCTAGAAAAGAATTCTTTTTGGCCTGGTCAGACGTATTCGGCAATTCGTACTTCACGACGTATAAGAAGATCTTGAAGACCTTCTGTGTCAACGGTTTCTTGCTCGACAAGCATTTCAGCTAATTCGTCGAGAACCGAGCGGTTATCAGTAAGAACTTTGGTTGCACGTCTATATGCGACATCTACTAACTCAGAGACCTCTGCATCGATTGTTGCTGCAGTGTCTTCTGAGAAATCTCTTTCTGCGGCAATGTCTCTGCCTAGGAACATTCCACCTTGGGAACGGCCAAGTGCTACCGGACCCAATTTTTCGCTCATTCCAAAGCGAGTAACCATTTGGCGTGCAACTTGAGCTACTTGTTGTAGATCATTTGATGCACCTGTAGTAACTTCGTCTTCTCCATAAACAATTTCTTCTGCGACTCGTCCTCCTAGCGCAACTGCCATTTGGTTTTGAAGATAAGCCCTTGAGTAAAGACCTGATTCCATCCTTTCTTCACTCGGTGTGAAAAATGTAAGACCACCGGCCTGTCCTCTAGGGATAATGGATATCTTCTGAACTGGGTCATAATCAGGCATCAAGGCTCCTACTAATGCATGACCTGCTTCGTGATATGCGACAAGCCGTTTACGCCTTTCACTCATTACCCTGTCCTTTTTCTCTGGACCAGCCATCACTCGCTCAATTGCATCGCTGACTTCGTCGTTGCTTACCTCTGACAACTCTCTTCTTGCAGCGAGGATTGCAGCTTCGTTAAGCAAGTTTGCAAGATCAGCACCTGTAAACCCCGGTGTTCTTCTCGCGACTTTGTCTAAATCAACATCTTTGGAAAGGGTTTTGTCACGAGCATGAACCTTGAGAATTTGTAATCGGCCCATGTAATCGGGGCGGTCTACTACAACTTGCCTATCAAAACGACCAGGTCTCATTAAAGCTGCATCTAGCACATCAGGTCTATTGGTTGCAGCAACAATGATGATGCCTGTGTTTCCCTCAAAACCATCCATTTCTGTGAGTAGTTGGTTAAGGGTTTGTTCTCTTTCATCATTGCCTCCGCCGAGTCCAGCTCCTCTTTGTCGACCGACTGCATCGATTTCGTCAATGAAGACAATGCATGGAGCATTCTTTTTGGCTTGCTCAAAAAGGTCTCTAACTCGACTTGCTCCAACACCTACAAACATCTCGACGAATTCAGAACCAGATATCGAGAAAAAGGGAACAGCTGCTTCTCCAGCTACTGCTTTAGCAAGAAGGGTTTTACCAGTACCAGGAGGCCCTACAAGAAGAACACCCTTGGGGATCTTTGCCCCTACTGCTGTAAACCGATCAGGGTTCTTTAGAAAGTCAACTACTTCGGTTAGTTCAAGTTTCGCACCCTCAATTCCTGCAACATCGCCAAAAGTGACTTGGGTAGAAGGTTCCATTTGAAGCCTTGCTTTGCTTTTCCCGAAATTCATTGCGGGGTTTCCGCCACCTCCTCCTTGCGCTCTTCGGAAGAGAAAAAACAATCCACCTAAAAGTAGAATTGGAAAAATTAAACTACTTGCTGCTTGTTGCCAGGGACTTGGTTGTTGAGTTGGTTGGACTGCAATATCAACATTGTGTTCCGTGAGAAGGTTTAAGAGGTCTTTGTCAGGTGCAAGGTTTACTTCTGCACGACTTCCATCACTTTCAACTATCTGAGCTGTTCCTTGGTCAGGAGAGAGTAATACTCGACTGACTTGATTCTCTTGGACAGCTTCTACAAAATCGCTATATCGGAGTGTTCTTGTTGCTGCTGATTGATTGGGACTCTCTAAGAGAGCGGTCCCTACAACCATTACAGCCACTACAAGGAACACATAGATTCCTACATTTCGCCAGCGCTTGTTCAAGGTTCTGTTGCTACTAATTAAGCGATGTTAATAGGATTTAGGTCCATTACGCGTTTCTCAATACATCAACCACGCTTCGGAAGGCAAACCATTCAGGTATTTCCTCTCCATTTCGAAGCATTTTCCTGAATTGTGTTCCACTCAGTTTCCTTACGTGAAGACCACGGGCCTCAGCATGTTCTGCCGTTACATAGCCCTCTTCCTCTGTGAAAACAAGATTCAGGGAGGGGACAGTTTCCATTGTTAGTTCTGAAGCGCAATCTCGAGCAAAGTTTTGGGCCTCATAAGGTCCATAAAAATCATCACCAGTTAGGGATGATTTGCATCCGGCCATATCGCGCCCAATTATGAAATGAGTACATCCATAGTTCCTTCTTATGATCATGTGCTGAAGAGCCTCTCTAGGCCCTGCCATGTGCATCGCATAAGGAAGGTATGACCAGCGAATACGAGGATTGTTTACCTCTTTAGCCAGTCGCTCATAAGTTTGGAATCTAATAGAGCCAGGAATATCATCTTGTTGAGTTGGACCACATGTAGGGTGAACTAGGACAACTGCGTTCTCGCTGACATTGTTTGCATGCAGTGCTCTGGTAAATAATTCGTAGTGTGCACGGTGAATTGGATTGCGACATTGGAAGGCAACAACATCTTCACCTGCGGGTAATTCAGTCCTTACTTCAGCCGGGGTTTTACAAGGGAAAACCCTTTTTGGCAGTTCCAACCCTTCTAGTCCTCCTCCTAAATAGAAGCGTTTACGCTCAGTAGCGATCATTCTTACTGCCGGATGCTCAAGGGAAGTTGTTCCATAGCAACCCTTCGCTTCTATGACTTTGTCGGGCTCCCATTTCTCTTCTACATGAAGTAATGCCAGATCTTGGTTCTTATAGGTCAATAGGACTCGATCACCCGCAGCTATATCTTCCCTATCCGTATCCATTACTACTGGGAGCCCAAATAAATAACCTGTTGAAGTCCTATTTCCACTAACCACTGCATCGTAATCATCTTTCAGCATGAACCCTCTTTCTGGAGAGAATCCTCCTATCACAAGCAATTCAATATCGCAGGCATTTCGATCTGAGCATTCAATTGTTTTTGTTGCTTTTTCCTTGACTCCTTGTTTCTCTTCAGAAGGAACCATTAGGTCAACAAGAGTTCCTCCGTATGGCGAAATTACTCCTTTAGAGTTATTGGCGTCAGGTGACTGAGTGATCATATTGATCTTTGGATTTCTCTAGGAAATTCTCCCAGATTCAGAGCTTTTAATTTTTGGATTGGACCATTAAGAAAGGGGGCCTAAGCCCCCTTTCTTAATGGATCATTGGATGCAACAGGCAGATACCTGTGGCTTAATCAGGATTTACGGCCATAAAGGTTTCCAGTGATCTTGACATCTACTGGGTCTCTTGATCCAAGGTCATTATCAGAAGGCTGAATCGCTACGAAAGACCCTGCAAATTCGTTAGTGGCTGTGTCAACACTTTCAATTGAGAGTGTGATTGTGCCATTACCGGTGAGATCTCTCTTGATGTTTTCTTTGGCTAGATCTTCATCGTCACCACCTAAGGCAACAAGACCTTGTGCATAGTCGACACCAGTATCTTTTGCCCTGCTTTTGGGGTCAAGGAAATCACCAGTGCGGTAGCTAGGAGTGAGTGTTGAGCCAGTGAATTCTGCACCAGGAGAAATTGATTTGCCTCCATCAGCGACCATGTCTTTGACTGAGAAGACCAATGGGAACTCTTCGCTATTAGGAGCGAGAACAGTAATCAACGCGAAATCAATACCACCTTGTGCAGCGAACTTTCCACCTGAGAGGTCTCCATAGACCTGGTCAATGGAAGTGTTTGTAGCTGGACTGATGATTTTGGCTGGGACAAATTCAGCTTGCCTACGCTTACTGCCAGCAACCTTGACAAAGATCTCTGTTGGCTGAAGGCATAAGTCGCTGAACTTTCCATCGGCATTGATGGAACCTTCAGATCCAGACTTAATGACTGGGCAATTGTTGGCCTGGCCACTATTAACTATGTCGCCAAAATCTGAATTACCCCTTTCGTTCCCAAGAACGAATGCGGCAGATGCACTGCTGGGGGCAGTTATAAAGGTGAGACAGAAAGCCAGCACCAGGGCCAGCAGAGGACGTAATGGCATGAGAGGAAGCCTAATGGCAGATGACTGCGGAGTATTAACCGCCCTATGGGGCAGCTTGGATCTTACAGGGGGTAAATAGCAGTTAACGTCCGCATTTAGCAGCTCTCAACAACCCGTCGCTTAGCAAAAGGTCCATTATTGGCCCTTCTGATTGACTCAAATTGACTCTAAATACTTGCTTGCGGGCACTTTGAGGTCAAACCGATTGGATCAAAAATCTCTCTATGCTCTAGAAACTTAATTTTATAAATCAGCCGTTTAATCGTTCATTTCTCTTCATTATTTCTGCTCCTTGGAGAGCCTGTATGGGTGAAATGAGCTTTTAAAGGCTTCAAATGCTTCAGGAGAGCGATCCCCCCTGGCCGATGTCGTGATTCTCTCGGTGGATATTTATCAATGCATCTAGGAGCTTGTGAGCAAGTTCCAGTTTTGTTGTTACTGGCATTGCTGTAACCATTCCTTTTTTGCCAATAAGCCACCCTCCATTTGTATCGACTTCAAAGCCTTGATCAGATCTGTCAATTGGATTTGCAAAAAGCAGATCGCAATTTTTGCTAGATCGTTTGGCTTCCCCTAATTGTTGAATGTTGAGATCCTCTCCTGTTAGGGCTGAAAAGCCTAGGATCACTTGGCGATCAGGCTTTTTAGAAGCTATTTCCGCTAAAAGGTCAGGAACCTTTACTAAATTTTTTTTTATTGTTTCGACAAGTTCATCCTTTTTAAGTTTTTCAGTTTGTAGTTTTCCCTGATGGCGTAGATCTCCTACAGCAGCAGCCATGGCAATAGCATCAGCGTCATGCTGAAGCTTGGAAAGTTCAGATTGCATTTCAGATGCAGATTTGATTTCGTATGTGTTTAAGCCTTCTAGCCAGCCTTCTGGTAAACGTAGTGGGCCATGGATTAGATCCACTTCAGCACCACGTAGTTTTGCGGCTTGAGCTAAAAGGACTCCCATTTTTCCACTACTTCTATTGGTAAGAAGTCTTGCAGCATCTAGATTTTCTTCGGTAGGTCCAGAAGTGGCTAAAAGTTTTAAACCTTTCCAATCTTTTTTTATAATCCCTTGAGAATTCATTTGTATAAAAGCACTTTCTATAGCTATCTCGATTAGTGAATTAGTGATCATGCGCCCTTCTCCTGTTCGATCACATGCCAGAAGGCCCGAGGCAGGGGATAGGCCGATTACATTTGGATAGCTTTTTATAAATTGCCAGTTTTTTTGAACCGCATTATTGGACCACATCCCTGTATTCATTGCTGCCGCAGCAATGATTGGCTTCTCAAAAGCTATTAAAATACTGGCTAGAAGTCCTTCTGCTATTCCCTGAGACCATTTCCCTAGTGTTGTTGCACTAAGGGGAGCGACGATTATTAAATCTGCCCAATCAGCTAATGAAATATGCAAAGGTCTTGGTTCTTTTTGACTCCATTGATCTGATTCTTGGTAACACTTATTCCTGCTTAAACACCCAAGGGAAATAGGGCTTATTAACTTTGCTGCACTTGGTGTGATTACACACTTAACTTCTGCACCAGCCTTGATTAATTTGCTTACTAGCAAAGGTGTCTTTACTGCTGCGATACTTCCAGTTACAGCAACTAACAGTCGTTTTCCTTTTAGGGGTTTTATATCTTTAGTCTTCATCGAAAGGTTCCTGGTCTACAAGGTGAAGGTAGGGCTGTACTAGCTCTGGCCTATGAATGGCAATTGCCCTTAATAGATGCCAGTCGTCTAATCCATCAAAGGGAGTTGGATAGTCATCGTCTTCCAACCTTTTAGCCAATACTGCGACAGAATCATCATCAAAGTTCTGTACGAGCTCATCAGTGATTATTGGTGAGTCTTTGTCTAGCAAGGCTTTGGGATTCTCCATGGATGTTGCCAGGCTGTTGCAGGCATTTCATTCTGACTCCAAGCTAGGTTTCTGCTAATAGGGGAATTAGCTCAGCTGGTAGAGCGCTGTGATCGCACCGCAGAGGTCAGGGGTTCGAATCCCCTATTCTCCACTTTTGAGTTTGTTTTGGCTTTCGCGAATCTTTTACGGGCTTTTTTATTCTCTATAACGGGATTAAGAATAGGTCTTTTTATTGTTCTTGATGTGTGAATGGGTAGACAATAAGAAACATGAGATATAGGAACCTGCTAAAAGCTCATACAAGAAGCCTATCCTTGTTTTCCCTTGCAGGAGTAGTAGCTTTGAGTGTTCATGAACGCCCAATAGCACTTTTTACTTTTGGACTGATCTCTTTAGCAGTCGCCTTCGTGAATACTCAGCGTCCTGCTTTTAAGGATTCATGGCTTGAAAACAATGATTAATTGATCAATCTCTTTTTATGTCCCAGTCGAAACGTGAACAGGTGGTAAGCCACCTGAGATATATCAGGCAAGAACTCCGTGAGATGCATCAAGGTGTTCTTGAAGATGGGCTTTTACCCGAAGGGGGTGAGATCAGAGGAGTGATGGCCCAGATGGAAGCACTTCTTGAATTGCTTGAGGGTAAGGCGGCTAAAAAAGCAAAGGCTGAGGCGAATTGATTTTTTAACCATGTAAGTAGGTATAAAGAAAAACAATCATTTGAAATTTTCCTTTTATGACTAAGAAGCTGCAATACACAGGTCTATATAGGAGTTTTGGTCTCGCTTCGGAAAGGTTGGAATCATGGGCTTTTAATCCTTGGCGACGAGGTTCATTACTTTTGATAGTTCTTTTTTCAACTTTTTTAATCGGAAGCTCTATAGGAATGATTAATGGAGTTTTGGCTTTAATGGATCCTATAGGCGCATTCTTTACAGTTTTGATATTAGAGATAATGGTTAGATTAAGAAGGACATGGCCAAAGGAGAAGCATGGTTCAATATCAAGACAAATACTTGATATTGGGCGTATTGGCCTTCTCTATGGCCTTCTGTTGGAAGGATTTAAATTGTTATAATCCAATTGATTATATGTCTTAGGAATTGCGACTTTCTGTAAGATATTTAGACTTATCTAAGTTCAGTTTTGTTCGGAAATTAGTTATATTGCAGAGATCAAGTATAAAAGTGCCATGCGAACTGGAATGCCATTTTTTACTTGTTCTTCTACTAAGCAAGTCGAGCGATCATTTAATAAATCTCCACTCATTTCTACTCCTCTATTAACTGGGCCAGGGTGCAAAACAGGAACATTTTTGCCACATATTTTAAGAGACTGGTGAGATAAGCCATAGTCTTGGTGGTACCTATTTGTATCTGAAAGTAAGTTTTCTTGCATTCTCTCTTGTTGCAATCGGAGTGTCATTACTGCATCTGCATCTTGCAAAGCTTCTGAAAGTTTTCTGGTGATGTATATCTTACCTCGTTTAGGAATAGGATCCTTTTCTATTCCTGGGGGTGGAGCTGAAACAAATTCTTTGAATTCTTCTGGGAGCAAGCTAGGAGGCCCACAAAGCACAACATCTGCTCCGCAAGCTGTTAATGCCCAAAGGTTTGAACGAGCCACTCGAGAATGCAAGATGTCTCCAATAATTGTAATTTTTTTCCCTTTCAAGGCATCTGTAGAAGGATTTTCAGGTTCAAAATATCTTGCCAAAGTGTATAAATCCAAAAGCCCTTGGCTCGGATGGCTATGTAGACCATCCCCTCCATTTAAGACAGAGGTTGTTTCTCCAGCTTTTTCAAGTTCATAAGCTAATTGCGCAGGAACATTAGTTGACTTATGTCGAACTACAAGTACATCTGCTCCCATCGCAACGTAAGTAAGAGCAGTATCCAGAATTGTTTCCCCTTTCCCAATCGAGCTATTTGATGGAGTGAAGCTTTGGACATCTGCTGAAAGGCTTTTGGCGGCAAGTTCAAAGCTACTTCTGGTTCTAGTGCTGGGCTCGAAAAATAAAGTTGCTATAAGACGCCCTTGCAGAGCTGGTAATTTGCGTGTCCCCGTTACAGGCAGAGCTCTAAATCTATGAGCTAATGCAAGTACTTCTTGGTAGTCATCTATCGAGAAGCAAGCTAAGTCAATTAAATGACGGTGTGTCCATCCAGTCATGAGAATTCCTTCGAATTAGGTTTCCATGCCTGACTCTTTGAGGGGCAACGGTCGCCTTTAGCACGCCTACTAACACTCCGACTATCCTTTAAATACCATCGCCATGGTAATTCTTTAGCTTTGGAGATGCCGATTCTTGTTGTTTTCACTATTGTTTTTGGCTGTTCATTAGCGGGAGAAGGTGATGAGATCCATAAATTATTTTCTCTTGTTAAACGCAAACTGTCATGAGATAGGTTTAAACCAAAATGCTTTGCTAATAAAGCTGGCCCAGCAGCAATTCTTTCGCTCTGATTGGGCAATGCAATGGCCCGTAAAAGTACTCCATTAGCCCAATTAGAGCGACCAGTGACTACATTGACGCAATGGTAGATACCATATGTCAGATATACATATAAACAACCTGCATTTTTGAAGAGGGTTTCGTTGCTTCGACTTCTGCGATGGTAACCATGACATGCTGGTTCTGATTGAGAATATGCTTCTGTTTCTACAATTACTCCCCAAAGGAGTTGTCCATTTTCTTTTCGCCTAACAAGTTTGCACCCGATTAACTCTGGAGCAACGATTTCGGCAGGCCTTTCAAAAAAAGAAATCGGCAAAACCTTATTTTCTAAAATAATGCTTTCGCAGCTTTTTGTTTCGAGAGTCATTTATTGACTGAGGATTTCTTTGGATCAGTTGATAAGGGCCTTATGTAGGTTGCTTATCTATAAGCTGTTTATGTTGGCAAGCTAAGCATCTACTTTGTATTTTATGGACTTGTCTTCATCTCTACTACTTCAGGTTCATACCCACCCAAACTTTGACACATGCTTCTTTGACTATTTGAGCTAATGATTTCTAAGCTGCCAGGCCCAGTAAATAATTCTGATTCAATTCGCCTTGCTATTGCCACTTGGCCTGAAGTTGAGAAATACCTCAAGCTATGTAAGGGAATAATTCTCCCAATTGGATCAACAGAGCAACATGGACCAACAGGGGCAATAGGTACTGATGCTTTAACTGCTGAAGCCGTTGCAATAGAGATTGGAAGGCGGACAGGAGTCTTTGTTGCGCCAACACTTGCATATGGCATGGCAGAGCATCATTTGGGTTTTCCTGGGACGATGAGTCTTCAGCCTCAGACTTTATTGAAAGTAATTCATGATCTTGTGCTTTCTCTTGCAAGAAATGGATTTGAACGGATATATGTTTTGAATGGACACGGGGGGAATATTGCTACAGCTAAAGCTGCGTTTGCAGAGGTATATGGGACGGCCGTGAATTTAGGAATCCCTGTTGCCTCAACATTAAGATGCAAATTAGCCAATTGGTTCATGACCCCTACTGTATTTACTGAAGCCAGAAATCTTTATGGGGATAGAGAAGGCCAGCATGCGACTCCTAGTGAAATCTCTCTTACCCTTCATTTAGAACCAAGCCTTATTAAAAAACAACACGAACTTCCAGAGCCTGCTTTAGTTGGCCCTATTCATGGTTTTGAAGATTTTAAAAGACGTTATCCTGATGGACGGATGGGTTCAGACCCTTTTTTAGCTAGAGCTGAACATGGAGCTTTACTCCTTGAAAGGGCTGCAAAGGCATTAAGCCAAGATCTGGAAACTTTTCTTACTAAATCATGAGCAAGATCACAGCTGAAGATGTCAAAAAAGTAGCTATTCTTTCTAGGTTGGACTTACAACCAGAAAAAATAGAAACTTATACATCACAATTAGAAAAAATTCTTGACTATGTAGCTCAACTTCAGAAGATTGATACTCAGGGAGTTGAGCCTACAACAAGAGCCGTTGAAGTTATAAATGTAACTAGAGAAGATGTTGTTTTTGGAACTAAGGTCCGTAAGGAGATTTTAGAGTTAGGCCCTCAAAGAGAAGGTGAATTCTTTAGAGTTCCAAAGATTCTATCGGAAGATTAAACTATGGTTTTCTACTATAATTTGGTATAACAGCAGTGCGGTGTAGCAAGCCTATCCATTGACGCTTTAATCTGATTGTTGGAAGGAATTTTGCAATTGGTCTCATTTTACTTCTTCGCTTTTTGTGACTTCGGATCCCTATAAGCACGTCGTACAAGAAATTAAGGCTGTCTGAGCGACTTTCAAAAATTCCCATTCTTTGTGGTGATCCTTTCGCGTCTAGTAAGGGCTTAGCTGCTTGATATGCTGGTTGGTACTCAAACCAAGGAATTGATGGCCAAAGGTGATGAACAAGGTGGTAATTTTGACCCATTATCAATAGATTCATTAATCTACTTGGATAAACTCTTGCATTTGTCCAGCGGTTTCTTGAGAGGAATGGCCGATGAGGAAGATAGTCAAAGAATATCCCTAGAGTGACTCCAACCATTAAGGCAGGGCCAAACCAAAGATTATATATAACGTTCATAAAGTTATATTTAATTCCTGCAATTATGATTGCAATAAATAATCCCCTTTCAATGCCCCATTGTAATAATTCAAATTTGCGCCAAAGGCGTCGGTTAAAGAAGAAATACTCGTGATAGAAAAATCGAGGTGCTATTAGCCATACGGGTCCAAAAGTGCTGACTATGTGGTCAGGGTCATTTTTGGGATCATTTACATGGGAGTGATGTTGCAGATGAACTCTTGTAAAGACTGGAAAACTGAATCCAAGCAATATCGCGGCCCCATGCCCCATAGCTTGATTTATCCATTGATTAGGGTGGGCGGCCTTATGGCAAGCATCGTGAATAACTGTTCCTTCCATGTGAAGGGAGAGAAATGCCAACCCAACTAAAACTGGCAAAGGCCAAACCCCTTGATACCATTGCCAGATTGTCAGCCCTGCCAAGCAATAACCTCCTATAAATAAGGCCACTGTTGGATTCCAAGCAGGTGGGGGGTCTAAGTATTTTTGTAGGACTTTTTGCCAGTAAGCAATCGAGTGCAATGCGCTTGACACTTCAGTTGACTTTTTTCTGGAGAGTCCCTTGGTCATTGCCTCTGATGCTCACAAGAAAAAATAGCCATATCACAACCACTTACAAAACCAATGTCTATTGAGGAGCTTGAGCCTCAATGATTTTAGACCCTGCTAGGTAGAACTAGTCCCTTAAAAATTCGACCAGTGAATGTGATTCGATTAAGCTTAAACATACCTGCGGTCGTGGCGGAATTGGTAGACGCGCGAGTTTTAGGTACTCGTATCTTCGGGTGTGGGAGTTCAAGTCTCCCCGACCGCATTACACCTTTTACCTTGAATTCCCATTTGATTCCCTTTGGTTCTCTATGACCTTTTTAAAAATTTTGGAATATCCCCATAATGGGAAAGGACCTTAGGGCAAAATGCTCGCAATCTTTATCGGAGACCTTTCTTTGTTGATAGGAGCATCATTGATGCTGCTTCCACTTGTTGTAACCGAATTGAGTCGGCCCCGTGATGCAGCTTGGGGAGCAGTTTTTCTTATTTGGGCTCTTGTCTTGATTACTAATAATGATCGAATGGGAGGGGCTCCAATGCTCGCTGTTCTTTCTAGTTCTCTGTTAATTGGCAGGCTTGGGGTTGAAGTAGCTCAAAATCGTTGGAATCAATTAAGTGGTGATGAGAGAGTTAAGCTCGCAACTCTTGGCAGATGGACTAATAGTTTTTCTGAATTAAACATGATTCTTCGGAAATTAGGAGGGAACCTGATCAATCATTCTGGCGCCAGGAGAACTAAAGCAAAAGTCAAAAAAAAATGGGTTCGCGCTGAGGGAAACATTGTCGATGAAGAAAGCAGAGATAGTGCGGAATGAACCCAAGTCTTGGAAAGGAGGGTTGGTGCCAACGGTGGAATCGATTCCGGGGAACTAAATGGACAATATTTAATTGGTCTCTTGATGAGACTGATAACGACTCAGAATTCTCTGCTTCTTTCCATACCACTTGGTCCCCTGTTTCGGAAATTGCATTGGAGGTTATTTTTACAAAGTTTCTGATGCAAGTTTCACTCTTTCTTATTCAGAATCAGCGTGTGACTTCGCAGGTTTAATCGTTGCTCAAAATGACAAGGCACTCGACAGTTTAAAAGCACTTTCAGCTATTCAAGAGAGATGGGAGAAAAAGAACCATCCTTAAGTATTTGCAAATTAAAGACGTAAGTTTGTATGCTTTTAATCAAACACCATAACGTGGTTTATATCGACTTCTGCTAGATCAATGCTTGAAAAGCGATTAAATAGGTAATCAGAAAATTGTCTGAATTATTGTAGAATAAAGAAATCATATAGAGAAGAATCTAAGAAAAATCTAGTTATTTTTCACCGTAATTAGGTAATCACAATTCAATCTTCCGAATTGTGATTTTTCTACTTCATTTGTTCTCCTATAATCAACTTTATTTAATAAGTCGATAGGGAAAATTTGAAAATCATATCTTTTTAGCATGGCATAAATTCCTAAAGTATCTTCCATACCATTTCGAGCCATATCTGTATGATGTTCTAAGTATATATTCTTGACTTTTTTAAGAGTATCTTGGGCGCCCAGCAAAGCCTCATACTCATAACCTTCGATATCAATTTTTAGTAATCTTATTGAAGATTCTTTTTCCAACAATTTGTCTAAAGTAATCGTCTTTATCGCCTGTGAATTTTGCGCAGATGAATCATCTTCTACAACATAGTTACAATCATCTGCGCTCATATTTGTAATATATGCTTGATTATTTGAATCCGATGAAACAATAAAATTGTATATTTTAATGTCCGCATTGTTTAATTCAATGTTATCTTTTAATCTAAAAAAAGTTGTCTTATTAGCTTCTATAGCATAAACCCTGCCTAGACTGCCAACTAAAGACTTAGAAAAAAGCGACAAAGTTCCAATATTTGCTCCCACATCAACATAAGTATCACCGGAGCGAAGAATTTGGCGAATAATGTTTTCTTCCTCCAAGCGCTCTTTTTGTCCATTCCCAAAGAAGTTGACCGCAATATTTGATTGGGATAATCGAATGAGATAACTGTTCCTATTTATAATTATATTTCTAGAGAGTCGCTCATTCTTAACAATAATTCTGGCGAAAAAATATCTTAAGGGATGCTTGGCTTTTTTTGCATCAGCTATAAGAGAATATAATTTCCGAATAGGAGCCAGCAAAGCTTAGAAGGGATTCCAATAAAATATATTCTAGTACTCCTAAATATTTTTTAGGGTAAAGTCAAAGAATAATTGACAAATGGTTGAGATAATGCGAAATTAATACTAGGAATTTCAGTAGAATGCTAGGGGTTGGAATTCTTATTGATGATGAGGTTCTCGTCAGAGGATCTCCCTACATATTTTATTGAATTAACAGGTACTCATCACATGCATAATGATTCAGGCATTAAAATATTAGATTTTAGTAGAGATTCTTATTTAGCAAGCTCTCCACAAGAGGCATTGCTTAGATTAAATTCGACATAGCATGGAATTAAAATTTGTTTAAAATTTATTCTCTAATTATGAAAAGACAAATTCGTAGCCTTGCGGCAAGGGTGAAGAATAAGTACCTTATGATTCGTAATCCTCTGACTATTGTAGAAACATTTTCTTCGAGTAAATCTTTCGAGACCTCTCCAGGCATTATACCTTCAGTCTGCTATCAAACCTGGGAAGATAATAAGTTTAGGCTTCAGTTTGCAAAGAACATTTCATCATTCCATAAGATGAATAAAGGGGTCGATTTCATTTTATACACATCAGACCAAAGAAATAAATATATGAATTCCGGCATTTGGGAAGGAACCGAAATAAGTCATATTTATAATCAGTGCTTGTTTGGTGTTATGCAAGCCGACATCTTTAGATATTGCATCTTATATGAAAAAGGGGGCTTCTATATTGATATAGCTAGGAAGCTTCCTAAGAATTTATTAAGCTATATTGACTCAGAGAGTGAGTACACATTGTTCTTCCCTGTTGATCAAGATTTAGAATCTTTGCAGCTCTCCAGCAAAAGCATCCTCCACAATATGCCATTATCTAGAACTGTAATTAATGGTTTGCTTGCATTTAGAGCAAATCATCGAATTCTAGAGAATGTTATCAACTCAATTTGCGAGATATATCCCTTTTACCAAAATAATGTTCAAAAAGATCCTCGTAAATCCTTGATCAATCTCACCGGGCCAGGAGTCCTTACAAGATGTGTTATTGATTATTCTAAATTGTTTAATTTAGAATCTAAATCACTTTATTATATAGATCTACATTCTAGTAAATACAACATCACTGGTTCAAAACTCAGATACCTAGATCATCCGTACTATGGTTTAAGTAGAAATAATAAGCTCTTCAAAAATTGAATAAGCTATGCGGCGCAAACTCTTAAAGCAAAGGATTTGGCTTTCTTCAATTAAAAATCCTCATATCAAATTTTTGATATGAAGGTCTCAGCTAAATAGAGGTTTAGGAATTCACCTATGAAATCTATTTAGAAGCTGAACGTAGTCTTAACTACCGCTTCACAAGTTGGTGAAGTAAGCATTGTTTCCTAATCCCGAAGTATTAGCAAGGCAGAAACCAGCAGGAGTCACAGTGATGGTTTTTGAGACCTGAATTTACTTCCACCATTCCATTGCTCAGTTAGTGTCATCATCATCGTCATGAGTGTTGAGACCCCAGCCAGCACTGATAGTTGGAATAATTCCAGTTTCAGAAGGTGACCACCATGCACTAATTGCATAGGCATTTGAAGGACCGATGTCATCAAGGGATGCAGCTAGAGGTGTGGCTTTACCACCAGATAGCATGCCAGTGTTGTTGTCACTGTCAGCATAGGTGTAAGCGCTAGCAATATTCCCATCGAGATTCACTACATCTCAGCAAAATCACAATTCACCAATCAGTGTGGAATTAGAATCGGAAGGTCCCTTGGGCTCGCCTGAGGATTCATAATTCTTCTGCAGCAGCAGCACTCAAGTGACTAAGGAGAAAGACCAGGGCGCTGATTCACGAACCTCTTACAAGGAAACCTTAAATCTTTTGAAGACAGGTTTTTCTATGCGAGCAAATTCTGCCGCTAGAGAACCTGAAATTCAGGATTTTTGGCGCCAAAAGAGAATTGATTTTGATCTAGGAATAAGCAATAAGGGCCCCATATTTACTCTTCATGATGGACCGCCTTATGCAAATGGCGCCCTGCATATGGGACATGCCCTTAATAAGGTCCTAAAAGACATTATTAATAAATACAAGATCCTCAAAGGATATAAGGTTCGTTTTGTTCCTGGTTGGGACTGCCATGGACTTCCAATTGAATTAAAGGTTCTTCAATCAATTGATAAGGATCAGCGAAAGAATTTGTCTCCTATCAAGCTAAGAAAGAAGGCTGCGGCATTTGCACTTAAGCAGGTGAAAAGTCAAATGTCTGGTTTTCAGCGATGGGGGATATGGGCAGATTGGCAAAAACCTTATTTAACGCTTCAAAAAGAATATGAAGCGGCACAAATAGAACTGTTTGGTTCGATGGTTTTAAAGGGATACATATACAGAGGGTTTAAGCCTGTGCATTGGAGTCCTAGTTCTCAAACTGCACTTGCAGAGGCAGAGCTTGAATACCCCGATGGACATACTAGTCCAAGTATTTATGTGGCTTTCCCAGTTTTAGAAATTCCGGAGAGTTTGAGAAATGAGTTGCTTTCTCAGGGACTTGATTTACCTACAAAGAAATCTGAGCTCGAGAAAAAAATCAAAGTAGTTGTATGGACAACAACACCTTGGACGCTTCCTGCTAATTTGGCTGTCTCGGTAAATAAGTCTCTTGATTATTCTTTTGTTGCTTATAAAACAGATGAAATATTAGTAATAGCTACTGACCTTGTTGGAGAAATTAGTCATAAACTTGGTACTAAGTTAGAAGTTCTTAGTAGCTGCAAAGGAGAATTACTTTTTGGAACTTTATATAGACATCCATTAATTGATAGGACTGGATCTGTGCTTTTTGGTGAAGATTATATTAATACTGAAACTGGTACTGGCCTAGTTCATACTGCCCCTGGCCATGGTGTAGATGATTTCAACACAGGGAAAAAGTATGGGCTGCCTGTATTATGTCCAGTTGATGAGAAGGGTATACTTACTACTGAGGCTGGACCTTTTAAAGGACTGGATGTCCTTAGAGATGCTAATCAGACCATTATTGATTCTCTGGAAAGCTCAAATTCACTTTTGAAGTACGAGCTATATGAACATAGATACCCTTATGACTGGAGAACCAAGAAGCCCACTATTTTTCGCGCTACAGAACAATGGTTTGCTTCAGTTGAGGGCTTCCGCAAACAAGCTTTAAATGCAATTGAAGAGGTTGAGTGGATGCCACATTCTGGTCGAAATCGTATTGCCTCAATGGTAAATGACAGAGGGGATTGGTGTATTTCTCGCCAAAGGACTTGGGGTGTTCCAATACCAGTATTTTATGAAAGAGATGGTAATGATGTTTTATTAAATGCTGAGACAATTTCTCACCTAGTAGAACTTATCTCTAAGCATGGATCTGACATTTGGTGGGAAAAAGAGGAAGTAGATTTGCTCCCTCCAAGCTATTCATCTCAAGCAAAGAGATGGAAGAAAGGCACAGATACTATGGATGTATGGTTTGACTCTGGCTCAAGCTGGACAGCTGTAGCACGCAAAAGAGATGATTTAAATTTTCCTGCAGATTTATATTTAGAAGGCTCAGATCAACATAGAGGATGGTTCCAGTCTTCTCTTCTTACCTCTGTAGCAGTTTCAGGTAAGGCACCTTATCGAAGGGTCTTGACACATGGATTTGCGCTTGATGAGAAAGGACGAAAGATGAGCAAGTCAATGGGAAATGTTATTGATCCATTGGTAATTATTAAGGGTGGAAATAACCAGAAGAAGGATCCTCCTTATGGGGCTGATGTTTTGAGATTATGGGTGAGTTCTGTTGATTATTCGGTTGATGTCCCTATAGGTGGAAATATTCTTAAACAATTGGCAGATGTATATCGTAAGGTAAGGAATACTTCCAGGTACCTACTAGGGAATATTCACGATTTCAATCCAAATGTTGATGCAGTTCAAATAGAAGATATGCCATTACTTGATCGCTGGATGTTACATAGAACAGCAGAAGTTTTTGATGAAATAACCAAGGCATTTAATAATTATGAGTTCTATAAATTCTTTCAGTTGCTCCAAAATTATTGTGTGACTGACCTTTCGAATTTTTATCTTGATATAGCAAAAGATCGGTTGTATGTAAGTTTTCATTCAGATCGAAGAAGAAGATCCTGCCAGACAGTACTTTCCCATATTATAGAAGGACTTGCAGTTTTAATTTCTCCTGTGCTTTGTCACATGGCTGAGGATATATGGCAAAATTTGCCTTATCCTGTAAAAGAAGACTCTGTTTTTCAACGAGGATGGCCTGAGCCCCCACAGAATTGGCGAGATGATACTTTGTCAGGATATATGGAGCACTTACGTGAGTTAAGAACTTTAGTAAATCGTGTTTTAGAAGATTGTCGAAACAGGCAAGAATTAGGAGCTTCCCTTGAGGCCGCAATACGTGTTGAACCTCGCTCTCCAGGTCTTATCTCTGCATTGAATTGGTTGAGTGAAAAAGGAGATCCAGAAGTAGATGGATTGCGAGATTGGCTTTTGGTTTCTCAATTTCAGTTATCAGGAGAGCCATGGGCTGAAGTGATTGAAAGTAAGGATAATGAATTTTTGACTATAGAAGTAGCAAGAGCGAGGGGAAGAAAATGCTCTAGATGTTGGCACTTTGAACAAGACATTGGACTAGATAGCTCTCACCCTGATGTATGTGGACGTTGTATTGATATTCTTATTAGGAATTGATAGCTTAAATAGATTGAGAACGCTTTATTTGGATCAGCAAATATCCTAGTTCATTGATTGATACCATAATCTTCTATTTGATAAATTTTAGAAATATGTATTCAAATTACTTAGAATTCTCCTGCTATTCTTCCCTGTCTTGGTAGTCTTATTAATAACCATTGTAAAAGGCCAACAATATATGCAAGAAGACCTATATAGCCAATAAAAGCTGCCACACCTTCTGTCCAGTTTCCCCCAAAGAGAAATCCAAAAATTGTTGACAAGACTTGATGTATCCCTTTTGGGGTTTCCAACCAAGAGGCACATTGAGGCATTGAGATTGTTTGTACACAAGGAAGACCCAGAGAAGTTGTTAACACTGCAAGAAGACAAAATCCACTTAGAGCCCAACGCCATATACGTACAGTTAAAGGTAGAGGTCTCCATGGTGGTAAGTCCGCGAGCTCCTCGTTTAGGTCTACCCAGAACCAGACTGATATAAACATTAAGATTGGCGCTGCAAATGCTGTTAAATACCCGAGGGCCTTCTTATCAGTGAGGAGCAGCATGCTTACAACAAGTAGGCTCGCCACTTTCCAATAGATGATTAGCAATCTCATCATTGAGGCTTCCTTCTGGAAAAATGCCCAAATGATTAGTAAAAGTGGTAGACCTATGGCAAACGAAGCGGCAAGACGGTAGGTAAGCCATACCAAAATGTCGTAACTAAGACCTTGCACAAAAGAATTCTCGACATCTCATCATTATCGATCCCTGTGTAGAACTTTTGCTGTTGTTAAGGTCAACTTTGTGGAGATCTTGTCTTTTTTGATTGGTTTTGCATACATTTAGTTCATTTCTAATAGCTTCAGAGTTGTCAGGAAAGCCCTCTGAGAGGAAAATTGTCAGTCTCAACCGAGTTTTTTGGATATGGATATGCAGGGTGGTTTCTGTTTGGGTCAGATAAGGCTCTTCGGAACAGCTACCGTTATTCATACCTATCGCGCTTGTCGGAGCTTTTTCAGGCAGGCCAATGTTTCTAGAAGTTTTCAGAGTATGTGGGGTATTGAATAGTGAGGCAGCATGTAAATCCATTAAGTCAATTTTTTCAGATTCCTTTTGAGCTGCCGAGTCTTGAGGAGCTATATGAAAACCCTGAGTCACCACTGCATCTTGATATTGGTTGCGCAAGAGGGGGCTTTTTGTTGGACTTGGCGCGAAGGCAGAAGGATTGGAATTATTTGGGTGTTGAGATTAGGAAGCCACTGGTTGAGGCTGCAGACCGGGATAGAGTTGACATGGAAATAAAGAACTTAAGATTTTTATTTTGCAATGCAAATGTAAGTTTGCAAAGTTGGCTTCAGTCTCTTAGGAGAGGGGTGTTGCAAAGGGTTTCTATACAGTTTCCAGACCCATGGTTTAAAAGAAGACACTATAAAAGGAGAGTTTTTCAACCTTCTCTTTTGACTGCTTTGGCTTCGTCTTTAGGGCCAGGAAAGGAATTGTTTCTCCAAAGTGATATTTTTGAGGTTGTTGATCCGATGAGAAAACTTATTGATTTGAGTAATTACTTTGACCTCAGGGATCGCAACGCATCTCCTTTTCTGACATCTAACCCAATGAAAATACCTACAGAAAGGGAAAAGCATGCAATAAGCAAAAATCTTCCGGTTTATAGGATGTTATATTATCGGAATTGCAACAAAGTACTTCCTACTTCTACTTTAGAAGAAGCTTGGATAAAGATTAATAATACTGCATATATTTAAAAAATATTTTATCCATGGAAAAATTAAAAAAGGAGAAGCCACTTATTATTTCCTGGCAGGGAATCATATCAGTTCCTGCTAAAGTTAATTCTAGCCTTGAAATAATTTCTGGGTTTATATTGAGCTTACTTTTTTTCTTTTTGCCATTCATTACCAGAATTGGACTCTCTTTACTTGTCTTCTCAATCGTCTTGATGTGGCTTATTTGGTCTTTAGTAACGCCTACATATGTAATTAGAGGAGTAGATAAGTGCATGCTAGTTTTTTGGTCAGTAGTTTTAATATCTACGGCCTTTTCCCCTGTCCCATTTGCATCAATCCAAGGCTTTCTAAAGCTTTCTGGATATTTGTCAATATATGCATTAACTAGGAAGCTTTTGCAAGTAAAAAGTCTATGGTGGGATCGTTTGGTTGCTTCTCTACTTGCGGGTCAATTACTTGCCTCCGTAATTGCATTGCGACAATTATATATGCCTTTTTATGGATCTAATGGCTGGTCAGATCCTTCTTTCTTGCCATATGATTTAATTCGAATTTATGGTTCTCTAGGTAATCCAAACTTATTGGCTGGTTATTTGGTCCCTACGTTACCATTGGCACTTTCAGTAATTTTGAGATGGCAAAATCTTTCTTGGAAACTCTTTGCCTTTTCATCACTTTTTTTGGGCACTGTTTCGATTACATTGACTTACAGTAGAAGCGCTTGGATGGGCCTTTTATCCGCATTAATTACTTTTCTAATTCTTTTTTCTTGTTATCAAATCTCGGAATCTGCTATAAGGCAAAAAAAGTTCATTATTTACCTTGGCCTATTAGCATTTACTGCTTTTTTGTTGATTCTAACTTTATATTTAGAGCCAGTAAGGATAAGAATTCTTAGTTATCTTGCGGGAAGAGCTGATAGCTCTAGCAATTTTAGAATTAATGTTTGGATTACGACAATTCAGATGATCAAAACTAGACCCCTCCTGGGCTATGGCCCAGGAAATCAGGTGTTTAGTAGCATTTATCCTTTTTTCCAGAAAACAGGCTTTGACGCACTTGGTGCTTATTCTGTCCCGCTGCAGATTATTGCTGAAATAGGGTTGTTGGGACTTTCTTCATTGTTGTTTTTATTTGCCAAAATCATAAGAGAAGGTTTATCTAAAATGTCAGAAAATTCATTTTCTAGTATCTCAATAATTGCAGCATTTGCCTCTATAGCTGGGCTTATTGCTATGGGACTTACAGACACTATATTTTTTCGCCCAGAGGTACAGATTGTTGGAACATTGTGTCTTTCTACCCTTATTGCTAATTGGGAGTCTGCCGAAAGTAAGATTGGTTAAATTAAAATAAGATTGTTATAAATTAGAAATACATGTTTGTTATTTATTTTGGAAAAGATTGGCTATGCTGCGTTTAAGTGATGATCAGCTAAATGTGCTAGTTGCTTTGTCCATGAATCGACTGCATTTTGATCATCGGCTTCAACCATCACTCTTAGTAAAGGCTCAGTGCCACTAGCTCTTACTAGTACTCGTCCTGTTCCTGCCATTGAAGCTTCTGCATCCAATACAGCGGCTTGTAAAGGTTCACAGGAACTCCAACTTTTTCGCACAACATTATTTGGAACACAAATATTCACCAATTTCTGAGGAAATGGTTTAAAACTTTTATTCAACCATTCATGGAGAGTTATTCCTTGACTATTGCAAAGAGTAGAAATCTGTAGAGCACTTAATAACCCATCGCCAGAAAGTCCATTTTCCTTAGAGAGGATATGACCTGATTGCTCTCCTCCTAACCCTGATCCTGTCTTGACCATAGTGTTATATACATTTTGGTCACCAACAGAAGTTCTTTCTAAAATTCCTCCTCTTGCTTCCCACGCTTTCTCAAATCCTAGATTTGACATGACAGTTGCAACAAGCCTTTGCTCGGCTAATTCACCTTTGTCTTGAAGTGATGAACCCCAAAGATAGAGAATATGATCTCCATTTATTATTCGACCCTTGCCATCTACAGCCAGCATTCGATCGGCATCTCCATCAAATGCAAACCCCATTTCTGCCCCTCGACTTATTACTTCTTTCATTAGTGGGCTGAGGTTAGTTGAACCGCAATTAACATTTATTTTTTCTCCATTTGGTTCCCCGTTGATAATTATTAAATCTGCTCCAAGCTCTTTAAAAAGGCTTTCAGCACAAGAGGTAGATGCACCCCAACAGAGATCTAAAACTATCCGAATGCCATCCAGTCGATTGTTTCCTACAGACTTGATCAATGATTCACAATAGCTTTTTAGTAAGTCATTACGGTGGAAGGTTTTTCCATATTTATTAGTTTGATCAGCAATATTGTGTAAAGGTTCACTATTTAAAGCTTTTTCAATTGCACGTTGTGCATTTTCATCAAGTTTTGCTCCATTGGTTCCAAAAAATTTAATTCCATTATCTTCTGGTGGATTGTGGCTTGCTGAAACCATGAGGCCACCAGCTGCACCAAGCTTTTTTATTAAATAGGGTATTGCTGGGGTGGGACAGATACCGACATTCCAAGCATCTTTGCCAGCAGCTGTTATGCCTGCCGTTAAAGCAGAGGCAAGCATTTCTCCGCTATTTCTAGAGTCCATGCCTATAAGGATTGGACCTTCTGCTGCGAAGGTCATCCCACTAGTAAAACCAACGGCAAGTGCTAGTGCTGGTGTGATTTCTGTAGGAACGCGACCTCTAATGCCGTCTGTGCCGAAAATGCTATTAGTTTTCCGTGAGGAATAATTGTCACTATCGACCATGCAGACTAGAAAATGATTGAAATATTAGTTGGCAATCATATATTGAAGCCAGTTGCTTAGAGGTCAAGTTGGGGTGATCTTTACTTAATTAGTTAGTTTATGTAGTTAATTAGACCTTAGAGAGCCTTTAATAGTGCTGGGTTCTCATGCTTATTTCCAGCAAAAATAGCTTATATATCTACTTTAATAGTTGTTTTTTGATCTCAGCGAACTAGGAGATATACTTTTTCAACTGAAGAGACAGGTTTTCATTGCTTTGAAAACCTTCAAGAAACTCTATGATCTTATGGGGAGCTAATGTTTTTTATAGGGAGTACAAAGTAATTTGAAAGATGGAATTACCCTGTTATTAGGAATTTCCCTGGCAGCCCTAAGCGCAATTTTTGCTGGACAGTTCAGCCTTAGTTACATACGTGGCGACTTAGATGCACAGTATTCCAATGAGAAACTATGGGAGAGATATAGGAGATCGGTTGACCCTTTCATTAGGCGTGAAGCAGCTTTTCTATTAGTTAGTAAATCGAAGGATTCTGCTTTACGGAGAAAGAGACTTTTGCAAGCTCAGGGTTGGGGAAATAGTTCATTAGCGGCAGTTGCGATCAAGTTAAAAGCAAAAGCATCCCAAGAATTAGGCGAAGACTTGAAGGCAAAGGATCTTTGGCTTGATTTGATCAATAGATTCCCAGCATCTCAAGTAACCGCAGATTCGTATTACTTCCTTGGACGAGATGAGCCTAATTACAGGTCCGAGCTCCTTAAGCTTTATCCGGCACACCCTGCAGCCCTTGCGGCAGCTATTGAATTAGAGCCAATCAGTCGAGAAAAACATAAAGGCGCATTGCATTTAGCTAAATGGGGACCCAGATGGCATGGAGCGGAGAAATTAATCAGAAGTGCTTGCAATGACAACTCTGCTTCTGGGCCCAATAAGAAAGAACGTCAATTATTGGCGAGGGCCTTGGCGAGGTTGGGAGATGGTGGTTCAGCTTTAGATTGTTTATCTATTTCTCCACAGACTCCTGAATTAATTCTGGAAATCGCTCAGGCCCTTTTGAATGCTAGTGGTGGTTATGAGAATCAAAGTAAGGGAATAGCTTTGATTCAAGAGTTGATCAATAAGTACCCGGAATCAGAAGAAACTCTTGCTGGATTACATCTTCTTTCTTCTCTAACTTCAAATGATTTAGCAAAAGAAATAATATACGATTTGTCTCCATACTTTATACACAGTTCACCTAGTATTTCTGCTGCAAGAGTAATAATGTCTATAGATAACCAGCATGAGAAGGTGATTAGGCGCTGGCAGGATAAACCTGTGATTTGGGAATTGCAATGGTATCTCGCCAGAGAATCACTTCTTAAGAATGAATGGGCGAAAGCAAGAAAAATATTGGAAATAATTCCAAGTAATGTTTTGCCAAAACCTATTTCCTCAAGAATACTTTTCTGGAAAGCATTTACATATGCAAAACTGAATGATACGGAAGAGGCAAGGAAGATATGGAAAAAATTAATAGAATCATTTCCCCCAGATTATTACACTTGGAGGGCTGATGAAAGATTGGGATCTGAAGGCTTTCCAGATTTAGGTAGTTATAATCCGCTCACAAGTTGCTCTTCAGCAACTTATTGGCATTCTATTCCTACAAAGTACAACCTAGTTAAAAAACTTTGGCGTTTGGGAGTTGTTACTGAAGCTTGGGAAACCTGGAGGAGTCTAAGCTTAGGAAAAGATTCAGAAAACCAAGATGATGATGAGTTGTTGTCAGAGGCAATTCTTAGGATGGCTGTAGGCGACGATTGGACAGGACTAGCTAAGTTAAGAGAATTGAATCTAAGAACATCAGGCAAAGGAGATAAATTTTTTACTCTTTTGGAAACTACTGATCGGCCATATCGTTACTTGACTGAGATCAACTCTGCAAGTATGCGTATTGGTATTAGGCCAGAACTATTACTTGGAGTTGCGAAACAAGAGTCGAGATTCTCTCCCACAGTTGTTTCTAGTCAGGGTGCAGTTGGACTTATGCAAATAATGCCATCAACTGCATCTGAGCTTATAGAAGATTTCAAAACTAATATTTCTTTAGATGATCCTGAACTAAATCTTTTTCTTGGGGCTAAGTACCTATCTCAGTTGTTAGAGATATGGAATGGGAACCCATTCTTGGCCTTAGCAAGCTACAACGCTGGACCTATGTCAGTTAGCATTTGGTTGTCAGATGAGATTACTAAGGAACCTGAATTGTGGGTTGAAAGGATACCATTTCCTGAAACTAGATTTTATACAAAGAAAGTGCTTGGAAATTTCTGGTCCTATTATCAAGATCAGAAAGGATCCTGTATAGAGAGAGACTGAATATGAACCAATACTTTGAGAGGAATCCTTATGACCCATGCATTTTGATTCTGCTAATGATAAGAAGAGCACATTTTCTATCTTCAAGTAGCTTTGCATTGATACCCCAATAGAATAAAAAAGCCAGTACAGCAAATTCAATAGACTTATGAATGATGATGCATCTACCCAAATGTTAAGCATTACACAGAGATTTATTTTGCTTTTTGTAGCCTTAGGCTTAGGGACGGTATTGTTTTTTCTAAAAGGAGATATTGGAAAGCAAAATTCATTAGAGGAAATAGCAAGTAGATCCCTTCCCCCTGAAGTTGCATTAAGAAATGGGAAGCCTACTGTATTTGAATTTTATGCTGATTGGTGTGAAGTTTGTAAGAAAATGGCGCCAAGTATGCTTTCTTTAGAAGATAAGAACTCAGGAAAAGTTGACTTTGTATTTCTAAATGTAGAAAATGATAGATGGTACGACTTGATTGATACTTACAAGGTAAAAGGAATACCGCAATTGAATTTCTTTGATAAAGACGGAGAGTTGTTTGGCACTTCTGTTGGCCTCCGCACTTTGCCAGAGTTGGATGAAGTTCTTGACGCATTGGTAAAGAATAAGTCTATGCCTGACCTTGCTGGAATTAATGCCTATGATATAACTAGTTTAACTGATTACAATAAGTCTCAAGAGCAATTTATTACACCACGCTCGCATGGATGAATTTTATTTTTTATTAGTTATAAGTATATTTTAGTAGATAAGTTTCTTAAGTCCATTCAAGAGCAGATGCAACAATTGGAAAGGTTTTAGAAAATATTTTCTTACATTCTAAAGCTATATCCATATGTTCCTTTTGTGTTCCGTGCCCTGAGCGTAGATTAATATAGTGTATCCATGAGCGACAAGAACCAGTCATGTAAATCCTTGTTGGTGTTGATAAAGGCAGAACAAAGCGTGCGCATTCTTTAGCTATGCCTGCGTCAAGCATTTCTTCGTAAAGTGAAGTTGCTGTTTCAAAGAGAGCTTTTATTTTCTTTGTAAATTCATCTTTTAATTCTGACGGAAGATCATCGACCGAGTTTTGCCTGTTTTTTGTATCTTGCCTGCGTAGTTCAGGTAATACAAACTTACCTAGCTGAGTGCTATCTGCATAGCGCTGTGAGAATTCTTGGAATGTAAAAGATCTATGCCTAAGGATTTGAGCAGCGATGCCTCTATTGGTTTCTATTTGAATAGTCATGTAAGCCTGTTCAAAAACACTCCAGTGCTCATGCTTAATACAGTATTTGAGTAATTTAGAAAAATCTTGGTTTTCCTGATTCTTAGGATTACTGACCCTAGCTATATATGCCATCATTTTTTCGGCGTCGGGTGTAATTGCTATTAGCTCAACGCTGTCCATTCTTTTGATTTTTCTTAAATTTTCTCAAATAGTAGCATGATTTTACAGATAGATGTATATATGACTTTTGTTATATTCTTCTTCTTTTTATTTACATCAAAAGTGCAATATTTGTCTCAAATTCTGTTAATTAATGATTTTCGTAAATTTTTTCTATTTATAAGACTTGAAATCCAATAGTCCTATTGAGTTTAGATTCTCGCTAACGTGACTTTCTCTGGCTGGTGTTGATATTTTCCTTCTCTGTCACTATAAGTTGTATCACAAGGGTCTCCTTCAAAGAAAAGAAGTTGGCATATTCCTTCGTTTGCGTATATTCGACAATCAGCTCCTGAACTATTACTGAATTCGAGTGTTAAATGACCTTCCCAGCTTGCCTCTGCTGGAGTTGTATTCACAATGATCCCAAGCCTTGCATAGGTGCTTTTCCCCAGACAGACAACAGTAATATTTGAAGGGACTTTCATTTTTTCTAGAGCTACTCCTAGTCCATAAGAATGAGCCGGAAGAATAAAGAATTCACCATCTTTGTCTTTGTTTAAGGGCGTTGGCTCAAGATTTGCAGGATTAAATCTTTTGGGATTCATGACAGTCCCTGGCACATGGCGAAAAATCAGGAACTCTTTGCTTGAAAGACGTAAGTCATATCCATAAGAAGAGCATCCGAAGCTTAAAACAGGGTTTTCCCGATGTTCTGGGTCTAGATGACGAACCAGTCCAGGTTGAAAAGGAATTAGCATCCCAGTAGAGGCCTGTTCTGTTATCCAGCGATCGTTTTTAAGCATTAGTGACTAGACAGAAATTCGGTTACTTGATCTGCCATTTGCATGACTTTTTTAGGAATTGAAGGTCCTGTGAGGATGATATCCATCGTTGTTGGACGTTGCTCCAGAGTTGAAACTACTTCTTTTTCTCGAAGATATCCAAGGGAAACAGCTAAACCCAGTTCATCTAGAACAAGGTGATCGAGATCACCTTCTAGTAGATGCTTTTTGCATATTTGCCAAATTTCATTAACAGCCTTGAATCCACTTGAATTGGTTCTCTCTAGAGTCTCTTCTGGTTCGGGTGGTTCGGACAAGTATCCAGGGTAGTCGGGCCTTAACCAATGGAGTTTGCCACAAAGTTCGATACATCCCTGAGGCCCTTGCTGCACTCCTCCTTTCAAGAATTGAGTAATCAGTACATTGCTCCCTAATCCTGCGGCTCTTATTGCAGAACTTTGGACGTCGTTAAAGCTCCCTCTGTATAGAGCAGTGTGAATGTGAAATTGCCCTTCGGGTTCATAGAGGTTACTCGGATAATTATTTAGAGCTTTTGGCTTAGTTGCAAGATCAGGTTTTTCAAGATCGCAAGGCTCATTCGTTTCATAGAGCAAAAGCCTTGGTTTTGGAGTTGTATTGGGTTGGGCGGACATTTATATCTGAAGGGACCCGTTAGTGTGTTGTTGAAATCTAGCGGTGTTAAAGCCTGATACAAGAGTTTCTACACCATCTATGGTGTTGAATGTCTTGCTTCTGCAGATTTGTCTAATTTTTTAAGAGTTTCAGATGCTTTCTCAATCTCCTGCACGTAGTGATGGCCGCCATGCACAGGATTTGCGCCCTATAAGCGTAAAATGGAATCCCATGGGATTTGCCTTGAGTTCGCTCATCGTTCATTCGGGACGAACTGCGGTTTTGTGTGCTATTAGTTTTGAGGATGGTGTCCCTAATTGGCGTAAAGGACAGGGAAAGGGATGGTTGAGTGCTGAATATCGATTGTTACCTGGCTCGACACCTCAAAGACAAAAGCGTGAGTTGTTGAATCTTTCTGGGCGTACCCAAGAAATTCAACGTCTAATTAGTCGGAGCCTTAGAGCTGTTGTCGATATGGAAGCTTTTGGGGAAAGAACTTTGCTTGTGGATTGCGATGTGATTCAGGCAGATGCAGGGACTCGGACAACATCTATCAATGGGGCCTGGATGGCATTGTTTAGTGGATGTGAAAGATTGGTCCGAGAAGGTTTGTTGCCTGTTAATCCAGTAATAGATCAGGTTGCGGCTGTATCAGTTGGGATAGTAAAAGATCAACTCCTTTTGGATTTGGATTATTCTGAGGATTCAAATGCTGATGTTGATTTAAATGTTGTCATGACTCCAAGTGGACATTTATTGGAAGTACAAGGCACAGCTGAGAGAGCACCCTTTACCAGGAAGCAACTTAATGATTTGTTGGATCTGGCTTCAGATGGGTTGCAGTCTTTGCATGCGGTTCAATCTTCATCTCTTGAGCGGTAAGACTTAAAAACAGTCATTATTGCTACAAGAGGTTTAATGACATCTCTTTAGCGTCAACTAAATTTGCTTAGCCATCATGGCCGGACTCCAATCCGGTTTTAGTCGCTACTCCGTTCAGCCTTTAAGGCAGGATGAGGCAAGTGTGACTAATTCATCAATACAAAAAAACAAAACACTCTTGGAAGTTATCCGTGGCCTAGATGGGGCTAACAATGAAAGTGTTAATAGATCTAAGACTATTTTTTTTCCAGGTGACCCTGCTGAAAGGGTTTATTTGATTCGACGAGGAGCTGTCAAGTTGTCTAGGGTTTATGAGTCAGGAGAAGAAATTACGGTTGCAATGCTTAGAGAAAACAGCCTTTTTGGTGTGCTTTCACTTCTAACTGGACATCGTTCTGACAGGTTCTATCACGCAGTAGCTTTTACAAGAGTTGAAATAACTACGGCTCCTGCAAGTTCTGTAAAACAAGCCATGGAGTCCGATCCCAGCGTTGGAATGCTCTTGCTTCAAGGACTATCTAGCCGCATTTTGCAAACTGAAACGATGATTGAGACGCTCACTCATAGAGATATGTCATCACGTTTAGTTAGTTTTTTACTAGTTCTATGTAGAGATTTTGGCGTTCCAGGAGAAGTTGGCATAACTATTGATTTACGTTTATCCCATCAGGCTATTGCTGAGGCTATAGGCTCAACGAGGGTTACTATTACAAGACTATTAGGAGATTTAAGGAGCTCAGGACTGGTTCAAATTGATCGGAAAAAGATTACTGTCTTGGATCCAATCGCACTGGCTAAGAGGTTTAACTAAGCCTCGCTTCCTTCTAAATCTTCTAGGGTTTATCCCGTTTCTCTAACTCCATAGCCCTCATTAGCTATGACAGGTTGGCTCCTGATTGCTTCCCTCCTAATACTCGGCGGCGTACTTTCTACGCTTGGTGATCGACTTGGGAGTCGCTTAGGTAAAGCACGTCTAACAATATTTAATTTGCGACCACGAAGAACAGCAGTTTTGATAACGGTACTAACTGGGAGTCTTATTAGTGCATTTTCTCTAGGCTTTATGCTGCTTGTAAGTAGGCAGCTGCGAGTAGGGCTTTTTGAGCTGAGCGATATACAGCTAAGGCTAAAGAGTAGTCGAGAAGAATTGAAAATTAGTCGAATAGCACAGGCAAAAAAAGATTCTGATTTTATAAAGAAGGAAAAAGAGTTGCGAAAAGTTAGGGCAAGAATCGAAGCTGGAGAAAAAGAGCTTAAACAACTTGAGTCTAATTTAATAGCCTTAAGGAGTGGGAATGTTGTTATTAGCAGTGGTCAGACACTTGCTACAGCGACTTTACAACTTGATGATCCCAGTCAAGCTAAACAGGTGATTGACCGTCTTTTGCAAGAAGCAAATCTTGTAGCTTTTCGTCGTGTGCTGCCAGGTAAGAATCCTGATAGACAGATTTTATTTGTTCCTAGAACAGACATTAAAAGGCTTGAGAATGTAATTAGACAAGATGGAACTTGGGTTGTTAAATTTAGATCCGCCTCAAATGTTTTATTAGGGGAAAATAGTGTTTATGCTTTCCCGGAAGTTCGTCCAAATATACAAGTTGTTCAAAAAGGAGAAATTCTGGCAACAACCAAAACCACTTCTAAGGAGAGGAGTTCTCAAGAAGTCAGAAGCCGTTTAAGGCTTCTTTTGGCTTCAGCATTTGCAGAGGTCAAGAGGAGAGGTTCTCTAACCTCTGGCCTTCGGTTTGATACAACTGCGATAAATGAGTTAGTGCAGTCAATTCTGGATAGAGAAACAGATATTATCCGACTTGAAGCAATTGCTCTTCGTAATAGCGATACGACTGATCCGGTATATGTTGTATTGCAGCCTGCGAGTGCATTTATTAATAATAAATTCAAAAAAGACTAATGAGTTATTTGATTGCATTGGATCCTGGCAGAAGTAAGTGTGGATTAGTTTTGGCAGACTTAGAGATGAAAGTCGTTCTGCAGGGAAAGGTGATTAATGCGGAAGATGTAATTGATCTTGTAATTGCGATGAAAAAACAATTTTCTCTGGACCTAATCCTTTTAGGTAATGGAACAAGTAGTGACTATTGGAATGAATTACTAAGGGATATTTTATTGATAAAGGTTGTTGAAGAAAGAGGGACTACTTTACTTGCACGTAAGAGATATTATGAGCTTTGGCCACCGTCTAAATTTATTAGTTGGTTGCCAAAAGGGCTTTTTATTCCACCTCATGATTTAGATGCTGTTGCGGCATTATTGCTATTAGAAGACTTTCTTGAAGAGAAGCTTGATTGGCCAGGACCTCCGATTTTTAGAACTTCGCCCTAACTGTAAAAATGTAATCACCTCCTGGTTCTAGGTCATAGTCAGTTCTAATCAGGAAACGTAGTAATGCATCCTCGATTAATGCTCTTCCCAAAGAAGGTTGGACTAATAGTTCGCCTTTTCCAAAGGCCCATGAAAATTGCCATTGAAAACCTCCTGCTGAAACTTCACCATTGAGGCATTGATGTGAAAAGCTTTGACTATTGACTCGAAGATGTGCAGTAGTTACTGGTAGTTCAGTCATTATTTTCAAGGCTAATAGCTGCAAAACTATTTAAATGGTTAGAGGCTTTTGTTATTCCTAGGGTTTGAATCATAGTTACTCCTACAACCACTTCATCTAGTACTTGTTCAATTAATGACTTTTCATTGTCAGTAAATCCTCCCAATACATGTGAGATTGTTTTAGCCTTTCTATCTTGAGGATTCCCTTCTGGGGGGCCAATCCCTATCCTTAATCGACAGAAATCTTCGGTTTTTAGATGTTGAATTGCACTCCTAAGACCATTATGTCCACCTGCACTTCCTTTTCCTCTTAACCTTACTTTCCCAAGAGGAAGATCCATGTCATCAACCAATACTAAAATTTGTCTGATGTTTAAGTCATACCAATCCAAGCAAGCACGAACAGACTTACCGCTTTCATTCATAAATGTTTCTGGAAGTAAAAGCTTAAGTTGATTTTCACCTGTCCTCATTTCGGCTAATTGACCATATACATTCTTCTGCTTTTTAAAGCTTAAGGAGTTCTGTTGAGCAAATTTCTCAACAGCCATAAAACCAATATTATGTCTAGTTTTTATATATTTGGAGCCAGGGTTACCTAGCCCAACCACTAGTCGCAAGTCTCCAGGACCCATGGCATTTAACTGGAGGAGTTTTCTGTTTGATGATCAGTTGGCGATCCATCTTTACTTGAATCAATGAATGCCGTGTCCTCTCCGTGGACTTCGTTAGTTGATTCAGGCTCAGCCATTGCCTTTTGAACTTCTTTCTCAAATTCAGTTGAAGCAACTTGGAATCCTTTGAGCGTTTTTCCTAGGCTGCGCCCTAGTTCCGGCAGGCGTTTCGGTCCAAACACAATAAGTGCTATGGCACCGATAACCGCAATTTCGGGAAGACCGATGCCAAAAACATTCATTTGAAGACCTCAGCTAAAAAAGTCTTAACCGTTCCACTCAACAGTGATGCCTTGAAGTAGTAAGGATTGGTTGTAGACCTGCAACATGATTACTAGGAAGACCAGTAGCATTAGGCCTATTGCAGCCATTGCTGGAGTGGTTCCCCATCCTGGTACCACTTTCCCCTGACCTGAGTTTCCGATTGATTTCAGCAGGCTTCCGATAGCAGTTTTTTGTCCCATGGTGAAGAGGTTTGGTACGTTTGAATTTAGATTTTCGTTATTCTATGGGTTATACCCCATAGAGTTCCTACTTAGTCGAGTGATTTGATGCAAAGCTCTTCCCCAGCACTAACACTTTTACTTGGATTGTTGGTTGCGTTATTTGGTTTGACAGGTTTTGGGATCTATACCTCGTTCGGGCCTCCTTCGAAAAAGTTGGACGATCCTTTTGATGAACACGATGATTAAGGCAATAGATTCATTCTTGTTGGCGTAGATTTAGACATATAAGGATTAATTGTCTTATTGCCTCTGAAAGTTAAAAATTTCATATTATTTGATCAATGCCTTGGCTCTTCGTGTTCTCGCTTGTCTTTAATCGATTTGCCTGGAAGCATTTATGGAGACATCAGGTTGTCAGCTTACTTGGATAATTGGTTCGATCAGGTATTGAAAGATGTTCACAAGTGACCAGAAGCTTTTTTTCGCAATGTATTTAAGGCACTTTTATCTTGATATATTTATTTGGCAGATTTTTCTTTAGGGCACTTTGATGAAGTTGAAACTTGTTTATCTAAAAGCGAAGTCACGCTTTTTATTGATACTTCATTGCTGGATTATGGAAAGGCTGTTTTGAGTCTGATTAGGGGTTGTCCCACTGCAAAACATTTCAATCCACGCCAATCATGGGGCTTCTACCCCCATTTAGCTAGTGAACATACCTCCATGGCACATAAGATGTATTTGATTCTTTAGACGTGGTCGGTCTCCATGCTCGCCCTCAAGATTTCCGTTTACACAATGGTCATGTTCTTTGTAGGGGTCTTCCTAGTGGGCTTCCTTGCGAGCGACCCAACAAGAACACCAGCTCGCAAGGACCTAGAAGGCCAGCAAGACTGAGCCTTTAAAAGAAGCAACCTTTATAGTCAGGCCTCACACTGGACTGGGGTTGAGCCAATTTTTGCCAATCTCATGGCAGGATCATCGGCTTCAGCCTCGGCCCTTTGCTGCCAAGAAGTTCGCCAATATTGCTTGTCGGGTTAATAACCCCGATTTTTTTTGGTGGTTTTTCGGCTGGCTCCCGAGCGGAAATTGGAGCTAATACTCTTGACAAGCCAGAGAATTCAAAAGCTAAGCCACAAAGTCAGTCGACTGAGTTGATAGAGGAAAAGAGTTCAGAGGGAATATTTCCTTTGAAGGCTTTTCAATTGGAGGCTGATAATCAGATATATGACACAAGAAAAAATATCTTTATTGCAGAAGGGAATGTAAAGCTAGTTATTAATGGTGCTTTTTTACGGGCCGATCAAATCGAATTTAATCGCTTATCTCAATCAATTAGAGCTAAAGGAAGTGTTCGCTTTTCAAAAGGATCAAATTATTTTCAGGCTAGCTCTTTTCAATACAACCTTGAGAAAAAAACTGGTGAATTAAATGATGTTTATGGTGTTTTAGATCTTGATAATGCATTATTTGACTTTTTACTTGAAGAGGCTAATCCAAGTGATGTTGAACTAAAAAAAGATCTTTCTTCCCCTCCTCTTCAGTCAAAGGATTTCAAGGAGGCAAGTCAAGAAGATCTTGGAATGGCCTGCCCTCCAAATATCCCTCAGTTACCTGATTGGCAGCCTCATCCATGGGGGATTACTGCTTGGGGTGGTCAGATGATTGATTCGAGCTTTGGAGACGCTTTTGTGTTTAAGGGACGTAAAAGACCTGAATACCTTTTTGGAATTGGATTACAAAAAAGGATATATCGCTCTGGAATTTTCTCATTGGAGCTTGAGGCAGATGCATTTAGGCATCAAGCGCTTAAGCAGTCTGGTGGAAAATTTAACCAGTCGGTTCCTTACGCAGATTCTCCTGCACAAAATTTTTCTGAAGGAATTTTAGGAATTGGAGCAAGGATTTGGGTTCAACCATGGCTTAGTTTTGCCTTGGTTGAAGGAATAAGTTATTACACAGAGCTGGGAAGCTATGAAAAAACTTTTAGAGAGAAGGCAGGTCAGTTGCTTAATTATTTGGGATTTGAAATTGAGGCAAGTATAAATAGAAGGCTATCTTTGGTTGGACGCCTGCACCATCGCTCTGGCGCTTTTGGATTGTATAATGGTGTGCATGGAGGAGGTAATGGATATATTGCAGGATTTAGATATCGTTGGGGAAAAGATAAGGTTAAAAGACCTAACTATCAAATCAAACCTCCTATTGGATGTAGAACCTCAAATACGAATGTAGAGGCAAAAGAGGAAATCTCTCCACTAAACATATTACAAGAAAAAGAGTTGACTAAATCAGAAGATATTTCTGGAATTAATTCATCAGATTCTTCTTATGAAAGATCTACTGAATCTTTAAAAATCACTTCAAGAACTCTTTCTAGAGGTGAAGAAGAAGTAAGAAGAGCAAAATATATTTCTTCAATTAATCAAAGAATTGATAGCTTGGAACTTCAAAAGTCATTGACAGTAGAAAAACGTTTTGGTGTTCCTGAAGCACTAAGAAACTTAGATGATAAAAATGTATATGGTGGAATTAAGCCGCCACAGCTTACGAGTATTGGAAATACAAAATTTATTAAAGGGCGTATAACACGTTGGAGAGTTCAGGCCTCAAAAGTTTTGATTACAGAGGATGGCTGGAAGGCTGAAAGAATGGCATTTAGCAATGATCCTTATACCCCAGCGCAAACGATGGTAGAGGCTGAGGATGTTATTGCAGAAGAACAGAAAGATGGTTCAACTATCATTAAGACAGGAAGTAATCGACTTGTTTTAGAACAGAGGTTGTCTATCCCTGTTTCAAGAAGACATAAAGTTGAGAAAGTTGAAGAAGTTGAAAATTGGTGGGTATTAGGAATTGATAGAGAGGATCGCGATGGATTTTATGTTGGGCGTAACTTAAAGCCAATCAAGCTAACTGAAAATTATAGTTTGTCCTTGCAACCTCAATTTAATTTTCAGCGTGCATTAGATGGTAAAACCAAAAGCTATATAGCACCAGGATCATCTAGTGAGAGTGATGAGATCAGACAAAGTTCTGAATTTTCTGACTTATTTGGCTTAGAGGCTATTTTAGATGGAAAGATTTTTGACTGGAATCTGCAGTCTAATGCAGACATTAGTACTTTTAATAGTACAAATTTTCTTAATGGAAGTCGTTATTGGGGAGGGCTGACAAAAAATTCTACCTTACCAATTATTGGTAATTTTGATACAAGATTATTTAGTGCTTATCGATATCGAGCATGGAATGGATCTCTTGGTGAGACCAATATATATTCGGCAATAGGTGCATTCCTTCAGAAGAAGGGTGATTGGGAATTTGGGAATTCAAAAAACAATTATTTGTTTAGAGTAGGACTAGGTAATTATCAGGCAGAAAATTATAGATCTGAGAGTTTGTCTGATTTATGGAGAGGAAATATTTATGGATCAATGACAAGTATCTATGAGCTAATAGCGGGTCAGATGGCTCCTCTAGATTCTCAAAATGCATATAGATATTCTCCAGTTGCAATAAAACCTGGCTTGTCTTTTAATACTAATATTAACTTCTCTTTCTCTGCTTATGGCGATGGTAGAAAGCAATCTACATTTGGCCTAAGTGGAGGCCCTACATTGACTTTAGGGACTTTTACTAAAAAGTTTTTTGACTATACACGTTTTTCTCTTACTACTGGAGGCACCTTTAAGCAGGGCTCAAGCCCCTTTAGTTTTGATCAGGCTATTGATCTTGGAACTTTAGGCTTGGGTATTACTCAGCAGATTTATGGTGCCTTGGTGGTTGATGCTGGATTTGAATATAATATTGATCCAGCTTCCAGTAATTATGGGGAAATGATTAATTCAAATGTTGAGTTTAGGATTCAAAGAAGAGCTTATGATTTTGGTATTTATTATAATCCATATAAAAAGATAGGTGGATTCAGAATTCGTTTGAATGATTTCAATTTTAATGGAACTGGAATACCTTTTATTCCTAATACATCCGAGAATGAGAAGGAAAATGAGAATAGAGTCTTTTGATTTTAAGTGTAAATTAGTTTTGGATTCTCTTTGTCTTCGTACTGATTTTAAGAGCCACTAAAAAATTAGAAATTATTGAGATAAGGAAGAGTAGATAATTTGATTTTCATTGCTTCTTCATTCGCAATTAATTGAGATGTTGCGTCCCAGTCACCCTTCAGTAACATCTCCTTGGGGCCAGGCTCAATATTTAAATCCCAACTTTCTTCCTCATTATTGATTCTTTCTCGGCTGATATCTAGAGTCCAATTTTGGTTGTTTCGATGAACAACTGCTTTTTGTATTTGCAAAACCTTTGCTTTACTTGCTGTCGCGCAAGGTATTCCTAATGCAAGACAGTTGCCGTAAAAAATTTCAGCAAAGCTTTCTCCTACAATGCCTCTAATGCCCCACCGCATGAGAGCTTGTGGTGCATGCTCGCGGCTTGACCCACAGCCAAAATTTGCATTGACTATCAAAATATTGCAGCCTTGATTCTCTTTTTTGTCAAAAGGATGCTCTCCTTGTTTTTCATTTCTATCGTCAGCAAATACATCTTCGCCTAGAGAATTGAAACTTACACATTTGAGATATCTAGCAGGGATAATCCTATCGGTATCAATGTCATCTCCATTTAGGCTAAAAGCATCCCCATCAATTTTCTTGATAGGCCCTTTTGGAAATGAAGCAGTTGTATTCATTAGTCAATAATAGTTTTTTTAGTGATTACCTTTAGTCAATTTTCTTACATCAGTTACTTTCCCCTTGATTGCAGCTGCAGCAACCATTGCAGGGCTCATTAATAGGGTTCTTCCATTAGAAGAACCCTGCCTTCCTTTGAAGTTTCTATTGCTAGAGCTAGCACTGATTTGTCTACCTATTAAACGGTCAGAGTTCATTGCTAAGCACATTGAACATCCTGGTTCCCTCCATTCAAAGCCCGCATCGGTGAAGATTTTGTCAAGTCCTTCAGCTTTAGCTTCTTCTGCTACTTGTTCTGAGCCAGGTACTACAAAGGCTTTTACCCTTTCTAGAACCTTTTTCCCTTTAGCTATTTTTGCTGCTTCTTTTAAATCACTAATACGACCATTTGTGCAGCTGCCAATAAAGCAGACCTCTACTTCTGTGCCTTCTATTGGGGAACCTGGAGTAAACCCCATATATTTGTAGGCTTCTTCAGCTATTTGGCGTTCTTCAGGAGGAAGTGTTTCTGGTAATGGGATTTTTTCTTCAATAGATATGCCTTGTCCAGGAGTTATTCCCCATGTGACGGTAGGACTTATTTTTGATGCCTCAAAAGTAATTTCATCGTCATAAATGGCTCTCTCATCACTCGCTAGGCTTTTCCACCATTTAAGAGCTCTTTCCCAATAAATTCCTTTAGGTGCGTGGAGCTTGTTATGTAGATAAGAAAAAGTTTCAGCGTCTGGATTCACATATCCGCATCTCGCCCCACCTTCAATTGCCATATTGCATATGGTCATTCTCTCTTCCATGGAGAGGGACTCAATTGCTGGCCCTGCAAATTCATATGCATATCCAACTCCTCCTTTCACTCCTAACACTTGGATGATGTGCAATATCAGATCTTTTGCAAAAACGCCATTACTTAATTGTCCGCTTACCCATATGCGGCGAACTTTGAGCTTATTCATTGACAAGGTTTGGCTAGCTAAAACATCTCTGACTTGACTTGTCCCAATACCGAAGGCAATTGCGCCAAATGCCCCATGGGTTGAAGTATGAGAATCCCCGCAAGCAATCGTCATCCCAGGTTGTGTAAGGCCTAGTTCTGGGGCAATCACATGAACAATGCCTTGTTTTCCACTCCCTAGTCCATGCAGTGTTATCCCTTGTTCATGGCAGTTTTTTTCAAGCGTAGAAAGCATCTCTTCTGCTAGAGGATCTTCGAAAGGCCTAAGTTGACTAGTTGTAGGAACTATGTGATCAACTGTTGCGACAGTTCTTTCTGGACAAATAACTTTGAGGCCTTTCTCCCGCAATGCCGCGAAAGCTTGAGGACTAGTTACTTCATGGATGAGATGCAGTCCTACAAATAGTTGAGTCGAACCTCCTGGCAGCTTTGCAACTTGATGGAGATCCCAGACCTTGTCATAAAGGGTTTTAGCGCTCACAAGGTTGAGGAGAGTTAGCCGATGACATTAGCGTCGTTCAAGCAGCATTAAGCGTATTAGATCAAGGCTGCGAATCACGCTAAGTCTTTGAATGTTAGGCCTAGAAAGGTGTTCTCCAAAATTTTCAAGACTGGTTTTATGGCTTTGGAGATTTGTTACTGCGATGTGCACAGAACCAACAGGCTTGTCTTTAGTGCCTCCTTCAGGACCAGCCACGCCACTTATGGCAATTGCCCAATTGGATTTAAGTGCTTTTTGAATACCCTGCGCCATAGCGACAACTGTTTGTGGTGAAACAGCACCATATTTTTCTAGAAGAGTTTTTGGAATGCCAAGTAGATCTTCCTTCGTCTTGTTGGAGTATGCAATCACTCCCCCAATAAAATTATTTGATGCACCAGAGATTGAGGTAAATTCAGCACTTAATTGTCCACCAGTGCAAGATTCAGCAACTGCGATTGTTTCATTATTTTCTTTTAAAAGATCTAAAACTATCGAGGCTAAGCTGTCTTGATTACTTCCATAAAATAGTTTTCCAGTCCTATCTCTTATTTTGGCTACAACTGGAGTTATTAATTTTTCCGCTTCTTTATCGGACTTACCTTTTGCTGTGATTCGAAGCTTAACTTCTCCTAGATTTGCATATGGTGCAACAGTGGGATTTTTGAGTTCAATCAAGTCTGAAACTTTATCAGCAAGATTTGATTCAGAAATCCCTACAAATTTAAGATTTTTGCTGACGAATATACCGTGAAGATCTAAGTTTTTCCTCAGCCAACTTGCAGTCGTTTGTTTCCACATTGCATGCATCTCTGAGGGGACACCTGGTAAAGCGATTATCGTGAAATTATTCTTGGGACTCCAAATAATGCCTGGTGCAGTTCCTAATGGATTCGGAATGATTTCTGCGCTCCTAGGTAGAAAAGCTTGTTTGCGATTTCTTTGAGAAATAATATTTGCTTTCTTACTTAGTTTATTTTTGATATCTAGCCAAACCCCATCTCTCTCCTCAAGTTCTGCGTTGAATGCTTTTGCAATTGTTTGAATTGTTATGTCATCTTGTGTTGGTCCTAGGCCTCCAGTTGTAATAAGAACTCTGCATTTAAGTGCGGACTCTAATATGGCCTTTTTAAGTCGTGATTCGTTGTCTCCAATAACAGTTTGCTTATAGTGTGGGATACCAAGTAGTGCTAATTCTTCCGAGATCCACTTTGCATTTGAATTTAGTATATTTCCAAGCAGCAGCTCTGTCCCAATGCAAAGAATCTCAGTTTCAGTACTTTCCGCAGATAGGGATGTGCTTTTCAACTTACTGGTCATACTCCTTTACTCCTTGAATTACTCCAGATGGCTCTTGATTTGTACTTTGAGGTATTAAATCTCTCCGGCTAATTATCACCACTGTTATCAGGATTGCTGTCGCAATTGCTAGCCATAAGAAACGCATTTCAGCATTGGCGACAACCAGTGAAAGTGAAGCGAGCCATTGTGTGAAAACATAAATCAAAACAACTGTTCTTCTATGACTAAAACCTGCACGTAAGAGTCGATGGTGTATATGACTTCTATCTGGGTGAAAAGGTGACCTGCCTTCTTTTAGCCTGCTCATGATTACTGCGGACATATCAGCTAGCGGCAAAGATAAAATTAATAAAGGGAGTAAAAGACTGACTGTTGTTACACCTTTTGCAGGGCCAATAATACTAATTGCAGCTAACGTAAAACCTAAAAAATATGATCCACCATCTCCCATGAAAATTCTTGCAGGGTTGAAGTTATGCCGAAGAAAACCTAGGCATGCGCCAGCAAGGGCAGCTGCTAGAAAACCAGCTGCTATTTGATGCAGGGAAAAGCTAACGGATATGAGCCCAACAGCTGCTATGCCAGCAACTCCTGCTGCAAGCCCATCAAGCCCATCAAGCCAGTTAATAGCATTAGTTATCCCTACAAGCCAGATTACTGTTGAAGCAAGGCTTAGAAAGGCTGGTAAAACAACTAAAGACATGCCCTCTCCCATCCATGGGATCTCTATAGTTCCGATTTGAAGCCCTTGGGTCCAAATAGCAATTGCGATTGCAATTTGTCCTGCAAGGCGTGGAAGAGGAGGTAGAGCGAATAAGTCGTCTGCTAGTCCAATCGCGAAGAAACATAGGCCGCCTGCCAATGTTGTCCAAATCAGCTGATCTTTGAGGGGCGGTAAAAAACCGAAACCACCTATTAGCCAGGTAATTGTCAACGCTAGGCAGAAGCCAACAACCATTGCAATTCCACCTAAACGCACCATTGGAGCCTGATGTTGCGTTCTTTTGTCAGGAGAATCTATGAAGCCGTATCTGAGACTTAGGCCTCTTACACGTGGCACAAGAAATGCCGTAAAAAGAGCGGCCAAAAAAAAGGTCGCTAACGCTACAACTAGAGGGCTAATCTCAGGGGTCACTGAGGCTCTTCTTAGTAAATGGGCAGTGGGGCTTTAACGAATTAATCCTAGGCAGGTTGTACTTCCTATCAAGTTTTAGTTTCAATCTATCCTCCAACAAATGTTTATTTGCTCATTTTGTAAAGGGGATATTTCTTGCAAAGAGCATGAACAGTATCAAGGCACTTTTGCTTGACATTTTCATCTTGAGGATTCAAAAGCCTGTCAGCAATGACATCAGAAACTTCTATAAATGCTTGCTGGGTAAATCCTCTTGTCGTAAGTGCTGCAGTCCCTAGCCGAAGTCCGCTAGTGACAAAAGGTGATTCAGGATCAAAGGGAACTGTATTTTTGTTTGCTGTGATATTAATTCCACTCATAAGTTGATCGGCAATTTTGCCTGTCATTCCAATGCTTCTTAGATCGATTAAAACAATGTGATTGTCAGTCCCTCCACTTACTACTGCAATACCCCGATCTTCTAGCCGATTGGCGAGGGTTTTGGCGTTGACAACCAGTTGTTCTACATAGGATTTGAAGCTTGGTTGTAGGGCTTCTTCGAAGGCAACTGCTTTTGCAGCAATTACATGCTCTAAGGGGCCACCTTGACTCCCTGGGAAAACCGACTTATCCAATTTCTTGCCAAGTTCTTCATCTTTGCAAAGAATTAGTCCTCCTCGAGGCCCTCGAAGGGTTTTATGAGTCGTAGTAGTTACAACATCGCATATAGGAACTGGGTTTGGGTGAATGCCGGCTGCTACTAACCCTGCGATATGAGCCATGTCAGCAACTAGATATGCTCCAATTTCATCAGCGATATTTCTAAACTCTTCGAAGTTGATTTCCCTGGGGTAAGCCGAATAACCACAGATGATTAACTTTGGTTTTTCTTCTAATGCGATTTCCCTAATTGAATTCATTTCAAGCTTTTGAGTGGCTTTATCAACTCCGTAATGAATAGCGTCAAACCATTTTCCGCTTACGTTGACGGGAGAACCATGGGTCAAATGACCTCCATGAGATAGATCCATGCCCATGATTTTGTCGCCAGGGTTTAACAAAGCGAGAAAAACAGCAAAGTTCGCCTGAGCGCCACTATGTGGTTGGACGTTCGCCCAAGCTGCAGAAAAGAGTTTTTTTGCTCTGTCGATTGCTAATTGTTCGATGGCATCTACATGTTCACAACCCCCGTAATATCTTTTGCTGGGTAAGCCTTCTGCATATTTATTTGTCAAGATTGACCCTTGTGCTTGCATTACTGCCTGAGAAGCAAAGTTTTCACTTGCAATCATTTCTAAATGTTTCTCTTGTCTAAGCAGTTCTTGCTCTATTAGGTCGGCAATTTTTGGGTCGACTTCAGCTAATAGCTCGTTAATAGGCTCCGGTGAAACAGTTTTCATATTCTCAAGCAAATGGGGTTTGGGGGCTTAGAGAATGATTCGATCTCTTCTCTGAAGACTCATTTTCCAATTAGAACCAGAGGTTTAAAACCTTTGTGGTGCTTTAAGGACAGTTTTGGAAACGCGCCTGGAGAGATTCGAACTCCCGACCCTCTGATCCGTAGTCAGATGCTCTAATCCGCTGAGCTACAGGCGCATGGAAAGTAGTAATAACAACTTATCAAAGAGGCATTTTTCAACTATTTGACCTGTAGGGGCCACAATCTAATAAATAGCAGATTTTTCTAATGCCAATTAAATGGTATGGCACCTCCGACAAAAGTGATCCAACCTATAAGCACTTTTCCAGGATTGTGAACCTGACCCTACATGCAATGAGCTTTGGCGCAATCAACAGTGGGATGTGGTTTTTTCAGCAGGTCAAACATCCATGGGAACATCTCAATTGGTTTACTGACGCCTGGCTGGTAGTTCTTTTGGTCCATTTGGGCTTTGTAATTTCTAAGAGGCCAGGAGCTGTTGAAAACCAAAGTTCTTCTTGACTTTTCAGCCTGGTGACTTTTCTAATTTCCCAGACTTACATCTATGAATCTCGATCCGTCTGAGCTTAGAGATCTGCAGATTTCTATCGCTGACCAGATTTATATACAAGTTGCCAATTGGCGCTTATATCTTGGCGATGCTGGCTTGGCAGAGGCTTTGTCTGTTGAATGTATAGGTAGGTCAGCCAGAGGCCCTTCTGTTGCCGTTAAGGAAGCATTGGAGGCTATTAAGGTCCCTCTGGCTGGTGGGATGACGAGTTTGCCGTTATCTGAATTAATACCTTCTGAACAAGTTCGTGATTTGCAGGAGATCTTGGAGCCCTACTGCAGATAAGGTTTATTCAATTCAGAGAGGCCACGTGCTGATTATCGAGGTCACCAATGCCAGAGATGTCATGCGAAGACGTATTGGCAAGTTGGGTGACAGGCTCATTGGAAAAGTTGTGGATGCTGAAGCGGAAGTGGAGAAAGCTTTGATCCAGGAACTAGAAACTGCATTTCAGGAATTCGGGATTGAAGCACGTATTGTTTCTTCGCAGGGAAAGTTGAGTGGCAAAAAAAATGTTCAAATTCCACTTCAGATAAGGGATGAAAGAAAAATCACTTTGAACTGAATAAGGGAGGAAAACTTATCATTTTAATAAGTTCTTCTATTTCTTTTACTTTCATTAATGTGCCTAATAATCCAAATACTAATAGGCTTACAGATGAAGATATGGCTATCTCAAAGAAAAGCCCAAGACTGTTATCTGGCCAATGCACTATTGATTCAAGAATCCAGGCACTTAAGCCAGAGAAAATTCCTGCACAGATGATTTTGATGATTTCTATACACCAATCTTTAACTGGTAGGCCATTCAGCCTTTTATCTAATTGAATTAATAATGCCAAACATGTGAATAAGTTAACCCCAGCAGTAGCAAGTACAAGTCCATTTGCTCCAAAGTTAAATGGTATTTGTGAGCCCCATGGGCTTGGTCCTCCTATAAATATCCAGTCTAGGAAGATATTTAGGAAAATTCCTATTCCAGAGATTGCAAAAGGAGTTTGGCCATCACCTAATGAATAGAAAACACGGACCAATAAGTCTCTAGTTAGATATACGGGCATGCCGACTCCATATGCAATTAATAATCCAGAGACTAATTTTGCTGCTTGAGAATCAAAGGCTCCTCTTTCAAATATTAAGGCGACTATTGGTGTGCTCAGAGCAATAAATATTGCACCTAGTGCAACCATACTCGCGACAGATAGTAATAGACCTTGCCTAACTCTTGAGATTAGTACTGATCTTTTTCCTTCTTCTCTAAGTCTTGATAATACTGGTAATAATGGTACCAACAAAGCATTAGAGATAAGACCTAAAGGTGTTTGAACTAATAATGTTGCATAACTAAGACCAGCTGCAGCTGAATAAATTCCTGAGGCGAAAAATAAATCAGTGAAAACATTGATTTGGAGCATCCCAGATGAGAGGGTTGCAGGTGCCATTACTTTCCAGACTTCTCTTACTCCTGGATGTCGCCAATTAAAGGAAAATTTTATTTTTGCTAGTTTATTGTTGATTAAGGCAGGTATTTGAGCAGCCCATTGAAGTAATGCCCCTATCAAGGTGGATGCCGCAAGAACAATGCCGCCTTTAATTGCAAACTGATTTGTACCTATATCTGTCCCTAATTGCGCCCACAATATTGCAACTCCAGTTATTAATGACATGCTTGTCATAAGTGGAGAGATTGAAGGTATCCAGAATTGATCAGCTGCATTTAATGAGCCAAAGCCAAGCCCTATTAGCCCCCCTAAAAGTGCCATAGGTGCCATCAGTTGAAGTTGAATCACTGCTATTTGATGAAGTTGAGGACTTAATCCTGGCCCTACAATATTTATTAATTGGTTGGCAAATATTATAAGTATTCCTGTTATTGCGCCTAAAAGTAAACTCACTATTGTATTTATTGAGGTTAGGATTTCAGCGCTTTCTTCTCTTGTTCTTCGGCTCAAAACACTAACCATTGCGCTGTGGAATGGCCCATTTATCCCTCCCAGCATTACAAAAAGGAACCCTGGGATCACATAGGCATAGTTAAAAGCGTCATATGCGGCACCGACTCCAAATGCAGCAGCTATTACAAGCTGTCTAGCTAGCCCGCCTGTTTTGCTGAGAAGGGTTCCTAGGCTGACAATAAGAGCTATTCGCTTGAGAGATTTAGACATTCTTTGCTTGAAGAAATTTCATGAGGGTTGGCTGTTTTTTTGTGAGAAACAAGCCATGCTTTCTAAAGTGACCAGGTCGAAATGGTTGGCCATACTCTTCTGACCTTCCCACCTCTTAAAGAAGGGATATTGCTGAGGAGATATAAGCGCTTTCTTGCGGATATTGAGCTGGAAAGTGGTGAAATCGTTACCGCCCATTGTGCAAACACTGGACCAATGACTGGTGTTCTGCATATCGGGGGGAAGGTCAGGATTAGGCATGCCCCATCTCCTAAGCGAAAACTTGCTTGGACATGGGAGCAAGTAGAAACAGAGGGGCCAGATGGTACGAAGTGCTGGGCTGGGATTAATACTTCTTTGCCAAACCTTTTAGTGAGACTGGCAATTGAAGCGGGCTTTTTAAAAAAAGAACTAGGAAGTATTGCCCAGATTCAAAAGGAGGTGATCTATGGGAAAGAGAAGCGCAGCAGAATTGATTTGTTGTTGAAACCTATCCCAACCGAATCTGATCAACGTCAAATCTATGTAGAAGTGAAAAACACCACTTGGAAGAAGGGGAGGGTAGGACTTTTCCCAGATACTGTTACTGAAAGAGGCCAAAAACATCTCAAAGAATTGATGGGAGTATTGCCGCATTCAAGGTCCGTATTGATTCCTTGTATTTCGAGGAGAGATATTGATGAATTTGCGCCAGGAGATGAAGCCGATCCTTCTTATGGCAAACTTTTTCGTCTTTCTTTGGATTCAGGTGTAGAGGTCATTCCCTGTAGCTTTGGATTCCATATAGATAAGGTCACTTGGGAAGGAAAGAAGCCCTTTAAAAGGAGTCAACCATCATAAGTATTAGTACTTGCCTCTTGAGACCCTATTTCATCTTAAAAAGATCAAAAGGTTAAGTTCGGTATAAATCCGTATAAATCAATACTCGGCGATATGGAACTTGAAGTCATATTTATGTTTGTACTAACTGGACTAAAAGGGTTCAGCATTTAAAGCAGGTTTTTTTTCTTATGACGACAGCCTTGCATTCGCCTCCTAGGCGTCGCACTGCGCGTCTCCAGGAGGCAAGTCTTCTGGAGGGGCCAATGCTCCTGTTGAAAAGTATTCGTGGGTTTAGTTCACATCGCTCATTGATGTGGTTTGCTTGCGTTCCTATTGCATTGTTGGGTTTAGGTCTTTTCAACCTTTCTGCACATGCGGCAGAACTCCCTGAATTGAATGCAGCATTTCTAGCCAACAATCTTTGGCTGTTAGTAGCAACCATTCTTGTGATCTTTATGAACGCAGGATTCGCGATGGTTGAGGCTGGAATGTGCAGGCAAAAGAATGCCGTAAACATTCTTGCTAAAAACCTTTTTGTTTTTGCTCTTGCAGTAACTGCGTATTGGTTTGTTGGTTATTCCATCATGTATGGAAATCCAGTAGCAGCAGGCTGGCTTTTCTTTAATGGGTTGTTTTTTGATCCAACAGTCACTGCAGAGCTTATTGGAGATGCAGGCTTAGTCCCAACAGTGGATTTCTTGTTCCAGGCTGCTTTTGCTGGTACAGCTGCAACTATTGTTTCTGGGCTTGTTGCTGAGAGAGTTAAGTTCGGTGAGTTCGTTGCCTTTTCATTGGTTTTAACAGCTGTTATTTATCCAATTTCTGGTAGTTGGCAGTGGAACGGAGGATGGCTTAGTGAAGCAGGGTTTGTTGACTTTGCAGGTTCTTCGATTGTTCATTCAGTTGGTGCATGGGCTGGACTGGTTGGCGCAATGCTCTTAGGACCTCGTATTGGCAAATTTGTCAATGGGAAGGCTCAGGCAATGCCTGGTCACAATATGGCTATTGCAACTTTGGGAGCTCTTGTTCTTTGGATTGGTTGGTATGGCTTTAATCCTGGTTCCCAACTTGCAATGGATCAATGGGTTCCATATGTTGCTGTGACTACTACCCTCGCTGCAGCAGGTGGCGCAATAGGTGCAACTGTTGTCTCAACACTGACATCTGGTAAGCCAGACCTAACGATGATTATCAATGGGATTCTTGCTGGACTTGTAAGTATTACTGCAGGCTGTGCGAATTTAACCATGTCAGGCGCCTGGCTGGCTGGCTTGGTTGGTGGCGTGATAGTTGTCTTCTCTGTTTCCGCGCTTGACTCCTTAGGAATCGATGACCCAGTTGGGGCTTTTTCCGTTCATGGAGTATGTGGAATCTGGGGAACCCTCGTAATAGGTCTGTGGGGCTATGACATTCAGGGCTCTGGTGCAGGCCTAGGCTTATTAACTGGCGGGGGCTTTGGCCAGCTTTGGATTCAGTTTGTTGGTTGCCTTGCTTATGCCATATGGACTGTATTGACTTGCTGGATTGCTTGGACAGTAATAGGCGGCTTCTTCGGAGGTATTCGTGTTAGTGAGGACGAAGAAATAGCTGGTCTTGATATCGGTGAGCATGGTATGGAGGCATATCCAGACTTTGCTTCTTCTGGCAACTAGACACTTCATAGCGTTTCTTAAAAAAAGCCTGGCCTTTGGCCAGGCTTTTTTACTTGGACTTGTTTAACTAATAGAATTAATCAATCAACGCATCTCAAAGGAAGATATTGATGGATACTCAGGCATTTAAGCGATCCCTTCATCATTCGGAGAGGTATAACAGGCGAGGATTCGGTTCGCCTGCTAAAAGAGCACAGGAATTAGAAAAGGCCTATCAAAGTAGTTTGATTGCTTCGATAAGAGATAACGGATATACGTTGCAGCATGGAAGGTTGAAGGTGAAGTTGGCTGAAGCTTTTGGCTTTTGTTGGGGGGTAGAGCGAGCTGTTGCTATGGCTTATGAAACCAGGCGACATTATCCAAAAGAAAGGATTTGGATAACTAATGAGATCATTCATAATCCCTCTGTTAATGATCATTTAAGAGGGATGAATGTAAGCTTTATCCCCGCAGAAGAAGGAGTGAAAGATTTTTCAGATGTTAGTGATGGCGACGTTGTGATTTTGCCAGCTTTCGGTGCGACAGTTCAGGAAATGCAGTTATTACATGAGAGAGGTTGTCACATTATTGATACCACTTGTCCTTGGGTTTCAAAGGTTTGGCATACAGTAGAAAAACACAAAAAGCATACATTTACTTCTATTATTCATGGCAAGGTTAAGCATGAAGAGACTCTCGCAACAAGTTCTTTTGCCGGGACGTATTTGGTTGTACTTGATTTAGAAGAGGCCGAATATGTCTCTGAATACATCCTTGGTCGTGGCAATCGGGAAGATTTTATTAGGCGATTTGAAAAAGCTTCTTCCCCCGGCTTTGACCCAGATAAGGACCTTCAAAGACTTGGTGTGGCCAACCAAACAACTATGTTGAAAAGTGAAACTGAGGAAATAGGAAGATTGTTTGAAAAAACAATGTTATCTAAATATGGACCATCTTCATTAAATGAGCATTTTTTAGCCTTTAACACTATTTGTGATGCTACAGAGGAAAGACAGGATGCAATGTTCTCTTTAGTAGATGAAAAGTTAGACCTTCTTGTCGTTATCGGGGGCTTTAACTCCTCCAATACAACTCATTTACAAGAAATAGCAATTAGTCGTGGAATTAGATCTTTTCATATCGATACACCTGAGAGAATTTCAGACGAAAATATGATTATGCATAAGCCTTTAGGGGAAGAGATGGTTTGTGAAAGTGATTTTTTACCCCAAGGACAAGTGACTGTAGGAATTACTTCTGGAGCCTCAACACCTGACAGAATAGTTGAATATGTTATCCAGAGAATAATTGCACTTAGTGAGAAAACTATTTCTGCTTAGTCTTTGCAAAGTTTATAAATTAAAAATATAATTACTTTCATTAGTTCAATTAAAAAGGTTTAAAATTTCTTTCGTCTTAGTCTGTGCAAGTTAATTTTCTCTTGATTTACAGATATTTCTTCATGACATATACTCTTTAGTCCCTTCTTCCTTCCTAAGATACTTGGAATTAGGTTAATTAGAAAATGTCAGACTCCGAAAATCCCAAGCCCAAATCAGCTCCTCCAAGCATTTCACCTAAGCTCAATGCAACTTCTGCACCACAGAGAGTGGAGGTTGTAGTTGATAACACATCTTCAGAGGGCACAGTAAACATCACTGCGGAATTAGCAATTTTTCTGCTGCGCATTTTAGTTAGTGTGATGATGGTTCACCATGGCCTAGAAAAGTTTCAGGATCCTCAGGGCTTCTCTGAGTTTGTTGTAGGGAAATATTTTCCTTTTCTACCTGGAGATCCAGTTATTTGGACTTTCGCTGCTGCGGCGACACAAGTCGTATGTCCTATTGGCCTGGCGATAGGTGTTTTCGCAAGGATTTCTGCTTTAGGACTTCTGTCTACGATGTTATTTGCAATACCATTTCATTTGCTGGATACAGGGCTGGAAGGCTTCCCTTTGGCGGTAGTAGAAGCACATAACTATGCTTTTGAACCTGCATCAATTTACGCGGGAATTTTCTTTTATTTTTTATGCGCTGGACCTGGCAGACTATCTGCCTCAAGGAAAACAAATAAAATTACTTATTACCCTAAAAAGGAGGTTTAGATAGTTAAATTTAGAAAGCATAAATTAATGAGAAACCGTAGAAATATATTCCTGTTATTTAATGTAAGAAGTGTCGTCTCCCTGTGAAAATCATTGTGATTCCATGTTCGTTGCATGCTGCAATTGAGTCTTCATCTCGAATACTTCCGCCCGGTTGAATTATTGCAGAAATGCCATACTTAGCTGCTAAGCGAACAGTGTCATCAAAAGGGAAAAAACCATCGCTTGCGAGAACTGCTCCTTTGACTTCTTCTCCAGCGGCTTCAATAGCAAGTTTTGCTGCGCCAACTCTATTCATTTGACCGGCACCTACCCCAAGAGTTTGGCCTGATGATGCCACTAGGATGGCATTTGAACGAATATGTCTGACAACTCTCCAAGCAAAGTACATGTCTTCTTTTTGTTTTTCCGAAGGTAAGGTTTTGGTGACTATTCCCCATTCATTTTGGTCGACTTTTTGAATATCTTGCTCTTGGATTATTGCGCCACCAAGAATGCTACGCAATTGATCTTTTTCAGAAGAATCAATGGCATTTGAATTGATTTCCAATAATCGTAGGTTTTTCTTTTTGGAAAGAACTTCTTGAGCTTCTATAGAAAATTCCGGAGCAAGAGCACACTCAATAAATAGTTGCGTTAACTCTTCTGCCGTTTGCTTGTCTACCTTTTGATTTAGAGCAACTATTCCGCCGAAAGCACTTATTGGATCTGCTTGCAATGCTTTTTTTAATGCTTCCTGAAGGGAATCACTGATTCCTACTCCACAGGGGTTTGTATGTTTTACAACTACAGCAGCAGGCTCTCTAGCTGGGTTTGCCCCTGTTTTGTCATACCCAAACTCTCTAACGGTTGAAAGGGCGGCATCTAGATCTAGAAGATTGTTTGTGCTGAGTTCTTTCCCTTGTAATTGCTTGGCTGCGCCCCAGCCCTGATATTTATTGCTATACCAAGCGGCATTTTGATGAGGATTCTCTCCATATCTCAGTGTCTGCTTGAGGGGCAGAACCTCAAGACGAGGCGAATCTTCATTGTTCAATTTTTGGCTGATCCATTTGCTTATAGCTACGTCATAAGCAGCCGTAAGCTCAAAAGCTTCAAGAGCAAGTTTGCAACGTAAATCTCTTGTGGTTTCACCTTTGCCTTTCTCAAGGGCATCTAAAAAAATTTCATATTGATCTGGACTTGTTAGTACGGCTACATCTTTATGGTTTTTTGCAGCGGCACGAACCATTGCTGGTCCTCCAATATCAATGTTTTCAATGGCTTTATCCCAGCTCACATTTTTATCGGCAACTGTTTCTTTGAAAGGGTACAAATTCACTACAACTAGATCTATTGCAAGGATCTTGTTCTTCTTTAGGTCTGATTCATGTGCTTGGTCCTCGCGCTTAGCGAGAATTCCTCCGTGAATTTTAGGATGAAGGGTTTTAACTCGGCCGCCAAGAATTTCTGGCTCGCCAGTGTGATCTGCCACCCGTTTTACTTCTAAACCACCTTCTTCTAGAGCTTTTGCAGTCCCACCACTAGAGATCAACTCAAAACCATATTGATGATGAAGCTTTTTCGCTAATGGTAATAAGCCTTCTTTGTTGGAGACGCTTAATAATGCTATGGGTGGCATTTGCTTAGGTGAAAGAATTTTCCTTGAGCCAACCTAGTCATTAGTCAAAAGTTTTTCGCAATCATGTCGGATCTTCTTAGCTATAGCCATTCAGAGGCTAAACATAGATTAGTAATGCTTCATGGTTGGGGTGCGGATGCTGATGACCTTGTTCCTTTTGGGCAAAAGCTGATTTGCGGATTACCTTTCCCTGTTGAATTGATATCTCTTCGAGCGCCTGAAGAGCACCCAAGCGGCCATGGCAGGCAATGGTATGGATTGTTCCCTTCTGATTGGCAAGCAGTGCCAAATGCGGTGATTAGCCTAAAGTCACGTCTCTTGGATCTGGCGAAAAGTTCTATTCCTTTAGAAAAAACTGTATTGCTTGGATTTTCGCAGGGTGGGGCTATGGGGTTGTCAACTGGAAGCGAACTCCCTTTAGCAGGACTAATCTGTTGTAGTGGTTATCCTCATCCAGAGTGGATACCTAATGAGAGAATTCCACCTGTATTCCTTTCTCATGGGAAGCTTGATGAAGTTGTCCCTGCTGTTGCATTAAAGAAAATAATTGATTCTTTAAAAGAAGTAAATGTTATTCCTGAGGTTTTTTCATTTAAAGGTGGACACAATATTCCCCTAGAGTCAATTCCAGAAATGCAGAGAAAGCTTTCTGAATGGCTTTTTTAAGGGGAGTATTTATCTATACAAAAGCATACTCGTACTCTTCTATTTCTTCCCAGTCATCTGAGGTCAATTCTAGACCTTCAAACATACTTTCCTCTCCAACTGAGTCAACAATGTTTCTAAGTGAGGGGAATAGAAAATGGTTTTCTTCGGCGTATTGAGCACTAAAAAGACCCTTCTCGCCCCAGAAGAACTTGTCAGTAGTGTGTTCGTTTCGGCGGACGTTTATCAGGGCCGGTGATCTAAGGCCTGCTTCAGCTATATAACGCCTAGCCGCTGTGACTGGTTTGTGTTCGCCAGTTTCAAGATTGTAGGTGGGAACGTGAGCCAAAACCCTTTGTCCAGCTAGTCTTCTGCGGCTAATCCGCTTACGTTTTTTAGACATTTAGAAAGATGCTCCTCTGAGGGATAGAGATTCAGGAAATTCTTAGGTGATGTACTGCTTAAGGCGTTCCATTTTGGGGAAATGGCACAAAATCATGCCAAGCCTTCAAAGTTCATCAGCTCTCTGGTGGATCTAAGGCCAGAGCTTGCAACAAGGGATTAATCTTCCTCTGCTGTAGCTTTGATAGCACTTTTTGTGCTACTTCTGCCGCGAAGACGTTAAGCACGTGCCTCACGAGCAAGCGTTTACCTTGGTCGATAACCACATCTTAATACTTTTTTTCGATTTTTCAAGTTTTTGGCTGGCTTCATTTCTTGCAGCTCTAAACGTTCAATCCTTTGTTATGGAGCTTTCGGATAGGTTTTTGAATTTGGTAAAAAGGCAACTCAGTGCTTTTGATGCGGAGGAAAACCTTCAGCGTCTAGTAGTTTATGTCGCCCAGACAAGCTCTGAAGAAGACCCAACTTTAGAGGCCATTGGTGAATGGCCTGATACAGATCAAGTTCTGCCTCCAGTAGAAGAGGACCCTGGGTTGCGTGACCCTTCTCCTGCAAGGCGATGGTATCCACTCCAAGAAGGACAAATTCTTTTAGGGGTTATTCGGGCGGAGTGCCTGCAATCACTTGAAGAATGGCCAGATGGACTTGATAAAAGCTTGAGCTCAACAGCAATTGTTTTGACTCATTGTTTAAGTCTTGAGTTGGAAAGAAACAAACTTCTTGATCAGCTAAGCCATCAACGGAATCAAATTAGTTTGATGGTGCATCAATTGCGAAATCCATTAACCGCATTACGTACTTATGCGGAATTACTTTTAAGAAGGTTGGGCCCAGAAAATCGTAATCTTAATTTAGTAGAAGGACTGCTGAATGAGCAGGCCCAGTTAGATAGATATATTAGTGGATTAGATATGATAGGGGTGGCTAAGTCAAATATTATCGAAGGAAATACATCTCCATTATTATTACCACCTCTATTAAAAGAAAGTACTAACAACTCAGTTAGATCTTTACTTTCTCCTTTGATAGATAGAGCCTCAGTAACTGCAAAGTTGCAGGGGTATAAATGGTTTGGTCCAGTTGATTGGCCAGAATGGACTTCTGATCCTTGTTATCTAAGTAATGACTCTTTAGCTGAAATCTTGGCAAATCTTTTAGAGAATGCATTTAAATATAGCCACTCTGGCAGTTCATTGGGTTTATTGATTTTGGGATACGGATTATGTGTTTGGAATCAGGGTAATGAAATACCTTATGAAGAAAGAGAGAAGGTTTTTGATAAAGGTTTTCGAGGGATTACTAGTGAAAATTCATCTGGAAGTGGTTTAGGCCTTGCATTGGCAAGAGAGTTGGCAGTAGAAGTGGGAGGAAGATTAGAATTGATAATTCCACCTAAAACTGTTGAACGATCTTTACCAGAAAAAGGCAATGCTTTTTTACTAACAGTGCCTAGGAAAGAAGGGCAAAGCAAATAAGCACTATTGTTTCTACTGCTACAACCGAGGCTCCGTATGAGTCTCCACTATGGCCGCCTAAATGACGACCTAAAAACTCAGGAATTAAAAAGGTTGGCACAGCTCCAATAAAGAAGCTAATTAGTAGAAAAGATCGGAAATTGCTTTCTATATTGATAGAAAAGATTATCACTAGCCCTATTGAGATTAAGCAAAAGGCTGGGATTGCATCTTTCCATCCTTGAATATTTTTTTTGTGAAAGTTAGCTGTACCTTTTTTTCGTAGATATTGAAATCTTCCAATAGCCCACAAAGGCGCACATCTACCCCAGAAGGCTGCGCATGGCAATGCATAAATTGCCATGCTTTTCAATTTGATTAGGGCCGATACCTGCAATAAAATAACAATCAATATTGTTTGTATTGCTCCCGCTCCGATTCGACTGTCATTCATTGCTTTTAGACGTCGCTCTTTACTGGCAGCAAGGCCGTCAGCAGTGTCTAGAAGACCATCAATATGTAGTCCCCCTGTTACCCAGATTCCGAATGAAATGACTATTGCAACTACTGAGGGGGTTGGCCATCCACAATAAGAAAATAAAATCCAGACACAAGATTGGAGGCTTCCAATCATCAGCCCAATCCCTGGAGCAAATCGCGCAATGCGCTTAAAACTGGGCTTGATACAAGGAAAGGAAGGGAGGATTGAATAAAAAATCCAAGCCCCGGCTAGATCTTTTAGCCAAGTTTGCATAGGTTGAAAGAATAGAATTTTTAATTATTTGGATAGCTCAAAGTTACTTTGCTGCTGAGACCCTTTGTTTCAAGCTGATATCACTAAAACCCAATTAATCAGTGTTTGATTTTCAGATCAAATCTCAATGCCTTAGAACAAGGGCACGTGTTGGATGCTTTAAGACCCCGCATGGGTATGTTCATACGCCTAGATTCATGCCAGTTGGGACATTAGGCACCGTAAAAGGTTTAACTGCTCAGCAATTAAAAGGAACAGGGGCTGAGATGGTTCTAGCTAATACCTTTCATTTGCATTTACAGCCAGGAGAGGAAGTTATTAAAGATGCTGGAGGTATTCATAAGTTTATGGGGTGGAATTCCCCCGTTTTAACGGATTCAGGAGGGTTTCAGGTCTTTAGTCTTGCTCAATTGAACAAGATTGACGATCACGGAGTTTGCTTCAGAAGCCCTCGTGATGGAAGGGAGATTGAGTTGACTCCAGAGAAGGCAGTTCAAATTCAAATGGCCCTTGGTTCAGATGTGGTCATGGCTTTTGATCAATGTCCTCCCTTCCCTTGTTCTGAAAATGATGTTGAGGTTGCTTGTCATCGCACACACTCATGGCTGGAGAGATGTGTGAGTGCCCATGAAAGATCTGATCAAGCATTATTTGGGATTGTTCAAGGCGGATGCTTCCCTTCTCTTAGAGAGTCCAGTGCCAAATTTGTTTCAAGTTTGGGCTTGCCAGGCATAGCCATTGGCGGGGTCAGTGTTGGAGAGCCTGTTGAGGAGATTCACAAGATTGTTAGACATGTAACTCCTTTCCTGCCTGAAAAATGCCCTAGATATTTAATGGGGATTGGTAGTTTGCGGGAAATCTCGATTGCCATTGCAAATGGTGTAGACCTTTTTGATTGTGTATTGCCAACTCGTCTTGGACGCCATGGCACGGCTTTAGTAGGAGGTGAGCGCTGGAATATGCGTAATGCTCGTTTTCGTAATGATCATGCTCCTTTAGATCGCAGCTGTGATTGTCTGACTTGCTGCAGTCATAGTCGGGCTTATTTGCATCATTTAATTCGGAGCGATGAAATCCTTGGCCTGACACTATTAAGTATCCATAACATCTCTCATCTACTTAGATTTACAACTGCAATAAGCAAAGCCATAGCTGATGGATGTTTTTCAGAGGATTTCGCTCCTTGGGAGAAGGACTCACTCGCTCGCCACACGTGGTAGTGTCGATCAAAAGCAATTTATTACTCTTAGGAATGGCCGTCTTGACAATCGACTTGCTGGCCAAACTGCCTGAGGCTTATCAGGCGTTTGCACCAACGGTAGACGTGCTACCACTAATCCCCATAGGGTTTTTTCTATTGGTTTTTGTTTGGCAGGCTGCTGTTGGCTTCAAGTAAAAATCATCTTTCTTGATGGTTTGGGCTTGATCTAAAAACTTCTAGGACAAAAGCTGGAAGGGAGAGCATTCTCCTCCATCTTTTTGGCTCTTTAATGAGTCTATAAAGCCATTCGACATGGAGCTTTAGCATCCAGTTAGGGGCTCTTTTTTTCGCACCTGACCATACATCAAAGCTGCCTCCCACTCCCATCCATATTCCTGAGGTCCCTGACCTTGCTTTCCATGACCAAATTTCCTGGTTTGGAGTTCCTAAGGCAACTAAGACAAGATCTGGAGATGATTTTTTTAGTGCTTTTTCTAGTCTTTGCCAAGAATCGTTGTTTTGGTATCCGTGGATAGCCATAGAGATTTTTAGTTTTGGCATTTCTTGTAGGAGATTATTTTTTAGTTGGTTCATTACATGTGGAGTTGAGCCAACTAGAGCCACTTGCCAGCCATGGCATTCAGCATGAATTAACAGTGCCTTTGCCAATTCAATGCCAGGGGATTTGAAAACATTCCTTGTCTGTCTGCTAAGGGCCCATACCACTCCGGCTCCATCAGGGATAACTAGATTTGCATTTCTAATCGCATCACTTAATTCATTATTTTCCTTGGCTTCCATGATCATCTCAACATTGAGAGTCACAATTTGACCACCGCCGTCAGCGTGAAGCTTTATTGCTTCAAATAGGACATCCTTGCAAACGTCAATAGGAAATCCAAGAATGCTTATTCTTATACAGTTTTTGGGCCTTTTATTGGCCATGAAGATTAGGTCATTGTGACCTTGAAGAAGGCCAAGAATACTTTTTTTGGAAGATTTTCCTCATTAAATTGACTCTGGTAAAGAGATGCCTTCTTGAGCAGGATTCTCGACTGCTTGTTCAATTAGGTCTGCAAGTCTAAGAGCTCTAGAGGCTTGTTCACCATCTACTGCTGGGGTTTCTTTACCCCGAACGCATTGTAAGAAATGATCTAATTCAGCATATAAAGGTTCAATAGATGTCGTACTTACTTCTTCGACAAAACCATCATTCCTATATAAAAGTTCGCCATGGTCGGCTGAATACCATTCGTGAGCTCTGCGATGAATCTGCAATGTATGGTTTAGGAAGTCAGTTTCAACAAGACTTGCCCTGCAATGTGCGCTTAGATTTCTAATTTTTCTATGACTCATTTTGCTCGCTGTAAGGCTAGCAACAACACCATTTTCGAAACCTAAAGTTGCATTTACATAATCAAGAGGGCCGTCTTCACTGCGCCCACCTACTGCTGCTAAACGTACTACAGGTGCACTTGCTAGCTCTAAGACTAAGTCAAGATCATGAATCATTAAATCTAATACAACAGAAACATCATTAGCCCTGTCCCCATGAGGACTATGGCGCCTTGCTTCTAGAACAACAACTTCTTCATTGGCTACGACTTTTATTAATTCACGAAACGCAGGATTGAACCTTTCAATATGACCGACTTGTAAAAGCCGCTTCGCTTTATTTGAAGCACTAATCAACTCGGCTGCTTCATCTTGGCTTGCTGCAATAGGTTTTTCGATTAATACATGTTTTCCTGCTTCTAGGCAGTCCATCCCCACGGGATGATGAAGAAGAGTAGGGACTGCTATGCAAACGGCTTCAACTTCGTTAAGTAGGTCTTTGTAGTTTTCAAACCACTTACAACCAAATTGCTCAGTAGCGAGATGTCCTCTTGTTGAATCTGGATCGGCTACACCAATTAGTTCTGCATCTTTGAGCAAGCTCAAAACACGAGCATGATGCCAGCCCATATTGCCGATGCCAATGACACCTACCCTCACCGGAAATATTTGGTCGGGCATCGCACGGACATATGCGTTCTTTGATGAATTATCGGTGATTAGGCCTCTGATTGATCTGTTTTTTTCAGAATAAGTCGTACCTGTTCAATCCGAGGTCCCTTCATTGCAGTTATTTCAAACTCAAGATCTTGATGATTTAGTGATTCTCCAGGGATTGGGACGTGTTGCAGTTTTTCTAGAAGGAATCCAGCGATTGTGTGATGACCATCTGCTTCTGGTAAATCCAAATGTAGTTGCCGATTGAGTTCGATAATTTCAAAATCACCGGCAATCAACCATTTACCAGGGTCGTCATCTTGTTGTTGGAGAGTTGGCACTTCATCATTTGCTTCTAGTTCATCTCCAACTATTTCTCCGGTTAGATCAGCCGCTGTGACTAAACCTTCTGTTCCTCCATGTTCATCTACAACAATTAGGAATGGTTGCCCACTTCGTATCATCGGCAAAAGCTCTGCCAAGGTGCTGGTCTCAAGAACTCTTGGCGCAGGTTGTAGATAAGGCTCAAGAGGTGTATTTGCTGTCATTTCGCCTCTAGAGATAGGCTCAGCGAGATGTCTAAGATCAAGTACTCCTCGCACATCATCAAGGGATTCTCCAATCACAAGAAAGCGCGCATGCCTTGTTTCATGAACAGATTTCATTAGTTCTGAAAAACAAACTTTCACGGGAAGAGTCACCATCCCAGATCTAGGAACCATTACTTCTCGTACTTGCGTGTCATGGAGTGCAAACACCCCTTCCAGAATATTTTTTTCATCAGGACGTAAGCCTGTCACCCCTCCTGTCTCAATAAGTGTTTCTAATTCGCCAGCAGATAATGCAGGTACTAGTGCATCCCATTTAGTTGATAGGCCTATCAATCGAAGTAACAAAGATGCAATAGCTTCTATAAAAACTAGTAATGGTGATAGAGCTTTCATTACCGCCTCAAGTAAAGGCGCTAAAAGAAGAGCAGAAGATTCAGGTCGATTAAGGACGAGAGCTTTTGGGAGGATTCCAGCTAAAAGCGTTGAAAAGAGAACTAAAGCCAGAAAAAATCCTCCATCTAATAACTGACTGATTGAACTGTTGTTAGGCCACCAATTGTTCCCTAAACCATGGCCAAGCCAGCCAACTGCTACTAATGACAAAGTGCCTCCAAGTTGTGACACTAATAGGGCTCTTCTAAGACGACGTTGTAGACGATGAATAGCAACTGCCCCAGGCTTTTCTTCTTCGATGAGACCTTGTACACGACTCGGTCGAATACGCAAAAGTGCAATCTCAACAGCACCAAAAAATGCTGGAAGTGAGATCAAGATACCTAGGATTATGAAAATCATTGATGGTTTTTAATGGGGGTCGCGAGGATCGAACTCGCCTTAGCTGAATTATGAGTTCAGTGCATTCACCAGATTGCTAGACCCCCTGAACGGGTTACCTAAGTGCCTTTAAATGATATAGAAAGGCTCTAGATGAAAGAAAGTAATTGATGGGAGGGCAAACTAGTGGAATCTTCACCAATGGACCTTTCAAATGAAACTTTCCCCCCAATTTAGTGAGGGAAACCGAGATGAGTTGCTTAACTTGCTTTCAAGATATGCATATCGTCAAGGAGAGTTCACTCTGTCCTCGGGGCTAAAAAGTAAACATTACGTAAATTGCAAGCCTGTAAGCCTTAGTGGCTTTGGGCTCTTCTTAATAAGCTTTGCTCTACTTGAATATGTTGAGCAGGATTCAGTTGCGGTAGCAGGCTTGACCTTAGGAGCAGATCCTTTGGTGAGTGGGGTTGCAATGATTGCTTCACAGGTTGATAGGTCAATCGATGCCTTAATTGTTCGGAAAGAGGCTAAAGGGCATGGAACTGGCGCTTGGCTTGAAGGACCAAGGCCGCCAAAAGGTAAGAAAATTACTGTTTTAGAGGATGTCGTGACTACAGGGGGCTCTTCATTAAAGGCTGTTCAGCGGTTAAGGGACGAAGGCTATGAGGTCTCTAGGGTGGTCACAATTGTTGATAGAGAAGAGGGAGGCCTATTAGCTATGAAGGCAGAGGAGATAGAGCTTATTAGCCTTTTTTCGCTGAATGAAATTGCTTCTAGGGCAAGTCAAATAAATCAATGAAAAACTCCTCAACTTTTTTGTGGCAAAAAGACCTCCCATTCTTTCGAATAGAGGGAGTCGGTAGTAAGGATTTTTTGCATGGTCAAACCACTGGGGATATAAAGCGCTTGTCTGATGGCCAAATTTTGCCCACTTGCTGGCTTGATCCTTCTGGCAAGGTTCGGTCTTTGTTAGAGATTTGCTTGGGGAATGGAGGGGCTGGCGTAGTTGTTTTAGGTGGTGATGGTATTGATGTTTTCAATGGCTTTTCAAATTCAATATTTCCTGCAGATCAATTAAAGATATTTTCTTTGTCTTCTATCAGAAGAGTGCAGAAGATTTCTTTGGATAGGCAATTGAAAGATGAGGTGATTTGGCTTGATTCGGAACACTCTCTTCCAGCATCGTGGCATAATCTTGATGTTGCTAATATTGATTTAATAGAGCAGTGGAGAATTGAACAAGGATTGCCTATCTCGGAAGGTGAAATCAATGGGGATACAAATCCATTTGAGCTGGGCTTGAGAGATTGGGTTGATTTAGATAAAGGTTGTTACTTAGGACAGGAAGCTATTGCAAAGTTGGCCAGATCAGGACAGTCAAAACAAATACTTAGGTGTTGGCAATCAGATTTTTTTGTACAAAAAGGAGAGATTCTTTACGATTATAAATCTGATAAATCTTTACCTTCCAAGGCAGGATTAGTTACGTCTTCTATTGAAATTGGAAAAGGCAGAAAAACCATTGGACTTGCACTAGTTAGAAAAAGTTTCTCAGATATAAATGAATTAAAAATTTCAGGAAATTCCAAGAAAATAAGAATGACTAAACCAAATAACTTTGTTGGCTTCTTGTAGATTCAGGCTCGTCAATCTTTATTGCAAAGATTAGGATGTAAATCTTCTTTCATAAGCCATGAAGCAACCTCCCAAGTGGCAAGACAGTCATCTTGATTGTAATTAAATATCCATTTGAGTAGATTTGCCTTTGTTTTTATCCTTTTATCTGATCTGTTCCAGTGACGCCACCATAGCAATGCTTTCGCTCCATCAGCTCTTTGATTACTCCATTTAAATCCAAGCCAGGTTGCAACACTTTTTAAGCCATAACTACTTAGGGGCAGCCTCCAAGATCCAGTAAGTCTTTGGTGAACATCAATGAGCCTTTTTTTAAGAACAATGATTTCATTTTTTGTTGCACCTTCTTTCATGGCGATGCTAAATAAGCTCACCGCTTCTGTCTCTCCATAGTGAAGAATAGGCCATTCAGGGTTAGTATAAAGTTTTTTCTTTATTCTTTCCCAAGGAGATACTTTGTTACTATTTTTGCCTTTTAGGATTAAAAGTGGATGATATTTAGCTTTCTTTATATCCCAACAACCATTAGTTCTTTTAAGACTCAAAAAACCATGTAAGAAATCATTTTTTTCATCGGGATCAGATTCGATGTCATATAGAAAGACTCCTTCGGCTGAATTTAATTCGGGGATAGCAACTTTTTTATTTATTCTTTTAGCTTCCCCTTCCCATTGCACTTTCGCCTGCGCTATTAAGCCTGCAGCGGCCTCCCCATGTTGTATGCCGTAATTATTTAAAAGCAGACTTAGCGTTTTTGGATTGGCTATTGCCAGGCTTTTTAAGTCTTCTATTCCAATTTCATTAAGCATTTCACGTCTTCGCTGCCCTACCCCACTTACAACACTTAGGTGGCCTTCTTTAATAGCTTCAGCATTACATATACCTTTCCAGGAACAAGTCGCGCACTTTCTTCTATCTGTTGCAAGAGGAGGAGGGATGTTGTTGGTCAGTTCAATATTCATTTTGGATAAAGAACTTGAAAGTTGCTTTTTAAGTGCTTCTGTGATTTCAATTTTCTCAAGTTGTAGTTTCCCTTGAGAATCCCCAACAGCTAAACCATGACTGATAGCTGCTTCTTGAAATGGTTCTAGCAACTTTGCTGTTATTGCTAAAGCCAAACGATGCTCCCTAGTAATTCGCCTTCCTTGTCGCGAAATAACGGGTATGTATGAGAACTCTCCCCATTTGCAGTTACCTGAAACTTTTTTCAGGAGAGTTGGATGTACCTCTAACTTATGAATGTTCATGTAGTTAGCCTTTAGTCTTATTCCAATTACACTCTCTGCTCCCGCTATAAGGGCTTTGTGCCCTCTTTTAGGACTTTGCTTTAATAAGCAGTTGAAATGACGCTGTTGATGGTCAAGTTGTAATGATCGGTGTGCTGTCCATATCCGTTTTGTTTGGTCGCCATAAAGGTCAAGCCAAGCCCTACGCCGACATTTGATCCAACTGCGAAGAAGTCGGTCCGTAAGTACGTTTGGTTGAGAGGAGTTAAGCACCATTCGCAGAGATTAATCTCCTCTGTCTAGTCAAGTGATTCAGCGCTAAATCTTTCATGGCTTCCAGACCGTTGCCACTAAGGCCTGCCCCTATCGAATTTGGAACAGATGGATGGCGTGGTGTTTTAGGAGTTGATATCACAATAGAAAGGCTTTTAAGGGTTGCGGCGGCTTCTGCTCAAGAACTTGCTTTTAGAGCTCCAAAGGAAATAGATAGCCGCACTATTGTGATTGGTTTTGATCGTCGCTTTTTGGCGCAAGAACTTGCTCAAGCGATTGCTTCTGCGGTTAGAGGAGTCGAGTTGAATCCTTTGATTGCTGCGACGCCTTTGCCGACACCAGCTTGTAGCTGGGCGGTTGTTAATCGGAAGGCGTTAGGTGCTCTTGTGATTACTGCAAGTCATAATCCGCCAGAGTGGTTAGGGCTGAAGATCAAGGGACCTTTTGGTGGTTCAGTAGAGGGAGATTTCACTAAAGCAGTAGAGAAAAGACTTTTAGCTGGAAGCAGAACTACTCCGATTGAGGCTAAAACTCAACAATTTGATGCTAGGGAAGAGCACCTTGATGGTTTGAGAGAAAAAATTAATCTTTCAGCTTTGCTTAAGCGGCTTAGGGAGATGGATTTGAAAATAATTGTTGACTCTATGCATGGCACTGCTTCTGGTTGTATTTCAGATCTTTTTGGCGAAGAAGGAAGTGATCTGATAGAGGAAATTCGTGTTGAGCGTGATCCCCTGTTTGGAGGGTTCCCACCAGAACCTCTTGCTGCATATTTGAAAGAGCTAATTGAGAAAGTTAAGGCTTCTAATGCTGCAGGACAAGCAACGGTCGGATTGGCATTTGATGGTGATGGGGACAGAATTGCTGCAGTTGATGAAAATGGGAGGTTTTGTACTACACAGGTTTTGATGCCTTTATTAGTTGATTATTTAGGAAGAGCGAATGAGATGCCTGGATCTGTTGTGAAAACTGTTAGTGGGTCTGATTTGATGACGCGGGTAGCTAAATCACAGGGGAGGAAGGTGTTAGAGCTCCCAGTCGGATTTAAGTATATAGCTTCTGAAATGCTTTCTGGTGATGTACTTATTGGAGGTGAGGAATCTGGGGGCATCGGATTTGGAATGCATTTACCAGAGAGAGATGCATTATTTGCAGCTTTAATCCTTCTTGAATCAGTTGTTGACCGTGGTCTTCCATTAGGGGCTTATTTATCTTCTTTGCAGAAGGAATTTGGGTCTAATAGCTATTACGAAAGAATTGATCTTCGCCTAGCAAGTATGTCTTCCAGGCATCGATTAGAAGCTTTATTCAAAGAACAAACCCCTGTAAAGGTTGCCAACCAAATAGTAAAAGAAGTTATTTCTATAGATGGCATCAAACTTCGTTTAGGAACTAATAATTGGTTGATGATGCGTTTTTCTGGAACTGAACCACTGTTAAGGCTCTATTGCGAGGCCCCTACCAAAAAAGAAGCTTTGAAAATATTGGAATGGGCAAAGGAATATGCAGAGAAAGCATGACTAACTCTGAAAGTCCTTTGCGGCCATTGGTTCTTGCAAGTAGTAACTCTGGAAAAATTCAGGAATTCAAGAACTTATTGTCAAGTATGCCTTTAAACCTTCTTCTTCAGCCAGAGGGATTTTATGTGGAAGAAAATGGCGATACATTTTCAGAGAATGCTCAAAAAAAGGCAATTGCTGTTGCCAATGAAACAGGTGAGTGGGCACTTGCTGATGATTCTGGCCTTTGCGTCAAGGCGCTGAATGGGGGGCCAGGTGTTTATTCGGCCCGTTACGCCTCTAATGATCAAGAAAGAATTGCTCGGATGTTGAATGAATTAGAGGGAGTTATATATCGAGAAGCGTTTTTCAGTACGGCCCTTTGTATCGCTTCTGAGGAGGGTGAAGTCTTGTTAGAAGTAGAAGGTGTTACGCATGGTGAAATAACTGTCAAGCCAAAAGGTAACTCAGGCTTTGGATATGATCCAATTTTTAGGGTTAAATCAGCTGGACTTACTTATGCAGAAATGTCATTACTCCAGAAAAGTATATATGGCCATAGAGGAAGAGCGTTTATGCAGCTTAAGCCAAAATTGAAAAGATTACTATCTGGATGAAGATCTAAAAAAAGATATCTTCGAGCTAAATAATGGTGATTGTCGAAAAATGACTAGATTTACTTACTTTTATTGAGCACATTTGACTTGTTAATTTTCCAAGATTGAAGTTGATTTCTCTTGGTGATTATACCAGCTACCATGCAGCCCATGGGGCACCCTTATTGGAATCTCTACTATTCCCTGAACCTTTAAATCACATGCATCCAGTATTACTAGCTCTGTTGAGCGACGAGTTCCATTCCAAACAAGAACTATTACCCAGCCTTCGTCTTCTTTTTTAGCTTCAGTATTCGCAACCATTATTGGCTCACCTACAAATCCAGATGGTGCTGCACTCCAAAAGGCTTCTTTCCCATTTGATAAGTTTAGTTTTTTAATCCCTTGAAGGGGGCCATTGCCTTGTTTGCATTCAGCCACAGCCATCCATGCGAAATTAGCTTTTTTGCCTAGCTTTTTTTGATTTACCATTGCAAATTCACAGCATTGTCTGCTTAATAAGTCTGTTGAAATTTTGTTATTTTTAAGATTGATTTTGCATCTTTTTAGTTGCCCTTCTGGAATGCTTCCAAAGTCAATTTTGAGAAAATCTTCGTTAGGCTTTATTGAAGGAAAGCTTGAATAGTAAATACTTTCTACAAATATCTCTTGACCATCCTCCCAAGCATTTAGGTGATGAAAGACAAAGCCATCCGGGGCATTAAATATTCTCGGAGGCTCTCCTTTAAATGCCCCAGAGTCTCTTGGAATTAACCAGAATTTTGATTTTTTATTTGGGTTTGATGAGAGGCATTGTGCGGCTCCTTTTAAGCCAAGTAAGAAAGGAATTGGGTTGAATGTAATTGCATTCTGTAAAAACACTGCCCAGTTTGGAGTTATTGCAAAGTCATGGAGGAATGCAAAGCCGTTAAAGTTATCTTTTCGGTCGTTTAGTAGATGGCCTCCCTGTTCTCCTTCCGTGGCAAATTCCATTAGTCTAATAGTACTTTTTGGTCCAGTTTTGACCCCAAAAGTGACCATTTTAGGTTCACCATTATGCCCAGGGTCAAATCTAGGATGAGCACTAAAGGCTTCTTCGGATGAGAGAACACCTTGGAGATTAGATAATCCTATTGTTTCCAAAGTTTCAGGGTCCAGTGCATATGGGCTAGCAGCTTCCCATAGAGCAAGCAATTCATTTCCTAATCGGATTACGTTTGTATTTGCAATATTTTTCAGGCGAACATCTAAGGCATTTGTGAGCAAGCCCCCTCTTTTTTGAGTTCCAAATACACCTCTATAGAGAAAACGTTTTGCGCCTTCTTCCTCTTTCCATGCTTTGGTTCTTACAAATCGATTAGTAAAATTTACTTTCCCTTGCTTGAAATTCAAAGCAAGGATCATTCCATCTCCATCAAAAGGATGATGAATTGTTTGCCCTCCTCTTTCTATTCGGCCTGGACCATTCCTATACAAAGTTCCTGATAGCCCCTTAGGGATACTTCCTGCTATTACTTTTAGTGGTTGATTTGTAAGTTCCTTCTCAACATTTGTATAGGCACTCGACCAGTCTTCACGATCAAATTTATAGGTTGACTTCTCTTGAGAAGTCTTGAAAGAGATTGAACTCACTTTTAGGTTGTCTTTAAGTAAATATTTTGCCGTAAGGGTTTGACCATTTGTGACCGATGTTTGGATTGGCTTATTAAGCTTCAGAGCCAGCTTGTTCTAGAACGCCTTTGCTGCTAGGGATTAATCCTTGCCTCCTTGGGTCCGTCTCAATGGCCATTCTCAGGGCACGAGCAAATGCTTTGAAGCAAGCTTCGACGATGTGATGTGAGTTTTTTCCGCTGAGTTGTCGTATATGGAGTGTTAATCCACTGTTGTTTGAAAAAGCGATAAAGAACTCTTTGACCAATTCTGTGTCATAGGTCCCAATTCGTTCGGATGGGATATTTAGTTCATAACTGAGATGTGGGCGGCCTGAGCAATCCAAAGCAACTTGTACTAGTGCTTCGTCAAGTGGTGCTACGAAGTGACCAAATCGTTGTATCCCTTTTCTATTTCCAAGAGCTTTTGATAGCGCCTGACCCAAGGCAATACCAACATCTTCATTGGTGTGATGGTCATCAATATGGGTATCACCGTTAGCTGAGATTTTTATGTCAATTAATCCATGACTACAAAGTTGTTGAAGCATGTGATCTAGGAAAGCAATTCCTGTTGAGATATTGCCTTCTCCTTTTCCGTCTAGAGATATTTGTACAACAACCTCAGTTTCAGAGGTCACTCGATGTACTTCGCCTGTCCTGGATGATTTCATTTAGAGCAATTAATCATGTTGATAATGGGATGTGAATCACATCCCATTAATGCAGTAACCAGCATCTACGTAAATGGTTTGTCCTGAGATTCCGCTTGATAAGTCACTTAGAAGAAAGGCAGTTGTATTGCCTACTTCTGTTTGAGTGACAGTTCTTCTTAGGGGTGCTTTCTCTTCTACGTTATGAATCATCTCCAGAATTCCTCCTATTGCTGAACTTGCAAGGGTTCGAATCGGTCCTGCACTTATTGCATTAACACGAATTTGCTTTTCGGGCCCAAGTTCTGCTGATAAATACCTTACGGATGCCTCAAGTGCTGCTTTTGCGACTCCCATAACATTGTAGTTAGGGATAGCTCTCTCCGCACCTAAGTAGGTCAGTGTGACTATCCCTGCACCTTCAGACATTAGAGGCTTAGCGTAGTTGCACAAGGGAGCAAGTGAATATGCGCTGATCTCTAGAGCTCTAGCAAAGCCTTCAGGACTAGTTGCGCTGTAATCACCTATTAGATCTTCTTTTCCTGCGAAAGCTAAGCAATGCACTAGCCCATCTAACTGCCCCCATTGTTTAGAGACTTCATTAAAGACTTCTTCGATTTGGGACTTGTTCTGGACGTTGAGAGGCAAGAAAAGAGTTGGACTTAGTGGCTTTGTTAAATCACGGACCTTAGCTTCAAAGCGCCCTTTTTCGTCTGGCAAATAGGTCACACCTATTTCTGCGCCTGCAGCTTTTAGTTGCTGTGCAATGCCCCAGGCAATGGATCGGTTGTTTGCGATGCCTGTGACAAGGATCTTTTTGCCGCTTAGATCTAGAAGCATCTCTTGTAAGACTTGGGGAATGTTTAGAGAATTCTCTCTTATCGAGGGTTCACCCCCTCTTAGTTAATAGATGAATATTTAAATTCATCTATTAACTAAGCAGATCTACCAGAAGATCTATTAGATCTCAACTTTTCTCAATCTCCCAGGTTCAGAAATGTCTTTGACACCATCAACAATGCTTGATTTGGGAACCCCGCTCCCAAAATTTGAGCTCCCAATAGTCAATAATCAAAATCTACAGAATGATTTTTCCTCTGCCGGGCTTCGGAAGATTTCCAGTGCAAAATTGCCTCAAAAGCCTGTATTAATAATGATCCTTTGTGCACATTGTCCTTTTGTGAAGCATGTCGAAGAACAGTTAACTGCTATTCAAGGAGATTATGAGAACTCTGTTGTAATGCTGGCTGTATCAAGCAATAGCATTTCAACGCATCCGCAGGATGCCCCAAAGCATTTGTCTGAACAGGCTGCTTTAAATAACTGGACGTTCCCATATTTGTTTGATTCTGATCAAACTCTTGCGAAATCGCTTAAGGCAGCTTGCACTCCAGATTTTTTCTTGTTTTCACCATCCCCTGCAGGGGAGCAAAAACTAAGATATAGAGGCCAAATTGACTCCAGTCGACCTGGGAATCAGCTGGAATGCTCGGGTATTGATTTAAGAAATGCGCTTGACTCAGTTCTTGGAGGTAAATTAGTTGAACCTGATCAAAAGCCTTCGATAGGTTGCAATATCAAGTGGCATCCTGGCAAAGAGCCGGCTTGGTTTGGTTGAGGTTTTGATGTCTCAAAATACAAATCATTTTCAGTGCCCTTTAAGGTGCATTTTATGAAAATCCCTCCGTTCAGCCTTGCCAAGCAGCTTGACGAACTTTCTCAGGAACTTGATTCGGCAGTTCTGAGAGTGCTTAAGAGTGGGCAGTACATAGGTGGAGAAGAGATAGATCGTTTTGAGAAGTTTTTTGCAGCTGCCACTGGGGTACCTTTTTCCGTTGGTTGCAATAGTGGGACTGATGCACTTGTGCTGGCTTTAAGGGCTCTTGATATTGGTAAAGGCGATGAGGTGATTACTTCTTCGTTTAGTTTTTTCGCTACGGCAGAAGCGATAAGTGCTGTAGGTGCAAAGCCAGTTTTTGTGGATGTTCACCCGGATTCATATCTGATAGATCTCAACCTTCTTGAAAAGGCCATAACACCATCAACAAGGGCAATCTTGCCTGTTCACCTTTTTGGTTTCCCTGTGGATATGGAAAGGCTTTTGCAAGTAGCAAAGAAACATGGGTTGAAAGTAATTGAAGATTGTGCTCAAGCAGCAGGTTCTTTTTGGAAGGGGAGATCTGTAGGTAGTTGGGGGGATATTGGATGCTTTAGTTTTTTTCCGACTAAAAACCTTGGAGGCGCTGGGGATGGAGGAGCAGTTACAACGAAAGATCCTCATATAGCTCAAAGGATTCGCGAATTAGCAGTTCATGGAATGCCTAGGCGATATCTGCACACTCAGTTGGGTTATAACAGCCGTCTAGATGCACTTCAGGCAGCAGTCCTTAATGTAAAGCTTCCGAGGCTTAAGGGGTGGGTTAACAAACGACAACTAATAGCTAAACGTTATGAGGAAATGCTTAAAGGTATTCCAAGTTTGTCTTTACCATCTTCATTAGATCCTGAAGATGGATGTCATGGATGGAATCAATATGTTGTGAGGATTCAAAACATTTCCCCTAAGGAAGATACACAAGAAAGTCAAGCTAATCTAAAAAAGGAAATTTCTGATTTTGATTCTTGCTATTTACCTCGTGATTTGCTCAAGAAAAAGCTAGAGGAAGATGGAGTTAATACAATTATTTATTACCCAATTCCTATACATCTTCAGCCTGCATATAAGAGTCTTGGTCATGAAAAAGGAAAGTTACCAGTCACAGAGACTCTGTGCAAGGAAGTACTTAGTTTGCCTGTGTTCCCTGAGTTGACTATTGAAGAGCAGGAAAAGGTTGTTCATTCTGTTAAAAAATTGCTTCCCGAATGCTTTTAAGATGTTAATTTATTTAAGAAAATATAAGGCTTGAATGATTTATTTCAGGACTTATTGATTGAAATAATTAAATGCCTAGAATTGTCTTTGCCTTGTACCAGGCTGTGATTGTTTTCCCGTCGAGTGCTTCGTTCCCGCTAGAGATAATTTCATCAAATTCTTTTGATGAAAGTTCTAGTACCTCTATGTCTTCATCAAGATCTCCTTTTGGTCTTTCAGTTAGTTTGTCAAGATCTTGTGCAAGAAAAAGATGAATGATTTCATCTGAGTAACCAGGGCATGGAAGCATCGTTCCCATAGGACGCCACGTAGAGGCTTGAAAACCTGTTTCTTCTGCCAGTTCTCTCTTCATAGTATTTAGAGGTTCCTCTCCTTCTTCAAGAGTCCCTGCTGGGAATTCAAGGATGCGTTTTGCTATCGCAAAGCGATATTGCCGCAGGATGATAATTGTCCCTTTTGTGGTTATTGGAACAGCTAGTGAAGCGCCTGGATGTCTGATGAGGCCAAAAGTCCCTTCAACCCCTATGGGTAACTTGATGTGATTTAGTTGAAAGCTGAATTTAGGGGCTTGAATGTAGGCAGTGGTTTTCAACAGTTTTGGGTGTTCTGGTAAGGAATTCATTGCAAGCAATGGTTGATTTCATTCAGCATGGCGCTTAATTAATTATTAGTGCATATCAGTCTCTGTGGTTATTCGATCCAGTTTTGCCCCTTAGGCATGATCCGTGGATTGGCTATGTCGCTTGTTAAAGCTGCTGCTAAGGGGACAACAACAAAACTTCGTTCAATTAGGCGAGGATGTGGAAGTGTAAGCACTTGGGTTTTTACTTGCAGGTCTCCCCAGGCAAGGAGATCAAGATCTAGGGAGCGTGGGCTCCATTTTTTGGCAGAGACATTTCTATCTCTACCAAAAAAGATTTCTAGGTTTAGAAATCTTTCTAATAAGGAAATAGCAGCTTTTGTAGTTGGTTCCAAATCGAACAGTTTTTGTCCATCCACAACTAAAACTGTATTTATATATTCCGGTTGGTTGGGAGGACCACCTATTGGTTCTGTCCCAAACAAGGGCGACCAACGAAAACGTAAGTCTTTGCAAGGTGTTTCAAAAGTTTTATCCGCATTAGTTTCATCAATTAGCCAAAGCTTGATTTCCTCCTCTAGTGCTGGCCTGACGGCATTAAGTGTCTTATGAGGCGGCCCAAACTTGCTAGGAAGATTGGCTCCTAGGCCAACTGCAAGGGTTCTTGGAGGAGGAGGTTGATTTAAGTAAGGCATGCGTTGATCGGCGAGACTGGTTTATAAGTAAATGGATTATTGAAATCACATGGTTGCAAGTGGACCTAATCCCACTGCCAGTTCTGAAAGTGCAAATGAGGGATATGCCAAGGAAATAGCTAAGCGCTCTTTCCCTCTTGCTGCGGTAACAGGACATGGAACCTTGAAGCTTGCGCTGCTTCTCGCGGCAGTTGATCCAGGTTTGGGAGGTGTGATTATCGCTGGTGGCAGAGGTACTGGTAAATCAGTTTTGGCAAGAGGTTTACATGCTTTGTTGCCACCAATAGAGATTCTTGATACATCAACTCAATTCGCTCAATCAAGCAATAAGGAAAATCTGCGTCCATTAGGACGCAACCTTGATCCAAAGAGTTATGAAGAATGGGACGAGGTTACAAAATTGATTTTTTCAGAGAAGTTTGGGAATGATTTTGATGAAGCATTGTTATCTAAGGTTCCAACAAAAGTAGTTCCTGCACCATTTGTCCAGATACCAATTGGTGTAACAGAAGACCGGCTTTTGGGCGCTGTTGACGTGACAGCATCTTTGACAAGTGGAGCCCCTGTTTTTCAGCCTGGGTTGTTGGCAGAAGCTCATAGAGGAGTGCTCTATGTAGATGAATTAAATCTTCTAGATGATGGAATAGTTAATTTAATGCTTGCTGCTGTAGGAGCAGGGGAAAACAGAGTTGAAAGGGAGGGGTTGAGCCTTAGCCACCCATGTAGGCCACTTCTAATGGCAACTTATAACCCTGAAGAAGGTGCTGTTAGAGACCATTTATTGGATCGTTTCGCAATAGTGCTTTCTGCTGATCAGTTAATAACTAATGAACAACGGGTTGAGATCACTCAATCTGTTTTGGCGCATGGACAATGCAGTGAAGGTTTTGCTGAGAAATGGTCTGAGGAGACAGAAGCTTTGGCTACCCAGCTACTCATTGCTAGGCAATGGTTGCCTGATGTCCAAATAACTTCAGAACAGATTGAGTATTTGGTCAAAGAAGCAATTCGTGGCGGAGTCGAGGGGCATAGATCTGAGTTATATGCAGTGCGTGTTGCCAGAGCTCATGCTGCACTTTCAGGAAGGGATCAGGTTGATGCTGAAGATCTCAAAGTTGCTGTTCGTCTGGTGATTGCTCCTCGGGCGTTACAGCTACCCCCTCAAGAAGAAGAGATCGAACCTCCACCGCCTGAGGATCAAGAGGCACCGCCTCCTCCTCCAGAAGATCCTCAAGAGGAAGACCCACAGGAGGATGAAACAGAGGATCAGGAAGATGACACTCCTGAAGATCAAACGCCTCCTGTTCCCGAAGAATTCATGCTTGATCCTGAGTCAATAGCAATAGATCCTGACTTGCTTTTGTTTTCAGCTGCTAAGTCAAAAAGTGGCAATAGTGGGAGTCGTAACGCCGTACTTAGTGAAAGCCGTGGCCGTTATGTAAAACCCATTATTCCTCGAGGCCCCGTCCGTAGGATTGCAGTCGACGCAACCTTAAGAGCTGCTGCGCCATACCAGAAAGCAAGAAGAAGTAGGAATCCTGGTCGAACAGTAATTGTGGAGGAAGGAGATTTAAGGGCAAAGTTATTACAGCGCAAAGCAGGTTCCCTTGTCATATTCCTTGTTGATGCAAGTGGTTCTATGGCGTTAAATCGTATGCAAGGGGCAAAGGGAGCTGTGATTCGTTTGCTTACAGAGGCCTATGAAAATAGAGATGAGGTTTCGCTAATTCCCTTTAGGGGAGAACAGGCTGAGGTTTTGCTCCCGCCTACTAGGTCAATTACTGCGGCAAAAAGAAGATTAGAAGTTATGCCCTGTGGCGGTGGTTCTCCACTTGCGCATGGATTAACTCAAGCCGCAAGGGTTGGTGCTAATGCCTTGGCTACAGGGGATCTTGGTCAGGTGGTTGTTGTGGCGATTACCGATGGAAGAGGAAACGTGCCTTTAGGTACCTCTTTAGGTCAGCCTCAATTAGAAGGAGAAGAACCAGTTGATCTAAAACAGGAACTACTTGATGTGGCAAGTCGTTATAGAAATATTGGGATCCAGTTGTTAGTTATTGATACTGAGAGGAAATTTATTGGAAGTGGTATGGGTAAAGACCTGGCTGAGGCTGCAGGCGGAAAATATGTTCAGCTCCCTAAGGCTAGTGATCAAGCAATCGCTGCAATCGCAATGGATGCAATTAATGAGGTGAAATAAAGTTATAAGTTATTTTTTTGTCTCTAAAGGATAAAGCTCATTAAAAAGTTCACCTAAGCCAATGGTGACACTTCTTACGGAATCTATAAATTTTGGATCACCTGTAAGATTTTCTATATCGCTGCTAACGGAATCAATTTTTTGTGTTAATGACTTAGCAGTGCTGACTGTATCTTTTAACTCTCCAATTGTTTTTGGGTTATCTAGAGCTGCTACAAAATTGTTTATATGGCTTGTAGCATTATTTAGGTTTTCAATTATAGGAATTGCTCTATTAAGCTCAATCTTTAATTGCTTGATTAACTCATCTAAACCTTCCACCAATTGTTTGTTTTCAGCTTGGCGAAGAAGTCTTTCTAGTGAGTTGGTAACTGTTGAAATAGTTGCAATAGGTTCTCCAGGGATGGAGGCCCCATTACAAAGGATTTTCGTATTAGGGCAATCTGCGGAGAAGGGCATCGGAGTATTAGATGTGTTCACTGAACCATTACTGATTAAGGCCACTTGAGCATCCCCGCCTAGCAGAGAACCTTTTGAGACAGTTGCCAAAACAGGCAGTGGAAGCCTTAAGTCACTGTGGTCTATTTCTAATGTTGCCAAGACATTTTGTGGTGTTACACGGATCTTGCTCACAGCACCAACAACGATTCCTCGATAAGTCACAGGCGAGCGTTCCGAGAGCCCACTTGCATCAGGGAAATTGGCAATTACACGCCAGCCTTTGGCCCCTAGTTTGATGGAATTCATCCAAGAGTGAATACCAAAACCAGACACTATTGCTCCCACTATGGAAAAGCCAACTAATGCATCTCGGATACTTCTTCGCATGGGATTAATGCTCTACATGTTGCATAGGGCCTTTGAGGCTTCCAGATCGAAACTGAGCAACATAGGGATTATCAGTCTGCCTAAATTCGTCAATTGAGCCATCCCATTGAAACTTACCCCCATAAAGCATTAGTACTCTTTGAGCAGAACGTTCAATAGTGCTTCGTACATGACTGACCACAATTGAGCAACCTTTTGCCACTGCTGTTGTCTTAACTATTAGGTCCTCAATACGGGTGCATGCCACAGGATCTAGTCCAGCAGTAGGTTCGTCATACAGGACTAATGGCATGGAATTTTTTGCATTATTTGTTTGATTAACTAGTGCCCTGGCAAAACTCACACGTTTTTGCATCCCGCCACTAAGTTGCCCTGGATATTGATCAGCAACGTCATAAAGACCTACAGCTTCTAAGCAATCTAAGACTCGTGCTTTTATTTCATTTGACTTAAGGCGACCACCTCTCATCAAGATAAAACCAACATTTTCCTCAACAGTTAAAGAGCCTAGGAGTGCTGGGTTTTGAAAAACTAATCGAACATCTGGAGGTGTGCTTTGGTCCAGTCTTAAATACTCTTGGTTCTCACCAAAAAGTTTTAACTCGCCTCCTGTTGGCAAGAGTAATCCTGCAAGTAGCCTGAGGACAGTAGATTTTCCACATCCAGATGGACCAACGATTGCAAGCCTTTCTCCTGGCTGCATATTCAAGTTGACTTGATCGAGCACTGGGGCGAGTCCCCATTGCATAGATAGTTTTCGCATCTCTACCACAGTCATGGTCGGAGCCACGAGAAAATCATTCAAGGTATATCGTCATCTTGCCTTGAATGTCCATCTCTGTAAGCCTCCTTAGAGTTCTGATGTTATTTACGGCTGAGATCCCTACTAAAACACTTGCCCTCGCCGATTTCACCACTTTCGAAGCAAGCTTTGACTAAGCGTCGCCTAAATCAGCGACGCTTAAAAAGGCGTCGTTTGAGGAACTCACAACAGAAAGACTTTGTTTCTCGCTCCCGCAGAGCTGTTAGCTGGTTACTTCCAGGATTGGTTGTTAAGCGTTGGATGCTTACATCTGGAATGGGGCTGTTATTGGCTCTTCTGGGAGGGGCAATATGGGCAGATTTAAAACCTATTTATTGGATGATCGAGACTTTGAGCTTGGTTCTTGCGTCAATAACAAAGGTTCTTCCTCGAAGCATTACTGGTCCAATTGTTTTGGTGTTTGGAGCGGGTCTTCTGTTATGGGGGCAGAGCAGAAGTTTCGGCTCTATTCAAGAAGCTTTAGCCCCTGATAAAGATACTGTTTTAGTTGATGCACTTCGAGCTAAAAGTAAGCTCAATAGGGGGCCAAATATTGTTGCAATAGGCGGAGGAACTGGGCTTTCAACTTTATTGAAAGGCTTGAAACGATATAGCAGCAACATCACGGCGATTGTCACTGTGGCTGATGACGGAGGTAGTAGTGGAGTTCTGCGTCGTGAATTAGGCGTTCAACCTCCTGGAGATATACGCAATTGCTTGGCGGCCTTATCCACAGAAGAGCCTTTGATGACTAGGCTTTTTCAATATCGCTTCTCTTCATCAGGTGTGTTGGATGGTCATAGCTTTGGCAATTTATTTCTTTCGGCTTTAACAGCCATTACAGGGAATTTAGAGACTGCGATCACAGCTTCTAGTCGTGTACTAGCTGTACAAGGCCAGGTTGTTCCTGCGACAAACGTAGATGTGAAATTGTGGGCTGAGCTTGAAAATGGTCAAAGAATTGAGGGTGAATCTGCAATAGGAAATTCTCCTAGTCCAATCGTTCGTCTTGGTTGTATCCCTGAGAGGCCCCCAGCGCTTCCTAGAGCCCTAGAAGCGATCTCAAATGCAGATCTTATTTTGCTAGGCCCAGGAAGCCTTTATACCTCGCTATTGCCAAACTTGCTTGTGCCTCAGTTGGTAGATGCTATTCAAAAAAGTAAGTCTCCAAAGCTTTATATATGCAATCTAATGACTCAACCAGGTGAAACTGATGGTCTAGATGTAAGTGGTCATTTGCGGGCAATCGAAGCTCAGTTAGCAAGTTTAGGAATTCATAATCGTTTGTTCGGGGCTGTTCTGGCTCAAGAATATTTGGATCAATCGCCCTTGGTCGAGCATTACAGAGCTAGAGGTGCAGAACCAGTGACTTGTGATTATTCAACTCTTGCAAGTGAGGGTTATGAAGTAATGCTTGCATCCCTTCAAGGAGCAAGGCCGACCGCAACTCTTAGACATGATCCTCGCAGTTTGTCAGTTTCAGTAATGCGCTTTTATCGTAATAACAAACGTGATACTTAGTATGCATCTTGCATCTCGTAAAAATCTGGTTGAACATAGTCTTTTCTTAGTGGCCACCCTTTCCAATCTTCTGGCATTAGTAGTCTTTTTGGATGTGGATGACCATCGAAGTTAATTCCAAACATGTCATATGTTTCTCTCTCTTGCCAATCAGCACCGCGAAAAAGGCTGTATAAACTTTGGACAGTAGGGTTTTCTTCTCTAGGCAGAAAAACTTTTATACGAACTTCTCTAAGTTGTTGATTCTTTTCTAAAACAGAGTCCTCTTCTGCAATTTCACCTAAAGCCACTAAATGATAGAAAGAAACAAGATTTTTCCCTGGCCCTTCATCGTAACCACCTTGACACTGCAAATAGTCAAAGCCATTTTCTTTTAGTTTCTTAGCAATCAAAAGTAAGGATTTGGGACTGACTCCAATGACCTCTATCCCTAAATGATCTGGATCTAAAGAATTATGCTCTAAACCATTTTCATTTAGCAATCTACTGACTGGACCAGGGCTTGGTTCTTTGGGCAATACTTTTTCTTCTGAAACTTCTTCGCTCATGATTCCACCTGATTAGAAGATTGACTTTCAGCAACAGGAATTTTTTCTTTTTTGGGATTGTCTAGTTCCAGTGGATAACCAACTCCTGGCTGTAATGACTCTTTTTGGCTTTGGGCATTTAAATATTTACCATTTATAGCCTGATCAACTATTTTCATATTGTGAGTAATCGTGCAATACCTATGAGATTGAGAGGCCTTTGCACGTTCTGCAATTGATTCATTCCCAACTTTTTTGCGGAGTTTGATTACTGCATCAAATATCGCTTCGGGCCTTGGCGGGCATCCAGGAAGATAGAGATCAACAGGAATTAACTTGTCTACTCCTCGTACCGCAGTAGGGGAGTCTGCGCTGAACATGCCTCCAGTGATTGTGCAGGCTCCCATAGCAATTACATATTTTGGCTCAGGCATTTGTTCATAGAGCCTTACTAAGGCTGGGGCCATTTTCATGGTTACTGTTCCAGCAACTATCAATAGATCAGCTTGTCTTGGTGAACTTCTAGGGACTAAGCCGAATCGATCAAAATCGAACCTAGAGCCTATTAATGCTGCAAATTCAATAAAGCAGCATGCTGTTCCATATAGCAGTGGCCATAAGCTACTTAGGCGAGCCCAGTTATGTAGATCATCTAAGCTCGTCAGGATAATGTTTTCGCTTAAATCGCTTGTAACTTCAGGCGCTGCTACAGGACCACAAGTGGCAGCTCGGAGTTCGCGATTTGCGGAAATAGATGGGGTTTCAGGCATGGTTTTAGCTCCACTCAAGGGCGCCTTTTCGCCATGCATATGCAAGAGCCATGACTAGGATTGCAATGAAAATAAGTGCTTCTATAAAGGCTAATAGGCCTAGACGATGAAATGCTACGGCCCAGGGATATAAGAAAACTGTTTCTACATCGAATATCACGAAAACAAGAGCAAACATGTAGTAACGGATATTGAATTGAATCCAGGCTCCGCCTATAGGCTCCATCCCTGACTCATATGTGAGTTCTCTTTCCCCCTCCATACTTTTGGGAGAAACAATTTTGTTTGTGACTAATGCGAGGACAGGAACAGCTGCTGAAATGATTAGAAAACCTAAAAAGGCGTCGTAACCGGGCAGTACAAACATAACTAGTCTGGATACTTTCTTAGTCTCGCACTCACCGCAAGTGCTGAGCGCCGATAGAGTTATTTTGAATAGTGGAGCTGCGGTGAGCAATCAGTTCAAAACTTCTTCAGAAAACGGCAACGATGATCTATTGGAAAACCTTGATCAAAAGCCTCTTGATGAGCGTCTCGATCCAGCCGAATTGATTAATTCAAAGGCAAAGCACCGTTTCGAATGCATAAGTTGTGGTTACGTTTATGAGCCTGATGATGGTGTTAAAAAGCTCGGAATTGAAAAAGGGACCCCCTTCTTGTCAATTGATCCGGATAAGTTTCGATGTCCTGTTTGCCGTGCAAGGACCGGAGCTTTCAAAGATATTGGCCCTAGAGATAAGCCAAGTGGCTTTGAGGAAAACTTGAATTATGGTTTTGGTGCAAATAGCCTTACTCCTGGTCAGAAGAATGTTTTGATTTTTGGAGGACTAGCTTTAGCGGTTTCTTTTTTCCTTTCTCTGTACTCACTTCGTTGATTCATCCAATCCAATGAAACGACTTTTATTGAATTGCCTCAATTTTTGCCTAATTGCATTTATTGGCTTTGGTCTTAGTAGCTGTGTGACAACAAGGCTGCCAATTGCAAGTACCAGTCCCTGGGAAGAAGTTGTTTTATCTACAAATGCGAATCCTTTGGATTTGAGTTTTGTGGATTCAAGCAAGGGATTTCTTGTGGGAACAAATCGTCTGATTCTTGAGACTAATGATGGTGGTGAAACATGGGATGAAAGACGTTTGGACTTACCAGAAGGGGAGAATTTTCGCTTGATAAGCATTGACTTTCGAGGAGACGAAGGTTGGATAGCTGGTCAACCTGGACTTGTTATGCATACAAATGACGCTGGGAAAAATTGGACTCGGCTGCTTTTAGGAACTCAGTTGCCTGGTGACCCTTTCTTAATTGCTTCCACGGGTTCAAATTCTGCAGAACTTGCCACAACTGCAGGGGCGGTTTACAGCACTACAGATGCTGGGGCCAATTGGGAGGCAAAAGTTAATGATGCTGAAGGTGGTGTTCGAGACCTGCGAAGGGCGGCAAATGGTAATTATGTAAGTGTTAGCAGCTTGGGTAATTTCTTTCAGACGCTGGAGCCTGGTAAGACTGCCTGGTCTCCTCATCAACGTGCAAGTAGTAAACGAGTTCAAAGTATGGGTTTTCAGCCAAATGGTGAACTTTGGATGCTTTCACAGGGCGCAGAAATTCGCCTGAATGACCAGCCTGGGGAGGTTGAGAGCTGGGAAAAGCCTATTATTCCGATTATAAATGGGTATAACTACTTAGACCTGGCTTGGGATCCAAGTGGAGGGATATGGGCTGCAGGAGGAAATGGGACTTTATTAGTGAGCAATGACGATGGAGAGAGTTGGGAGGTGGATAAAGTTGGTGATGATCAGCCTACAAATCTCCTTAGGGTGATTTTTGATAATCGTATTGAAAATCAGCCAAAGGGCTTTGTTTTAGGGGAACGTGGCCATCTTTTGCGTTGGGTGGGATGAGATTTTTCAGATCGAATCCACAACGCTGTGTAACCATGACAGCCTTAAGGCCGCAGTGAGTCGCCTTGGCCTTATAGGATTGTGATGCTGATACGTCTGAGGCTATGGCTGCCGGATCAACCGGGGAACGCCCTTTTTTCGAAATCATTACTAGCGTCCGCTATTGGGTAATCCATGCGGTTACGCTCCCTTCTATCTTCTTAGCAGGCTTTTTGTTTGTTTCCACAGGCCTCGCTTATGACGTCTTTGGAACACCAAGACCAGACGCCTATTTCCAGGCATCTGAAAGCAAAGCTCCTGTTGTGAGCCAACGCTTTGAATCCAAATCTCAACTAGACCTGCGCCTGAAATAAAGCCATGTCACAATCATCTGCACCACTCGTTTCACCTCGCGCCTACCCGATCTTTACTGTTCGGTGGCTGGCAGTCCATGCTTTGGCAATTCCAACTGTTTTTTTCATTGGTGCCATCGCAGCAATGCAGTTCATTCGTCGCTGATCACCAATTACTAAACATGCAAGTCAACCCGAATCCAAACAACCTTCCGGTTGAGCTCAACCGAACAAGCCTTTATTTAGGCTTGCTTCTGGTTTTCGTCATGGGAGTCTTGTTCTCCAGCTATTTCTTTAACTGATCTTTTTTTGAATCATGCAAAAACTGAAGGGACCAGACGGACGTATCCCCGACCGCCTTCCAGATGGAAGACCAGCAGTTTCTTGGGAGCGCAGATGGACTGAAGGGGTTCTACCTCTTTGGCTTGTTGCTACAGCAGGAGGCGTTGCAGTCTTCTTTATCCTAGGAATCTTCTTCTACGGTTCTTATACCGGTGTTGGTTCAGCCTAGTTTCAAGTTATTTAAAAAGCAGTTTTGACTGTGTTTATAGAAGAGTGCAGCTTTCCGAAGGTTTAATCCTTGAAGGTTTTAGCTGAGATTCTTAGCCAGATTTTTTCGCAAAATAAAAAGACCTTTTGCTAGCCTGAAGATGTTAGCGAAAGGTCTTTTTATTTGTTAGCAACTTGTTGATACTTTATTGTTTATTTAGGCAGCTATCAGCTGTTTTTTTGTCTTTAATCAGATTTTAGGCACACATTTTTTAGTAATTGAATTTTCCCCAGTATGGACTAGTGAATAAATCAAGTTTTTGTCTTGTTGAGTCAGGGATGCGTTCTTTTGTTGTCATTAGGCCATCTCTTAGTGAATTGTGGGCTTTGCTGAGAGGCCTTGATTCCGCAATTTTTTTTGCAGTTGCATAAACGATCTCTTTTGCAACTATTGCATTTGCTTTTAAATTTTCTAAAACTTTTTCTACTGTTACTTCTTCTTTGTCTGAATGCCAACAGTCATAGTCTGTTGCCATCGATAATGATGCATAAGCTATTTCTGCTTCTCTTGCAAGACGCGCTTCTGTGTGATTTGTCATTCCTATAACTGTGCATCCCCAACTCCGATAAAGATTTGATTCTGCTCTTGTTGAGAAGGCAGGACCTTCCATTGCTAAATAAGTTCCACCTCGGTGCAGTTGTCGTCCCTCAGGCATAAGACTTTCACCTGCATCAGCCAAGACACGAGAAAGGGTATTGCAAAATGGATCTGCCATAGCGACATGAGCTACTGCTCCGTCTCCAAAAAATGTAAGAGGCCTTTGGTGGGTTCGATCGATAAATTGATCAGGAACGACCATGTCTAAAGGCCGAACTTGTTCTTGTAGTGATCCGACAGCTGAGGGAGCAAGAAGCCATCTCACGCCTAGCGAACGCATCGCCCAAATATTTGCTTGATAAGGAACTTCAGTCGGGGTAAAGGTGTGATGACTTCCATGCCTTGCAAGAAAAACAACTTCTATACCCCCAAGTTTTCCTGCAAGCAGACGATCAGAGGGTGGTCCGAACGGAGTCTGGACTTTTAATTCCTCGATGTCTTTTAAGCCCTCTATTGCATAGAGACCACTTCCTCCTAAGACGCCTAAACGGGCTTCGTCAAGTTTAGGTATGGGTGAGCTGGACAAACAATTTTTTTCAAGTCATATTCACAATAGCTTTCCCCGAGAGGAGACTATTGGGTCCGTTTATAAATATCGATAGATATGTTTTTTTTACATCCTTCTTTTTAAAGGTCTCTGGAATTAAAGTTTCATTTTATAGGAGATATACTCTTTTGACTATCTTTAGTCCTTGCCATTAGATACGAAAAATATCTTTTTAGATTCCTTTGGTTTCTATCGCATATCTAATATTATCTTTTGTAGATAATATTATTCAAAAACCAAGGTTATTTTCTTGAGTTTTTCTGTACATTTGACTTTATTATTGCTCCGCTCCATCCCCGACTCTCCAAATATTTAGTCCAGCATCTTTTATTGCTTGAACATTTGATATCGCTCTTGCGTCAAATACCCAAGCAGGTTTTCGCATGAGCGGCGCTAGCTTTTCCCAGCAAATTTCCGCAAATTCTTCCCATTCAGTAAGGATTAAAACTGCATCGGCGCCTTCTAATGCTTCTACTATGTTGTTTTTAGACTCCCATTTACCTTCAAAACTAATTGAATTGATATTTTTGCTTTGTAGAGGATCTAATTGCGTTTCTTCCATTATTCCTAATGAAGCTTCGATTTGTTCTTTTTTTACTTTGGGATCAAAAATTGCTAGTTTGGCTCCTTCTTCTAATAGATTGTAGATTATGCTAATAGCAGGTGACTCTCTTGTATCATTCGTATTCGCCTTAAATGCAAAGCCAAGGATAGCAATCTTTTTACCTGCAATTGTTCCATATAGTGTTTGAACAACAAGTCTTGCAATTCTTTCTTGTTGCCAGTTATTTAAAGTCACTACATTTTCCCAATAGTCAGCTACTTCAGGTAATCCAAAATGTCTACATAAGTAAACTAAGTTTAGGATATCTTTCTTGAAGCAACTTCCCCCAAACCCAGGACCAGATCTTAGGAACTTTGTGCCAATACGACTATCAGAACCAATAGCTTTAGCAACTTCGCGAACATCTGCACCAGTAACTTCGCATAGTGCTGCAACAGAGTTAATAGAACTAATCCTTTGAGCTAAGAATGCATTCGCAGTTAACTTGGAGAGTTCACTGCTCCATAAGTTTGTCCTTAGGATCCTTTCGCTGGGGACCCATTGACCGTAAATACTTGCTAAAGCTTCTACAGCAATTTCGCTTTCTCCTCCTATTAAAATCCTGTCAGGATTCTCTAAATCATTTATTGCTGTTCCTTCTGCAAGAAACTCTGGATTGGAAAGAACTTCAAAGCTTTTATGTGGACCTTGATTAGTTCCTTCTGACTGGGCTGAACTTAAAATTGATTTTATTACTTCAGCAGTTCTAACTGGAAGTGTACTTTTTTCAACAACAATTGTGTGACCTCTTGCGCATTTTGCTACTTGCCTTGAGCATGCTTCCACCCACCTAAGATCACTTGCTTTCCCTGCGCCTATACCTTTGTTTTTCGTAGGAGTATTCACGGAAATGAATACCATATCTGCAGCCGCAATTGCAGCATCAACCTCTGTTGAATAATGAAGATTCCTTCCTCGTGCTCTTTTTACTACTTGATCTAATCCAGGTTCATAAACCGGAAGTTTCCTTAGGTCTTTTTCATTCCAAGCTTGGATACGTGCTTCGTTTAGGTCAACTACCGTCACTTGTATATCTGGGCACCTATCAGCTATTACTGCCATAGTGGGACCTCCGACATATCCAGCACCTATGCAGCAAATGTTTTTGATCTCGTTATTATTCATAATCTAAATAGGTTAATTGAGTTTCTTTGATTGATCTATTTCGGTTATGAGGCTCTCTAAATCGTCTAAATTAAATAATTTTTCATTATTCTTTGATTTGTCGCCGAAATATTCTTCTTTTAAGCATTTTAATCGACCTTGCCCTGTGGAAATTTCCTCATCGCCAAGAACTAATGCCCATATTGCTCCACTACGGTCTGCTCTTTTAAATTGCTTACCAAAGGCGCTGCTGGAATAGTCCAACTCAACTTTTAGACCTGCTGAACGTAAGTGCTGAGATAAGACCAATGCTTTCCTTTCGGCTTCATTTCCCCTATTTACTATATAAATGTCAGGCTTCTTTTGTTCTATCAGATGAGCAGCTTTCCCTTTAGGGTCATCTTTAGAGGCATTTTTTATCAAAAGTATTAGCCTCTCTAGGCCTATTGCCCATCCAATAGCAGGAGTAGAAGGACCACCCAATTGGTTGATCAATCTGTTATAACGTCCACCACCACACACAGTGGCTTGTGCGCCAAGTTGATGACTAGTGATTTCGAAAGCAGTATGATCGTAGTAATCAAGACCTCTAACTAGATTATTATTTATTTTGAAAGGGATATCTAAATCTTTTAGGTATTTCTGAACATTTGAAAAACGCGTTTTACTTTCTTCTGAAAGTGAATCTTTTAGTTTTGGTGCATGAGCTAAAAGCGACTGTGTACCTTTATCTTTACTGTCAATAATACGTAATGGGTTGCTCCTCACTCTTTTCCTTGAATCATTATCTAGCTCTTCAATATGTGATTCAATCCATGCAACAAATTTAGATCTAAATTCTTTGCGATCTTCATTATTTCCAAGACTATTGATTTCCAGAACTAACCCTTGGACACCTAAGTCTTTAAGAAGATTCCAGGCTATACCAATAACCTCTGCATCATTTCTGGAATTACCTAAGCCTAGAAATTCAATACCAATTTGATGAAATTGTCTTTGGCGGCCTGCTTGTGGGCGTTCATATCTAAACATGGGCCCTGCGTACCAAAGTTTTTGAGCCCCTTTATTCAGTAAGCCATTTTCAATGGCAGCTCTCACAACAGATGCCGTTCCTTCTGGCCTTAGGGTGCATGATCTTTCTCCTCTATCTAGAAATGAGTACATTTCTTTCCCCACGACATCGGTTTCTTCACCGATCCCTCTTGCGAAAAGTTCAGTTGATTCAAGAATTGGAGTGCGAATTTCACTGATTCCTGCCCTTCGAAAGTGTGAATAGGCAATGGCTTCGATTGCTTGCCAGATGTGGGTCTCCGAAGGCAATACATCCACCATTCCTCGTAAGCTTTTTAATTGACTCACTTTCCTCCGTTAGCAAGATTCATTTTATTTGATTGCTTTTTCATATATAAGGATCAAATCACCAAGCCCTGTAAATAATTCGCCCAAGAATCTCTCGGAGTGCCCTAGTGCTTTTGTTGAGAGAATTGGTGGATGGGACCCATTGCATTGGATCTTTCCATCTGCTGCCAGCCCATTTCCCTCTAGCTTGGAAGTCAACAGGATAGGGTTTAACGTGGAAGCCTTGTCTCTCAAACATCTTTTTTGCACGTTTCATGTGAAATGCACTGGTAACTAAGAGAATCTTTTTTGCTCGGTAGTTATTAGAATTGCTCGTCAATTCTTTTATTGCAACTGCTTCTTCTGCGGTGTTTTTTAGAGGCGGAGTGCTGATCATTGCATTTTCAGGAATTCCTAGTGCTTTTGCTTCTTTAATAAATGTATTCCCCTCTGGAGACATGCCTGGATAGAAGGGATTGATTCCACCTGTAAAAAATATCATTGGAGCCTTACCTGCTTTATACAAATTTATGCCAGCAAGGAATCTATCAGGGTCTAGCCATTCAGTCTTTTTCCCATCCCCTGGTGCTGGATGTAGTGTTCCACTTAGAACTACAATCGCATCAACATTAGGAGCAGAGTTGATATTGCGACGAACCCAAGGAGATTCAATGATTTTAAAGAGAGACTCCCCAACTATTCCCATTGAGAAAAACCAAAGGATTAATAATGCGGAAAGGCTGGGAGCCCGTTTATTGAATATATTTCCTATTAGAAGAAGAATAATACTTAAACCTAGTGGCAAGATTATTAATGGAATAAGATTGCTGGCTATGTAAAAAATCACTTTTAGAGTTATGCAGAAAAGAACTTTGATTTAACTATATTCTTTTAATTGGTCTTTCTAGAAGACTTTTATATTGTTCAATTGTTCTCTGGTTAACAAGAGAAACCTGGAATTCTTTGATAGCTTTTTTGCGGGCTTCTTTTCCAAAGCTATTGGCTAATGAGGGATTTTGAATTAGAAGTAAAATACCTAGCTTTAGGGCATGTGTGTCACGAAGGGGTATAAGTAATCCTGAGATTCCATGATCGACCACATCTCTGCACCCTGCGACATCCGTTGTGATAATAGGTTTTTCCATTGCTGCTGCTTCAATAAGAGATCTGGAAAGCCCTTCTCTCCATGAAGGAAGTATTACTAGGTCACTAGTGGCATATATTTTACGCATATCATTTACATGACCAAGGCATTTGATTCTTGGCTCATTTTGCAAGACAGATAATTCATCTCTTGAAAGAGTACTTCTGCTACCAGCATCAAGATCACCTGCAAGTAGCAATTCAAATTTGTACCCTTCAGCCCAAAGTGAAGCACATGCTTCTAGGACTTCCTGTAAACCTTTTTGCTTTATTAATCTAGATGGGAAAAGTATTTTAATCGGATCTTGAAAGTCTCCAGTTGAATCTTCTTCCGGTTTGAATTGCTCGATATCTACACCAGAACCATGGATTAATCTTGCCTTTGCAAGATTAGTAATCCCCAGTTGAATAAGTTTTTCCTGATCCTCAGCATTTTGAAAGACAACAGTAGATCTACGTGCTTTAAAGACAGCTCTATAAATAGGCCTTAAAAGTCTTCGAAGTATTCGATTGCGTTTTCTGGTCCCAAGAAATATATGCCCTAGACCAGTAATGGCATTTATGACTCTATAAACTCTTGCGAATTTTGCGGCGATAGTTCCATATAAACAGGCTTTGATTGTGAAGTGGTGAACAAGGTCTGGTTTCTCTTGGAGGTAAATTCTAATTAAGTCTAAAAGTGCTTTAGCTTCTATTAATGGATTAATAGAATTTCTTGTAACTTTCCAGTTGTGAACTTTAAAACCCTCTTTTTCTAATAATTTTGTATAATTATCGTGAGGTGCAACTGCAGAAACAATAAATCCTTCGTTACGCAACTCTTTAAGAAGTGGGAATCTGAAATTGTATAAATACCAGCTTGTATTTGCAACAAGAAGTACAGAATTCCTGTTCGCAGAGTCTTTATCTAAAGCTGGTGAGTTGAGATCTGTTCCACTTTTCATTGTCAAGTTATCTCCATTCCTCAAGCCATGCATGTGCCATCAAGATTGGCCATAAGCGTTGTATATGGTCATAATTTCCATTTTTGTGCTCTTTCCATAATTTATTAACTTCATGGGAGTTAAACCAGCCATGTTTTTTTACAAGGCAGGGATCTAGAAGATCATTGGCCCAATTGTTTAAAGGCCCTTTCAACCAATTGCCTATAGGCATTGCGAACCCAGCCTTTGGCCTTTCAAACAATTTCACGGGTAAGTAGACTTTAAGTAATTCACGAAGCGCCCATTTGCCAATGAACTTTTTATTATTCTTACGAACTTTGTAATCAAGTGTTAGATGCCAGGCGCTTTCAGCAACAGATGGATATAAGAAAGGCGCTCGTGTCTCTAGACCTACCGCCATTGCAGCACGATCTACTTTTACCAGAATATCGAAAGGGAGATAATTCAGCATGTCCGCAAGCATAAGTTTCTCTTCTGCTGAAGCTGCATTTGGAAAAGGTGCAAGAAATGTTTTGTCGATCTCAGTTAAGGAGCAAGATTGGAGTAAAACTGCATACATATCTTCTAAAGAGTCAGCAGCAGTTAATAAAAAGGCAAGCTTTTGACGCTTTTGTTGTGCCAACCCATCGGAGCTCATACCTAGCAATCTATAGGGAAAGTTCTCTAGTAATCTTTTGAAAAGGTTTCTCAATGGAGCAGGTGCAAACCTTAGACGACGTTGCAATTGTGGTGCCAAAATGTGCCTGTTATATCCCCCAAAGAGTTCATCTCCCCCATCACCTGTCAGTGCAACTGTTAGACCTGATCTCCTTGCCTCACGACATAAAAGATGAGTTGGCAATTGAGATGAATCTGCAAATGGCTCTGAGTAGATGAGTGGAAGAGAAGGTATTAAGGAAGTCGCATCGGAAGCTGTAAGTGAGACTTCTGTATGATCGGTGCCAAGGTGCTTGGCTATTGCATAAGCAAATGGAGCTTCGTCAAAAAGTGGTTCATCGGGAAATCCAATGGTAAAAGTACGCACATTACCTTTAGTATTTTCTTGAAGCAGAGCAGTTATTAAAGATGAGTCAATGCCACCAGATAAAAATGAACCAATTGGAACATCAGCAATTGATTGCAACTTAACTGCTTCACTTAGTGAACTTTTAAGAGCAATTAAGCCTTCATTATAAGAAGAGAAACACAAATTATTTGCTTTCTTAGAAGCACTTAATGCTTCAAGTTCAGTATCCCACCAACAAAAAAGATCATGGGATTGGGGATATGAACTTATTAATTTATTTGCCTCAATGGTCAAAAGGTATCCAGGAAGAAGTTGTTGAATCCCTTTATATATTGATTGTGGTGCAGGTATAAACCCTAAATGCTTGTAACTAGCAACTGCTTCTTCATTTATAGAATTACAGAATTCCGGTATAGCTCGAATTGCTGATATCTCTGATGCAAAAGCAATCCCTTGACCTTTTATTTCACCCCAGTAAAGAGGTTTTTCTCCGAAGCGATCTCTTGCTAGCTGTAATGTCTTTTTCTCTCTATCGAAAACTCCAAATGCGAACATTCCTTTGCATCTCCTAAGGGTATTTTCTATTCCCCAAGCTTCAATAGCATTTACTAAAGTTTCTGTGTCTGATTCACCTCGCCATGGAAAAGTTAATTTCTTTTGTGCTTCGAGGTCAATCCTTATTTCTTGATGATTGTAGATTTCCCCATTGAAAACTATTAAATATCTATTACTTTGACTTAGCATTGGCTGATTGCCTTCTTTAGATAAATCTATGACTGCTAAGCGTGTATGACCTAGGCCAATGCCTAATGAGGGATTTATCCAAATTCCTTCTTCATCAGGACCTCTATGCTTAATTGCGCAAGACATCTTCCTGACCTTCGACTCAAGATCATCCGCATTATTTCCCTTATAAAGCCAAAGCCCTGAGATCCCGCACATTAAAAGAATTTAGATAGGTATTAAGAGTGATCGATATGGGAGCCAGTATACGGAATAGTCAGCAAAAAATAACCAAACAAGGAGTATTGCAAGAGAATATAATACTATAAATTGCGTAATTAGCTTATTAGAAGCCCCTCCAATTTTTGTAAAAGGAAGATGACTTGCTATAAGTATTTGTAGGGGGATTAAATAAAGGGCAAGACGATCAATCATAGTACTGGGAGCTCCTAAGAAAAGAGCTATTGCGCAAACAATAGAAGATATAGAAAGGAGATTCCATATTTGTCCTTCAAGTCTAGATATTTCAAACTTTTTCCTTGTCAATAGGTAAAGAAGTGAAGGGACTAAGCAAAGTAAGACTCTCACCTGAGCCCCTTGAGATTCCATGTCTGTATAATAATCAAGAAATCTAGTTAGTACTGGTGCGAAAACTGTTAGATATAATCCGTAAGATGCAATAGCTAGAAAAACTATTCGAATAAATTTGTCAAATTTTAGAGAAGGAGAGACAGTTAGTGCAGGTAATAATAGAACAACAAGAATTGTTCTGTGAAACGTAGAGGCAATTGCAATATATATCAGAAATGGAATCAGTTTATCTTTCTTTAGTGCCATCAGGGCAACCATCTCAAATCCCAAGGCGATACTTTGTCGTGTATAACCCATGGCAACTACTATTACTAGATATGGAATTGCAACAAGCAATGAAAGCCATGGTTTTGGTTGTTCTCTGCAGAAATTTATCAGGCAAATTGAGAATATTAGACCACAAACGACATTGACAAAATAAATTCCACCAAAAATATTTGCTCCAATCCATTTCAGGATAAATGCTCCTGGCTCTGCTGTTGATGCTAGTGCCTTTCCATATGCATTTGGTTCAAATAGAGGTGGGAATGGCATCCCAACCTGCAGGTTTAGGTCACGTACATAATTACCCCAATCCCCGCCTACCTCTACACGAAATCCAATGAATAAAGTGAAAAATATTATCAAGTATGTATAGGTGGTTCTTGACCATCGCTTAGCCCCAGATAGGCTATTGTAGGCAAAAAAACTGAAGACGAGAAGATATGGAATCATTGGTTCTCTAAGATAGATTCGACACTCATGTTTTAGAGGTGTTTGCGCATTATTCCTTTAGTCATCTTAATTGGAATTCGGATTAGTGGTTATCTTCTTTATTCGGTTGAGAGCAGCCTTAAATGAATAACCCTGTAAGTAGATATCACGCATCTCTTGATCAAATCTATTCATTAACATTTGACTCGCAGACTGTATTGCTTCTACAAATTGGTTTGCATCTTCGCAAATCCATCCTGCGCTTTCTGAAATATCCTCATAGCCAGAGAATGCCTCAGAGGTCGCAACAATTTTTTTCCCATGCATCAATGCTTCAGCAATCTTAGTTTTCATCCCTGAGCCGTCAAATATTGGTGCTATTACAAATTTAGAGCACAGATACCATTTAGATATATTGGGCACCTCTCCAATTACAATTACTTTATTTGGTATCTCTAGCTCATGTCGTCGTAAATCAAACCCTCTACCTACTACATAAGTTTTAATATTAATTCTTGGCACAACTTCTTTAACATACCATTTTATTCCTTCTGTATTAGCATAAAAATCTCCTCCAACAAATAAGGCAAAATCTTCGCATTCTTCGCATTCGACTGCTGGCGTGAACTCCTTGTACTTATCTTCCATTGCTATAGGCGAAATATGGTCTGCACCTCTTCCATATAGTCTTTGAAGCAACAAACTATCTCTATTACTTAGACAAATGAGCTGATCACTATTTTTTATGGATAGTCTTTCTCCAATATAGTTGGCAAATAGTACTGCAAATGATTTTATCTTAGCTCTGTTGCGAAATGAACCCCAAAAGAACCTAACTTCAACGTTGTGGAAGAATGTGATTATTTCAATATCTGGAAAATCAGCTTTTATTGATTTACTTATCGCTCCGAGATTTGAGCCATCTACAAAAACCTTGTTAATCTCTTCTGAACCTATTATTCTTTTTGCATGATTTATGGAATTAGAATTCACTCCGTCTATATACCCCTTAAAAATACCAGAGAATTTAGTTAGTATATTTTTGTCTTCTGCTATTAACTCTAGAAGCTTAAAATCTTTTTTATATATTAATTTGAGAATGTCATGATTTAGCTTACATAAAAGTTCTCTACCCCCAATTGGACTTTTTGAGAGTTGTTTTGTGATAAGAAGTATCTTAGACATTTTCTGCTTTACCATTGATTATTCTGATTTTCCTATTGCATCCTATAAGTGTGGATTCTCTGTGTGCTATCAAGATGATAGTTAGATCGGAGCTAAGGCTTTCTATAGATTGCATTACTTGCTCCTCAGTTTGATTGTCTAGTGAACTTGTAGCTTCATCAAAAACAATTACTTTTGCTTTTTTATAAAGAGCCCGTGCTATGCCTATCCGCTGCCTTTGTCCGCCACTTAAGCGAATTCCTCTTTCCCCAACACGACTGTTGTAGCCTTCTTGAGATTGCTCTATAAAGTCAGATATCTTTGCCATCTCCGCAGCTCTTCGGACTCGATTCATGTCAATTGAATTTACTGGGGACCCAAAAGCAATATTTTCCGCAATAGAACTATCAGCTAAGTATATGGATTGTGGTACATGTGCAATTAAAGATCTCCACGCATTCAACCTTTCTGGAAAAGCTAGATCATGTAAGTCATAACCATCTATAAGAATTTGCCCTTTTGTAGGAACAAGCAGTCCCATTAATAGGTCAACAGTTGTACTTTTACCGCTACCAGTAATTCCGATTAAGCCTATTCTGTCTCCTTTACAGATTTCTAGATCTAGTCCTCTTATTACTTCATTTGAAAGTTGGCCATAACTAAATCTTACCCCTCTGAATTCAATTTTTTTTTCAAATAATAGCTGCCCTCTTCTGTAAGAAATAGCCTCTATTGGAAGTGGTTGTTCCAAAATTCTCATAAGACTATTTACGCTACTTTTGCAGTTTCTCATTTGTGCCCAACCCTCATAAACTTTTTGAGCAAGTGGTAATAGCCTTTGTGCTCCATAGGCTAGAGCTCCTAAAAGAGGTAACGCTTTGCTTATTCCGCCTTGAAGAACAAGTAAATAACCTGTAATTGCAATTAAGACCATTCCAATCGGCTCCATCGTGAGCCTGGGATAAGCGTTTAAAAAGCCATTCACTGCAATTGCACGTCTTAAAGGTCGATCTGACTGCCTATAGACATCTGTATAAAACTCTTGATTTCCATCTAGAAGAATGTCCCGTATCGCACCATGACCTTCCTGTAAACACTTGATTAGCTGTTTATTTAATTCGACTTCTTGACTGCCCAATCTTCTTATTTGATTTTTGTTAATTGCAATTGCTAGTGAATATACTGCGGCAATAAGTAGTCCGGTACCTATAGCAATTAACCAGTTAATTGCTAATAAGGTCACCGTCAACGAAATCATCATTAGGATTGAGCTGACAAGCATCATTTGTGGATAAAAGACACCACCAATAACTCTTTCAACATCTCTTGTTATTGCAGAAATAAGTGAGCTACTGCTTTGTGAAACATGTGTTGAATATGGTTGATATATTGTTCTCCTGTACGCTTCACAGCTAATATCTGAACCCATCGCAGCAGAAAGTTGACCGCTTAACTTTAGGCTAAAGAGACGAATTGACCCTGAAAAGATTGCAGCTGATGCAAAAGCAATTGTCACAGGCAGAAGCAATTCCTGTGGTCCATTGATTCCAATATTTAGTGCTACATTTTTAACAATATTTTGATTCCAAAGACCTTCTGGATTAGTTAAAACAGCCAAGAAAGGTAAAACAGCTGCAAGGCTTATCATCTCTGTGATACTGTTTATAATCATGATTATAAATAAGCACAAAACTTGTTGCTTTCTTTTATTGCTGAGGAATCCCCAAAGCTTCAGCAATAACGTGAACATACTTTGATCTTCTAATTCTGGGGAGGTGGTTTTTTTATCTTTCATGAAACCTAATTATAATCTCATTGGAGATAAATCTCTTGGCACTATTCCTTTTAGGTCAACAATTACTCCTTTAGGAGTGGTTAGTATTTTCCACTTTTCTGTTGGCAGGTTTTTAAACTCTATATGAGCTACAGTCGCAATTACACCGTCAAATCTTTCGTTATTTGGGATCTCTTTAAGTACATTTAGGCCATACTCTTTAAATGAGGCATTTGCGTCCACCCAAGGGTCAACTATTAAGGATTCTATTCCATACTTATTTAATTCGTTGATTACATCTACTACTCTTGTATTTCTTAAGTCTGGGCAGTTTTCCTTGAAAGATAGCCCTAGGATTAAAACTTTTGAACCACTAATTTTTAATTCTCTGCTGGCCATTTCTAAGACCATTTGTTGAACCACCCAGGTTCCCATGCTGTCATTGATTCGTCGACCGGCCAGAACTATCTCTGGTGTGTAACCTAGCTGCTGTGATTTGTGAGTTAGATAATATGGATCTACACTTATACAATGACCACCGACTAAGCCTGGTCTAAATGGAAGGAAGTTCCATTTAGTCCCTGCTGCTTCGAGTACATCCAATGTGTCAATACCTAGTTTTTGGAAAATAATTGCCAACTCATTTACTAGTGCAATATTTAGATCTCTTTGGGTATTTTCTATGACTTTTGCAGCTTCTGCGACTTTAATATTTGGAGTTAGGTGTGTACCAGCTTTTATTATTGATGCATAGAAAGAGTCAATCCATTTGGCGGCTTTTTTATTACTTCCACTTGTCACTTTTGTGATACTTGTTAGTTTATGCTTTGTATCTCCAGGGTTAATTCTTTCAGGGCTGTAACCACAATAGAAGTCTTTATTAAATACTAGTCCAGACTCTCTCTCAAGTATCCCAACACATATTTCTTCTGTAGCTCCAGGGTAAACAGTACTTTCATAGATTACTATCGGAATGGTTTTATGTTTGGAATCTTTCTGTATCTCTAATCTTCCCTTTAAAGCTCTACCAACTGTTTTGCTTGCTTTCTCCAAAGGTGATAAATCTGGCTTCTTTGCTGCATCAATCGGTGTCGGTACAGTGACGATAAAAACATCGGCATTGGCTAGTGATCTTGGCTCACTACTAAGATCTAAAAGGCTTGCAAGATTAATTTCTTCAGAATTAGTTTCATTTGTGTAGTCTTTACCCTTACGAATCTCATCTATTCTTAATTGATTAATGTCAAAACCAATAACTTTTCTTCTCAAAGGGATACCAGTTATACAACATTTCTGAGGCTTCCCAAATTCAACTGCTAGGGGTAGCCCTACATAGCCAAGCCCAATAACAGCAACTGTACAAGTGGGCAAATCAGGTAACGCACCTTCTTTCGATGAAGTATCTTCAGATGTCATAAAAATCTCGGTACCAGGCAATAAAGCGGGTTACACCTTCTTTGACCGAAGTGTTTGGCTTGAAACCAATCCATTCTTCTAATGAAGTTGTGTCAGCAGAGGTCGCAGGAACATCACCTGGCTGGATAGGTAGGAATTCTTTTTGAGCCTTGATGTTAAGAGCTTCCTCAATTGCTTCTATATATTCCATTAAGGGAGTTGGGTTGGAGTTCCCAATATTAAAAACTTTATGTGGAGCCCAGCTTGTTGATTTGTTTGGACTTTGAGTGTCGAAATCTCGATCTCCAGTGGCAGGTTTGTCAAGAAGTAAAAGCAAGCTTTCAATTATGTCGTCTATATATGTGAAATCTCGCACCATATTGCCTTTGTTAAAGACTTTTATAGGCTTTCCTTTGAGCATTGCGTCTGTAAATAGGAAAAGTGCCATGTCTGGACGACCCCATGGACCATATACGGTAAAAAAACGTAGTCCAGTCGCAGATAAACCATACAGGTGGCTATAGGTGTGTGCCATTAACTCATTGGCTTTTTTGCTTGCTGCGTAAAGGCTGACTGGATGGTCAACTCCATCCGTCTCGGAAAATGGCAAACGGGTATTCCCTCCATATACCGAACTGCTACTTGCATATAAAAGGTTCTTGATTCCCTGATGCCTACACCCCTCCAGAATGTTTCCGAAACCAACGAGATTAGATTGGATATAGGCGGATGGGTTCTCTATTGAATATCTAACACCTGCCTGTGCAGCAAGGTTAACTACAGCATTAGGCTTGTTTTTAATGAAAACCTCTTCGGTGCATTTTGAATCTCCAATATCACCAATAATCATCTTGAAAGGAGTTCCTGTCTTTGCGGCTGTTGCTTCAAGCTTTTTTAGGCGAGCCTTTTTTAGATTCGGATCGTAGTAAGGATTTAAATTGTCTAACCCATAAACAGGTTGCCCATTCTGTAATAGTCGATTACAAAGATGAAAACCTATAAAACCAGCGGCTCCAGTAACCAGAACAGACATGCAGATTCAGGGCGTTGAGTTGTGATTGACAAATTTAGGTGAGTTGATTCATTCCAACCAGGTTTAGTTCAAGCCATCCTTTAAGAGTCTTAAGGCCTTGACCTGCTGGCCAGTAGTTCTACCGGCTACCAGAGGATGTCCTTGGACTGATTGGCGAATAAGTTCTCTCTCATGAACAAGCCAAAAACTGGCCCTCCGCATATTTTCTCTACCAGCTTAGCGGTCTTGGTGTCTAGTTTGTTAATTCCACAACCGGCTTATGCATCCCCTGAAAATAATAAGTCTTTAGCGTTAATTAGTAACCCTTCAACGGTTGTAGATATAGAAGATGATGATAGTTATATTCTTGGACCAGGCGATACTATTCTTCTGGAGATGATAGAGATACCAGAACTCTCTGCTTATTACAAAGTAGGAGTAGATGGAAAGGTGCATATGCCTAGATTACGTGGAGTCAAGGTGGAAGGATTATCCATTAATGGCTTAACTAAAATGCTTACATCTAGGTATAAAGAATTTGTAAAAGACCCGCAAATATATATACAATTAGTGAGACATAGGCCGATAAGAATATATGTCGGTGGTGAAGTTAGTAGGCCTGGTTACTATACACTTTCTGGTGCAAATATAACTGCATTAGGAGATGGGAACGAACAAACTTCTTTGCCCCTTGGTGATTCGGAAAGTATTAATCCCCAGGGTGAAATTAGGTCAACTCAAAGAATGTTAAATCAAGACTCAAGGTTGAATGTTTTCCCTAGGCTATTTGATGCCATTCGGGCTAGCCGAGGAATTACTCCTTATTCAGATCTTTCAAGTGTTGAAGTGACAAGAAATCGACCAATTGATGTTGGTGGAGGAAAAAAACGAACTAAGATTAATTTCTTGTCTCTTCTGACAACAGGAGATGAAAGTCAGAATATTCGTCTTCTGGATGGAGATTTTGTAAAGGTAAAGAGAAGCAAGTATATACTTCGAGAACAATTATTGAATGCTAGTCAAACTAATTTGACGCCACAATTCTTTAGAGTGTTTGTTACTGGAAGAGTGCAGTCACCAGGTACTCTTACAGTTCCGCAGGGCTCAAGTCTAAATAAAGCATTATTGGCAGCATCGCCAAAGTTACTTAGAGGAAAGGTTGAGTTTGTGCGTTTCAATAAGGGAGGTAAAGTTGATCGCCGTGTATTTAGTTATAAGCCTACAGCTGCTGTCACTGATTACCGTAACCCTATATTAATGCCAGGGGATATTGTTCGTGTTCAGGATTCATTGTTTACAAGTTCAATGGAAGTAATCAAAGAGGTATCAGAACCTTTTGTTGGCGTTTACTCTCTCTATAGACTTTTTGAGGGGGCTTTCTAGCTATTAGTTATGAAAGAAAACAAAACTCAACTTCCTTATAATATTTCAGACGAAGAGGACGGTCTAGAGTTCTCTGACGTATTTAATTTTTTATGGCGGAATAAAAAACTAATTACTATTTCCACAGTTTTATTTGCTACAGGAAGTACGTTATATGCTTATTCAATAGATCCAAAGTGGGAAGGGAGCTTTCAGATTGTTATTTCATCTACTAAGAAGCAAAGAAGCTCAGATGCAGGGAGTTTAAGTCCTGGAACTATTCAAAGTTTGATGGGTGGATTAGGGGGTGGCTTCGGGATGGAGCTGGGGACAGAAGTTGTCGTCTTGGAAAGTCCATCTGTTCTAATGCCAGTATTTAACTATGTTAAAAAACAGAAGTATGGTGATGAGCCAACTACCTATAGCTATAAGTCTTGGTTCGGAGAAAATGTTCGGGTTAGAAGGTTGCCAAAGACAAAAGTATTAGATGTTTCTTATCGAGATACAGATAAATCATTCATTATTCCAGTTCTAAATAAAATCAAAGATGTTTACAAGGAATACTCTATCCGCGAGAGAAAACAATCTCTGGACAAAGCAGTTGACTATGCAAAGAGGTTGTCAGCTGAATATAAGGAAAAAGCTGAAAAATCTAACCGAGAATTAGATAATTATGAGATGAGATATGGTATTAGGTCTAATGGTAAATGGGCTGCTTCTACTAACAGTGGAAACCTTGCGAAAATCGTATCAAGTTCACTTAGAGGGCGGAGTGGCTTAATTAGTACGGCTGGCGCTCTTCAGTCAGCAGTTACTGGAGGCAACAAAGCCGGTGACCCCATTGCTGACCTTGCAAGTATTAATAGGGAGCTTATTCGGCGTAGGTCTATTTTTAATGAAAATGACCCTACTATTAAAGCTCTAGAAAGAGAACGTGATTCTGTAAGGGAATATATTGAGATTAGTGCAGGAGGGAGCATATCTTCTCCATCAGAACAGCCTAGAAGTAGAGAACATGCTCAAGAAATAATGGTTCGATATAAACAGATAGCTAGGTCTGCCCAACGAACTTATCGTACACAGACTTCTTTAGAGGATATGCTTATTGAGCTTCAGTTGGAGCAAGCACGTGCAGATAAGCCATGGGAATTAATTTCTACCCCAACTCTGATAGATGACTTTCCTGTATTTCCTAGCAAAAAAACAATAGTAATTATTGGGGCAATTTTAGGCGGACTATTTGGTTGTTTAAGCACCTTTGCTAGAGAAAAAATGACTGGGAAAGTTTATATTGTTAATGCATTTACTAAGCAGTTACCTTGCCCGCTTCTACAGGAAGTTCCTTCTTCGGATAATAGCCGTTGGAAGAGACCTCTTAGTATAATTTCTGCACAGATGTCTAGAAATACAAGTACCTCTTCAGCAGGACTTCTTCCTGTAGGGGATGTTGACCCTGAGGATATAAAAGAGATTGATAATCAACTACGCAATGGATTAGGCAAGAAAGACCTAACTGTTTCTAGTGATCCTCTCTCGCTTAAAGATTGTTCTTCAATTCTCTTGGTAGTAGAGCCTGGGAAAATAACTTCTTCAGAGTTGAAGGCATTATCTAGTCAGCTTATTATCCAAAATACTCCTCTTATGGGCTTTATTGTCTTAGATCCATACACGAAAGCTTGATTAAATGTTTAATTTCTGCTCTTCTTTTATAATTAAGAAAATATTTCCCCCCCTCGCAGATGACTTGTTGCGGGGAAATTTTTTGTTACTAGTAGACTTTCCACTTTTTTTCTGATGAATTACGTAAGTTCGTCAGGAAAGATTGTAGGAGCAGCATTGCTTATGCAATTGCTGTCCCTTTCTACTGTTCAGGCACAGGTTGTTTGGGAGTTGGATTCGGACGTAAATGAGGACAAGAAATCCAAACTTGGTAAATCTTCTTCACCTTATGCTGCTGGTATTAATCTAAAGAAAGAAAAGGCGGATAAACCAGTAAGCAATAATTCTTCTGCAGACTCTAATAATGAACTAGCAGATAACAAAGAGGTGAAGTGGGAAGTTGTTCCTGAAAATCCTATTGAGAAAAGAGAAACCACTGTATGGGAAATATTACCTGAGCCAAATACAGAAATGGATGATAAACAATTGCAGGATAAATTCTATGGCTTAGAGATTCAAAGGCCTGAAAACATTGAAGAAGCGGAGCAAATTCTCCGTTCTCTTCAACCAACCCCAGAAGATTATCAGTTACCTTTGAGATTGGGTTCTGCTGTTCCTACCGCTAATCAAGTTCAGGAATCAGATATAAGGCTAAGTGCATCTCAAATATCTCCATTTAGTGCAGGTGTTGCTGGCGGAACTGGCAATCAAAACTATTCCTTGCAATTTGATAGTGGAATCACTGACCGCTTACAGCTTTCAGGGTTTGTTTCGCAGGCTGATGACCCGTTATTTGCGAAGTTAAAGAACTTTAGTGTGCAGCCTGGAAACTTTTGGGAGAGTTATGGAGCAGAAGTTAAATATAGAATAGCTAGTGATAAATATCGTCTTTATGAAGATGCTCAAGGGAAATATTGGAATCTTGCAATTGTTGCTTCCTTAGAAGGTTGGAATGTAGGCAGCGGTGGTTGTGATTCTGCTGCCTGCAAGGGAAAAGATGATGCGAGCCCTAATATTTTCAATAACTCTGGACAAAGAGTTTTTACAAGAAATTTAGTGGGTTCATTGTCACTGCCTCTTAGTTGGAATGTTTCTAAAGATTGGCAAATAAGCATCAGCCCTGGCGTAAGTTTTTTACCTTCTACCCAGGGTTCAGGTCAGGGTGGCTCCGGGGATTTCTATGGGAATAATGTTTGGTTTTCAGGGGGATCTTTGTGGAGACCTATTCCGGAATTAGAGCTATTTAGTTCTGCTCTTCTTCCTTTCGGGCCTGGAAATAACAGTTTTGATGAAAATTTAGTTTTTGAGAGAGTACCTATTTTTGCAGGTGGCATTACTTGGAATATGAATCCTCGTATTGCTCTGGAGGGGGCTTTGACTAATGGATGGGGGCTTACACCTGCAACTTCTTTGCTTGCATTGCCTTCTTCTAATCAGCTTGGCTATTCTGCTCGCTTTATTTATAACTCCGGAGCGGCTGATACTCCTCAATTGCCTTTTTCCCCTCGTCAAGGCTCACTATCTATAGGTGGTCTGACCGTAAATACAGCTCTTGTCCCTCCAGATGGGACAACAAATGTTTGGGCTAATTTGGATAATAAGGGAAATATGTTTGGATCTTTGTCATATTCAATTTCTAATATTTTTCAGTTGGACCTATATCAGGCAGGCTTATTTAATGGAGTCAAAACTGCTGGCGGAGAACCTTCCTCCAGTTTAGCTCAAAATTACACCACAGATGGAGGTCTTCATTGGAGGGTTGGAGGTAAGGCTGTTGCATTAAGTCCATTAAGAGGTGCTCCTTTTTGGACTGCAGGACGAATAAGTCTTGGAAGGAATAACGATGTTAAAAGTTATCAGGGGTATATATTTGCTGAATCAATAAATACATGGGAAGCGAATTCATGGTTGGCACTAAATATAAATCCAAAGATCGCATTAAGTGGTGTTAGTGATCCTTGGGGGATAGGAATAAGTGCAAATATTCAATTAGGTAAGAAATTTCAATTTATTCCAGAGGTTAATATTGTAGGCTCGCATATGGATGCAACAAACACAACATTTGCTCTTCGATGGCTCGCAATTCCAGAAAGTACTTTCTTAGACCTTTATATAAGTAATGCAGCTGGATTAACCGATATAGCCCAATTAATGCGTACTAATGACACGCGCATTGGAGGCAAGGTAAGTATTGTTTTTTAATTAGATTTCTGTACTTATTGAGTTCACTAAAAGCTCTATTCCATTA
>QCGE01000006.1 GCA_003278195.1 Prochlorococcus sp. AG-363-P08
CTAACAAGGCTCTATGTATTAGAGGGTCCTTCCAAGAATTAGGATCTTTAACAGCTTCATCAAGGGCAGAAATAGTTAAACGAGCCATCAGAACTGAGTGGCCATCGATTTCCTTTGGCATGCATCAAAAACCGTTATCCCATCCAAGCGTTTCATGAGGCTTTAACAACCATTGATATCCGGCTAAGCATCTGTCATTTCAAGTCTTGCTACTGTCAACAAGATATGGAAATTGAATGACCTACCAGCGAGTCCTTCTAAAACTAAGTGGCGAAGCACTCATGGGGGAAAAGCCCTATGGCATAGACCCCGCAATAGTCCAGTCAATAGCAGAAGATGTCGCCAGGGTCGTAAGCAAAGGAACCCAGTTGGCAATTGTCGTAGGTGGTGGAAATATTTTCCGCGGCTTAAAGGGATCTGCAGAAGGGATGGATCGAGCAACTGCAGACTATGTGGGTATGTTGGCCACAGTAATGAATGCCATTACCCTTCAGGATGGATTGGAACGCGAAGGTGTTCCCACTCGTGTTCAAACGGCGATAGAAATGCAAGAAGTAGCAGAGCCCTACATTCGCAGACGAGCCATTCGACACTTAGAGAAAGGGCGAGTAGTTGTCTTTGGCGCTGGCTGTGGCAATCCTTTTTTTACAACTGACACCACTGCCGCTTTGCGTGCCGCAGAAATCAATGCTGACGTAGTTTTCAAAGCAACAAAAGTTGATGGTGTTTATGACCGAGACCCAAAACGCTTCACAGACGCAACCCGCTATGAAACCCTGACCTTCCAGGAAGTCCTTAGCAAAGAGCTTGGCGTGATGGATGCAACAGCTATATCCCTTTGTAAAGACAACAAAATTCCCATCGTTGTCTTTGACCTGTTCACACCAAACAACATTGAAAAAGCTGTAGCTGGGGAACCTATTGGTTCTCGTATCAGCAGCGAAAGCTGATATTGCTTTTTGTTTACCCAATCACCTCGTTTAAGAAACACCAAACAAATGTCAAACAACGAACTTGAATCCAATATGAAAAAGTCGGTTGATTCCGCACAAAGAACTTTCAATACCATAAGGACAGGAAGAGCTAATCCATCCCTTTTAGATCGTCTCTCAATTGAGTACTACGGTGCGGAGACTCCTCTGAAATCTCTAGCAACTATCTCAACCCCTGATTCTCAAACAATTTCCATTCAACCCTTTGATATAGGTTCACTAGCTCTTATAGAAAAAGCCATTTCGACTAGTGATCTTGGCTTTACCCCTAATAATGACGGTAAAATCATTCGCATAAACGTACCTCCTTTGACAGAGGAAAGACGCAAAGAATTCTGCAAACTAGCCTCGAAATATGCAGAGGAAGGTAAGGTTGCCTTAAGAAATATAAGGAGAGATGCAATTGATAAAGTTAAAAAGTCAGAGAAAGATGGAGATTTATCTGAAGATCAAAGCCGAGACGAACAGGAAAAGATACAGAAAATGACTGACAAATTCATCTCGGAAATCGAAAAACATTTAGCAGACAAAGAAGCCGATATCCTTAAAGTGTGACCATTCAAGATGTAGTAATCATTGGAGGAGGAGCAGCAGGCTCTTCTGCAGCCTTTCATTTAGCAAAAGGAGGGTTAAAAGTAAAATTAATTGAGAGAAAAGATAAAAAATCTATAAAACCATGTGGAGGGGGCATGGCAGCCTCAGTCCAGAACTTTTTTCCTTTTTCACTAAGTCCTGTTGTTGATGAAGTGATTACAAGAGTTGACTTTAGCTGGCGTCTAAATGACCCTGTAGTGGCAAATTTGCCTGGGTCATCACCTTTTTGGATAGTTCGTCGAGAAAAGCTTGACTCTTATCTTGCAGAACAAGCTGTATCTGCCGGTGCAGAATTACTGCAACCAGTTGGAGTTATCAACATTGATAAATCCAAGAATTCATGGCTAATAACTTGTGACAACGGCACTGAACTGGAATCTCTCTCAGTAATTATCGCTGATGGATCTAACTCTCCATGGCCTTCAAAGCTTGGAGTAGGCCCCAAAAAACACAATTTTGCCAAAACTACATCCGTCAGACTAGAAGGATCAGGAACACTCCAAAAAGGTACTGCAAGATTTGAGTTTGGACTAGTTCATCATGGCTTTGCATGGGCTTTCCCAATATCAAGCGGCATAAATGTAGGGGTTGGAACGTTTATCGGGAGACAAGAAACTGATACACAAGAAGTTCTTGATGATTTTCTGCCAAGCTTGGGATTTGACCCTCAAGAAGGCGATAGACAGCATTCAAAGCTACGTATATGGAATGGGCATCACCCTCTTCATGGGGATGGCCTGCTCCTAGTTGGGGATGCAGCATCTCTATGTGATCCATTCCTGGCTGAAGGACTTAGGCCAGCACTCATAAGTGGGTATGAAGCCGCTAACAGCCTTAAAGAATGGCTTAAAGATGACACATTTAGTCTTGAGGGTTATTCGAAAACAATGCATACCAATTGGGGTGCATCTATGGCTTGGGGCAGGAGAATTGCTCAAGTTTTCTATAGGTTTCCAAAAGTTGGTTATCAGCTTGGAATAAAAAGACCAACTGCACCTCAAAGGATTGCACAAATTCTCTCTGGTGAAATGGGCTACGGGGATATTGCTCAAAGAGTGATAAAGAGACTATTGCTCCAAAAATAACTACCTTTCAAAAATGAAAGTCAAAAAAGAGTCAGCATGGGTTTGGTTTAAAGGAAGTGATAAAGGAGGGTTTTGGATGGGTGGTTTTTTAGCAAGCACAGCCAACGAAGGAGGGGTCCTAATTGAACGGTCTGATTTTGTTAGCTGCCGTGTTCCTGAATGGAGGGTTTCTTTATCTGAGCCTGAAGATCTAAAAGTAGGTCCGAAAATACCGGACAATGCAGTATGGAAATTAATTTAAGAGCTCTTTCATTGATCTTCAAAAATAATCTTCTTAATTAATAAGAGAAGTTAGTAATCAGACTCAAGTCAAAACTGTACATTGTTCTGTTTTTTCTTCTAAAATCAACAAGCGTTCTGATAGCTGTTTCTCTAAAGTCTCTATCGCCTTACTGAAGCCTTTAATACCTTCATCTAGCTTTTCTGTAGCCATTCTATCGTCTTGCATCATCAAATTAAACTTCAAAAGGTCTAAATTCATAGGGCCGTCAGAAGGTGACGGATTTTCATTGTCTAACTTACGTAGTAAAGTTCCTTGAGTTGTATTTAATTGATCTAAGAGCTTAGGCGAAATAGTCAGCAGGTCGCATCCTGCTAACTCGACAATCTCTTCTATATTCCTAAAACTTGCTCCCATAACTTCAGTCTCATATCCATTACACTTATAATAATTAAATATCTTTGTGACAGAAATAACTCCAGGGTCTTCAGGGCCAGGGTAACTATCTCGACCTGTTTCCGCTTTATGCCAATCTAATATTCTTCCTACAAAAGGTGAGATTAAAGTTACGCTTGCCTCTGCACAAGCTACTGCCTGAGCAAAGCTAAATAACAATGTCAAATTACAGTGAATTCCTTCTTTTTCCAAAATCTCAGCTGCTCTTATCCCTTCCCATGTTGAAGCTATCTTAATAAGAACATTTTGCTTTGAAACTCCAGCCTCTTTATATAGCGAAATTAATTTCTTCGCTTTTTGAATAGTTGCCTCAGTGTCATAACTTAAGCGTGCATCAACTTCTGTTGAGACACGGCCTGGAACTATCTTTAATATCTCAATACCAAAGAAGACGCATATCTCATCGAGTGCTTCATTGACCACTTCTTGAATCGAAGCAGCAAAACCAACACGCTGCCTTGAACTTCTCAATGCATTATCTATTAATTCCTGATAAGCAGGTATCTGGGCTGCAGCCAGAATCAAAGATGGATTAGTCGTTGCATCTCTTGGAGTAAAAGTCCTTATAGCCTCTAGGTCACCCGTATCAGCTACGACAACAGTCATCGAGGAAAGTTGCTCAAGGAGTGAAGGCATAAAAAGAGTCCTCTAATCACCGATCTTTAAGTTAGCCCTGTTTTAAAGAATTACACCTCTATGTGAGCCCTTGAAAATGGAAGTTTTTCCTACTTTTACCCTTTTGAGAGCGAGAAGTCTTTTGTTTTGGTGGTTGGAGGTATTTTTTCAATAACCAATAGACCATCAACAATCTCTTTGGCTACTGGAACAGCAACCGTAGAGCCAAAAGCATCTTCACCCTTAGGCTCATCGATTACTACCAGAACAACATATTTAGGATCCTCAATAGGAAGCGTAGCTACAAAGCTGCATATTTTTGCCCCTGGGTGATAAACACCATTCAAAGCTTTTTGCGCAGTTCCCGTTTTACCCCCTATCCGATATCCAGGAGTTTGTACTCCTTTTCCTGATCCATCTACAACAACAGATTCCATCCAATTGCGAATAGTCAAAGTGACTTCTTCACTGAATAATCGAATGTTCTCTTCAGGTGCAGTAACGGTTACTGGAGCTTCGCTATGCAACCCACGAGTGATGTGTGGACTGATCAAATAACCACCATTCGCAATAATTGCATGTAACTGCGCCAACTTAATTGGAGTAAGAGAAAAGCCCTGTCCAAAAGATGCTGTTGCAGGTTCAATAGATTGCATGATGAACTTCTCTCTGCTCTTCAACTGACCAGCTACAGCACCAGGAAGATCTGTATGGGGACGTGAATCTAAACCAAGTTTATGAAGCCAATCCCAATAAACAGATGGCTTAAGGCGTCGCATTGTTTTAACCATCCCTACATTGCTCGAGACCTGAAGAATCTTTGGATAACCAATAACACCGTTAACCGCCCGATCATGATTATGAATAGGCCAACCTCCAATATCAATACGTCCAGTATCATCAACCAAGCCACCCTCCCAAATCACTCCTTCTTGCAATGCCATGGCAAGATTTATTGGCTTAAATGTAGAGCCTGGCTCGAAGAGATCTTGCACTGACCACTCACGAAAAAGGCTAGGAGAAAATTTCCAATATCTATTTGGGTCATAAGTTGGCGTCGAAGCTAGGGCTAACAACTCACCATTATTGACATTCATAACTATTGCCACTCCTTTACTTGCGTCCCATCTCTTCACTGATTCGGCCAAAGCCTTCATAGCTAACTCCTGAAGGCGTACATCTAAAGTAAGTTTCAATCGCAAGTCATCACCATAAAAGAAACCAGGAGCGAGATCATCGGGTAGAGGTGTTCCATCAGCTCCACGCCTAAGAGTCCTAGGTATTTCATGTCGAACCAGCTGTCTATCAAGACTCAGTTCCAAGCCAGCCTGAGGAATCCTGTCATGATTCAAAAACCCAACAACATTTCCAAATAGAGGGCCTTGCGGATAAACTCGCTGAGGATAAGGCTCCAGATCCAAACCGCTGATGCCAAGTTTTCTGATTTGAGTTGCAGTTTCATGGTCCAGATCTTCAGCAAGCTTTACTCCAGAAGGACGATCACCAAGTCGAGTAACAATTTCACTCATAGGCATAGCCAAAAGACCAGATAATTTTCTCGCCACATCAATCGGTTTACGAATTAAAGAAGGATCATCTCCTGGAAAATTGAAATACCTCGGATGAACCCATAAGCGAAAGCGTTCTTCATCTAAAGCAACCAAGCGCCCTGTCCGGTCAACTATTGCTCGTCTACTACCTAATGGTTTTGTTAAATGAGTTTGAAAAGCCCTAGCACGTGCCTCTAGTACAGAAGACTGCAAAACTTGCAACCAAATCAAACGGCCGGACAAACCTAGTAAGCTAAGGCAAAAAATAAAAAAGACCAGTCGAATCCGATGAGAGGGAACCTTTTCCAAAGGGACTACACGCTTTTTTCTTCTCCTATTTTTTCTAGGCATACCGTTAAAGTTCACACTCATTAATAGCCATATCTCAAAGGGATCTGAAGAAGGCTATTTATCAAAGATGGTTTCTTGATTTCAAATGCCCTGAATTCACTTAAAGGATGGTCTAAATAAAGAAGATCGGAAGCCTTAGTAGGAACCATCCCGCCAGGGAGTCGGCTACTTTTAGATAAGTAGTTTTCAAGTGTGGCAGTAGATTCCGTGAGCCTATGAGTCAATGAACGGGTCATTTCAAGCCTAGTAAAAGCAACTGTCCAACGATGCTGCCAATGCAAAGTCAATGCTGAAATGACCGTAACGGCAACACAAGTCCCAAGAAGTGCACCGTCAACAATCCTATGAATACTTGCCACTCTTGGGGAGTGACGCGCAATCTTTCGTGTTGATAGGGAGCCCTGTAACAACTCAAAAGATCGTGACGATCTAGCAAAGAACGCCTCACTTTCGAGAGATATAGAACGCGGTTGGTTAACTGCAACCACGGGAAACAATTACTTATACCTACAAGTCAACCACTCTCTAATAACCTCTGCAAGGTCAAAAGCAAAAAATGGACAAGCAAAGTTTAACTATCCACCTAATAACAATAAATTAGTGAAAGTAATCCCATTCCACAAAGCATGCATCAAGACACAAGGCAAAAGACGCCCAGAAGTTAGCCTTAACAAGGCTAAACCAATTCCCAAAACAAAGAGTGGAGGAAACTCGCTAACGCTTAAATGAGCTAATGCAAAAACAAATGCGCTAGCAAAAACAGTCCAAATCTCTCCTATCTCTTTTGCTAAGACTGGAATCAAGACGCCACGGAAAACCAATTCTTCAAACAATGGCGCTAAAAGCACAGTCGTAATGACCAACAGTATTAATGCAACTGGATCTCTACTAGTCAATACAAGCTGCAGCAAAGGATTACTGCCTCCTTGATCTCCAAAGAACAGACTCATCAACCAGCCAGTCAACAAAACTGGTGGCATAACCATCAGCCATCCATAAACGGCCCTTAACAATGCAGTATTCCAAGGACGCAAACGCCACTGAAGCCACCCCCCATCAGGAAGGGCAGTATTTTGAATACTTTTCAATTGTCTCCTGAGAATAAACAATGGCGGGCCTGTCATCGCGCAATATCCAATGAAAACTTTTATGGAATCACTTAAAGGGCTAACTAATCCGCCTGTAAAAGATGTCACGAACGGAAGAATAATTGCTGGAGAAACAACCTCCCCAAGCACAACAAACCCACCACTTATAAGCAGCACCATATCCAGTATGGACAAGGGAATAGGAGACAATGCTGGCCATGAATCTCTATTGCCACGAAAAAAGAGCCAACACTGACGGAGTAACAGCCCAGCACCCAAAATCAATGCAATAACAGGGAAGCCTTGGCTCAAGGTAAGTCTTAAAGCCATCTTATTAGCAACCCTTCGATTAATGCACTTGTCGTCTGGGCCTCCAAGAGCAGAACATACAACCTGATTCAGCAAGGGATCATCTTCAGCGACCCTAAAGTTGTCATTCCAATCAAAATAAGCACTATCAGTTCTTTCTAAAGAATGATCTAGCAAAGCCTTCTGAATGGGCTTAAGTTCTACCGAAGTTACAGGAGAATCTAATAATGGAATTCTTTTGGATTTAGAGGATTCAAGTCCTGCAAGAAGCAACCTTTGACGATCACTAAGTTGTACAGAAGAAATTTCTTTAAGTGCATCTTTAAGGCTGGATTGAGGATCTAGTCCTACAGTCAACGGCCGCAATGGAGAGGGGATCGCGGGGTTAGCTAAAAGCGCCATCTCCTGCTGCCTAGAAGAAAGTGCTGAAGAAACCGAAGGACGACTAAAACTATTCTCCAAGCCCTCTTTCCAAACGGCCAAAGAAATCAGTAATGAAAGAACGGCCAAGGCCACCTTCCATGCAGGGTTAGATCTACGAGCAGGTGCTTGGGTCAATTTTCAAACATCAAGTGGTTGACTTCTTAATTCTCTGAATTGGAAAAAGGGCAGTCTGCCCCATACGATGGCAAAACATAACCATATCTCTATTTGGGCATGCGTCTTGTACTTGTTCGCCATGGTTTAAGCAGTTTCAATCGTGAGGGACGTATTCAAGGTAGAGACAACCTTTCATTCCTTACAGATGAGGGGATAAATCAAGCTCATCAAACAGGTAAAGCACTAGGGGGTATACCAATAAAAGCCGTGTATAGCTCTCCTCTACAGAGAGCCAGCCAAACCGCACTAAAACTAACAGAAAGCCAAGGAAGCACCCTGACACCAATTTTTGACGACGGGCTCCTTGAAGTTGATCTGACTCCATGGAGCGGACTTACCCCTATTGAAATCAAAGAAAAATTTCCTGATCAATACAAGTGCTGGCAAGAAGAGCCAGGTAATCTTGTATTAAAAAGAAGTAATGGTGAGTCCTTTAGGCCTCTTGAAGATCTAATGAATCAGGCCCATACATTCTTAGAGTCTCTAATAAGAAAGCATCCTATTGAGACAAAAGAAACAATCTTAGTTGTCGCTCATAATGCTATTTTGAGATGTCTGATTATCAATCTTATTGGCAAACCAAATCTAGGATTTAGGCGAATAAAGCTAGGGAACACTTCAATATCTATTCTTAATATTATATCCCATCAAAAAGGGAAGTTCAGAACACAGATAGAATGCCTAAATAGCACAGCTCATTTAGAGGCAAAATTACCAAAAAAAACTGATCATGCTCGCATAATATTAGTTAGACATGGAGAAACTGACTGGAATAAACAAGGCAGATTTCAAGGGCAAATCGATATACCCTTAAATAAGAATGGGCACAAGCAAGCCTCTGCGGCAGGAAATTTCCTGAGTCATCTAAATCTCGATAAAGCCTATAGCAGCTCAATGACCAGGCCGAAAGAGACTGCAGAAGAAATACTAAGTTTCCACAAAAATATACCTCTAAAGCTTGAAGATAATCTAAAAGAAATTAATCATGGAAAATGGGAAGGTAAGCTTGAGACTGAAATCGATAAAAAATGGCCAAAACTATTAAAAGAATGGAAACTATCACCAGAAAAAGTAGAGATGCCTGACGGAGAAACCATTCAAAAAGTTTGGGATAGGTCTGTGAAATGCTTTACTGATATAGCCAGCGAACTTAACTCGTCTGAAACAGCACTTTTAGTTGCACATGATGCTGTAAATAAAACTATACTATGCAATCTTTTAGGCCTAAAAGCATCCGATATATGGATGATCAAGCAGGGCAATGGCGGGGTTACTATTATTGATATCAACAAGAATCATAACCAGCCAGATATTGTGACTTGCCTAAATTTAACCTTTCATCTTGGCGGAATTCTTGACATGACTGCAGAAGGAGCCCTATAGCATTATGTCCGAAATAAAGCTATTAAAAAATGTTCAAATTTTAAAAGGAGTTAATCAATTAGTCATCAAAGATGATGTCTTAATTAAAGATAGGGTTTTGATATCTTTTGGGAAAGATGCGTCCAATGACGCAAAAGTATTAGGTGCAACTAAGATTAATTGTTCTGGAATGCTTCTTGCGCCATGCCTTGTTGATCCACATTCAGTACTAGAAGAGCCCATCAGTGGAAATATTGAGACTCTATCTAGTCTTTGCAATGCTGCTGCAACTGCAGGGTACGGGCGACTCGCTCTTCTCCCAAGAAGCTCATCATGGAGAGACAGACCAGAAAGACTAGAAGGATTCAATAATCTGCAGAACGAAGTCACAATTGATCTTTGGGGTAGTTTTTCAAAAGACGGAAAAGAAAATGAACTTACATCCCATGCCGATTTACTTCAGCATGGTGCAATCGGTATTGCTGGTGATGATTCGATACTTCCTCTTGCGCTACTTCAAAGAGGGCTTCTACTAGGAGAAGTAGGTAACAAACCCATACTCATTGCTCCCAGGGACAAGGATATTCAAGGTTCAGGCGTGGTAAGAGAGGGGGTTGAAACTCTTAGAGCAGGCTGGAAACCAGACCCCATTATTAGCGAGACGATACCACTTGCTCACCTTTTAGAACTCCAAAACCAAAATCCAAAAAGATCTTTGAGGGTAATGAATATTTCAACTTCAACTTCTGTTGAAATGATAAAGAGATCGGCCCATCCTCCAATGGCAACCGTTTGCTGGTGGCATTTAATTGCAGATAGATCATCTATGTCGCCAACTGATATTGGGTGGAGAGTCTCACCATCTATCGGTGGGAAAGACGATAGAGAAGCTTTAAAACAAGGTCTTAAAGAAGAAACACTTACAGCAATTTCAGTTCATTCAATACCTTTGGATGAAGAAGAAAGCCAATTAGCCCCTGAGATGAGAATCCCTGGGATAGCAGGACATCAGCTTGTCTTACCTCTTCTATGGCAAGAACTAATAATCAAAGGGAATTGGTCTATTGAGCAACTATGGCAAGCTTTAAGCTTTGGGCCATCAAGGCTATTAGACATTCCACAAGAAAAGCTTTCTTCAGGAAGTCGTCGATGGCTACTATTCGATCCAGACAAATCATGGGTTCAAGATAGGAAAAGCGAATCCTCTCCAAATGCCGCAAACCAACCATTCCAAAACTGTGCAATAAAAGGAAAGGTTATTGACTGTGGCCTAAAAGACTTATAAAGGTCCTAATCGATTAATTGGCCAAAATCTCCAAACAGCTTTGCCAATAATTTCTTGTATAGGTAAATAACCACTTCCTGGCCAATATCTTCCATCCCAACTATTACTTCTATTGTCTCCAAGAACCAAAACATGATCTTTAGGAACCACTCCTCTAAGACTTCTACAAAGACTTAAACCATTATTACCCAAGGAACAATATTTGGTGACATAGGGCTCAACCTTTTTTTTGCCATTAAGAGTCAATTGTCCCCTCTCATTAATCAACACATTGTCTCCGGCAACTGCAACCACCCTTTTGATATATGCATCACAGGCTGGATTTGCCAATCCAGGTATCATTCCTAATAATGGCAAGTTCAAGTAGAAACAGCTCATAAAAGAAGATTTACTAGATATTCCTAAAATAGAATCAAAAGAGTAAGGGGAGTTGAAAACAACAATTTCGCCCCTTTGCAAGGGTTCCCTTCTGAGTAAACTTATTTTTTCAATCAGTAACCTATCCTGAATCTCTAATCCTGGAAGCATCGATCCAGAAGGTATATACCTGGCTTCAATTACATATTGGCGAATACCTATATAAAAGCACAAAGTAAAAATTAGTGGGGCCCAAAAGTCCCAGAAAGAATTAGGAGTTGATTGTTTTGAAACCACAGTCTTTTAAAACTATATAGAACGAGAGCAAAGATTTGGATTTATTTAAGTAAGATTTTAGACCAAATATCCTGATTAAATCCAACCAATATAGTCTGGTCAGGTGACACCAAAAATGGTCGTTTAATTAACTTTCCATCAGATGCCAATGCAGCTAAAGCCTCCTGATCAGTCATACCCTTTACTACACCTGCACCTAAAGCGCGATAGCTTGCACCACTAGTATTAAATAAAAGTTTTCTCTGGCCCAACTGTATTATCGCTTGTGAAAGTAGTTCCTTACTTGGAGGCTCCTCGATAATATCTAAGATCTCAAAAGAAATTTGATTTGTCTCCAACCATTTCAATGCTCTTCTACAAGTTGAGCAACGTGAATAGCTGTAGATGCAAACTGAATTCATTAGGGTCTTTGAAAAAGGACAAAAGATTTTAATTGCTCAACAATTTTAACTGAGCTGATCTTGTTAGCTTGCACTTGAGGCTGTTATACATTCTTCAAGTAATGGTGATACAGCTTCAGAATCGCGCCAACCCCCTATCACCACCACTCTGCCTTCAAGGCTTTTATAAGTTCGAAAAAATTCGGCTACATCTTCGAGCTGATTTGGGGCGATTTGTCGAATGCTTGTAATAGAACGCTGGCGAGGATCTGCGACAGGGACACACAACAATTTTCCGTCATAAGCTCCAGAATCACTCATATCCAAGACCCCTATAGGTCTTGCCTTAATCAAGCAACCTGCAAAAGTAGGTTCCTCCATTATCACCATTGCATCTAACGGAGCTCCATCCTCCGCAAGAGTATTAGGAATAAAACCATAATCAAAAGGGTATCTAACAGATGAATGGAGTACGCGATCTAACGCCATTACTCCAGCTTCTGCCGAATATTCATACTTGTTTCGACTACCTGCTGGGATTTCCACTACCAGGTTGACTAATCCTGGTGCTGGAGACGGGGAAAGGGTACTGAGGTCCATCGCTGCTTTCCATGACAGTAGAGGGCAAATTTTCTACACCCACGAAACGTGCTGAAAGAACGGCCGTGAGGGGAACTGCAACTGTTGCAATAGCAATTATGAGGCCAAAAAAACCAATTGAATGAGTATTCAAACAAAAGACATCTTCAGATCTCTCCTGATAAGGATCCCCTCCCGAAGAAAATAGGTATGAAGATAAACCTTTTTTCGTTTTCGGGACTTCTGGTGGTGGTTCTGGGTCCATTCAATGAACTTGGAGGAGGATAAATAGCAAGGGTGTAAGAATTCGTCCTTAACTAGGTCTTCTTAATTAACAGGAGGTTGGACAAATTTATTATCGCACTGATTAATTCTAAGCTGCAGGACGATTTTCGTGATCTCTGCGTCTAGAAATATCTGAAGGGGAATCACTCAACCCCTCTAAATGTGATCTAATAAATCTAAGTTCTTCAAGAATAGAAGTCAGAACTTGTTGTGTGGCAGATGAAGGGGAATTAAGTATTTCAACCTTCACCTCCTTAATTCTTAAAATGTCCTTAGCAAAACGTGCTACTTCATTTGAATGAAAAAGTAATGGGTCTTTCTGATCACTTCTAAACTCAGGATTTAACTTTCTAGGGTTGAAAGGTGGATTTAAATTTCTAGCATCAGTATTTGTATACCTGTAAACAGAAGCTCTTGAACGATTAAGAGATTTCTGAACTTCGTCAATAGAAATCAAATTATCTGATTGAGACATCGAATCATGAAATCCTTGATTGAAATCTGAGGCTGCTGAAGAGTCCGCAGTAGAGAAACCATCAGGCCTTGTGAACATATATCAGTACCTCAGTCCTGGAGTGGGATCGAGACCATAGCAGAACGGAGCTCTAGAAACCAATGGATCGGGATGTTGTGACACTTCTCTAATCGCCAGAGCCACTCAAGGTGGTAGCTTCCATCAACTTCGATTAAAAGGCTCATGCGCGTCTCCCGCCTATTGCTGGTGACGCTGCGGGAAACACCCGCCGACGCTGAGATTCCATCTCATCAGCTACTCCTAAGAGGAGGCTATATCCGCCGTGTGTCTGCTGGGATTTATGTCTATCTCCCACTTATGTGGCGGGTAATTAAAAAAGTCATGAAAATCGTCCAACAAGAAATGGACTTAGTTGGCGGGCTTGAAACACTCTTACCCCAGTTACAACCTTCTGAGTTATGGAAAAAAAGTGGCAGATGGGAGGGATACACTCAAGGAGAAGGGATAATGTTCAACCTAAAAGATAGGCAAAAACGTTCTCTAGGACTAGGACCAACACACGAAGAAGTGGTAACAAGTGTTGTCGATGAACTAATTAATTCCTATCGCCAATTACCAATAACAATTTATCAAACACAAACTAAATTTCGAGACGAAATTCGCCCAAGATTTGGTCTGATGAGGGGTAGAGAATTCATTATGAAAGATGCATATTCATTTCATACCAATGAATCTTGCTTACAAGATACATATAAAAAAATGGATGCTGCCTATAAAAAAATCTTTGCACGTTGCGGCCTAAAAGTCATTCCAGTTGAAGCCGACAGTGGTGCTATTGGGGGCGAGGCTTCTCAAGAATTTATGCTCACAGCTGACTCAGGAGAAGATTGCATCCTGATAAGCCCAGATGGGAAATATGCTGCGAATCAAGAAAAAGCCGTCTCTATTCCTTCTGATCCACTACCAATAAAAGAAGAACAGAGTTCCATTCAGACAACAATCTGTTCCGGAAGCATTGAAGACCTTTGCAAAACAAGCCAACTAGATTCCAGCCAAATCATCAAAGTAATTTTGATGTTAGCAACTATTGAAGAAGGAAAGTTTCAACCAATACTCATTAGTTTAAGAGGAGATCAAGAACTAAATGAAGTTAAGCTTTTTAATGAAGTTACAAAATTGATAAATAAAAATGTCTTGGAGATTTCCCCAATCACATCTGAAGGTGTTGCATCTCAAGGGTTACCGCCTTTTCCCTTTGGCTCAATAGGCCCTGACCTAGAAGACACCTACTTAAAAGGAGCAAAAAACTGGTCTAATAATTTCATGCGTTTAGCTGATCATACTGCCATAAAACTCAAGACATTTATCTGCGGAGCAAATGAATTAAATAAACATAAGTTTAATACTAACTGGAAAGAGATATCCAAAACTCCATCACCTTTGGACATCAGAAAGGCAAAGCCAGGAGAAAGGTGTGTTCATGATCCATTACAGACCCTACAAGAAGCCAGAGGAATTGAAGTGGGCCACATCTTCCAACTAGGAACAAAATACTCCAATGCACTTCGAGCAACTTTTACAGATGAAGAAGGTACTCTTAAGCCGTTTTGGATGGGCTGTTATGGCATTGGCATTTCACGCCTTTCTCAAGCAGCAGTTGAACAAAATAACGATGACTTAGGAATTATTTGGCCGCTCGCGATTGCTCCTTATCATGTGATAATAGTAATAGCAAATATGCAAGATATTCTACAAAAAGAGTTAGGTGAAATGTTATATCTAAAGCTTCAAGAGTCAAAGATTGAAGTTCTTCTAGATGACAGAGATGAGCGGGCAGGAGTAAAGTTCAAAGATGCAGACTTAATTGGAATACCTCTGAGAATTGTAGTAGGAAGAGATGCGAAGGAAGGGAAGGTTGAGTTCTTAATAAGGCACAGCAAACAATCAAAACTGGTTAGCTCACATGAAGCATTAAATGAAGTTATTACTCATGTTCAATCAATTTCTAACGCATGATTGACTCTAGCCGCACTAAAGTTAGGTATAACTGCTTTTAGGACATGAAGACTGCCTTGCGTCGACTCTGGAAAAGTTTGATGGGGGCAACCTTGGCTCTTTGCCTAGGCCTCTCCTTGATACTCACCGGATGTGGGAGCGTTACAAAAACTCCTTCAATACTGACCGGAGATTACGCAAAAGACACAATTGCAATATCAATTCGTCTCAAAGAAACAATTGCGATGGAACAAGGAACCTCTGGGACCGAAGAGTCAGGAAAAGAGGCAATAGCATTGATTGAGGATTACATGTCTATTTATAGGAATCGACAAAAAGTCAACAAACTCAATTCCTTTACAACTATGCAAACTGTTCTTAATTCCCTAGCAGGTCATTACAGAAACTTCTCCAACCGCCCTCTTCCAGAGGAGCTCAAAGAAAGAGTGAATAACGAGCTGACAAAAGCAGAAATCTCCTTAGAGCGAGAAGCATAAGGTCCACTTCAATTCATTTCCAATCATTCCTTTGACTTAAGGCATGGGCTTCTGTAATTGTGGACGATTGCATAAAGGCGGCTTCGGGCCGAAATATCCTTGGCCAATGTTGTAGTCATAGGTGCCCAATGGGGTGACGAAGGAAAGGGGAAAATCACGGATCTACTTAGTCGATCTGCTGACGTGGTAGTTCGATATCAAGGCGGAGTAAATGCTGGGCACACAATTGTCGTTGGCGAAAAAGTTCTGAAGTTACACCTCATTCCTTCTGGAATTCTTTATCCAGATACTATTTGTCTTATTGGTTCAGGAACAGTTATCGACCCGAAGGTAATGCTTAAAGAACTAGATATGTTAATCAGCAATGGTATTGACATATCTGGTCTTCAACTCGCCTCTACAGCTCACGTCACGATGCCATATCATCGTCTCCTAGACGAGGCAATGGAACAAAGAAGAGGAAAACAGCGGATTGGGACAACTGGTAGAGGGATAGGACCAACATATGCTGATAAATCACAAAGGAATGGGATACGAGTGATTGACCTTTTGGATGAACAAAGATTAAGAGAGAGATTGAGTAATCCCTTAACTGAAAAAAATCAACTTTTAGAAAAAGTCTATGGAATATCAGCTTTACATGTAGAAGAAATAATCACGGAATATCTTGCTTATGGCAAACGTTTAGCACCTCATGTAGTGGAATGCACAAGGGCTCTCCACCTTGCAGCTAGAAATAAAAAGAACATTTTATTTGAAGGAGCTCAAGGAACACTTTTAGATCTAGACCATGGAACCTATCCATATGTAACCTCATCAAACCCTGTGTCAGGTGGTGCATGTATAGGGGCTGGCGTTGGACCTACATTGATTGATCGAGTAATAGGTGTCGCCAAGGCTTATACAACAAGAGTTGGCGAAGGTCCATTCCCAACTGAGTTAGCAGGAAGGCTTAATGATCAACTTTGTGATCGCGGAGGAGAGTTTGGGACCACCACAGGCAGACGTCGAAGATGTGGTTGGTTTGATGGAGTGATCGGTAAATATGCAGTAGAAGTAAACGGATTGGACTGTCTTGCGATAACAAAACTAGATGTTCTTGACGAGCTTGATGAGATAAAAATCTGCGTCGCGTACGAATTAGCGGGTGAACAAATTGACCATTTTCCAAGTAATGCTGAAGACTTTGCAAAATGCAAACCAATCTATAAAACGCTACCAGGCTGGAAATGTTCAACTGCCAACTGCCGTCAGCTCGAAGAGTTGCCTAAGACAGCAATGGCTTACCTCAGATATTTAGCAGACCTAATGGAAGTACCTATAGCAATAGTCTCACTTGGAGCAAGTCGCGATCAAACGATTGTTGTTGAAGATCCTATTCATGGGCCCAAACGAGCTCTATTAAGTGCCTAACCAAATGGCACAAAATCTCTTTGGCTCTTTAAAAAACAAAGCAAGCCTTTTAATGAAAATGAACAACAGGTTCAGCGAGCGTACTTTTGATGTAATTGGGATTGGGAATGCAATTGTTGATGTTCTTGTGCAAACAGAAGATGCTTTTTTAATCAACCAAAATTTAAACAAAGGAGCTATGGCCCTTATAAACCAAATAGAAGCAGAAAGGCTTTACAAAGCAATCGAGCCACTAAAAGAAACCTCTGGAGGCTCAGCTGCAAATACCTTGGCCGGATTAGCAATGTTAGGTGGGCGTGCAGGCTTCATAGGCCGTGTCAAAAATGATCGGCTTGGTGAAATTTTTACCAGTGATATTCGTTCAGTTGGTGCAAGCTTTCAAACACCAATGGCAACGAACGGTCCAAGTACAGCTCGCTGCATAATCCTTGTCACCCCAGATGCCCAAAGGACTATGTGTACATATTTAGGAGCCTCCGTCCAATTAGAACCTGAAGATCTAGATCTATCAATCATCCAAAAAGCAAAAGTTCTCTACTTAGAAGGATATTTATGGGACAATGATGCTGCAAAACGTGCTTTTATAGCTGCAGCAAAAAAATGTAAAGAATCAGGAGGTGAAGTTGCTCTTTCACTTTCCGATCCGTTCTGTGTAGATAGACACAGGGAAAGCTTCCTCGAACTTGTAAATGGCTATATAGATATCCTCTTTGCAAACGAAAGTGAAATAACCTCCCTTTATCAAACTTCAAATATGAACAAAGCAATAGAGAAAATTAAGACTAACTGTAAGATCACGGCAATAACACTAGGAGAAAAAGGTTCAATAATTATTGAAGATCAAAATGTCCATAAAATTCCTGCTTATAATCTTGGCAAGGTAATCGACACGACTGGAGCAGGTGATCTATATGCAGGCGGATTTTTATATGCTTACACCAAAGAATTATCTATTATAAACTGTGGAAATATTGGCTCTATATGTGCTGGACAGGTTGTAACAGAGCTGGGGCCCAGATCAGAAATATCACTAAAAGAATTAGTAAATAGAAATCTAGAATCAATGTGTTCAAAATAAATCAGCACTTATATTATTAGCAATCCAACTCCCAAACATAGGACTTGAAGAAGCACCCCAGAAAACAAACTCAGGAATTTCATAGCTATGTATTTTTACTATACATTCATAAACTTCATCTAACAAATTTTCTCTTGTCTTTATCAAGAGTTGTACCTCATCAGTTTCCTGTAACTCTTCCTCCCACCAATAAAGAGAGTTTACAGGCTGCATGTTGATACATGCAGCTAATCTTGCTTTAAGTATATTTTTGGCGAGTTTTTTGGCAAGCACAGGGCTTGCTTCAGTAGTAACAACAAAAACAAGTTTCGAATAATTTCTGTTGTCAGGCATAAAGAAAAATTCCAAATGAATCTTGAAATATGCTAGAGAGTAAAGCTTTCATGAGAATTAAATGGACATCCGACAATTGTCAGCAAATCTGTAATAGACCCTGCAACTTTAAGGCCCTTACATACTAAAGGCCTTTTAATAAGCCATAAGTCTATATCCATTTTCAAAGATATATCTTGCCACAAGGATTGTGTAACACCTCCGGACTGCCTACAAAGAAGTGAAGTAATAGACCATCTCCTACATAAGGCAAGTTCAATTTCTCCAAAAGATTTACCTTTAGAAGGCCGTGTTACAGCAATATGTTGCTCATCTAATCCACTCGCTAATGCTTTTTTTAAACTTAACTGAGAAGGGAAAACTCTAGCGAAAGGTATTCCCCCTGCGGCCTTAACTGCTCTTACAGCTGTATCTAATTGCCGTGAACCAATTGCACATAAAAACTTGCTTCCCTTTATGTCTTTGGCTGACAATTCTGAAAGACTACTTATTAGAGATGCATTTAACGGGGTTTCCAAAGGCCGTTCATAACGCACCAAAGGTTGGCCAAGCTCCTTACAAGCGAAAACCAAATCAGCTGTAATAACTAATGCAAAAGGGTGTGTTGCATCAACCACCCAATCAAATTTTCTATGCTGCCCATCTTCATTGTTGAGGATCTTTTTAATTCCTTCTACACCATTAATTGATCCTATTCTTATATTTACCAAAGGCAGGTTCACATAAGCTGACGAAGCTTCTAGGGAAACGACACTAACAGTGACATTCCAACCTTGTCTAACAAAGGCTTCTGCTAAAACTGGTCCATCTCCTGTCCCAGCTAACAACCATAGATTTCTGTGGTCATTCGTGCGAGTCTGCATCAAGATGTGCCTCGAACCATAACAAGAGAATGAATCACTGCTTACTTGAAGTCGAGGTGACTGGTGCACCTACCATTCGATATACCCAAAACAACAAAACCCCGATTGCAGAAATGGAAGTCCAGTTTGATGGACTTCGCGCTGATGACATGCCTGGAACACTCAAAGTAGTTGGATGGGGAAATCTTGCCCAGGATTTACAAAATCGTGTGCAAATAGGTAATCATCTTCTAATAGAAGGGCGATTAAGAATGAATACTGTCCCTCGCAATGATGGAACAAAAGAAAAACGCGCTGAATTCACCCTTTCAAGGCTTCATCCATTGGAGAGTGCTCCTAAAGGCATAAATACTGCCCAACCACAAGCAAATAAATCAGTTAAATCAGAAACCTCCAGTACTGAGAACAAAGTAGAAACTCCTTCAAAAACGGGACAAGCGCAAGAGGAGGAACCATTGACTTGGAACAGCGCACCTTTAGTACCAGATACCGATGACATTCCCTTTTAAAACTTTTTTAATCTAGATTTTCTCCTTCTTCAATCAATTCAGAAGTCTTTGTGAGCAGTTGACCTAATTCTCTTTCCAGAGCGGCCAAATCCAACCTGAGTTCAGGCCATCTACCTCCATCAATCTGTTCTAGCAACCATGCTCTATCAGCATCTAACTCGTTGACCAGCTCTGAAAGACTTTTTGAGTGAGGATTACTTCTGGCCATAGCAACTAAAAAGTCTTAAGCCCCATCATGTACCACGGAGAGGCACAATAAAGGTTATGAAAGATCTATTTTCCCCCGGCAACATCATTACCGTTACTGGGGCAGTTTTAACCGTCATAGGAGCAATTGCTTACGGGACAGGGGCTGCCAACCTTAGTGTTCCGACACTTTTTTATGGCTTTCCTATCTTCATTGGAGGACTAGCCTTAAAAACCTCAGAACTTCCACCGGCAAAAAAAGTAGTTCCGTCTAAAGACTTAGCCCACCTCAAAGACCAAATCCCCCCAGAACTAAAGCAACTTGTGGGAGACGTCACCAGATGGAGGTATGGCCAAAAAGCTCATCTAGAATCATCACTTCAAGTTCTGCAATTATGGAATGAAGACAAGCCGCCTCAGCTGCTTGAGATTGAAGAGTTAGATACGGGGAAAGGATATGGTGTTCGAATGAGATTTGAGCTGGCAGGGGTACCATTAGAACGTTGGGAAGAAAAAAAAGATCGGCTAAGTCGTTTTTTTGCAAAGGGATTAGATGCTGAATTAATAAGTATCTGTGAAGAGGAAATTGACTTAATGCTTTTACCAAAGCAACACAAAGATTCTGAGACCACAGAGAATGGACAAAACTAATTCTTATAAAAAGACCGTGAAAAGCTCACATGCCAATTCCATAACTAAAGACTCACAAGAAAATGCAAAAAGAGTTGCGGTATTAAGCGAGGCTCTCCCTTATATACAACGCTTTTCAGGTCGTCGGATTGTGGTCAAATATGGCGGAGCAGCAATGGTCAACGAAGACTTACAAAAAGCTGTCTTTCGTGATCTAGCACTTCTTTCAAGTGTTGGGGTCCAGCCAATAGTTGTTCATGGGGGAGGGCCAGAAATAAACCAATGGCTCAAGCGCTTGCAGATTCCAGCGGAATTTAGAGATGGTTTACGCGTAACTGATTCTGAAACTATGGATGTAGTGGAAATGGTTTTAGTAGGTCGAGTTAATAAACAAATTGTCAATGGGTTAAATAAACTTGGAGCCTTATCAGTAGGTCTTAGCGGAAGTGATGGATACTTAATAGAAGCAAGAACATTGGGGAACGGAAGTCATGGCCTTGTCGGTGATGTTTCCAAAGTAAACCCAGAGGTGCTTAAGCCACTGTTAGAGAAAGGTTATATCCCAGTAATTTCTAGTGTTGCTGCAGATGTTGATGGTCAATCTCACAACATTAATGCAGATACTGTTGCGGGTGAACTAGCAGCTTCTTTAGGAGCAGAAAAACTCATTCTTCTTACAGACACTCCTGGAATTCTTAAAGACCCTAACGAACCAAACTCACTCTTCAGACAACTACCACTCTCAGAGGCCCGAAAACTAATTGAAGAAGGAATAGTAAGTGGAGGGATGACTCCTAAAACAAAATGCTGCATTAGAGCTTTAGCTCAAGGTGTATCAGCCGCGCACATTATTGATGGAAGAGTTCCGCATGCATTACTCCTTGAAGTGTTTACTGATGCAGGGATTGGGACGATGGTTAGTGGGCGAGGATGAGCAATGTCAGCTGAACTAGCAAGGGCTGAAGCAGCCATTGCTCGTGGAGACTATGGGCAAAGCCTTGAAATACTTGAAAGACTATCAAATAACACTCCTTTAACTACAAATGAAGAGGCCAATATAAGAATGCTAATGATCACAGCATGGATGGGGAAAGGGGAAGATCAAAAAGCTATAAATTCTGTTCGTTTATTAACTAAATGCAAAGACGAAGATATTCGATTTCAAGCCAAACAATTACTATCAATACTAGAAGCCCCTAGCCTAGAGAGACCAGCTAACTGGTCAATTAATTTACCACCAATAAGTATTACTTCTTTCAAAGATAGCAAACCTACCTCTATCCAGAGAAAAAGAAGTGAAAAGGTCAAAGTAAATCCACCTCCAACGGGACCTACGAAAGCACTCAATATAGGCTTTTCTTCGTTTGTCTTAGTCATTTTAATTGGGCTTACAATTCTATTAAGCGGTTGCGTTAGAATAACTACTATTATCAACGTACCAGGGCCTGATAGGGTATCAATTAAATGGGAAATAGAGAGCTCAACAACTCAACTAATGCCATGGCAGCTAGAATTCCTATCAAAGCTTAAAGAATCATCACCTGAGTTAAGACAAACAAACGAATTAATTAGTAAGCAAACAATTACTTCACCAACTCTGCATGCTAAAGAAGCAAATTTACTTTTACAAAAAGTGGCAAGAACAGCAGCCAACTCTGGAGGAATCGAAGTAGCAAATCCAGAGTTTCTACTTCAAGAGCGTAACTGGTTTGTGGCTGTTCAACAAAAGTTAAATTTATTAATCGATCTAACTAATCTCCCAGAAGTACCAGGGCTAAGTCTTTCAGTAAAAATCAAGTCCTTACCTTCTCAAAGTGGTCTTAAAGCAAGTCCTGAAATAATAAAAAATGAAAATAATGATCTTGTCTGGATATTAAAAGCTGGAGAAAAAAATAACTTAATTCTTCAAGCCTGGCGATGGAATCTCTTAGGAATAGGAGTGCTAGTTGTTATAGCAATGCTTGCTTTTTCGCTTGTTCTACAAAATTTAAGGCTTCAACTAGGTTTTGGCTTCCCTGAGCTGCCGCCCTAAACAATCCGCAAACTGTTTAGGGCTTCTCAAAGTTGTATTGGATCTGGATCTATAGAAAAGGAAATACCCTTAGGAAGAGAGTCCCAGAGCTCTCGTCCAGAAGGTAGAGGAATTGGACTAAATTCAGGGCCATGAAGAAGAAGCTGCCACCTACTTCGACCAGCAACTCTTGCAACCATTGAAGGAGCCGGTCCTATCAAAGACCAACCCATTTCCTCACATAACGGTCTGATTTGCTCTGCTAAAGCCGTAGCTGCGTTAGCAGTCAAAGCAGAAGAAACACCAGAAAAACGCAATAAACAAGCTCTGCTATATGGAACCAAGCCTGAATCTCTACGCAAATCAGCCTCCTTTTTTAAAAAGTCCTCATATCTGCCATCAACTAAATGGTTAATAACGGGGTGTTCTGGACAATACGTCTGTACAAAAACCTGTCCTGGCCTTTCTCCTCTTCCAGTTCTGCCAGCAAGTTGCATCAGAATCTGTAAGGCCTGTTCACTGGCTTGCAAATCAGGCCTATGGAGCAACCCATCAGCCGCCAAAACCACGGCCAAAGTCACTCTTGGCAAGTCCATTCCTTTAGTAAGCATTTGCGTGCCCACCAAAACATCAGCCTCACCTGCGGCAAACTTTTCAAGAATTCGACGATGTCCATCTCGCCCTCGAGTCGTATCACGATCAAACCGCAAAAAAGTTAGCTCAGGCATTGCATTTTCAAGATGCTCCATAACTCGTTGAGTTCCTGCCCCAAATGGCTTAAAGGCGCTGGATCCACATTCACTGCAAACAGAACCAATCTTGGCCCGATAGTCACACCAGTGGCAGCGCAGCCACTCTTCACCATTTCTTTTTTTGTGAACTGTCAATGACACATCACAATGCGGGCATTGAACGACCTCTCCACAACTTCGACAACTCAGAAAACTGCTATATCCCCTCCTAGGGACTAAAACAACTGCCTGCTCTTGTTTCTCAACCAATCTAGAAAGTCTTTGAATTAATGCTCTGCTTACAAGAGAACGATGTCCCTCTACCAACTCTTGCCTCATGTCGACTACGAAAATCGAAGGCAGAGGCCTATTACTAATTCTCCGATTTAATCGAGCGACATAAATTTCTCCAGCTGGCTTCAGAGACTTCCAGATAAAAAGAGAAGGGGTTGCTGTTCCTAAAACCACCTTCGCTCCTATTTTTTTAGCTCTATCTAACGCAAGATCTCGAGCATGGTAACAAGGCATTGGAGACTCTTGCTTATAAGAACTGTCATGCTCCTCATCTATAACAATCAACCCCAATGGAGACAACGGTAAAAAGATTGCTGATCTTGTCCCAACAACAACAATTGGATCATCTTTAAGCATGCTTTTACGCCATGTATTAATGCGTTCATGATCAGAACATCCACTGTGATACTCATACACAATCGATCCAAATCTTTTCCTGAAACGGTCCACCAACTGAGGGATAAGTCCAATCTCTGGTGTCAAAATCAAACAATGTCTACCAGCAGATAATTCTTCCTGAGCTAATTGAAGATAAACCTCTGTTTTCCCTGATCCTGTGACTCCCCAAAGCAAAACTGCAGAGCCTATAGGGGTTGAATTATATATATCAACTGCTTTTTTCTGCTCATCAGTAAGATTTTGAGGCCTTTCTAAAGATGACGAAAAATCTTCTGACTTATTAATAAGATCTTTTGTGATAGTGGGACGCTTTTCTCGTCTTGCCAAACCTTTATTGATCACATTGTTTAATATTGACAAGCTAAAACCATCTGAAGTCAGTTCTCGCTGCCAGCATCCACCCCCTTTTGCTATCAAAGCATTTTTTAGTTCTAATTGTCTCTTTGGAAGAACACCAATCGCAACAGGTTCTTCTTCCAATTGAATCCAAAATAATTTACGTGGTTCAGACAAAGCTCTTTTCCTTTGACCAAGCCACCCTGAGGGCAAAGCTGCTTTAAGCATGCGAAAAGAACTGGTATGACAATCAATCGCAATGGTTTCAAGCCAATTACGCCAAAGGGGGTCTACAGCAACACTTTCTACCAATCCTTCAATGGGCTTTAAAGAAGACTTATCTGCTGACGCCAGCAAACCCTTCTGAACACCTAAAGAGGAGTAAGGCCTTTTCCCAACAACTAAACCATTCATCAACCTTCCTCTTAATCGAACCAATACCAAGTCACCCAATCCAACACCCAAAGGCTTCTGATCTATATAGGTAAAAGAGCGCCCATCCCGGCCAGCTTCTAACCAGACATCCACCTCAAAACGAGTTGACCATTCGATTTGGGCATTGTCTGTTGCGGAGGTCACAAGTTTTTTTTAACATAGAAGTGTTGGGTAACCATATGGTTACTGTCGGAACCAAGCAGAGTTCCGTCCAGAGGGAAGACATGCAGCTCTATCAACTGGGATGCCCCCAAACGATTGGCCGGTCTGAGAACGCCCCTGACAGCCCTGCAACAGTCCACAAATACTCTTTGTCTAGTCGTCGACAGCATCTAGAACTCCTCTGAAAGAGGTTCTGCAAGATCATTTGATTTTCTACATCATTAACGATCGGCTGAATCATCTTTGTGTGTGTAAATGCTCTGATGCTTGAGACATGAATACCCCTGTGCATATTTTTGCAGAGGAGTCATTTCCTTTCCGCTACACAACCTGTTAGTCCGCGTCCCTAGCCATGAGCCCTGCAGCAACAAAAGTAGCCACTAAAAAGTCGCAACCAAAAGTCTCTAAAAAAGCTTCCCTTGTAGCAAAGAAGGAAAGCCAAGCTAAGCCTAAAAAGGTTAAAGCAAAGACAGCTAAAAATAATTCCTCTAACAAAGCAAAATCATCTGGCTCTTCAAAACAGAAAGTTAAAGCAGCTGTTTCAGAAAATCTCGATCTCCAAGCAGACCAATTACTTGCAAATGCAGAAAAGAATGAGTCCACTGATTCCTTAACCTCCACCGAACCTAATGACATCTCAGCTATAAGCAAAGAAGCGAGAGCAAAAGCCCTGGCTAGTATCAAACTTGGTCCAAAAGGGGTTTATACAGAAGATTCAATACGTGTTTATCTCCAGGAAATAGGACGTATTCGTCTCTTGCGACCTGATGAAGAAATTGAATTGGCTCGGAAAATAGCAGATTTGCTTCACCTCGAAGAAATTGCTGCTCAATTCGAAAGTGATAACGGCCACTATCCAACTAATAAAGAGTGGGCAGCCCTTGAGGGAATGCCCTTAGTAAGGTTTCGCCGTCGCCTAATGCTATGTAGGCGAGCAAAAGAAAAGATGGTTCAATCGAACCTTCGATTGGTTGTATCGATTGCAAAAAAATATATGAATCGAGGACTTTCCTTCCAGGATTTAATCCAAGAAGGAAGTCTTGGACTTATTAGAGCTGCTGAAAAATTCGACCATGAGAAAGGATACAAATTCTCGACTTATGCAACATGGTGGATACGGCAAGCCATTACTAGAGCAATAGCTGATCAAAGTCGAACCATTCGACTCCCTGTACATCTGTATGAAACTATTTCAAGAATCAAAAAAACAACCAAAGTTCTGAGTCAGGAATTTGGACGTAAGCCCACTGAAGAAGAGATAGCTGAAAGCATGGAGATGACAATTGAAAAACTTCGTTTCATCGCCAAAAGTGCTCAATTACCTATTTCTTTAGAAACACCTATTGGGAAAGAAGAAGACTCAAGGCTTGGAGATTTTATTGAAGCTGATATTGAGAATCCAGACCAGGATGTTGCCAAGAATTTATTGCGTGAAGATCTTGAAGGAGTTCTTGCCACCCTGAGCCCTAGAGAAAGAGATGTTCTCAGGCTTCGTTATGGGCTTGATGATGGCCGCATGAAAACTCTTGAAGAAATAGGGCAAATATTTGATGTAACCCGTGAGCGCATTCGGCAAATAGAAGCAAAGGCTCTTCGCAAACTCCGTCATCCAAACCGCAATGGGGTGCTCAAGGAATACATCAAATAAAAACACTGCTTATGCCAGTCAGCCTGGTTCTAGGTTTTAAACAAACAGGATTTAATGGATAATGGGGTATCAGCTTCCCCATAACTGGTCTAGCTGAATTTCAACTTGACTCCCACCAATACTCTTTAATGCCTCTCGACCGCCTGCGCATAGCATCCCGCAGAAGCCAGTTAGCAATGGTCCAGACTAACTGGGTCAAACAGGAACTAGAAACTGCCTTTCCGAATTTATCTATCTCCATTGAGGCCATTGCAACTCAAGGAGACAAGATTCTCGACGTGGCTCTGGCAAAGATCGGTGACAAGGGTTTATTTACAAAAGAACTAGAAGCACAAATGCTCGTTGGTCAAGCCGATATAGCTGTTCACTCGCTTAAAGATTTGCCAACTAATCTCCCTGAAGGACTGATGCTCGGTTGCATCACCGAACGAGAAGACCCTGCTGACGCATTAGTAGTCAACAAAAAAAATATTACTTACAAATTAGATACTCTTCCAGAGGGTTCTGTGGTTGGAACAAGTTCTCTTCGTCGCCTTGCACAACTCCGATATCACTATCCAAAATTAATTTTTAAGGATGTAAGAGGAAATGTGATTACACGTTTAGAAAAGCTCGACAAAGGAGAGTATGACTGTCTTATCCTGGCAGCTGCAGGGCTAACAAGATTAGGATTTAGCAACCGAATACACCAATTAATTCCTGGAGAAATCTCACTTCATGCTGTTGGACAAGGAGCTTTGGGAATTGAATGTGTAGAGTCCAAAGATGAAGTACTTGAATTAATAAAAGTTCTCGAACATGCTCCTACAAGTCAAAGGTGTTTAGCCGAAAGATCCTTCCTACATGAACTTGAAGGTGGATGCCAAGTCCCTATTGGTGTAAACAGTTTTATAGATGGAGATGAGCTTGTTCTCACAGGAATGGTCGCGAGCCTAGATGGCAAGCGATTAATACGAGACAAGGAAAAAGGCTTAGCTATAAACAGCGAAAAAATTGGCAAAGACCTAGCAGAAAAGTTGAAGTCTCAAGGGGCTGGCGAGATCCTTGCCGAAATATTCAAAGAAGCACGGCCTGGATAAAAAAGATTGATTTTTGATAATATTAATTATTAAAAGTACTAATTGATAGACATCAATTAATTAACTTAGGGTCGATTTCAGAAAGATAGCGAGCCTCACAAGATTTAATTATCTCGATTGCCTTTTCTACTCCAAAAAAGCCATTTACTCTACAAGTACCTGGCTTCTTGAGATCCTTATAATGCTCCCAATAATATCTAGTTTCTTTTTCCCAATGTGGGCCTAATTGCTCAAAGCTAGTGATATGTTCCATTCTCTTGTCATCAGCAAGAACACAAATAACCTTGTCATCAACTTCACCTCCATCGTCAAATGTCATAACCCCAATAATTCTCGCCTCCACCACCGAGCCAGGTATTAGAGGCTCTGTTACTCCAACAATCTCAATATCTAATGGATCACCATCTTCATCCCAGGTCCTAGGAATACATCCATAAGCAAAAGGATAAGCAAGAGAAGAATATCCAACACGGTCTAACTTTAAATGTCCTGTTTCTGTGATTAATTCATATTTATTGAGAGTATTTGAATTCAATTCAACTATTGTATTAAGCCTCAGTTCAGATTCATCCGCAAAGGCTGGCAGAACATGCAAGAGGTTTGGCATGCTGCGGCTAGGAGCTTGATCGAGATTTGCCATTCTGGAAAAGGGAAAGAGCAAAAATATATTTTACGAACAACTTGATAATCTATCTAGTTTTTTCTCCAAATAAGCAAGGAAGGGTTGACTAGAAAGCTTTCTTCCGGTGACTTTTTCTACCAAACACTCTGCGTTAACACTACGGCCATGATGGTGAACATTGCTACGCAGCCAAGAAAGTAATTGATCTTCCTCTCCTAGAGCAATCCTCTCTTCCAAAGGATCCTCTGAATTAAAGCCTTCAACCTTCATATCTAAATTCATAGCCTCAGAAAGTTGTGCACTTATCAAATGGCCAAGGAGATAGGAAGGGAAATAACCAAACAGACCCTCGCTCCAATGAACATCCTGCAAACAACCCTCTGAATCGCTTTTGGGAGTTAATCCTAAAAGTTCGAAATATCTTCTATTCCACTCATCTGGAATAGCTTCAACATCTAATCCCTTTTCAAGAAGGGCAATCTCAAGATCTGTACGAATCATGATATGAAGTCCATAACTAAGTTCATCAGCCTCTACACGATTCAACCCAGGAGTTAATGGGTTCATAAGACGCCAAAGGTCTTGCGTTGATCTAACCGGTGCTCCAGCCTCTTCAAATATCCTCCACCATCTTTCTGAAAAGGCTTCACTACGAGCAACTCTATTTTCCCAAAAAAGAGACTGGCTTTCATGAACACCCATAGACGTGGCATGTCCTAGTGGCCAGGCAAACCATTGATGACTCTCGCTTGGCAGACCTTGTTCATAAAGCGAGTGCCCCCATTCATGGGCTGTCGCAAAAAAGCATGACAGAGGCTGACCTGGAACAATTCTTGTTGTAAGACGAAAATCCGAAGGCCCAAGAGTGATTGAGAATGGATGAGGTGAACTTGCAACACATGAAATACTGTCATCGCGCCCCCATGAAAGAAGAAGCTGCCCACACAAATTCTTTTGAATAGAAGGTTCTAGGTCCCAAGATTTCATTCCAGTTCTAAAGCCCCAAGCTCGAACGTCATCTATCAAATCTGGCAATCGCTTCCTTAATGGAGCAAACAGTTCTTCTAATCGAGAAAAAGTCACATCAGGTTCAAATGGTTGCGCGAGTGTCTCCCAACATGAGCGAGGTTCCTTTAATTGACTTGCCTGTTCTTTCCTTAGGTCAATCAACTTTCTAAGGGCTGGTGCAAAAAGAAGAAAGTCATTCTTATCCTTAGCTTGATGCCAACAGCTATACCCTTCCGCTTTTGCTTGAGCTAAGTCAGAAACTAAGCGAGCATCCAACCGTTTCTGACGTTGTATATCTTGATCTAAAAGTTTTAAATTTATAGACCTTTGCAAGCTTTCTCCTGAAGAAAAAGCTCCTGATTTTGTTTCCCTGCTTAGCTCCTCTTTTGCTTCGTCTAAAAGACAAGAGAAATAATTACAGCTCTGACGAGAATGCAATTCCCTAGCCAGTAAAGCTAATTGCTCACCCCTCCAAAGAGCACCCGCTTGAGGCATGCGGGTATTCTGATCCCAATAAAGGGTGCTTTGTATAGACCCCAAAAGCTGAGTTTCACGTAAATAGTCCCCCAACCGTTGCCAGGCAACCGAAGGCAAAACCACACTCCAGAACTAAATGAACCTTAACCATTGTGAAAAGAAGTAGTTGCTCGTGTTCAAAAAATATCCATGTGCTGATCAAAACCAATCCAATTTGCTAGAAATCCTCTATGAAGAAGGTCCTTGAAAAATGGCCAAAACGGCATTTTTTTAAAAATTTAATGACCACAAACAGATCTAAAAAACTTCTTACTGCAAAGCAGACCCTATATATAGGTTTCCACACAAGCTTCATACCATAGGTAGTAGCTTGCCTTTAGAGAGAAATTCGCTTAGAAATCAACTTCCCCATCACCCAGCCCATTGCATTTATGCATGGGCTCTTTTTTTAAAAAATCCATTGCAATCAAAAGAGTTCCGGCCCTTGATAAAAGCAGTCAGTTGAAAATAGGTTAAACAAATTTCGTGTAGTGAGACAAATCAAACCTCCCAAAAACAAATAATCAGTCCTACGAAAGCCAAAAGATCCCAAAGGGATGATTATGAAAAGAGCAGTAAATCAAACAAGTTGCTATTACGAAACAAAATAGCTTGCCTCCGATGGAACAACTCACCTGGCCAAAAAGAAGAGAAATATTTTTCAAGCTCTGGTCAGTTCCTAAAAATGGGCACAGTGAATCCAAAAGCACTCATGAAAAGGCTATCAAATCAAATCAGCGCTTTTTAGGCGCTTTAAGGGATGGAGGAATATGGTTATCATGATTGCCTTAGATAAAAGCAATAGATCAATTAAACGTCGCACAGGAATAATTACTAACTAAAGGATTCATTCAATAAGAGCTCAAGATATTTATAACAAAATAAACACATTGCTAATTTTAAACAGTGGAACAATTACTCGAAGAGCTAACAATCCCAACTAATGGTGAAGGATTTACAAATATAACCTCTACAATTAATTCATGGATAAGAAGAAGTGCCTTTAGGACAGGTATTATTATTGTTGCCACAAAACATACAAGTTGCAGTCTAATTATTAATGAGAATGCAGACCCTAGAGTTCTAAAAGACCTTTCCAAATACATGAAATCTCTTGTTCTAGAAGAGGGTCTAGCAAAATTAGGGACCTTAGGTATTCATGAGCCTTATGAACATTCTGAAGAGGGTCCTGATGACATGCCTGCACATATTAGAACCGCTTTAACATCAAGTTCACTAAGCCTCAGCATTGACAATTCGGCTCTAGCACTTGGAACTTGGCAAGCTGTTTACTTATGGGAACACCGACATTTAAAGCAAATAAGAAAGTTGAGTCTTCATGCAGTTGGAGAAAAATAGTAAAACATAGAAATGAAACAAGTGATTGCCATGCAAAAAAACATAAGGGACAGCCAATTGGACAAAAAAGGTTAATCAAACCAGACAAATCATTGCCATAACTACCTGGTCTAGCTAGGAAAGAATTATAGTTAATTTATCAGTAGCAAAAATGGAAGCGCACCTACTTAGCGAAGAAGAGATAAACAGCATCCACAAAGAAATACCTGGATGGAGTATAGACGGAAATGGAATTAAAAAAGAGTGGCATTTTGACAGTTTTGTTGAAGCATTTGCTTTCATGACAAAAGTAGCCCTTAAATCAGAAACAATGAACCACCATCCAAATTGGAGCAATGTGTACAGCTCGGTAAAAATAAATTTAAGCACTCATGACCTAGGCGGATTAAGCAATAAGGACATAGAACTTGCGAGAGCAATAAATAATCTTGATCATAAATAATAAGGCAACTAGATAATTTCAACCTTGAAAATTGCTTTTAAATGTCATGCCCCAACCTGAATCGCACAAAAGCAAAAAGGAAGAGTCTTCTAGAGGAAGTGATAAAAATTTAAGCCCACTGCCTGTAACCATTATTACAGGCTTTCTTGGCTCAGGGAAAACAACACTTTTAAATCATATTCTTACAAACCAAATTGGCATCAAAACGGCTGTACTTGTCAATGAATTTGGGGAGATAGGGATAGATAATGACCTGATCATCTCAACTGGTGAAGAAATTATTGAGCTTAGCAATGGTTGTATCTGTTGTTCAATCAATGGCGAGCTACTTAATGCCGTACAAAGAATAATTGATCGCCCTGAACGTATAGATTACCTAATTGTTGAAACAACTGGATTAGCAGACCCACTTCCTATAGCTATGACTTTCATGGGTAGTGAGTTAAGAGATTCAACAAGGCTAGACTCAATTATAACAATGATAGATGCAGAAAATATCAATCAAGATATATTAAAAAGTGGTGTAGGCAAATCACAAATAATGTATGGGGATATTCTTCTCCTGAATAAATGTGATTTAGTAGAAGAAGAAGAACTATCTGAAATCGAACTCGAACTAAGAAAGCTAAAAAAAGATGCAAGGATCATAAAATGCAAAAATGGAAATGTTCCTATATCTCTAATCATCAGTGTCGGACTTTTTGAAACAGATAAAATCAGCCAGCAAGATGCTCATGAGCACGAGCATGAGCATGAGCACGAGCATGAGCATGAGCATGAGCATGAGAATAAAATAGAAGGTTTTACATCATTATCTTTCTCAGCTAATCATCCTTTTGGCCTAAGGAAATTCCAGGATTTTCTTGACAACCACCTTCCTGCTGATGTCTTTAGAGCAAAAGGAATACTTTGGTTTGTAGAAAGTGAACGACGACATATATTTCATCTTGCAGGAAAGCGTTTTTCTGTTGACGATACAGATTGGCATGGCGAGAGAAAGAATAAACTGGTATTAATCGGTCGAGAAATGAAACATAAGGAAATCCAAAAAATGCTTGAATCATGCGTGGTGAAAGCTTCTAAAGAACCAAGTGATCAAAAAAGTCTTTGACATTTCAAAATCAAGCTGTTATAGGGAACAGTTATTAAATTCATTGGTTTTTTCTTCGACACATTAGGTTTTTTTAATCAAACCTTAGATTTAAGTAAAAAATTTTTTTTCTCTCTACACTGACTTAAAAGAAAATAGGCATGAATTCATCTCTAAGCTTTATGAAACGGAGATTTTCTAAAAAGAATATTGATCCAACACGACTAGCTCTGTTTGTCCTAGCAATATCTATAGCAGCAATTTTCCTTTGGCCGCTAATTGGGTTAATTAATGAAGGATTTAATGGAATAAAAGAAGGTATAGCATCTCTAGGTATAGATGGAAAAACACAAATAAATGGAACCATATTTCTATTACTTGGTACAGCTCTATGTGGAGGGCTGTTGGGAACAATTAATGGTTGGCTACTTGCAAATTGTAGATTTCCCGGAAGAAAGTTTTTGAGAGTCTCTCAACTTCTACCTTTAGCAACTCCTGCCTATCTACTTGCAGCAACATTAATAGACTTGGGCAGTATTTATAGCATCAGAATTTATGGGCTTTCATGGGGGATAGCAATAATGACACTTACCACCTATCCATATGTTTTCTTATTAAGTACAGAAAGTTTTTCAAAATCTGGAAGACGCCAACTGGAGGCATGTAGAAGCTTAGGCGTTGGACCTTGGAATAGTTTTAGAAAAATAGCTTTGCCCTTAGCAATGCCTGCAATAGGGGCAGGAATTGCCTTGATGAGTATGGAAGTGGTCAATGAACTAGGAGCTGTACAACTCCTTAGCATTCCAAGTATCTCGGCTGGAATTGTAGAGAACTGGGTAGCAATTGGTAATCCATCAGGAGCTATAGGACTTGCCCTCATAGCTCTTGCAATAGTGATTTCTCTTTTGTTTTTTGAGCGAACCTTAAGAAGTCGAAGTAAGCGCTGGTCAGAAGGTGTTGCTGGAGGGGAATCACCTGCATGGGAGCTAACAGGATTTCGTGCTTTCTTAGCACAAATATTAAGTATTTTCCCTCCTACTTTCACACTAGGAATTCCAATTTTTTGGATATTGATAAATATTGAGCAGCTAAGGGTTGGGCTAAATTTCGAATTACTAATGCTTACATTACGTAGCCTTGCCCTTGGTTTTGCCGCCTCAATTAGCACACTGATTGCCGCTCTAATACTTTCAACAGTAAAACGATGGGGAGCACAAAGTTGGATTAATAGCCTTACTTTTCTTGCAGGTATTGGATATGCAATTCCTGGTGTTGTATTGGCATTGGCTCTTCAATCTTTTGGCGGTCCCCCATGGAACCTTGCCCCCATTTTGTTACTTATATGGGGATATAGTGATCGCTTCCTTGCAGTAGCTAAAGGAGGGATTGATGCTGCATTTGAAAGAATATCTCCAAGCTTAGATGAGGCTGCGATTGGTCTTGGACAAAAATGGCCAGGGGTACTAAAGAAAATTCATCTTCCCCTTCTGAAGGGTCCCATTGCTGTTGGTGCACTACTAGTCTTTGTAGATACAATCAAGGAGCTTCCTCTTACTTTTGTTTTAAGACCATTTGATTTTGATACCCTTTCTGTTCGCTTGTTTCAATATGCAAGCGATGAACGAATGGCCGAATCAATTTTGCCTTCACTCATGATCCTTTTACTAGGTTTATTAGCATCTATTGCTCTTATTCCAGGGCTAGAAAAAAACTCAGAAAAGCAATAATTAATTAACATTAGCTCATTAAAAAAGCCGCCGATTTAGGCGGCTTTTTTAGTAGTAGAAAAGTCTCATTTCTACTATTAATAATAAATAGAGTGTTTTACCTGGCATTGAGCTATTTTCTCAGGGGGCTACCCCCCAAATATCGTCGCCGCTGCTGCGTTTCACAACCGAGTTCGAGATGGATCGGAGTGGTTCCACAACGCCATGAACACCAGGATAGGAAATAAACACTCTCAAGGTTAGAGCCTTGAGAACTGCATAGAGCAATCTTATAAGATTGCTAAAAGCCTAGAAAAATAAAACTGTTTCTCTTACAAGAGTCAAAAGTTTGGTCAAGCCCTCGGTCTATTAGTACTCCTCCGCTGCACCTGTTACCAGGCTTCCACGTAGAGCCTATCAACGGGTGTTCTTCCCGTGACCTTACTGGCTTAACGCCATGGGAACACTCATCTTGAGGTGGGCTTCCCACTTAGATGCTTTCAGCGGTTATCCACTCCGCACATGGCTACCCAGCGTTTACCGTTGGCACGATAACTGGTACACCAGAGGTGCGTTCCTCCCGGTCCTCTCGTACTAGGGAGAAATCCTCTCAATGTTCCTGCGCGTACACCGGATATGGACCGAACTGTCTCACGACGTTCTGAACCCAGCTCGCGTACCGCTTTAATGGGCGAACAGCCCAACCCTTGGGACCGACTTCAGCCCCAGGTTGCGATGAGCCGACATCGAGGTGCCAAACCTCCCCGTCGATGTGAACTCTTGGGGGAGATCAGCCTGTTATCCCTAGAGTAACTTTTATCCGTTGAGCGACGGCCCTTCCACACAGAACCGTCGGATCACTAAGGCCGACTTTCGTCCCTGTTCGACTTGTAGGTCTCACAGTCAAGCTCCCTTCTGCCTTTGCACTCGTCGACTGATTTCCAACCAGCCTGAGGGAACCTTTGCGCGCCTCCGTTACCTTTTAGGAGGCGACCGCCCCAGTCAAACTGCCCACCTGATACTGTCCGCTCCCCGGATAACGGGTGAACGTTAGAACCCTAGCTCTGAAAGAGTGGTATCTCACCATTGACTCAGCAGCACCCACAAGCACTGCTTCAAAGTCTCCCACCTATCCTGCGCATTCAGAGCCCGGGCACAATACCAAGCTGCAGTAAAGCTTCATAGGGTCTTTCTGTCCGGGTGTACGTAGTCCGCATCTTCACAGACAATTCTATTTCGCCGAGCCTCTCTCCGAGACAGCGCCCAGATCGTTACGCCTTTCGTGCGGGTCGGAACTTACCCGACAAGGAATTTCGCTACCTTAGGACCGTTATAGTTACGGCCGCCGTTCACCGGGGCTTCAGTCGCCAGCTTCGCTTACGCTGACCGGCTTCCTTAACCTTCCGGCACTGGGCAGGCGTCAGCCCCCATACATCGTCTTGCGACTTAGCGGAGACCTGTGTTTTTGGTAAACAGTCGCCTGGGCCTCTTCACTGCGACCAGCTCTCGCTGGCACCCCTTCTCCCGAAGTTACGGGGCCATTTTGCCGAGTTCCTTAGAGAGAGTTATCTCGCGCCCCTCGGTATTCTCTACCACCCTACCTGTGTCGGTTTCGGGTACTGGCAGTTATGCCTTAACGGGTATAGGGATTTTCTTGGAAGCATGACATCACCAACTTCGCTGCCGTGGCAGCTCGTACTCACGCCTCAGCTCGGAACGTTTTCTCCGCTCCTCAACGCCTCGAACGCTTGAACCAGTAACCAACATCTGGCTTGGCTAGCCTTCTCCGTCCTCCTTCCCAAAACATAACCGGTACAGGAATGTTGACCTGTTGTCCATCGACTACGCCTTTCGGCCTCGCCTTAGGTCCAGACTAACCCTCCGTGGACGAGCCTGCCGGAGGAACCCTTAGGGTTTCGGGGCATGGGATTCTCACCCATGTTTTCGCTACTCAAGCCGACATTCTCACTTCCATGCAGTCCACGTCCGCTTACGCTAACGCTTCGCCCCACATGGAACGCTCCCCTACCATTTAACAAGTTAAATCCGCAGCTTCGGTACAACACTTAGCCCCGTTCATTTTCGGCGCAGGATCGCTCGACCAGTGAGCTATTACGCACTCCTTTGAGGATGGCTGCTTCTAGGCAAACCTCCTGGTTGTCTGGGCAATCCCACCTCCTTTATCACTTAGTGTTGATTTAGGGACCTTAGCTGGCGGTCTGGGCTGTTTCCCTTTCGACTATGGAGCTTATCCCCCACAGTCTGACTGCCTAGTTACACACAGGGTATTCAGAGTTCATCTCGATTTGGTACCGCTCTCGCAGCCCGCACCGAAATGGTGGCTTTACCCCCCTGCTGGAGCACTAGACGCTACGCCTCAACGTATTTCGGGGAGAACCAGCTAGCTCCGGGTTCGATTGGCATTTCACCCCTAACCACAGCTCATCCGCTGATTTTTCAACATCAGTCGGTTCGGACCTCCACTTGGTATCACCCAAGCTTCATCCTGGCCATGGTTAGATCACCCGGGTTCGGGTCTATAAACACTGACTAACGCCCTATTCAGACTCGCTTTCGCTATGGCTCCACCATTCCCGGTTTAACCTGCCAGTGCCTATAAGTCGCCGGCTCATTCTTCAACAGGCACACGGTCACTCGATAAGTCGAGCTCCCATTGCTTGTAGGCTCACGGTTTCATGTTCTATTTCACTCCCCTCCCGGGGTTCTTTTCACCTTTCCCTCGCGGTACTGTTGCGCTATCGGTCACACAGGAGTACTTAGCCTTGCGAGGTGGTCCTCGCGGATTCACACGGAATTTCACGTGCTCCGTGCTACTCGGGATACAGCTAGGCCAACTCTCCTTTCGATTACGGGGCTTTCACCCTCTATGGCGCGCCATTCAAGCGCTTCTTCTAGGTTTGTTGGTCCACGTTACTGTCCCACAACCCCGACAGTCGGAACTGTCGGTTTAGGCTCTTCCCCGTTCGCTCGCCGCTACTTAGGGAGTCGTTTTTACTTTCCTTTCCTCCAGCTACTAAGATGTTTCAGTTCGCTGGGTTGGCTCGTGTCAGCCTATGGATTCAGCTGACCGTACTAGGGGTTGCCCCATTCGGAAATTCCCGGATCAAAGCGTGTTTCCAGCTCCCCGAGACTTATCGCAGGTAACCACGTCCTTCATCGCCTCTGCGTGCCAAGGTATCCACCGTGAGCCCTTTGTAGCTTGACCAAATTAATCTCTAAAAACCTTATTTCGCAGTTGAAAGCGAATTCTTGTTAATTAGTTTGTTTATATAACTATTTAGGAGTTATCCAAAATCAAGTTATAAATCAAATAAATAACAATCAAACTCTATATAACTAATCAAAGCCATATAAAGAGGGGTCTTTAGAGTCTCGGCTCTTGCTCAAGAATTCACATTATTAACCTAATATTTAGATATTCATATTAAATATCTAAATAGGAATAATGCATCCATGAGATGCTTTATTTTTTCCAGACTCACTATGCAGTTGTCAAGGTTCTACTGAACTTCGCTTCAATTTTATTTAAAAATTGAAGAGAGCCCAGCGTACTTTCAACCTAATTTGAATATCTCAAATTTGGAATGAAAGGAAGCTAGGTTCAAATCAGCGGACTTAGTATCTAAATCACATCACACACAAAGGCCCTCAACTTGATCTCGACATAAGGGGTCGGCCAGTGGAGGTAAGCGGACTCGAACCGCTGACATCCTGCTTGCAAAGCAGGCGCTCTACCAACTGAGCTATACCCCCAACACCGAATGGGCCATCCTGGACTTGAACCAGGGACCTCACCCTTATCAGGGGTGCGCTCTAACCACCTGAGCTAATGGCCCAGGAGTAACCCTTGTGGGGTGTGACCTAGACAAGTTTAGGAACTAAAATCAAACCAAAAAACTGTTAAATAGTTATTTGTTTTTAATCTGAGGTACCGATCGACCTAAGGTGACAGGATCTCGGCCTAAGAATAATTAATCTAAGACATCAAGATCAGTTTTTGTCTCCCTGTTAGGAGGTGATCCAGCCGCACCTTCCGGTACGGCTACCTTGTTACGACTTCACCCCAGTCATCAGCCCCACCTTCGGCGTCCTCCTCCACAAGGGTTGGAGTAACGACTTCGGGCGTGGCCAACTTCCATGGTGTGACGGGCGGTGTGTACAAGGCCCGGGAACGTATTCACCGCAGTATGCTGACCTGCGATTACTAGCGATTCCTACTTCACGTAGGCGAGTTGCAGCCTACGATCTGAACTGAGCCACGGTTTATGGGATTTGCTAGCTCTCGCGAGTTTGCTGCCCTTTGTCCGTAGCATTGTAGTACGTGTGTAGCCCAGGATGTAAGGGGCATGATGACTTGACGTCATCCACACCTTCCTCCGGTTTATCACCGGCGGTCTCTCTAGAGTGCCCAACTGAATGCTGGCAACTAAAAACGTGGGTTGCGCTCGTTGCGGGACTTAACCCAACATCTCACGACACGAGCTGACGACAGCCATGCACCACCTGTCACTGCGTTCCCGAAGGCACCCTCCAATTTCTTAGAGGTTCGCAGGATGTCAAACCCTGGTAAGGTTCTTCGCGTTGCATCGAATTAAACCACATACTCCACCGCTTGTGCGGGCCCCCGTCAATTCCTTTGAGTTTCACACTTGCGTGCGTACTCCCCAGGCGGAACACTTAACGCGTTGGCTACGACACCGAAGGGGTCGATTCCCCCGACACCTAGTGTTCATCGTTTACGGCCAGGACTACAGGGGTATCTAATCCCTTTCGCTCCCCTGGCTTTCGTCCATGAGCGTCAGTTATGGCCCAGCAGAGCGCCTTCGCCACTGGTGTTCTTCCCGATATCTACGCATTTCACCGCTACACCGGGAATTCCCTCTGCCCCTACCACACTCAAGCCCAACAGTTTCCACTGCCTTGATGGAGTTAAGCTCCACGCTTTAACAGCAGACTTGAAAGGCCGCCTGCGGACGCTTTACGCCCAATAATTCCGGATAACGCTTGCCACTCCCGTATTACCGCGGCTGCTGGCACGGAATTAGCCGTGGCTTATTCCTCAAGTACCGTCAGATCTTCTTCCTTGAGAAAAGAGGTTTACAGCCCAGAGGCCTTCATCCCTCACGCGGCGTTGCTCCGTCAGGCTTTCGCCCATTGCGGAAAATTCCCCACTGCTGCCTCCCGTAGGAGTCTGGGCCGTGTCTCAGTCCCAGTGTGGCTGATCATCCTCTCAGACCAGCTACTGATCGAAGCCTTGGTGAGCCATTACCTCACCAACTAGCTAATCAGACGCGGGCTCATCCTCAGGCGAAATTCATTTCACCTCTCGGCATATGGGGTATTAGCGGCCGTTTCCAGCCGTTATCCCCCTCCTGAGGGCAGATTCCCACGCGTTACTCACCCGTCCGCCACTAACCCGAAGGTTCGTTCGACTTGCATGTGTTAAGCACGCCGCCAGCGTTCATCCTGAGCCAGGATCAAACTCTCCGTTGTAGATCAAACCCTTTTGATTTAAACCAAATATGGCTAAAACTCAGTTTGACTTGCTCAACCCACTAGCTAGCGCTGGCGCACTTAGATAGTAGTTCTCGCCTCCTTCCTCTGACAGAAGGGTTCAAAGAGTGCACTTAAAGAATCTCTTCCTTGTGACTTTCCAGGATCTTGGATCCGGTAGTCATTTCTCAATTACTTTTTGATGCTTTGTGGCCGTGAGAGCCATTACAAAGACCAATGGAATTGGAAACAACAAAATTTCTTTTGACGGGACCTCACACTCCTTTCGCATATCTATTCAGCTATCCAAAATTCCCATTAATTAGGAAATAGAAGACTCTGAACGCGAAAAAAGCGTCAGTTCCTAAACTTTTAGGTTGTCCAGGTTCTGCTCTTCAGCTCCCATAAAAGGAACTTCAAAGCTACGGCTAATGCCGCATATTGAACTTACAACACCATGGGGAGGTTATCCTCCAGGGATTGCAAGAACCCAGTCACCAAAAAAGCTTTCGCCAAATTAGAGCTGGGATGCGCTTTAGGGCTCAGCCCTTTGCACATCCAAATAACATAGCCCATGAAGCGACCAGAAGGCAACAAACCGATTCCCGTCACAATCTCAAGACTTCCTTCCACTGTGCAATTGAGAAGTCATAACTAACTTTTGGCAATGGCATAAGGATCAAACACTTGGCAGAACGTTTCAGTCAAAAACACAAGCGCGTACGTCCCAATTCCAATGAAGACTTCGTAATCCAGCGTGCTAAAGAGCATTTCGAACGCTCTTTAATTGAAGTAAGAGGTAGCTTTGCTGGGAGCGTTGCGGCTCTAGAACATCCTGCAAATAATGAGGCCCTGAACTATGGAGAAATTTTCCTAAGGGATAATGTCCCAGTAATGATCTATCTGCTTACACAAAAGCGATACGAAGTAGTAAAGCAGTTTTTAAGCGTATCTCTTGACTTGCAAAGTACCTCTTATCAGACCAGAGGCGTTTTCCCTACCAGTTTCGTTGAAGAAGAAGGTGAGCTAATCGCAGATTACGGTCAAAGATCCATTGGGAGAATAACCTCGGCAGATGCAAGCCTTTGGTGGCCAATACTTTGCTGGCTATATGTTCGAAGAAGTGGCGACAAAAGCTTTGGGACAAGCCAAAAAGTTCAACGCGGTGTCCAACTATTACTCGATCTAGTCCTTCATCCGACATTTGAAGGAACACCAGTCCTTTTCGTCCCTGACTGTTCCTTCATGATTGACCGTCCAATGGATGTTTGGGGGGCCCCACTGGAGATAGAAGTCCTTCTCCATGCATGTCTAAAAAGCTGTGTTGAGCTAATGGAATTAAGCAGAAAAGAACAAATAAGTCGCTTACTTGACCAGCGACTTGTTTTGACAAGGCAATGGGTTCATGATCTGCGCCAATTTCTTCTGAAGCATTACTGGGTTACGAGCAAAACCATGCAAGTTCTCAGAAGAAGACCCACCGAGCAATATGGAGAAGATCAACATCAAAACGAATTCAATGTGCAACCACAAGTTGTCCCATCATGGTTGCAGGATTGGCTTGAAAACCGAGGAGGCTACTTAATAGGGAATATAAGGACAGGAAGACCAGATTTCCGTTTTTACAGCTTAGGGAATTCACTTGCCTGCATGTTTGGAGTACTTACAGCACCACAACAAAGAGCTCTATTTCGACTAGTACTCCACAACAGGCAACATTTAATGGCCCAAATGCCAATGCGAATATGTCACCCGCCAATGGAAGGAGCCGAATGGGAAAACAAAACCGGGTCGGACCCAAAAAACTGGCCATGGAGCTATCACAACGGAGGGCATTGGCCCAGCCTTCTTTGGTTCTTTGGTGCATCTATCCTTTTACATGAAAAACGATATCCAGATGCAGATGCTCTTCTTATGGGACAAATGAGAGCTCTTTTAGAGGAGTGCTACTGGAGTCAACTCAATCAACTACCTAGGCAAAAATGGGCAGAATATTTTGACGGACCAACTGGAACTTGGGTAGGGCAACAATCCAGAACATATCAAACCTGGACAATAGTTGGATTCCTGATGCTCCACCACTTGCTCAGAGTTTGCCCTGAGGATGTGAACCTCCTGGACTTAGACGGACTCACTGAAAATGATAAATAGTCTTTTTAAAGCGATGACTTGGCAAAGCTAGATTAACTAATTTAATTATATATTTATAACTTCTCTATTAGTTAAAAAAGACCAAGAGTCAGTGATTTATCAATTGGCAATGTCGCACCTATGCCTAAATAAATTGTAACTGCCGTACCAAATAGAAAGACAGCCATCGCTACAGGTCTTCTAAATGGATTCTGAAATTTATTGATATTCTCAATAAATGGGATCAGCATTAATCCCAATGGGACAAGTGTCTGCAAAACAATACCTAGTAGCTTATTGGGAACTACACGGAGAATCTGAAAAACAGGGTATAAGTACCATTCAGGAAGGATTTCTAAAGGTGTTGCGAAAGGATCAGCTTTATCACCAAGCATTGCAGGATCAAGAACAGCAAGGCCTACAACACAAGCTATTGTCCCAAGAATAACTACAGGAAATATATAAAGTAAATCATTCGGCCATGCTGGCTCCCCGTAGTAGTTATGGCCCATCCCTTTAGAAAGTTTCTCTCTAAGTTTTGGATCGGATAGGTCTGGTTTCTTGAGAATATGCATTAGAGAAAAAGGATGAAGGATTTAATTGAGAGTTTCTTAAGTTGGCTTAATTTAGGTTTCAAAGATGTTGTTTTTTAAAACTCATAATGGACCTGAAATACCTTGTTTCCTAATCATGAGGAAGTGCATCAACATAAATACAGCAAGAAGCCATGGAAGAACAAAGGTATGCAAGCTGTAAAAACGTGTAAGGGTGGCTTGGCCAACACTCTCTCCACCCCTTAACAAGACAACCATAAAATCACCTACGACTGGAATTGCAGCAGGAACACCAGAAACAATTTTCACTGCCCAATAACCCACCTGATCCCAAGGAAGTGAATAGCCCGTTACTCCGAAAGACACTGTGATCACAGCCATAACTACACCTGTAACCCATGTGAGCTCCCTTGGGCGTTTAAAGCCTCCTGTCAAATAAACCCTAAAAACGTGCAATATCAGCATTAAAACCATCATCGATGCACTCCATCGATGCACTGATCTAATGAGCCATCCAAAGCTGACATCTGTCATCAAATAACTCACAGAGCTATAAGCCTCGGCAACAGTTGGCTTGTAATAAAAAGTCATCGCGAACCCAGTCGCGAACTGAATTAGAAAGCAAACCAATGTAATGCCACCCAAGCAATAAAAGATATTGACGTGGGGGGGGACGTATTTTGAAGTGACGTCGTCAGCTATGTCCTGAATTTCAAGACGTTCCTGAAACCAGTCGTAGACAGGTGAGGAGTTCGCCATGCAAAAGGTTGTTTTTATAAAAAGATTCTACTCAACGCACCTCAACTAATGTCCAAGAGATGAAGCCAATGTCCGCAACCAAGAACTCACTAAGAAAAACCTTGAAGCGCTTCTGCTTCTCGCTAATGATTATTGGGCTTTGCCTGGTGCTCACAGCTCCTCCTGTGAGGGCTCTTAATGATGGTCAACAGTTGATCCTGGAGAGCTGGAGCCTAGTAAACGAGGGATTTCTGGAACCTGAAAAATTTAATGAAATTCAATGGCGAAAATTACGGAAAGAAGCTGTAGGGAAAAGTATCGCAAGCTCAGAAGACGCTTACTCAGCAATTGAAGAGATGCTCCAGCCCTTGGGAGACCCTTACACAAGACTTTTAAGGCCTGAAGATTATTTAGCGATGAAAGCAAGCAATTTAGGGAGTGAAATCAATGGGGTTGGGTTGCAATTAGGTGCCAACCCTGAAGACGGCAAAATCGTAGTCATAGCGCCACTTGAGGGGTCACCTGCAGCTAACGCAGGAATAGTTAGCGGCACAGTTGTAGTCAAAGTAAATGGGGAATCTCCTAAATCACTTGGTCTTGAAGCCACAGCCGCCAAATTAAGAGGCGCAACAGGTTCACAAGTTGTAGTAGAAATAAAGCCTCCGAATGAAGAGACAAGAGAAATAACCCTTGAAAGGAGAAGTGTGGACTTGAGGCCTGTAAGGACTAAGAGACTTAGAAGTGAAAAACATACTCTTGGATATCTTCGAATAACTCAATTCAGCGAAGGAGTGCCATTACAAGTCGAAGAGGCACTTCAGGAACTCTCGGAAAAAGAAGTTGAAGGAATTATCTTGGATTTAAGAAACAATTCTGGTGGATTAGTTAGCTCTGGTTTAGCAGTGGCAGATGCATTCATAAGCAATTCACCAATAGTTCAGACTCGGAACCGAGAAGGAATCAATGATTCAATTCCTGCAGGGCCAGAAACTCTCTATGAAGGACCAATGGTTACCCTTATAAACGGGGGGACCGCAAGTGCAAGCGAAATACTTGCCGGAGCCTTGCAAGATAATGGACGTTCTCTTCTTCTAGGCAGCAAATCATTTGGGAAAGGATTGATTCAATCACTTACAACCCTTAGTGATGGAAGTGGTCTCGCTGTGACAGTAGCTGGATACCTAACCCCAGTTGGAAGAGATATTCAAAGCCTTGGGATTGATCCTGATCGAGTCCTTGATCAGCCCGAACCATTAGAACCTGGTGGAGCTGAGGACAGATGGCTTCAAGACGCTGAATTATTTATGGGTGCAAACCTTGATCTACAAACTCTTGAAGAAGAAAATATCGAAACTTCAGTAATTGAGGAATATGAAGACTTTACGGAGGCAACAAAAAGCGAAAATCAACCAGGACTTAGCTCAGAAGCATGAGCAGTCGCACCTATCATGATCCACTTCATCGAGGAATAAACCTAGATAGCCAAAAACCAGCAGAAGCGATGGTAATGGCTTTAATTGATACACAACCATTCCAAAGATTACGAAGAGTAAAACAACTAGGGCCAGCATCACTAACTTTCCATGGTGCTGAATCAAGCAGATTCACCCACTCTTTAGGCGTTTTTCATCTCGCAAGATGGGCTTTAAAAAGATTACAGGAATTTGATTCTTCTCTAAAAGAATATGAAGGCCTGCTTTATGCATCTGCACTTCTCCATGATATTGGACATGCTCCACTAAGTCATACAGGAGAAGAGATTTTTGGTGTCAATCATGAGGTTTGGTCCGCAAAAATTGTCAAAGAGCATCACGAAATTAAATCTATATTAGAAGAATATTACCCTGGAACATCTGATAGTGTTTCTTCTCTTTTAGGAAAAGGAGATTCTCCTAGAAATGCTATTAAATCATTAGTAAGTAGCCAGCTTGATTGTGATCGTCTTGATTATTTAATGAGAGACAGCTACTCCACAGGTGCGAGATATGGTCATCTAGATCTTGACAGAATAATCAAAGCATTAACTATTGCACCAGATGGAGATTTAGCAGTTCACCCTAAGGGTTTAATGTCAATTGAGCATTACTTAGTTGTCAGAAATCTTATGTATCGAAGTGTTTACAATCACAGATTAAATGAAGTCTGCAATTGGATTCTTGAGAAATTAATTAGGACCGCGAGAGATATTGGGCCAGGAAAGGTATGGGCTGATAGCATAATGGCTAAATGGCTTTGGCAAACGGAAGAAATAAACTTAAAAACTTTCCTAGAAAATGATGATATTACGACTACCTACCATATCTCCTATTGGAGTAAAAATGCACCAGCTGAGTTATCAGAGCTTTGCCGCAGGTTTATCCACAGAGATCTTTTTAAAGCAATTTCCATTGGAAATTTAACAAGAAGTCAACAACTTGAATCTCTAGCAATTGCAAGAAAGGAAGCAGAAGGTACAGGCCATAATCCAGACTTATGTTGTGGACTTCGGTATAAAAGTTGGCATGGATATCATCCTTACAAAGGTGGGCTTCGCCTTTGGGACGGTAAAAATCTAACTGCACTTGAAAAGGTATCTCCGCTCATAGAAACACTTACTAAGCCTGCTACTTCAGCATGGTTAATTCATCCAAGAGAAATCAGTAAGCAACTTCACACCAAGATCAAAACAGTTTCGAAATGAGCCTATTCTCATCGTTATTCAACAAAAATGAGTTTTTCACCCAACTCTTCTAAAAGCCAAAAGATCACTCTGCCAACAAGTAGAGAGACCGAGTGGGGCAAATCCCTTTCAGGCTTAATTAATGCTTTAGAGCCAGGGCCTACCGAACTAGATTGTTTTGACTGGAGACTAGGTTGCAGAGAACTAAAGAAATTGATCTCAATACTTGAGAATTCTGGGCTAAAGCTAACAAGAGTTTCGGGAAATATTCCAGAAACAATGGTTAGTGCTGCAGCACTTGGTCATCCTACAAATCTTTTATTGACTACAAACGAAAAAAACAAACCAACACCAAGTCAAACAATTAGTAAAGAAGAAAATTCCCAAAAACTACTCTTTCACAATGGAACCCTTCGTTCTGGTGACCATCTTTCCGCTGCAGGAGATGTGCTTTTATTCGGAGATGTCAATCCAGGGGCGAAAATTTCAGCAGGAGGAGACGTAATGATTTGGGGAAGGCTTAGGGGCATTGCTCATGCAGGTCAAAATGGAGACTTGAAAGCAAAAATTGTGGCACTTGAATTAAGGCCTCTCCAATTGAGAATTGGCAATGTCGTTGCTCGAGGCCCAGAAGGACAGCCTGAACAAGGCTTGGCAGAAGAAGCAAAAATTTTGTCAGGGAGAATTGTGATTGAACCTGCGAACACAAAAATCCCAAAAGCCTAAAAAATGCTTGATCTCCCCATGAAAACGAATCAACAAGCCAAGTTGGTGTGACTTTTACAACAAAAGATAAGTGGGAATGCAAACGTTATTCATTTTCTATTGGGCATTTTGAAAATGGCATCTAAGCTTTCAGCACTTTTACGTGCCCCGTGGCGCCAAATACAAGAATCATCCTCATATGCTCAGGCAAGGGGGGGGTTGGCAAGACCACCCTCACAGCCAACTTGGGCATCGCTCTCGCAAGACAAGGAGTCCGCACAGTTGTTCTTGATGCCGATTTCGGCCTTAGGAATCTTGATTTACTTCTTGGCCTAGAAAATCGGATCGTCTACACAGCCCAAGAGGTTCTAGAAGAGAGTTGTCGCCTTGACCAGGCACTTGTCAAACATAAGCAAGAGCCAAATCTCTCCCTGCTGCCTGCAGGGAATCCAAGAATGCTCGAATGGCTAAAACCAGACGATATGCAAAGAATCGTTGGCATGTTGGCTAAACAATTTGACTACGTATTAATCGATTGCCCAGCAGGTGTTGAAGATGGTTTTAAGAACGCAGTTTCAGCAACCAAAGAAGCAATAATAATTACCACCCCAGAAGTATCTGCTGTCAGGGATGCAGACAGAGTAATAGGTCTACTTAATACAAATGGTATTAAACCGGTTCAACTAGTCCTAAATAGGGTTCGACCAAAAATGATTGAGAGTCAGGAAATGCTCTCAGTTGATGATGTCACCGATATCCTCGCGCTCCCTTTGCTTGGATTGGTTCTAGAAGATGAACAGGTGATTATTAGCACTAACAGAGGAGAGCCTCTCACTCTTAAAGACAACATTTCACCGGCAGCTCGCTGCTACGCAAATATTGCCAAACGGCTACAAGGTGAAAACATTCCTCTTATTGATCCTGCAAAAGCAGGGAGGGGTCTGCGTGACAAATTCATGCGCCTGATGCAAACCAAGATCTTCTAAATAAATGACACTACGCGACATCCTCAACAAATTGCTTGGCCGTCAGCAAGCAAGTGCAACAACTGCTCGAGAACGACTTCAATTGGTTCTTGCCCATGATCGAAGCGATCTAAGTCCAGAACTTCTTGATCAAATGAAGCTGGAAATTTTGGAAGTTGTTGCTAAATACGTTGAAATTGACATGGATGAAGGAGCAGTAAGCCTTGAGACTGAAGACCGAATGACAGCTTTGGTCGCAAACCTTCCTATTAAAAGAACCCTAAAAGCAAAAAAACAAGATGATGAGCAAAGCTCCTAACGCAAAAAACTAAAATCCCTGGACTATTTAAATTAATTGCACCAAAAGTAGTTAAAATTTCGGTTATGCCGGCTTAGCTCAGTGGTAGAGCAGCGCTTTTGTAAAGCGAAGGTCATCGGTTCAAATCCGTTAGCCGGCTTAGCCTTTAAAAGAACTTATAAATAATTTCAATCAACTGGAGATATCAGCTTGATTGCCTCCAGCAAATAGCCAAACACCAATCAGGATCAAAATCACCCACAAACCCCAAACTTCAAAAATAGGAGTACTAAAAACTATCGCAGGCTTAAGAACCCAATGAAAACCAAACTGAAGTATTGCCACCAGTCCTAGAAGCCAAAACATAAGAAAAAGGAAACAACAAAAAGCTAATAGCTTCTAACAAGTCAAGTATAAAAGCAAAGCAAGCAATTTGATTATCTTGATTTAGGCAACTCATGAGATTTACTCTCCTGAAATCCCTTGCAATCTAAAACTTAATTAACATAAAAAATAAAAACCTTTTCTTCCTAAAAAGGATTAACTGCCCCAATTCGCAGAATCTCCCAAGAACCCTCATTCTTCCATTCAAGAATAGTACTAGCAGTTCCAGAAGCAGTTTCCCAAGGAACAGGTGCTAATAATGGCAAATTCGGGAAAAAAGAAAAGGCCATTTCATCATCAAGGCTGGGGGCTTCCCCTGCAATATTTGCACTAGTTGTCGCCAAAGGCCCAGTCTTCTCTAGTAAAAGTTGTGTTGCAGGAAGGTTGGGTACCCTCATTCCAACTGAACTCCCACATGGATTTAAATCATTAACAACTTCGCCTAAAGCTGGTACAACAATAGTCAGAGCTCCTGGCCAAAATCTTTTAGACATTTCCCAAGAATCTTGCAAAGCAATTGGTAGTACATATTGGAATAAATCTTCAGCCTTAGAGCCCATAAGAATTAAAGGCTTATCAATTGGTCTTCTCTTAAGCTTCCATAATTGATGCGCATGTTGGGGTTTTGCGGCCAATGCAGGCAACGTATCAGTAGGGAATAAAGCCGCTGAGCCACTATCAAGCTTGGAGGCCATTAAAACCTCATCTAGAACTAGTGGATGACTCATTTCCATTAATTAAACTCCAACTCAATTAAGTCTTTTCGCTAAAGCGAATCTACGAACACCATCTAAATCACTAGCGTATTCCACATCACCTAAGCCGTTAGCTCTTAAAAGCTCTAGAACTCTGTCACTCTGATCATAATGATGCTCTAGGCATAGAAGCCCACCCAAAGACAGACAATGCTTTGCATCACGAATGATTTCCCTGGACGCATCAAGGCCATCAATGCCACCTAAAAGCGCAGAACGAGGTTCATGGTCAACAACCTCAGGCTCCAACTTCGAAAAAAGTTCAGTGGGTATATAAGGAGGATTTGCAATAACTAAAGAAAGAAGGCCCCACCAAGGCTTTAAAGGCTCCCACCAACTTCCAGAATGTAATGTCCAATTAATATTTGGCGAAAGTCTTTTTAGATTCCTTTCAGCTAAATCAAGGGCATCCTGACTTATGTCAACAGCATGACCTGTCCATCCTGGTAGAGCCCTTGAAAGAGCAACAGCTATTGCTCCTGACCCTGTTCCTAAATCCGACCAATGTCCGATAACAGTTTTATCGATTCGGTTTAACGCTAAATCTACTAATAACTCTGTTTCCTGGCGAGGTATAAGAGCTGCTGCAGAAACTTCTAGTTCAAAATCTCTCCATGGACAGCGCCCTACTAGGTATTGCAAAGGAACATTTTCTTCACAATAGCAATCCCAAATATCAGTTAGAGCTTCCAAAGGTTCATTTAGTTCAACGGAAAAACATGGGTCAATTTTTAGTTTTTGAAGATTCTGCCAATCAATTCCACCAGCAATATCAAGCAACCATTCAAGCTGAGTTAAGCGACCACCCTTCACCAACTGTAGTTTCTTCCAATTTAAAATCTCCTCTGCTGAATACATATATTTCATAAAAGAGTCTCAAGAGAAGAAGAAGCTAATTAGCAGGTCCTTTATGCAAAGTTAAGAATGCTTCCCTTAAGTTATCAGGTGCATTTCTAAGCAGTCTTCTTCTTTTATTCTCAATTTTCAATAACACCAAATCTACACGTGCATTTGCAACAACATTTCCCTGCTTAAGAAAACTAGTTTCCCAAGGCCACCTTGCACCTTCCTGCTGTAAGCAAGAGCTACTTAAAACAACCTGATCTCCATGCAAAAGAGCCGAAATATAATTGACTTTTAGAGAAACAACAGGCATCTCATACCCCTCTAAGGAAAGCTTTCCATAAGGCAAGCCAACATCTGCCAAAGCCTTAATCCTTGCTTCTTCTAGCCATGAAATATAAGCACCATGCCACATCACACCAGCGTGATCCGTGTGCTGAGGTAGAACTATTTTTTCAAGCTTCCATGGGTGATTATTTGACATATATTTTGTGAAAATAAAATTCGTAACTATTAAACAATAAATAATTTTATTGTTCGTTTACCAAGAGATTCATCGCAGCCTAAAAAACCCTTAAATATAAAGAGTCAAGAATAAATATTTATACTCAACTATTCAAATGCCAAAAACATAGAAACTGTGGCCCCTAGATAGGTATAGGGACCCACGGAACTATGCAACAAAGCCTCAAACAATTGCTTGGCCAGCCAAGGCAGGAAAGCCTTTACTTGCGACCAAGCTTGCCCTTGACCGTATCGGAGCTAAAGCTCGACTTATCTCCAGTATTGGTCGAGATGTAGAGACCAATAAGAAAGATCGTCGGAACCCCAACGAAGAGAAGGCTGGCAACGAATCCGAAGTTGGTGGTTTCCATGACCGCAAATTGCTATCGAGGAAGGTATCACCGACAGGAGCAATAAGACCAATACTGTCAGGGCTCTTCATCGGCCTTGTCAGCAATCCGAATTAATCCCTTACTAACAAAATCAACTTGTAAACACTGATGAGTACTAGGAAAAAGTTGGCTAAGTGGGCAAATCAACCTCTTTAGCTTCTTTAATAATTGAGTCTGAATTCTTAAAGGAAGCCTGCGGTCTTGTGAGGACAATGACCGATGACATAACAAGGGTCTGGCAAGCAAGACGCCAATCTTGAGGTCGATTACGAAGTTTCACCTTCTCCACTGGTGTAAGAGGAGACAAGGCTTCGGCATCCGTTTGTCCAATAATTCGAACAAAACAAGTCACACATTGCCCGCACCCCCTGCAGTTACCCAAATTCCCTTTGATGCCATAAAGCTGAAGGCCTTCACGAAGAGCCACTTCTCTCAAATTCGCCCCAGAAGCGCATTCGATGTCTCTTTTTTCGCGAACAAATCGGACTGTGGGCATGTCAAAGGAACAAAACTGACCCTCATTTTGCTATTTGGCATTGCGATTTGTGACCGGGTACACAAATTGGTAAACCGCCCCAAAACCATGGCTTTTCCCGTGAATACAGCGCATTGAGAAATATTTGAGTATCACTAGACGTTGCAGGTAGCGACAAGAAGTCCCTTCTCGATGAGTGGACCCTTTACGATCATCCGGTCTGGCTGCATTAAGCAGCTTCGTTCCACGAACCTGACCCCATGGGATTGCCCTGGTATCGGGTGCACACCGTCGTAATCAACGACCCTGGCCGACTCCTGGCCGTGCACCTCATGCACACAGCTTTATTAGCCGGCTGGGCCGGCTCCATGGCCCTTTACGAATTGGCCATCTTTGATCCAACGGATCCTGTACTCAACCCAATGTGGCGTCAGGGCATGTATGTCATGCCCTTCATGGCCCGCCTAGGCGTCACTAATAGTTGGAATGGCTGGGATATCACTGGTGGTACCGGCTCTTTTGATTTTGATACATTGGGGTTTTGGGGCAAAGCTCTTCCGTTTTCTACGTTTGAAGGCGTTGCCGTAGCTCATATCGTCTTCAGTGGCCTCCTAATGCTGGCGGCCATTTGGCACTGGACCTACTGGGATCTTGAACTCTGGGAAGACTCCAGAACAGGTGAAGCAGCTCTTGACCTGCCAAGAATCTTCGGTATTCACCTCCTACTAGCAGGATTAACCTGCTTTGGCTTTGGTGCATTCCACTGCACATCAGTAGGCATATGGGTGTCTGACCCTTATTCACTGACTGGTCACGTTGAAAAAGTTGCCCCTGTTTGGGGGGCCGACGGTTTCAACCCATTCAACCCAGGTGGGATAGTCGCCAATCATATTGGTGCTGGCCTATTAGGCATTGTTGGAGGCATCTTCCATATCACTAACCGTCCTGGAGAGCGGCTTTACCGCAACCTAAGGATGGGTAGCCTTGAAGGTGTACTCGCCAGTGCACTTGCAGCTGTTCTATTTGTTTCCTTTGTAGTTTCAGGAACCATGTGGTACGGCTCTGCCACTACTCCAGTTGAACTTTTTGGACCAACCCGTTATCAGTGGGACTCTGGTTACTTCAAAAACGAAATCAACCGTCGCGTCCAATCCGCTATGGATGGAGGAGCAACTAAGGCTGAGGCATTTGCCTCAATTCCTGAAAAGCTTGCTTTCTATGACTATGTAGGTAACAGTCCTGCTAAAGGTGGTCTTTTCAGAACTGGTGCCATGGTCAATGGCGATGGTCTACCAACTGGTTGGCAAGGCCACATAGCCTTTACTGATAAAGAAGGCAATGAACTAGAAGTCCGCAGAATTCCAAATTTCTTTGAGAACTTCCCAGTAATTCTTGAAGATCAAAATGGAAACGTAAAAGCTGACATCCCCTTCCGCCGTGCTGAGGCTAAGTACTCCTTCGAACAAGTTGGTGTTACTGCAACCATCTATGGCGGTGAGCTTGATGGCAAGACCTTTAATGACCCAGTTGTTGTAAAGCGTCTAGCTCGTAAAGCTCAACTAGGTGAATCCTTCAAATTTGATAGGGATCGCTACAAGTCTGACGGTGTCTTCAGGAGCTCCCCTCGAAGCTGGTTTACTTTTGCTCATGCCAGTTTCGGTCTGCTCTATCTGTTTGGACACTGGTGGCATGCAGCTAGGACCCTTTACCGCGATACATTCGCAGGTATTGATCCTGATCTTGGCGAACAGGTCGAATTTGGTCTCTTCCAAAAACTTGGAGACAGTTCTACCCGTCGTGTCCCAGGACGTGCTTGATCAAAGTCCCAAGCAAACACTGACCTTTAGCTGAAAGCCCTTACGGAGAATCTGATGGAAGCCTTCTCTTACGTTCTCATCCTCGCTCTGGCGCTTGGAACCTTGTTCTTTGCAATTGCATTCCGCGATCCTCCTAAGTACAAATAAGGTTCCATTTGCCTAAAAGCCCTGCTTTTGCGGGGTTTTTTTTATTGTCAAAAATAAATTACTGAAAAATTCAACGCAGATAATAAATATTCGAGCACCAAAAAAGCAGATTTTATAAGACTCTTTCTAAAGGAATCTTGGCAATTTCTAGATCAAGCCCTTCTCATAAGTCAAATCAATGTATAAAGTTGGTTTAAGCACTTTTATTAGGATAGAAAGGGCACATGCAATGCCCCTCCTGCCAAAACACTGATAGTCGAGTACTCGAATCCCGAGCAGCTGATTCGGGTAGAAGTGTTCGAAGAAGGCGAGAATGTCTAAATTGTAATTTTCGATTCACTACCTACGAAAGGGTTGAAACTGTTCCTATTACAGTGATCAAGAAAAGTGGAAACAGAGAAATATTTAATAGAAGCAAGCTTCTAGAAGGATTAACTAGAGCATGCGAAAAAACGACCATAGGAGCAAAAAAACTGGAGCTAATGGTGGAAGACTTAGAGCTAAATATTCAACAAAGGAGTCTTCGGGAAATCAGCAGTTCTGAAATTGGCGAAATGGTTCTAGGTCAACTAAAAGAAATGAGCGAAGTAGCCTTTATACGGTTTGCTTCAGTCCACAGGCAATTTAGAGGTATAAGTGACTTTGTTGCAGCACTTGAAAGTATTAACAGAAGAAAAGAGCAACTAGCCTCAGTTACCTAAAAGTAATAACCGAAATTGTAGAGTGTGTAACTAACTCCAAGAGGTCGGCGGGCCATTTGGATTCCTTTAGTACTGCCATACAAGGCAGACCGCCATAAAGCTCTGTGACTTCCCAAGAACAAGTTCAAGAAAGCACTACTCCAGCTCAAGAAAAGGCAACTGATACTGCTCTGGCCGCAGATGATCTACAAAATAACTCTAACAATGAAGAAAAGGACGATTTAGGTATCCCTGACGAAGTCCCTACTGCAGATGACCCAAGCAGCAGAGCCACCAAAAGAGACTTTGACGGAGTTGGTTTCACCGTAGATGAATTTGCTTCGCTTTTAAGCAAATACGACTACAACTTCAAGCCTGGAGACATTGTCAATGGCACTGTTTTTGCCTTAGAACAAAAAGGGGCGATGATTGATATAGGCGCTAAAACAGCTGCCTTCATGCCCCTCCAAGAAGTTTCAATCAATAGAGTAGAAGGCCTTAGCGAAGTTCTTCAACCTTCAGAAGTCAGAGAATTCTTCATCATGAGTGAAGAAAATGAAGATGGACAGCTATCACTTTCGATTCGAAGGATTGAATACCAAAGAGCGTGGGAAAGAGTTAGACAACTACAAAAAGAGGATGCAACAATATATTCAGAAGTTTTTGCGACCAATCGGGGTGGTGCACTAGTAAGAGTTGAAGGACTTCGAGGCTTCATCCCTGGGTCTCACATCAGTACACGAAAAGCAAAAGAGGAGTTAGTTGCAGATTTCTTGCCACTTAAGTTCCTAGAAGTTGATGAAGAAAGAAATCGTCTAGTCCTTAGCCATAGGCGAGCATTAGTAGAGCGGAAAATGAATCGATTAGAGGTAGGTGAAGTTGTAATTGGTACAGTGAGAGGGATCAAACCCTATGGTGCTTTTATTGACATTGGAGGTGTTAGTGGATTGTTGCACATATCAGAAATAAGTCATGAGCATATAGAGACTCCTCATACAGTGCTCAATGTCAATGATCAAATGAAAGTAATGATTATCGATCTAGATGCTGAGCGCGGTCGAATCTCGCTTTCAACAAAAGCTTTAGAGCCTGAGCCTGGAGATATGCTTACAGATCCTCAAAAAGTTTTTGATAAAGCAGAAGAAATGGCTGCTAGATATAAACAAATGCTTTTAGAGCAAGCAGAAGAAGATGATGAAGAGACAACAGCTTCGGCAACTACTTAATAATCTATTGGGCCTATATAAGAATGTTCGAGTTATTGCTTCAGGGCCATCCCATAGGCAAAATCAAGGCAGTACTTTTTGATAAGGATGGCACTCTTTCTAATAGCGAAAGTCATCTCCTCAAGCTCTCTTCTATGAGAGTGAAAGAGGCTATTAAACGTTTTCATTCAGCAAATACTAATAACCAAACAAAAGAGGAATTAGAAAGTCTTCTATACAAATCCTATGGTCAATCATCTGATCGTTCATTAAAGCCAACAGGAACAATTGCCGTTGCATCCCGAAAAGACAATTTAACTACTACCGCAACAATATTCTGTCTAATGGGTGAGACCTGGCCAAATTCAATTGAACTAGCCCAAGAAGTTTTTAAAACCGTGGATAAACGTATTAATGAACTCCCCACAAGATCAGAAAGAAATCACCTTCTACCAGGCGCAATGAAAATGTTGAATGAACTAAGTTCTAATGGTGTGATTTGCGCATTAATAAGCAATGACAGTAGATCTGGAATTCAAGGCTTCTTAAGAGACAACAAGTTGACAGATAAATTTTCTTGTCACTTTTGGAGCGCAGAGCATATTCCTACAAAACCTGATCCTGGAGCAATCAAAGGGCTTTGCCATTCCCTTGGTTTAGCTCCTGAAGAATGTGCGATGGTTGGGGATTCTGATTCAGACATGAGAATGGCTAGAGAAGCAAATATCAAGATCTCTCTGGGATACATATCAGGCTGGACTTCAACACCTTTGCTCACTGCCCAGGACCACATTATTGAGCAATGGGATGATTTCAAGGTAGAAACAACAACTAATATTGCTCACAACTTGAATCAATCATGAGCAGTTACGTTTTCACCTCCGAGTCAGTCACAGAAGGTCATCCCGACAAAATTTGTGATCAAATTAGCGATGCAGTCCTTGATGCGCTCCTCGAGCAAGATCCCAGCAGCAGAGTGGCATGTGAAACAGTTGTGAATACTGGTTTATGTCTCATTACTGGAGAGGTAACTTCACGAGCACAAGTTGACTTCATTCAACTTGCCAGAAAAGTAATAGAAGAGATTGGTTATAGCGGAGCCCGTGCAGGTGGTTTTGATGCAAATAGCTGTGCAGTCCTTGTAGCCCTGGACCAACAGTCAGAAGACATAGCGAAAGGAGTTGATGAGGCAGATGATCATGCTGGTGATCCTCTAGACAAGGTAGGAGCAGGTGATCAAGGAATCATGTTCGGATACGCATGTAATGAAACCCCTGAGCTAATGCCTCTACCAATAAGCCTTGCTCACAGACTCGCAAGACAATTAGCGTCAGTAAGACATCAACAAAAACTTGACTATCTTCTACCTGATGGAAAAACTCAGGTAAGTGTTATTTATGAAAACAACAAACCAATAGCTATAGATACAATCCTGATTTCCACTCAACACACATCTGAAGTAAAAGGTTTAACAGATGAAAAGGAAATAAGAGATAAAATCACCAAGGATTTGTGGACAAATGTCGTCGAGCCTGCAACAGCTGATCTCCAATTAAAGCCCAATCAAAAAGAAACACGTTTTTTAGTTAACCCAACAGGAAAATTTGTAGTTGGAGGGCCTCAGGGAGATGCTGGCTTGACTGGAAGAAAAATAATTGTTGATACCTATGGAGGTTATGCAAGGCATGGAGGTGGAGCTTTCTCAGGGAAAGATCCAACAAAAGTGGACAGATCTGCCGCTTATGCAGCCCGTTTTGTAGCTAAGTGCATCGTCGCTGCAGAACTGGCTGAAAGAGCGGAAGTTCAATTAAGCTATGCAATAGGAGTCGCCCAACCAGTATCTATTCTTGTTGAATCTTTCGGCACTGGAAAAGTTTCAAATCAACATCTAACTGAGCTAGTAAAAGAAAATTTTGATCTTCGCCCAGGCGCAATCATTAAACAATTTAATCTTAATCACCTATCTAAAAACAGAGGAGGTCGCTTTTATCGAGATACTGCTGCTTATGGACACTTTGGGAGGCCTGATTTAGACCTGCCATGGGAAAACGTAGAAAGAATGGCTTCAGTAATCAGGCAAAGTTAATAAAAAACTTCTCACTTTAATCAAGCAAGCTAAAAGGTTGTTTCATGACACAGTCCTTAGTACTAGGAATTGATTTAGGTACTAGTGGAGTAAAAGTTATTGCACTTGCTGATAATGGTAAAGTCATAAGTGAACAGAAGAAAGAGTATAAAAAAGGTTTTATTTATATAAATGAATGGAAAAGAAATTGTGAATTACTTATCAAAGAGATTCCAAAAGAGCACAAAAAGAATCTTAGAGCGATTGCAGTTGATGGAACATCTGGAACATTAATTGCATGCAGACCTAATGGTGAACCATTAGGCAATGCAATTCCATATAATGACGAATGTCTAGAGCAAAAGTATGCTCTGAAAGCTTTATTCCCCAACTGTCTTGATCCAAGTATTTCCACAAGCAGTATTGCGAGAGCACTGAAATTAATTAAAAAATTTGACGAGAATATTCTTCTACGACATCAAGCTGACTGGATTAATGGTTGGTTATTAAATGATTGGAGTTGGGGGGAAGAAGCTAATAACTTAAAACTTGGGTGGGATATTAAAGAAAGAAAGTGGCCAAGTTGTTTTGAGTATCTGAGCTGGAAAAAATGTCTCCCGGGAATAGTAAAAAGTGGAGAAATTCTTGGAACAATTTCTCAAGAGCTTGCGTCATCGCTTGATCTCCCAAAAGATCTCCTGATAATTGCAGGAACAACTGATTCAAATGCAGCTGTTTTAGCAGCAAAGCCCAAATTTAAAGATGGGGTAACTGTTCTTGGGAGCACATTAGTGCTTAAACGCTTTGTAAATGAACCGCTCTTTGCTAGTGGAATCACAAATCACCGCGTTGGGAACAAATGGCTATGTGGTGGCTCTTCTAATACAGGGGGGTTAGTACTAAAACAACTTTTTAACGATGCGCAGCTAGTTGAATTAAGTAGACAAATCAATCCAAATTCCGATAGTGGTCTTTCATTCAGACCACTACCTAGCCAAGGAGATCGCTTCCCAGAAAATGATCCATACATTGCTCCAATTCTTGAGCCTCGCCCTACAAGTGATTCCCTCTATTTACATGGCCTTTTTGAAGGGATTGCAAAGATCGAAGCTCAAGGGTGGAAAAAGCTAATTGAAATTGGCGCCCCACCTCCAGAAAGAATTATCACGATTGGCGGCGGAGCAAGAAACCCCCAATGGCGCAGAATCCGTGAAAGAATTATTGGCTTACCAATTCGAACTTGTTCTTCTCCTCCAGCATTAGGCGTAGCCCTTCTTGCGTTAAAGGCATTAAATAAATAAAAACCCTTTGCAGACAAAAATAACAATTTTAGTTTCCGTATGCTCCAAATTTCGTTCAGGCATTTCCCTTGCTTTATTCTTAATTCTCATCGATCGTTTAAATTAAAGATCGAGTTAAATAAAAGAGAACTTCGATTTACACTCCAACCAACTCATAAACCATGACCACAGAACCTATAACAGAGCATGTGAGTAGAAGAATCTCTGATCACATGAACAACGATCACAAAGAAGCAATATTATCTTTTGCTAGACACTATGGAGGCATCAAAAAACCTCTAAGCGCAAGGATGCTTGGGATTACAAATAAAGCCATGAAATTCGAAGTAGATGATTCCATAATTCAAATTTGCTTCCCACAAGAGATTACTGATAGTGAAGAAGCACATCGCATGATCGTAAAAATGCTGAGGGAGATCCCCAAGAGCACTCAATAAGAAGAAAGTCTCTTAATACTCAATCCTCTCTGTTGAAGATTGGCAACTCCAACTTAAAACTCTTCTTTATGAAGAGGACTTTCATTAAATCAGTTCAGCCAAAAGGATCTCACCGTGATCTAAGATTAACTTGTCGCTTAGGCGACAAGCCGGGATAGCTCAGTTGGTAGAGCAGGCGACTGAAAATCGCCGTGTCCCCAGTTCAAATCTGGGTCCTGGCATCAATAGGAAGTTGAAAGAATATTTCGCATATGAAGCGACTAATATTGTTTGTTGGCAATCAGGCCTGGAATATTAACCAATAAATGAAAGGCTTAAGCATTTGCAAAGCAATAAAAGATCAAAAAGTGTTGCCATAAAAAGGGGAAAAAGTCAGTAAATTTCTTTTATCCTTCTTAGGCTAAATTTCTTTTAGTATTAAAAGTAGAACATTCTTACCCAAAGAAGCACTGTTGAATTTAATATTACTGAATCTCGAGAAATCAAGGCATGAACAGCGGAGGAATGGACAAGTTTTATAGCAATGCAGACAGCTTTGCAATGGCATTTGATTTAGCCTGGGAAAAACATGGCAAGGAGTTTAAAAGCGATAAAAAGGCGAAAGAACAAAAGATAGATTTTGTTCTTTCGAAAATAGAAGATCACCCCTTCTTTTTAAATTCTCCTGAAAGAGCGAGAGAGGTTGCCGTATTTAGAATGAATCTACTAAAGCTTAATTAAGCGTAAATCAAGCTGAAAGCAAAGGCATTTCTGGGTCATCAATATAAGTAGTTTCTTCAAACTCATCACCTGCATTATCAAGATGATTCTCATCACTTGATGATTCATTAGATTCGATAATCTCATTTTCCCGCGAAACCTCTAAACCAATCTCATGTTCAACAAATTCGCTTATGCCTTCTTCCTTTAACTCGGAGACAACCTTTAAAGGAGCGTTTTCAATTTGAGGAGGCTCAAGCAGTCCCTTCAAATGACGAACTCTTTCCTCGCTCTCTGAAAGCAAGACCTCTGCACCTTCTTGTGCATTGAGCACATTCGAAGCCTTTTCAGCTTGAATTTTATTGACACGTTCTTCAAGCTCCAGGAGCCTTAATGTGATCGTCTCGCTCAATACGCTTAATTCATGGAGCTGCTCACTAAGCATATGTTCAAATGACTTGGACTGATCACAAACGGCCATAAGAACAAACCTCTATGAAGGAAATCCTGCCGATGGTATCGGTGATAAGCAAAGTGTCCATCTTCTATGTATAAATAAGGCAAGGTTATCAACATGACCAATTCAATAAATAAAACATCACTTCCTACTTCTATGGAGACAAGTCGATTGCCAGGACTGCATCCATTGGCATTAGCTCGCCTAAGCATTTTTCAAGGGTGCATGGGTTGTCTCGCTGTGATTTTCGCGGGAATGCTTAATCGCGTAATGATTTCAGAGCTTGCTTTCCCAGCAATTCTTGTTGGCGGCGGGCTCGCATTTGAACAATTAATGGCACCATCAAGAGTTCTTTTTGGAAACATATCAGACAGCTCTCCCCTTCTTGGCAGAAATAGAACTCCATACATATGGATAGGCACAGCTTGTTTTTGTTTAATGGCTATTCTCTCTATTCCACTAATCTTCATTACAGAACAAGCCCTAGATCAAGGGACATGGTCTCAGATAACTTTTTGTTCTTTGGCCCTTTGCGGGCTATTTGCTCTTTATGGCCTGGCCGTTTCATTAGCAACAACTCCTTACTTAGCACTAGTTATTGACTTAACAACGGAGAAAGAAAGACCTCGTGCTGTGGGTATCATTTGGGCGATGCTCACAATTGGAATTGTAATCGGAGCTATTGCAATCTCTACGACGATGAAAGGTATTGACGGCATAAGTGATCCTTCAATTCTTCAACCAGCACTACAAAGCTTCATGCTTAAAGTCTCCCTAACCATTTTCCTGTTATCAATAATTGCTTGCTGGGGAATTGAACCCAAAAAATCTGTTCGCAAGTCTAAAGGCAAAAAAGTCTCAGAAACAGTTGGACTTTTCCAAGCCTGGAAAATAGTCAAGTCAAGTCGTCAAATCCTTATATTCTTTGGCTTTCTAGTTTTATATACGCTCGGATTATTTCTTCAAGATCCCATACTAGAAAGTTATGGTGCAGAAGTTTTTTCAATGGCAATTTCACGCACAACATTACTAAATGCCTATTGGGGAATAGGAACTCTTGCAGGACTTCTAGTGGCAGGTTTAGTTATAACTCCTCGCCTTGGAAAGCTCTCTACTGCCCGAATGGGATGCTGGATGATAATGGTCTCTTTGTTACTAATTATCGCTTGCGGATTTACTAGAGACACCAATGCGCTTTTCGTAGTTATGGGAATATTCGGGCTGTCAGCAGGAATAGGAACCAACAGCGCCCTTTCACTCATGCTTGACTTAACCCTTCCTGAAGTGGCTGGAACATTTGTAGGGATTTGGGGATTAGCACAAGCACTATCAAGAGCATTAGGGAAAGTATTTGGCGGGGGGCTTTTGGATCTAGGAAGGCTAATAAGCGGATCAGAAAATCCTCTAGCTGCATTCTCATTTGTATTTGCACTTGAAGCATTGCTAATGGTTATGGCCATATTTGTACTTGGCAAAGTAAGCATTAATCAATTCAAGCAAGATACTAAAGTTCAGATGCAGACACTATTAATGGAAGACATGTAATATTGAGTAGTTTGACCTATGAAAAAATCAAGCTATACTCAAAATACTCAACATTTATTGTGAAAAAGAACGAGCCTAAAAATCACCTTCAAGCATTAATTAACAAAGCAGGGGGTAACGCTGAGTTGAAGTTAATGAATAACGAGAAGATATTAAAAATAGATTTAAAGCCTGACAATCTAAGGCTTTGGAGTGAAACCTATGAAAGATATAATAATCCCTATAATCTTCTATTATCTTGTGAAAGTGGCTCATCTGACTTAAATTCAACTTGCTTAACCTGGGTTGTAGGTTCAGCCATTAGGCCAATAACCTCAAAAAGCAAAGATAAAGCCATTGAAATATTAACTGGACTTGGTTTAGAAATGGAAGTTTGTAGAATGATAAAAGAAAATTGTCCTGGTTTCGGGGAGGATCTTTGTTGGGCAATATTTCTTGATAGAAATGGATTGACAACGGCCTCCCCAATTCTCACCATGTCTGAAATTAATTTTCTCTTTATACATTTCTCATGAATTTTAAAGTTCATTGAATGGAACTAGAGAAGGTTTATATAAATCAGTGGTGCTTTAATTTGAATTATAGCTTTCTATAGTTTAAATAATTAGAAATTACTGCAATGAGAATACGAGATGGATCTATACTAACTAAGAGGGCTAACTTCTGAACCCAGTTCAAATTGCAATTTTCTAATGCAGTCAATACCAGAAAAAGCTTTAAGTTTTGGAGCTTTAACTCCCTACCAGCAACCCGTAGCGTATGGAAAGTCAAGAATATCTGGCTGTCAAAGAATGAGTTACATAATGTGTGACAAAGCTGGCTCTATGCCAGGTCAGTCAAGTTTATTCACAGCCAATGCTCGTTCTAATCCTGGGCAAAAAGCGCGTTTAAAGACCAACAAAGTTATAAGGGCATTTCAGCGAGAATCATTCCTAAAAACACATTCCCCTATTGGTTCTAAGACAAGAGAAAACTGTTCATCTCATGGATACACCTTTGAAAAGTTTGAACCTCACGAAGATGAGGTTTACGAATTAGCATTAAAAGCATCATATAGGCAAGTTTATGGAAATTTCCAGATAATGGATAGTGAGCGTTCAATAGATCTGGAAAGGAGATTAAGGAATGGAGATATAACTATCCGTGAATTCATTAGAGGTTTATCAAAATCGATTTTTTATAAGGCACACTATTTTGAAGTAGTCTCACAGCAACGCTGTATTGAACTTAGTTTTAAACACATCCTGGGAAGGCCTCCAGAAAGTCAGGAAGAAATAGTATTTCATGTAAAGCTTCTCAATTCTCATGGCTTTGATAGCCACATTGACGAATTAATTGATTCAGATGAATACCAAGAAATATTTGGTAGTGACATAGTTCCATATCCTCGATGCTGGGACTCTCAATTGGGTCTAAAAACTATAAGTTTTAATCGAATGGCAACATTATCCAAGCGATTCGCTACTAGTGACAATGCCCTGCATGGAAGACCTACTCTATGGGATCAGCCAGGCGGCAAAAGCATGCTCGTATTAAGCTTGGCTAATCTGAAAACAAGTTTTCAAGGCGATCAACCTTACAAAGGCCTCTCAGAGGTAAATTTTAATCAGGCTAGCCATTAAACATTCTTGAACTCTCTATGCCCCAATATCGCCCATCATCCAACAACAAACCTGGAGATCAGTCCTCAATGACTCCTTCGGGTAAAAAAGTTCCTATGGCCATGTCAATGATGGTTGACTCGATGGTTCGAATGATTCAAAAAGCTAAAAATAACGAATCCACCAACGATGATGTAGACACCACCCTTGAGCTAAATGACGATTGAGCAGTTCATTGCTCAGAGTGAAGGGAAATGGCGCTCAATGCGTAGCACTCATTCCCTTGCCTTTCAGCAGTTTGAAGATATTGTCAGCTATATAAACATTAGAATTCTAGATCTTTCTGAACCTGAAATACAGCAATATTTAACCCCAGGAACTAATGTGATAAATCCATTTCGAATTGAATGGGAAGGTGAGCCAGAAGAAGATAAAGACCCTAATGATCTAAAGGGTTATTGCATCTTAATACCAATTCCTGAGACAGAAGCTAGTGGAAAGATAATACGAAGCAAGGGCTACACTGAAAAAATCAGAGCGACATCAAGCTATCAATTCTTGTCAGATGGAACATTTACTTTAGAAACTAAATATGAACAATCAATTGTACAAGAGAGAATTTGGTTTCTCTCTGAGAATGTTAGATGTCGCTCATCTGTAATACGCACATCTAAAGGCTCAGGAATTATACAAACATCTTTCACATCAGAAATAAAGTTAGGAGGGAATCAATAATCTGAATAAGCAAAATACATGAATAATGAGAACTTAGTTAGATTTGCAAAATGCCTCTCGGGTATATATAGCAATAAGCAACAAGCAATAAAAAACCCAAGATATTTTGCCCACATAAATATCTATTTCATTCCGTTGCCTTGGGAACTTTTAAATGGGCCAAGTTTTTATTCAGAGCAATCACATGACTATTCTCCATGGAAGCCATATAGACAAAACATAAGTCATCTAATTAAAAAAGACAATGTATTAATATTGTCATTATACAGACTTATTAATGCAAATAGAATTGCGGGAGGAGGACATCACCCTGAACTCTTAAGTAATATTGATAAAGATAACCTAATCAGAAGGAGAGGTTGTGACATGCACTTTCAAGAAATTAATTCATGCCATTTTTTAGGAAAAGTTGAAGCAGGCTGCAAATGCCTTATAGAGAAGCAAGGCTTCCAAACATATTTAGATAGCACTGTTGAACTTAAGGCTGACCAACTAATAAGTCTTGACAGAGGGATAGATATATCTACTGGGAAAAAAGTATGGGGTTCTGAAAATGGTCCACTTGTTTTCACAAAGACATTAGATCTAAGTGAAAAATTAAAAATGAAATGGAAAATTTAAATAATCAAAACCAGCTCTGGCATGCAAATCAAAGCTCAAGACTGAAAATTGTAGCGGCGTAAAATCGCCTCATATTTAAGTCTAACAAACCAATTGGAATCTCTATTTGATGTTTTGATTATGGGGAATAGTTCTTCCATTTCTTTTTCCTTGATTAGAGCTTCTGCAGAATGCAGAGCTGCATATCTAGAAAACCAATATGGAGTTTTAAGAGGATCAAGAAAAATCGATAACCTTTCAACAAACTTTAAAGAATTAAATTTCTTTAGGTTTAAAATTGATATTGGCCTAAATTTAATAACATCTGGCCAGCTACTGCTTAAACAAAAACCAGTTATCTCTTCTATATTTAAAGACATTTCAACGGTCCAATCTGACTTATTTAAGAATAAAACAGAAAAAAAGTACAAGGCCCCATAATCCTTCCTTGCTCGTTCTAATTGATCTCGAAGAACAGGTTCTATAAGGGTCGTACTGCTGTTAATTAGTGTCTTTAAAGCTAAGTAGCAGCGACTAAAATCAGTTCCGAATAGTTCTTCAACTAGAAAACCAATGCTTGGCTCACAATCATATCTGTGTAATAAGTCTAAATCATCAGGGTGATCAACCAAAATCGAGTCAATGATTTTGAGTAAATCTAGATTCATGATTTCTTGTTTATCTTTAGGCCAAAGCTTCTCGATTGCAAGTAATCGAAAAGAAGGCGAGACAGGAGCCATTAAGATTACACCTAATTGGTCAAAATCTCGACTATCTATAAGGTCATAAATAGCAGAGTGACGATTATTTTGCATAGGATCTCTTAGGCATTCATGTATTAAGTTTAGCTGGGATTTTTCTCCTAATAATTCTGAAAGTGCGGCTATAGAAGCAGTTTTTAGAGTCTTCTCAATTGCGGGTTCTTGTAATAAAAACCTAATTTTTTTGACCACTCTCAAATCACCTAAGCTTGAAATACTCTTGATCAAAATCCTCCTATTTTGAAGAGGGTCATCTAAAAGTGAAATCATCTTAGCTATTAGCTTCTTGTCTTTACATCCAAGCTCTTTTAATGCCCAAGCTGCATTCTCTACTAAATAAGGATCTTTGCTATTCAAGCAACTACCAATTATTGAAATTGCTCTTTTACAACCTAGTTTCGCCAAGCTATCTATTGCCTTTCTTCTTCCTATCACAAATGCTTGCTCAGAACCTTTCGACTTAACCAGATCAATCAATGCGTTCTCTGTATTAACTCCTGGATATTTCACTAAATGGAATGCAGCCTTGTAATAATCACTAAAAAGCTTTAAATCTCCTACAGGGGTAGATAATATCCTTAGTGCTTCCTCTTGGGTGAGCTCTGGGAGATTATCGAATGGACTTTTTTTCACAACTAAAGCTAATTGATCAATTCCTGAACTAAAGCTGATAATTTCAAAATAAAAAATTTATCTTTTGTAGACTATAGCAAATAAAAGCCTTAGTCTCTTGCATGATTATTTAAGTCTAATTAGGAAATCTATGAATTGGTTTAAGTTACTTGAATTAAGTACTCAAGAAAGCGTATTTACTAATATTTTTATCTTCATTGGTAATCCTTCCAAGAATCCACCTTTGATCTCAATAAGGTATCCCTTTTGAAAAAACATAAAGTCAAACTTACTTATCTAGAAGCTGAGAAGCTTTCTGAAGAACTCAAGCTTCAACTTAGAAATGGTGAAAAGCCAAACGATGACCAAAGAAGCATCCAACGGATGGTTGCAGGGCTGGCAGACAAAAGAGGCCTAATAAGACGTAGTTTTGCGGAAGCTCTTGGCGTAATAGGAAGAGGTGCCACATCTGCTCTTCAAGAAGCTTTACTTCATGATGATGACGTAATTGTCAGAAGAGCCGCAGCTAAAACCTTAAAGCTAATAGGGGATCCAAGTGCATTGCCTGATCTTCTTCACGCGCTTATCAATGATGAAGACGTAGTCGTTCAAGGCTCAGCTGCTGGAGCAATGGCGATCTTTGGAGATAAAGCATTAGAACATTTAGAAAAGGTCCTGATTGAGCCCAGCAATAATGCTCTGCAAAAAGGTCTTGCAAGTTGGGCCTTCTCTTTTGTTGGATCAGAAGCTCCAGAAGCACTAAAAAAAGCTGCAAAGTCATCCCACATAGAGGTAAGAGCAGCAGCAATTACAGCCCTATCGGATCAAATACAGTTTCTAGGCGATCATGATGCTAAAAATATTCTTATTTCAGCAATAGATGATCCAGCTTCTGAAGTAAGAGCTGCAGCAACATCCTTAATAGGAAAAGTTTGTGAGCTTGAATTAGCAGAAGAGAGTCTGATGAAAACTTTGTCAGATGAAAGCTCGCAAGTAAGAAAAAACTCTGCCCTTTCCTTAATGGAAATTAAATCAAAACGCTCATTAGAAAAACTTAAGTTGAGCAAGGTTAAAGAGCAGGACAAAAATGTATTAAAAATACTAGATTTAGCTATAAAGTCTTTAACATAAGAATCAAAATTTCAATGATCTAGGGAATAATTGATTTGATTACTTTCTCATAACTTTTCGATTTCACTTAAAGCAATATTAGCAGCAGAAGATCTAAGCATATTCGGATCTTTTGAGAGTTCTATCAACAAAGGAAGACCTTGGTCTCCTAAAAGTTTCAGGAGTGGAATGCTGGTCAATATCAAAACCGGGTCTTCATGTCTCGCAGAAAGCTCAAGCACTTCCATCGCATAATCAGGAAAGTCTACGCAAGCTTCATAAGAGGCAACCTGCACTAATACCTTAATACAGCTAATACGCAAATCTATAGTTTTAGCTTCCTTGAAAATTGATGATATTGGCTCAAGAATGTCCATCCCAAATAATCCCAAAGCCTTTATAGTCTTCCTTCTTAATTTTAAGTCTTCATGATCCAAATTCTCCAACAACCTAAACATTGCTTCTATAGGCCAATAGCGAATCATATCTATACAGGCTTGTTGATTTATATAGGGATTTGGATGGTCAAAGTCATCGAATAAAGACTCTATATTTGGTTTAAAGAAATCATCTTTGGACATTTTAAACCCAACATAGAATTAAGATGATATAGCTTTATATTAACAATATTCTAGGCAGATCAAACAACAAGGCCTATTTAACTAAGACAATGCATTAATTAAATAGTCAAGCAGGCTTTTGAATTCTGTAGCTGCTTGTTGATCCATATCTCTTGGCACACAAACTCTGTCGCGAATATGCGCAAATGCCTCGATATATGCAGCTGTTGGAAGCATTTGGGCACGAATAACTTCACGCATCCCAGAAATACCCCATTCATCTAAAGGACCCGTACCGCCAGTAACAAGACAATAATTTATCAATCGTAGGTAATGATGAATATCCCTTGCACACTTGTCTTTATTTGCTTGGTCGTAGGAACCTTTCCCATACACTGCATCAACTGCATCTGCAGTGACTTGGTCTATACCAGACGCCAATTTTTCTGCAGCTTTCATTCGGGCAGAGGCACGATCAAAAGAGCCCTTAACTGCCTCTATATCACTAGTACTAGGGAAGCGACCAGCTGCATCAGCTGCTGTCACTACGGTTGTGACTGCGGATTTCATGTTTTCTTTAGCTCCCCAACTTTAAGGAGGTGAGATTTGGTCAAGAAAGGGTGGGATCAAGAAGTGTAATTCAGCTGATAGCACTGATTACTCGATCAAAGTAAGAAGCCGCTTCGGCAGCGATTTCCTGACATTGTGCACCCGAACCAGAATTGATGCCCTCAAACATTTTACGCCCAGAATTAGTTTCAGTCATGATCGCAACAGTAGCTACCTTCATGATCTCAATTGCTCTCACTGCATTAGCAATCGGGACTCCTAGGGCTACGTAAGTCTCCTTAAGGCCGTTAATACAACGATCATCAAGTATGGATGGATCTCCAGCGAGCAAGGCATAGCTTACGTAGCGCAAAATTATTTCTCCATCTCGCAAGCAAGCTGCCATTCTCCTGGTTGGATAACAATTACCACCTGGTTGTGTCATCCCTGTGTTCTCACAAACCATTCCAGCTACTGCGTCTGCCGCAATGCAGGAAACGTTTTGAGTGATTGCCAAAGTGGCGTCAATTCTTTTGTTTGCGTCCGAGACATACTTACGCAGAGCGACTAGTTCGCTCGCTCCAATTGGGGATCCTTTTGCGTCAGCACTGACTACAGCACGGGAGAAGGCATCGAGCATTAGCTAGCTAGACAGTTAATGGAACTGAATTTGCTATCCATTTAAGCCAGTAAACGAAGTGTTGATCAGATATTCACCGTTTTAAGGGTTTAGTCAGAAGAAGCCTCAGGGCACTCTCCTAAGCTTATTGATCATTGAAATCGATTGAACTTGACCCGTATAAATGGTTATGCAACCTAGTAAACCTACGCCTTTGAATTCGTAGCACACTCAACAAATGGAGGTAACGCAACGGTTCGTAACCAACTGCCCCAAAGATATCCCCTAATACTTAAGGACAGAAGCAGGCCAATACAAAATCCATTCCTCCAAAACCCCTGAATGGGATTAGTGATAGAACAAAAGAGCTTCAGTAAGGAGAAAAAATCATTTCACGAAAGAACTTCTTGCAGCCAAGATCGGAAGAGATGCTTGTATATAGGTATTCAATCTTTCAATGTGACTTCCGGAAGCCATGCCTGAGCCTTCATCCCATGAATTGGAATCTTCAATAGCCGAATTAAAAGCATACAAAGAACGTCTTACTAAAGAAGTTATTAAAATCGCTCAAAAACTACGGATGCCACAAAAGAAAATCAACTCAATAATTGAAGAGCATGCCGAATTAAATCGAATCAATCAATTACTCTTGACATTAAACGATCAACTCAATGCCAACTTATAATAATTGGTTTATTTAAATTAATCAGGTATGAATCTACACAAATATTTCTATTGTTAGGTTAGAATAAGCGAGTTAATTGAAAATCTCTCTAATCAGGAATCACTATTAAACTTATTAGAACGGTTGAATAGTGATTCCTAATGCTCTTGAGCCATAGTGGTGCCGATTGAATTATGTGTTCTGCACGAAAGATTTACTTCCTCCTTCCAGGAACTTCAGGTAAATATTTATGTGGCGGACTAAAAGTAGGACTACAAGCCTCAAGAGTCTTAGAAGAAAATTACTCAACCCAAGTTGTCACCTACAAGCAACGTGAAAAAAATTTTCCTTTCTTGAATGAGGCTCTCAAAAAAGAAATCTCAAAAGAATCTTCACTTTGGATAATCAGTTGGGGCTATGACATCCCTAAGTTAATAAATAAGCTGAAAGGAAGAGCCATTGCTTACCATGCACATAGCTGTGGCTATGGATTTAGCCTGCCAAAAAACATACCTATCTTGGCTGTCAGCAAAAATACTCTTGGTTACTGGGGAGAAAAAGCTCCTGAAAATCCAATATTTCTAATTGAAAATGCTCTTGAACAGTTCTGGATAGACCAAGGTGCTCGCAAGAAAAATATTTTTGAAAATGCAGAAAATACTCCAGGAAGAGAAACGGATGTATTAGTACAAAAACGCAAATCTAGTAAATATATCTTAAAGCAACTTGTTCCCAAGCTGAAAAAGCTGGGCCTCAATGTAAAGGTTCAATCTACTTGGGTTGATGACATAGCAAAACTCTTCAATGAGTCAAAAGTATACCTTTATGACTCATCTGAGTATTGGAAGAGACACCGGCTCACAGAGGGATTTGGCTTGCCACCAATGGAAGCAATTGCTTGCGGTTGTGTTGTCTTCTCAAGTTTTAATCACGGTTTATCCGATTATCTTGAACCAGGAATTATTGGACATCAGATATATTCTGGAAATCCAAATAAAGACCTGGAAAACATTGTATCAGCCGTAAATAACCCAAATGAATGGGTGACGAGCACAGAGAATGCAGACAGGTTAATTGCAAAATATAATGAAAAAGAATTATCAAAAAGGTGGGATATCGCCTTAAAAGCCATCAATCGATACTGGGATTTGGAGTTCAAAAAATAAACAAGATTTGCAGATTAGAGCATATAAATTAATAAAGTAAGTTGTCATCTCTTTGGCGCAAGACAAACAAATAGGCGCAATGCTTATATTAAATTATTTATAGATATCTTATGTTAATCTATTGCAATTCTTCCAATACACGTTCAACGATTCTTGCACTATTACTCCATTTATGTTCTCTTACCTTTTCTGTACCATTATCAATAATATTTCTTCTTAGATTCAAATCATTAATAACTTCAAGCATTGCTGAAGCAACTTCTTCTGGATCCCTTGGGTTCACCAATAATCCAGCCTTCCCCACAACCTCTGGAAGCGCACCTGCTTTAGATGCAATTACAGGTGTTTTACAAGCCATTGCTTCTAGGGCAGGAAGGCCAAATCCCTCCCATAGACTAATGATCAACAAGGCCTGGCATGTATTTAAAAGCCGCAGTCTTTCTTGATCATCTACCCAAGGTATCCACCTGCACTGGCCTGAGATTCCTAATTCATCTGCCATTTTCCTTAGTTTTGGAGTATACCTGCGATCATTTGGGCCAACAAACCAAATTTCTAAATCTTTGCGCCTTATTTTTGACAAAGCCTGTAAAGCTGTCTGAAGATTCTTATGAGGATTATGACGTCCTAGCACAAGAAAGAAATTACTTCTAATTAGATTTAAATAACGCAGTTTGCCTTGATCAAAGCCAATAGGAATCGTTATAAGTTTTCGAATAGGAATTTTTAGACGTCCATGCACCTCCCTAGCTGTTGCCTCTGAATTACACAAAATCTTTTTTGCTGTATGCATAACAAAAGGCACATATGACAAGTGATATGGCAAAAGAGGGGTTAACCGTGGATACCTCAGAGGCAACAAGTCATGGGCTATAACAACAGAACGTACCTCTCTGAGAAGTGGCGCTTCAGGGAGAGGAGAGAGCAAAATTGGTGAACCTGCTCGCCTCAAAATCAAGGGTAGTTTTGTCTGCGTCCACAACAACCTCCTCATGTGCCCCCTAAGTCCTAACTCCGGCATCAAATTTGCCGGAATAGGAATACTTCCTTTCCTGCTCCCCCCAAGAGGATCCAGAAGGGGCACCTTCTGGGGATCCAACTCTCTGACTAAATCCCTTGCTACAACTCCTATTCCAGTAGGAGTATTCCCTAAATAACTCCCATTAAAAAGAGCCAACGGCACTAGAGTGATCCCCATGAAGTAGAAGCCAATAGTCTGACAAAGCTTTCCTCTTAGAAAACACTTCAAGAAGTTTTTACCGAACCCATATAACCTTTCTCGATGAGCTTTCTAGATGGCCTCAATAATGCTCAACGCAAAGCAGTGGACCACCATAGTGGGCCACTGCTTGTTGTAGCAGGAGCAGGAAGTGGTAAGACCCGTGCATTAACGCATCGGATAGCTCATTTAATCAAGAATTATAAAGTCGATCCAACAAACATATTGGCTGTAACTTTCACCAATAAAGCTGCAAGAGAAATGAAAGAAAGGCTTGAGATTCTGCTAGCACAGAATGTATCTGAAGAACAATTTGGTCAACCGTTTAAAACATTGAAAATGATTAACCAAAGGGAAATAAGGAGCAAAATCTACCAAGAAATAACAAAAAATCTTTGGATTGGTACATTTCATGCTCTGTTTTCACGTCTCTTACGATTTGATATTGACAAGTTTAAAGACAAAGAAGGCTTGACTTGGACGAGGCAATTCTCAATATTTGATGAAAAAGACTCCATAAGTCTTATCAAAGAAATAATTATCCAGGAATTGCAGTTGGACCCAAAAAGATTTGAACCTAAAAAAATTAAATGGGCAATTAGTAATGCTAAAAATCAAGGTTTAATGCCAGATCAACTTGAAGATGAAGCAGATGGTCAACGCAAGAAACTTATCGCAGAAACCTATAGACGTTATAGATCTGCACTTGCAGCTAATAATGCACTTGATTTTGATGATCTGCTGCTTATACCAGTGCAACTTTTAAATCAAAATGAGCAAGTACGTAATTACTGGCATGAAAGATTCAAACATGTTTTAGTTGATGAGTATCAAGATACTAACCGCACACAATATGACTTAATTAGACTATTAGTAACAGATGGTATTTCTCCTGAGAATTTTCAAAACTGGAGATCTAGATCAATATTTGTAGTAGGAGATGCTGACCAAAGTATATACAGTTTCCGCGCTGCTGACTTCACTATACTTATGGACTTCCAAGGCGACTTTGGTGACAAAGAGCCAGATAGTTTAACTGAAACAATGGTAAAGTTGGAAGAAAACTATCGTTCCTCAGAAACAATATTAAATGCAGCAAATGCACTTATAAGAAATAATACTGAGCGAATAGATAAAGTTTTAAAGGCAACAAGGGGAGAAGGAGAATTAATCTCTCTAACAAGATGTGATGATGAAATCGCTGAAGCAGAAGCTGTAATACATCGACTAAGGATATTGCAAGCAGCAGAAAGTGAAATCAGCTGGCGAGATATGACAATACTTTATAGAACCAATGCACAATCAAGATCTATTGAAGAATCTTTAGTCCGTTGGGGCATCCCTTATGTAGTAGTTGGAGGACTTCGTTTTTACGACAGGCGTGAGATAAAAGATATTTTATGTTATTTAAAAGTTCTTATTAATCCATCCGATACAGTAAGTCTCTTAAGAGTTTTAAATGTACCCAAAAGAGGGATAGGAAAAACAACAATACAACGTTTAACTGATGCGGCAAATCAACTTTCAATTCCACTCTGGGATGTAGTAAGTGATGCAGATGCAGTGAGAACATTAGGGGGGCGTTCTTCAAAAGGTTTATTGCAGTTTTGTGAGCTAATTAATGATCTAAAAGAGAATATTGATTTCTTGCCCTCTCACGAAGTAATACAACACGTCATCGAAAAGAGTGGTTACCTAAATGAACTAATTGCAGATGCAACTGATGAAGCTGATGAAAGAAGGCGTAATCTTCAAGAACTTGTCAATGCTGCTATACAACACCAAGAAGAAAGTGATGAGGGTTCAATTGAAAGTTTCCTTGAATCAGCAGCATTAGCAAGCGATTCAGACAATAAAGATACCTCGATTGATCGAGTAACCCTAATGACTCTTCATAGCAGCAAAGGGCTCGAATTCCCTGTTGTGTGCATAGTAGGAATGGAACAGGGTTTATTCCCCAGTTATCGCTCATTGGACAATCCCTCCGCTCTGGAGGAAGAAAGGCGACTTTGCTATGTAGGTATAACAAGAGCCCAAGAAAGATTATTTCTATTTCATGCTTCAGAAAGACGTCTATGGGGTGGAATGAGAGAGCCTGCAGTTCCCTCACTATTTCTTTCTGAGCTGCCAGAATCACTTGTAAAAGGTGACTTACCTCGCACTGGTGGTACTGCTGTCAGGAGAGAACAGAGACTAAACAGGCTCACAAGAACTGATCGTGCAGAAAGTTTAAAAGTCTTAGCTGGTGGAGAAGAAAGTAATCCAACTAATGCTGTTCGTAAAATCAATTCCGGACCATCCCCTGGGAAAACCTGGGAGGTGGGGGATCGACTAATCCATGCAAGCTTTGGAGAAGGAGAAATCACCCATAGATTTGGTAGTGGCCAAAAAGTATCAATTGCGGTCAAATTCAAAGGCATGGGTCCAAAAATTCTTGATCCACGCCTTGCGCCAATCATCCCTTCGGGAACAAACTAAAGAGAACCAACCAAATTTTCTTTTTTTTGATTGGGTACAAGAATCTCTATTGATCCAAAAAATGAAGATGCCGGTTAACCCGGGATACTGGGAAGCTCTTCCAGAAATACCAAAAGCTCTCATTGAGGACTTAATGGACGCAGCAAGAAATGCAAAGATAAAACGTATGGCTTTTGTTGGTGGCGCTGTTCGAGATGGACTACTAAGAAGATCTAGCAATTATCTCCCCACAGGAACGAACGATATTGACCTTGTTGTAGAAGGTTCTGCAACAAAAATTGCGGAGGAATTAAATAAAAATATAGATAAAAATAGAACAAGTGAATTAATCACAAACAATATCTACGACTCTGCAAAAATCACATTGGATGGATTAATCATAGACATTTCTAGCTCTAGAAAAGAAATATATAAATTCCCTGGAGCAAATCCAACTGTCAGTGATTGTCCAATAGAAAGAGATCTTTTAAGAAGAGACTTTAGCGTTAATGCTATTGCAATTGAGATACCTAAAGGTGAAATAATTGATGTCCTAAATGGAGTCAATTCTCTTCATTCAAAAAAACTTTCATTTTTACATCAAAAAAGTGTAGAAGAAGATCCCACCAGGGTGATAAGAGCAGCCAGGTATGCTGCAAAACTTGGTTTTAGCTTAACAAATGAATCTATAAAGCAAATTGAATCAACCATAAGCAATTGGCCTTGGGATTGGAAGCAAGGTGACAACCCAGATAAAGCCCCACCGGCTTTATCTTCACGCTTAAGAATGGAGTTAGAGCTGACATTGTCAATCAAATCTTGGGCAGAGTCATTAACATTGCTAAAGGAATTAGGAGGACTACAGTTCCTTGATAAAAGACTCAATAAGGAACCAAATCTCCATCAACAAGTAAGGATGGGTAAGCGCATGGGACTATCATCAATTACCACGCTAGTTGCCAATACATCTGAACCTCTCGCCATAGCAATTCGTCTTGGATTACCTATTCATCAGCAGCAAGTGATCAAGGATTCTATTAAACTGAAATCTCTTATTCGGGGCTGGGAGACCAATGGGAAATGTTCATCTTGGTTGCCTTCTCAATGGTCACAGGTAATTGAAAGTGAAAATCTTAAACCAGAATCTATTGCCCTAACTGCATGCATGAAAATCAATAATTGGAAACCACTTATTCGCTGGTGGGCTAGTTGGAGACATGTTAAACCCGAGATTTCAGCCAAAGAACTAATAGATAATGGCTGGAGACAAGGGCCAGAGCTTGGGAATGAATTAAAACGCCTTAGATACAAAAGAATCGATAATTTATTCTGCTATCAAATGCCAGGAAGTCAGAAATAATACCTAAAATATTCATCTAATTTACATAGCCTATATCATGCCATTTCCCAAGTTTAACAAGTCGTTCAGCGAATTTCTCTGAACAAGAGATCAACAATGGTCCACAGGTTTGAGGGTCAACAATTAATTCCATTAAATGCTTATACCTTCTATTTTTTCGGTTCAGATTGTCTAATTCTAGGCTTACCATAGGCAAGCCAACTGATTGCATATCAAGTAAATCCCAAAACTGCCTATTGTAGGGAGCTAATGAACTAAATATACCTTTACCAAACATTTCCAATGAGCCTTTATAAGCAGGTATTTTACTTAAAACAATAGAAGCACGAACTGTTGTTTTCTCTCCAGAGCTTCTTGATTTTTTATTAGAGAATTCAAGCATCTCCTTCAGATGCCCTAACAATCCAAAACCCGTGATGTCTGTACAAGCATGAATTGGACATGAGCCTGAAAAATCTTTTTCTAAAAAACGAAGTTCCTCCATAAGTTGATGCTGGCTTAATGAAATCTGCTTCAAAACATTATCAATATCACTAGATTTAGCCTCACAGCGCATTGCAGCGGCAAACAAAACACCAGTACCAATAGGCCTGCTAATTAAAAGCCTATCTCCCTTCATCAAGGGTCCTTTCAACCATGGAGGTGATTCATCCTTAAAGCTTCCATTAACACTAAGGCTAATTTGTATGCCCAAACTATATGGCTTTGGAGGCATGGTTCTTGCTTCCAACGTATGTCCCCCTATCAAAGTCGCCCCCTGATTCTTTAAAGCTGATTGAATTCCAGAAAGGGTCTGAACAAGGAATTCTTTTTGTAATTCAGAGTGAACTAATGGCAATGTTATTACTGACTGAGCAGAAATGACATTGGCTCCACTTGCCCAAAGATCTGAGCTCGCATGCAATGCTGTCAGTCGACCATTTAACCAAGGGTCGCTAACTAAAGCAGGAAAACCATCCACACTTTGAAGTAACTTTCTCCCCATTGCTGCCGATCCAACTTCGACAGCATCTTTAGGCTCTTCATTAATAAAAGAAAGGCCTGATTTTTTTAAAGAATCAAATAAAAATTCTGCAGGAATCTTTGCCCCACATCCTCGGCAAGAGCCATCTTGCTGAAGCATAGACTTTTTACTTTTCGAAGTTAGCAAGTCATCAAAAAGTGAAATAAAGCGGAGATCAATATACTTCTTTAAGTCCCAAAGGAAACGATAAGGGCCAAACTTGTATCCGTAAAAAATGGCAAGAGCAAAAGAATCTTTTGATGGAGATTGATAACCTATCAACTTCAATGCATCCTTTTGAGGGTACCATTTCTTTAAAGTCTTTTGTTTGCTCAAGCGCTCAATATTTTTAGCTAAAGGCTCTGCCGCCCTTACAGCCCAAACACCAGAAGCAGGTCTTGGATTATCTTTTAAAACACCACAATCGCCACTAGCAAAAATATAATTATTTCCTATTACTTGAAGCTTATTAGTAGTTAGCACCCTCCCAACTGAATCTACTTGCAATCCACTATTACCCAACCAATCTGGTGCTTTACTGCCAGTACATAGCAAAGCAGGTCCTTGAATGGAATCGCAAGAGTTAATAATCTCAAGTGAAGAAATCTCTAAAACTCTTCTAAAAAGAGATATAAGTTTTGTCTGATCAGTATGAATATATAAAGGTCGAAAAGGCCATCTGTTTCTAAGTGCCAATGCTACCTCAATTCCTGTAAGCCCTCCACCAATCAACCTAAAAGGCCTAGGGGATGAAGATAAAGCCTCTTTGTCTTGTTCTTCAAGAAAAGACAAGGCCCTAGCTAATGGTCTTACTGGGATTATCTCCTTTTTGTCAAAAAGATTTCTAGATGCAGATGGAAATTTAGTTTCAGCTCCTACATCAAGGCTAAGGATATCGAAGCCAATTGGAGGTCGCCCTGACAAAACCACCTTTTTGTCCCTTAGATCTAAACCAATAATTTCAGCAATAACTAATGCAATATTACAAAGTTCGGTTAATCGCCTCAAATCTATTTCAACTTGATCTCTTGCATAATGTCCTGATATAAAGCCTGGAAGCATTCCTGAATAGAAAGTACTACTCCTACGAGTGACAAGTGTTATCTCACAGGAAGGTCTAAAGCTTGGCCTCATGGCCCATCGCCTTAACAACAAAGCATGGCTATGGCCTCCTCCAGCTAAAACAATGTGTTCAATACTCATCTTTCGCAACCTGATCAAAAGTCCTTAGGGAGCAGAAGCGTCTAAGAAGTTTCACTAGGCATCAACTCTGATTATCCAATTACTTAATTGGCGTAATAAAATTTGACAACTAAGATTTACAGAAACCATCCGCAATGGTGATTGCGATAAGGAATAATCTTTGAATGAATCTATTAGCAGATAAAGCAAAAAAAACCTTTCTTTTACTTTGGATTGGCCAATTGATATCCAATTTAGGGACACAAACAAGTCTTTATGGGATCGGCCTTTGGTTTTTTGCAAACACTCAACGCCTAATGGACTTTGCGTTGGTTGCATTAACTGTTCAATTAGCTCGAATAATTGTCTTACCTCTCATAGGTGTCCGATTAGCTCAATGGTCACGTAAACGAGTGATGCTCATTTCCAATGCTATTGGGGCTCTCTGCACGATTGCTTTCGCTGGGTTACTTCTTCAAGGCGATGCAATCCCTCTTTTACTCCCATTACTGCTTTTACAGGCCATAGCTGCAATGGCTGAAGCAACTTTAATCCTCAGTTTTTCATCTCTTATACCAATTTTATTTGTTGACAAAGATTCCCTAATTCGCGCCAATGGTCTTTTCGCGAGTACAGATAGCCTGATCCTTGCACTGGCGCCATTCCTTGGGACCTGGCTATCAGGCTTGCTTGGTTTAAAAGGGGTACTCGCACTAGATGGCTTGAGTTTCTTGCTAGCCCTCATTTTTGTTTTGGCCGCACCTTGGTCCCCACAATTCACTAGACTTTCCAAGAAATCGGCTGCCTGGAATGGGTTTCAGACAATTAAACATTTGAAAATGTTAAAGCAATTATGGACAAGATTTCCTCTGGCGAAAGTCGCCTTAGTTATGACCAGTGCCATTGCCTTCTCTTACGCCGCAACAGAAGTTCTCTTCCCAGCATGGGTAGCTGTTTCATATGGCACTAGCCACATGGCATTAGTTATTTTTGTTGCATTTATAGGATATGGATTTGGTCTTCTGGCTTGGCAAAAGTCACTAGGTTTTCAGTGGAAGCGCATCTGGCTAAATATGGTTTTCATTCAAGCACTTGTCCTCATGGGAGCAGGCCTACAGTTTTTTGCATCCCAAGAATTCATATGGTTTTTAGGCGTTTTGATATTTAGCTTTGGCTTGCCAATTGTCATGTCATCTGTCCAGCAAGCTTGGAGTCAGCTTGCTCCACCAGAGGATTTGCCAGGTATTTATGCTATTCGATATACATTTGAGTGGTCTGCAAGATTAATTGCTTTTATTACTATCTCATTAGTAGTAGATCAAGTAATTCAACCCATTTTGACTTGGCAAAATTTCCCTTACTGGCTCAAGTTATCACTTGGGACAGGGGATGGTAGAGCTATTGCAGTTACGCTTGGAGCAATGGGATGGGTACTACTTTTATCAAGTATCAACCAAAAAAAGAATTTACATTCAACTATTTATAAATAAAGGTCTATTTATGCGAGTTCTAATTCTTACTTCTAGTGGAGGCACTGCCCATGATGCAGCAGCCTATTCAATAGGTAAATGGCTTAAGATATGGGATCCAGATGGCTCAGTTCATGTTGAGCATTTGCTTGAGAAAGCAAGTCTTGTCATGCGAACAAGTGTCAATCTCTATAACTGGATACAAAAGCATTGGCCCTGGCTTCATCAAATTTACTGGCGGATAGTCGAGTTTGAAGATCTTGTTAAGCCTGGGACAGTAATATTTGGACGTAGATATTTAATAAGCTTGCTGAGGGATTTTCAGCCGAATCTAATTATTTCAACCCATCCACATATAAACAGAGGACACTTTGATCTATCAAAAAGAGTTCTTGGAAGATCTGTCCGATGTATTACATGTTGCACCGAATTAGATGGAGGTTTCGGATTCAGTCGTAATTGGATATCTCCTAAAGCCGACAGTTTCTGGGCTCTAACTCAAGAAGCTGCAAAAGAAGTTATAAATAGAGGTATTCCTAAAAATCGTGTGAAAATTCTAGGGCCATTATTTGATCCCTCATTTGAGTCATTAATCCAACAGTCAAGCAATGAGAATGCTCCTAACTCTTCATTACCATTAGTTGTACTGGGCAGTGGCGCCAATGGTTCCAATAATCATGTGAATTTACTTACTGAATTACTTCCACTCGCTGGGCAAATCCAGGTAATAGCACTATGCGGGAAAAGAGTTGCCGCTAGGAATGAACTACTTCATTGGAGCCATAGAAACCCAGAGCTTTCTCTCAAAGCCATTGGTTTTCAAAGCCCTGCAGAGATGGCAAAGCTTTATAAAAAAGCTTGGGTAATGGTTGCGAGGCCAGGAGCAAGGACTGCCACTGAGGCTATAGCGTCAGGATGCGTACTGATATTTAATGGATTTGGAAGCACTATGCCTCAAGAGTTACTCGCTAGACGTTACTTCTCTACCCGAGGTATTGACATAGCAATAAAAAATCCCAAAGATCTCTTGGTGCTTTTAACAGAATGGCTTAAAAAGCCTAAGAAGCATGAGCTTATTCAACTGGCATACAACCACAATCGATTAGAAGGTGATGTTGATGGAATTAAGCAGTTGATATTGGAGTCAGCTTAAAAGCTATGCAGGACTCCATCGCAATAATTGGCATTGGCTGCCGCCTGCCAGGCGGTATAGATACCCCGGAGCAGTTCTGGGAGATGCTATGCAATGAAAAAAATGCGATCAGTGAAGTCCCAAGCGAGAGGTGGGATCTTAACTCTCATTTCAATCCAGATCCAAGAAACCCTTTAACTCAACATGTGCGAAGAGGAGGATTTGTTGAGGATATTGACCTTTTTGACCCAGGTTTTTTTGGAATCACTCCTAGAGAAGCTATATGCATGGATCCTCAGCAACGTCTTCTCCTTGAAGTTGCATGGAGATCTATAGAAGATTCCAGACAGCCTCTGGAAAAACTCAGAGGTAACGCCGTAGGTGTTTTTATTGGGATATCCAGTGCTGACTACAGCTCCCTTTTGTGGGCCTCGAATGAAAATTATGTTACTCCTGATAATGAACCTTTCATACTGCCTGGAAATACTGGCTGTATTGCAGCTAACCGCCTCTCCTATTTTCTTGACTTAAAAGGCCCAAGCTTCACAGTTGATACAGCATGCTCTTCCTCTTTAGTTGCTGTTCATTTGGCATGTAAAAGCCTTTGGCAAGGAGAATCTGATCTTGCAATAGCAGGAGGAGTTCAGGCTCTCATTCATCCAGGGATCCAAATGAGCTTTTGCAAAGCTGGATTACTTTCGCCAGAAGGGCGGTGTAAAAGCTTTGATGCTGAAGCGAATGGATATGTACGTTCCGAAGGAGCGGGCGTAGTACTGCTTAAACCACTAGCAAAAGCGCTCAAAGATGGAGACCCAATTCATGCCTTAATTAGAGGCACAGCAGTAAATTCTGACGGCAGGAGTCAAGGGCTAGCTGCACCAAGTCAAAGGACTCAATCTGCTTGCGTCCAGGCCGCTTACAACCGCGCCGGGATTAATCCCTCAGAAACCCAATACGTAGAAGCGCATGGTACTGGGACAAGACAAGGAGACCCTATCGAACTGAGAGCGTTAGGGAGTGTTCTTAGCCAAGGGCGTAAAAAAAACAAACCATGCAGAGTGGGCTCAGTCAAAACAAACCTTGGACATGGAGAAACCGCTGCAGGAATAACAGGTCTAATCAAAACCGTTCTATGCCTAAAAGAGAGGCAGATCCCGGCTAATTTACATTTTCAAAAACCTAATCCATTAATAGATTTTGAGAAGCTGGGATTAAAAGTACAAACAACACTCGAATCATTTCCCGAACCAAATAAAGAATTAATAGCTGGTGTAAGTTCCTTTGGATTTGGAGGCACAAATGCTCATGCAATACTAAGTGATTGCCCGAAATCACTTCAAGAAGATTCTTCCGATTCAAAAGAAAAACTTGAACCTCCTATTTACTTACTTTGCCTTTCCGCTAAAAGCTCTTCTGCCTTAGAAATCCTAAGTGAAAAGTATTCAATTTTTATTTCTAACCATAAAGATATAAGCCTAAATGACATCATTTGCAGCACGCATTTTGGAAGAACTCTCTTCCCCCATCGCATTATTGTTATTGGAAGAAGTCGTGAGGAAATAATATCTCAACTTCAGAGAAAAACTGAACCCGCATGGATTGGAGAAGCCGAATCCGGAATATCCATAGAGAATAGTCTAGGAGGGGCGCTTGACAAAAATAGGCTTGGGGAAAATAGAAAAGATGAAATAAAGTACTTGAAAGAGTTAGCTGCTGATATAGGGAAAGCAAAGAGTATTAACTGGAAAAATCTTCATAAGGAATTCCCATACAAACCAGTAAAATTACCAGGTCATCCTTTTATAAAGCAAAGATATTGGTGGAACGAACTAAAAAGTGAGCACTCAAAGTCGAGCCTCTGGCTTGAACATATAGGGAAATCCCCAAATGAATCAACCAAGAATTTAGCCAATACAAAACTAAGTCTGAATTCAATCGATCTACCAGGACCTATAGAACACTTTAAAACAACTTTCAAATTAGAAAACATTCCAGACTTGAATGATCACGTCATTAGGGAATGGATTGTTTTTCCTGCCGCGGGCTATCTAGCCTTAGCCTTGGACCTTAAAAAAGAAAGGGGTGAGAAAACTAATCTCTCTAATCTAAGAATTGACTACCCTTTAAAAGCTAATAACCAAGAGTTCGATTTCCAAGCATTACTTCAACAAGGGGTAATGAACTTTTACAGCCAAAGTAATTCTGAAGGATGGCAAAGACATGGTCAGTTGGATTTCGAATTATCCGAACCTATAAAACAGCACAAACATAATGAAGAGAAAGAGATTTCAGATTCTGAGGTTATATCTATTGAACCAGCTAAATTTTACAAAAACCTATCTTCGATAGGTTTTTTATATGGTGAGCTTTATCAACCAATCCAGATCCTGAAAGCTAAGAAAAACATTTCCTGGGCAACACTCAAAAGGCCTAAAGATGCTCCTGATAGATGCTTAATAGATGGTTGTTTCCAATCAGTTGCTGCATGCATTGCCCCTAACAGGGCAAACGGGCAATTATTCCTTCCTGTCGAAATAGGTCATATTGAACTGAAAGAATGGCCTCTCCCAGATGAATTCGAATGCAAAGCTACTTTGCAGCCATCAGACGATAAAAATCTAACTTTACTTGCTGATATAGAAATCACAAAAAATGGAAATTATTTAGGAATCATAAATGGGCTTAGATTACGCAGAATTACGCGTTCAGTACTGGATCTACTTTTCCCCCCTAAAGCAACTCACTTAGAAGCAACAGGTTTATATCAAACAGAATGGTCTCCTCTTAGAAATAATTTAAATTCAGCTGCATATATTGAGCCAGAAAAAATCTTCCTTGCAGGTAATTCAAACTCCGAATTTTCAAATAGTCTTAAATCCTGGGCAGAAGCAAAAGATATTACAATTAACTTGATAAATAGTACTAAGGACATAGAAGAGCCTAATAGTCCATTAATAATTTGGCCAGACCGCAATGAAAAAGACCCAAAACTGGTTACCAAGAAATTCTTAAAGGAAATAAAGTATTTAGAGGAGAACACTAATAGACCCATCCTTCTTGTACTTGAAGGTATTTCACCAGCTACAAGTGCATTGAAGTCATTTCAACGCAGCCTGTCTATTGAACGTCCTAATTGGGAACTCACTACATTACATTTTTCTTCAGGATCAGCAAAACAACCTACCCACAAAGACTGGGGAGAAATATGGGCAAGAACTAAAGAACAATCAGAACTATTATGGGATAATGGAATCTTAAAGGGGCCAAAACTAACAAAACTAGAGGAAGAAAGGTTTCAAATTAGATCCGACGGAACTGGACGAATAGAAGGTTTATATAGAAGACCTCTCCACGCCTCCAACTTACTGGCTGGAGAAGTCGAAATAGCAGTTGAAGCAACTGGCCTAAATTTTAGAGATGTACTAAATGCCCTTGGTTTACTAAAAGACCATGCAACTTCTCTAGGCCTAGATAATCTGTCCAGCCTGCCATTTGGTGGAGAAGCGGTAGGGATAGTAGTTGCAGCAGGACCGGAAGTTTCCAAAGAACTAATAGGGAAAAGAGTTATAGCAGCTCTAACTATTGGCAGCCTCGCAAGCCATGTTGTAACTAGAGAAGAACTTTGTATTTCGCTCCCTAAAGAAATGTCAGCTGAAGACGGAGCAAGCTTTTCAACTGCTTTCCTTACTGCAAAATATGGCCTAGAAAAACTTGCCAATCTTAAAAAGAACGAAAAGATTCTTATTCATGCTGCTGCCGGAGGAGTTGGTCAAGCAGCCGTCCAAATAGCAAAAAAAGCAGGTGCAAGAGTTTTTGCAACTGCTAGTGAAGCAAAGCATGCATTGCTCTTAGAACAAGGCGTAGAAAAAGTTTTCGACTCAAGAAGCCTTAGCTTTAAAGATCAGCTACTGGCTTCTACAAACAATGAAGGAGTAGACGTCGTACTTAATAGCCTTAAAGGAGCTTGGGTAGAAGCTAGTTTCAGCACATTAAAAACAGGTGGGCGATTCATAGAACTTGGAAAGATCGACATATGGAGTAAAGAAAAAGCCACCAAAAGAAGACCTGATGCACAATACTTACCGTTTGACTTACTTGAAATAGCAGTAGCAGAACCTAAAACAATCAGCAACTTACTACATGAACTCACAGTAGAATTCTCGAAAGGAATAATAAAAAATATTCCACAAAAGGTCTGGCAAATAGATAAGTTCAAAGAAGCTTTCAAATTCATGGCTCAAGCAAGGCATGTAGGTAAAGTTATAATTAGCCAGCCAAAAAAAATAGAGCCTTTATCTATCAAAGCTAACGCAACCTACTTAATTAGTGGCGCACTTGGAGGTATAGGACTTCAAGTGATTAAATGGCTATTTGAAGAAGGAGCAAAATCACTAATTCTATTAAGCAGATCAACTCAAAGCCATAGTCCCGAGGCATTAAAACTACTTAATTTTCTGGAAAGTGAAGGAGTTAGATATAAAATAGTTGAGTGCAATTTCTCTCTAACGGAGAAGTCTATTGCAGAAGAGGAAATAAATAAGGCCATAAAAGTGCTTCCCAAAAGCATGCCATTAAAAGGGATATTGCATGCCGCAGGTGTTAAGCATGACTCTCTAATTTCATCAATTGACGAAGATTCGGTAGAAAAAAATATGTCGGCAAAAGTATCTGGCTGGCAACTTCTGGATAAAATTGCAAATAAATGTTCAAAGTTAGACTTTCTAATTGGATTCTCTTCCATAGCAGCCCTTCTTGGATCACCTGGACAAGCAGCCTATGCCGCAGGGAATGGAGCCATGGAAGGTTATTGCGAAGCATCAGAACACTCCCCTCACATTCGATTATCAATTCAATGGGGACCATGGGCAGGGAAAGGAATGGCTGAGGGATTAGACCGTCGCTTTGAAAGCGTTGGGATAGGAATGCTTGACCCTAAAGATGCACTAAAAGCACTAAGCAAGCTCCTCAAGCGTGGGGAAGGAGGTGTAGTCGCTGCAGTTGACAATGACTGGACGAAACTTGCATCTCAATCATCCCCTAGGCAGCGTGATTGGTTTGTTGAATTAATCCAAACAACCGGTCCTTCGGCTTCTGAAAAGCTTTGGCAAAAGCTAAAAGAATTACCTGACAATCAACATCAGGAAGCTCTAATGAATGAATTAAGAGTTCGGCTGGCAAAAGTCATGGCTGCAGAAAGCGAAGATGAATACTTTGATCCAGAATCTATTGATTCCAGTGAATCTCTATTTAATCTTGGATTAGATTCATTAATGGCAGTAGAGTATGCTGCTGTTATTCAAACTGAGTTAGGGCTTAGGCTAGACCTTGACGCCCTTTCTGATGATCCTAGTTTAGATGCACTTGCAGCCCTAGGCTTAAAACAACTAACTCCTCAGGTTGGGGAACAAAATGATGAAGGACTAAATCTTGGAGAAGAAGCAAAGCTAGACAAGAATTTGACCTCTATTTCAATACCTCCGAACCCAGCCCCAGGAGAAAAAATACTCCTCACTGGTGCATCAGGTTTCTTGGGTGCATACCTCTTAGCCGGTCAACTAAAGCGATGGCCTGACCTTCAAATCAAGTGCTTAGTTCGCGCAAAAAGCAAGCAAATTGGTCTAGAGAGGATCAAGTCAAACCTTGCACTTTATGAGCTTTGGGATGCGTCATGGGAAACAAGATTGGAACCTATTCTTGGAGATTTATCGCTACAAAGTTTTGGACTAGCTGAAGAAAACTTTTTCAATCTCTCTAAAGACATTGGAGGGATTCTCCATAATGGAGCGCAACTTAGTCAGATGGCCTCCTATGCACAGCTTTCAGCAGCAAATGTTGGAGGCACTAAAGAGATTTTGAGATTAGCAACTGCTAAACATCCAATAAGAATAGAGCACATTTCAAGTGTCTCTGTATTCGAAGCAGAAGCCTATCGAAATAGTGAGATTCTGGAAAGTGATGATCTAAAAGATTGGCAAGGAATACACATTGGTTACTCACAAACAAAGTGGGTAAGTGAACGCCTTATTCTTCAAGCAGGCAGACTTGGCCTTCCCACTGCTATTTACAGACCTCCTCTAATAGGCGGACATTCCGTCACTGGACACTGGCATGAGGGTGATCTACTACAAAGGCTATTACAAGGATGCTTAGCCTTAGGGAAAGCACCACAACTTGCCTGGGAGTTAGATTTAGTTCCTGTTGATTATGTTGCTGATGCAGTGAGCGCATTAGCTTGGAAAGATACAACTAATGGACATTGCTTTCATCTTCAACACCCAAGACCATTAATGCTGAATGATCTACTTGCAAAATTAATTTCTGATGGAGCTCCCTTAAAACAAATTCCAATGAAAGATTGGCTTGAAGCAATTGCATCTGATCCAACAAATCCCCTTTATCCACTAAGAGCTTTTTTCCAACAGCGATGGGGACCTGAACAACTTACTTACCCAGAACTAAATGCTCTAGGGATTCGTGCTCGGCCAAGTTGCACAATTACACAAGCTGCATTGAAAGATTTAAATGTTCAATGTCCAGACTTCAATGAGCTTATGGGTACATGGGCTTCTTCACTTTTCCGGAGTTCAGTAGCAGCTTGACAATCGAGTACATTATAAAGATAACTTTATTTGGAGCACTTTCATTACAAGCATTACTTGTTTTATTTTTTACATTAAAGGTCTATAAAGTGCGTAGAATTAATATCTTCAAAAAAAAGAATCATCCCAGAAGAATGCCTCAGTCTGAAGTGATTTTATGTCTACGAGGAATAGATTTTTCTTTGGAGAAAATGCTTGGTCGCTTAGCAGTCCAAGATTATCCTGGGCCATGGATACTTCAGGTTATCATTGATAGTAAATCTGAAAACTTACAAGAATTCGTTGAAAATCTGATACTCCAATTATCAGAAAGAAAAGAGAATCTGCCAACATGGAAGAAAGTTAATATAAGTTTACTTGAAAATTACCCTCCTACAGGTTCACTAAAGTGTTCTGCTATTCGTCAGGCCTGCGAAAACTTAAATAGCAAGTCTGATATCGTTGCCTTAATAGATGCAGATGCATTTGTATCTAAAAATTGGCTAAAATGTTTGGCTGAGGGTCTTACACATGAGAATATTGGAGCTGTCTCTGGCAATCGTTGGTATGCCCCTAAAAACAACTCAATTTTAGGCTGGTCTAGAGCCGTTTGGAATGCAGGAGCATTAGTAATGATGACACTGCTAGAAATACCCTGGGGTGGATCATTAGCAGTGCGAAAGGAAGTTATTAAGGACGGAGAATGGATAAGAACTTTAAAGCATTCACTATGCGAGGATACTAGTCTAATAAGACCTCTTGAGAAATTAAATCTTAAATACAAATTCCTTCCTGATCTAATAATTATTGACAGAAGTGATGATCTGAATTTCAGTGTTTTATTGGATTGGCTCACAAGGCAACTGCTTACTGTCAGACTGCACCATCATGCTTGGAGCCTAATAAGTTTTCATGGAATAAGTACAACCTTTCTTTTAGCAGTCATAATAATTCGAGGTGATTTAGCTGCTTTCATTATCTACGAGTTAGGATGTATTTTACTGTTAGTATGGATCAAAAGAGTTGCTCTAAAAGAGTCATGTAATTCATTGCCAAGCTTTACAAAAGGTCTTTTCTTAGGACAACTAATTACTGGGCTTTCAACTATGAAAGCTATGTTTACTAGGCATGTTGAATGGAGCGGTATCAACTATGAGATAACATCATCTCCAAAAGGAGTCAAGAATCTGGATTACCCAACATTAAATCGCGAAGTATCGTCATAGATTGGCTTAAATTAGTCTCACTAAGCTCCAAAAAAATTGGCTTCAAAATGTCTGGCAACTCTGGCTTAATTACAAGCTGATGGCGAACTAAGGTGCCTGCAGCAGTTGGCACTAAGTCCCATTTCCCGTTTAGAGACCGGATAAGCTCACCCTTTAATAACTGATATTCGATTTTTGTTTCTGGTATTTCCTTTACAACTAATACAGCATCTATTCTCAAACCAAATGTATAGGGGGCTTGATAAGCTTGCGATAGTTTAATTAAATTTCCTTTTTTTGAAAGAACCTTGACTTCTTTTATATCAGGCATCTTTAAGCCTGTACTCTCATAAGCCGTCAAAACTTCCCATGCACGACTTGGAGACACTGCCACATTAATAGTGGCGGTTGTTACACCATCCGTTGTGCTTACCCTTGGCTCAATGACTTGGGCAGAAAGCAAACTTCCAGAAGAATGCAAGCCTAAAATCAGTCCAAGCAAAAGAATGCTATTTGATTTCCTCATTTTCCTTTCCTAGTGCCGGAATCTAAACCTGCAGATCATTGCAAGAGATCTGAATCAGAGAGCAAAAGCCCATTCTGTTCTTCTCAACCTTCATATCGAACCTATTTCATTAGTGGCTTCGATCCAAGAGGAGCTTCCCACTACATAAGGCTATTCCAAAAAGAACTTAATGGTAGAGGTTGTCGAACAGGACGCAGAATAACCAATGGCCTAATAACAAGATGGTCATTAGAGGCTAAATCAGAGTCATCAGATCAATCAATCCAACTCAATCCCTGCGAGCTTAGTTTTCTGCATTGGGACGACATTGCCCGCGAAAACTGGCCAAAGAAGCCATTAGAAATACTCAAAAAGACTTTTGTTTATGCATATTTTTATCTTTGCAAAGGTTGGTTTATCCGAATTGCCAAGCTATGTCCTGGTGTGGCTTTATGTGGAGCATATCCTCTCCTGTTCGCTCTGTTCGCATTCTCCCTCTCCGCAGGCCTAGCAAACCTTCTCAGACAGAGCATATATATGCTGTCATTTTCAGCTCTTTTCTCAACAACTGTTGGCTTAATAGTCCTGTTATTAATGCTTTATGTAAGCTGGAAAATTGGAGAAAAATTAGGGGTAATATGGCTCACAAGATCTATACTCTTCACCCATAGAGTTGGGCAATGTCAGGAAAATTCACTACGGCAAAGAGTTGGTGCATTGGCAAGGGAGTTAATACTTCTAGAGGCCAAATATCCAGCGCAGAAAATCAGATTAGTGGGCCATAGTAGTGGTAGCTTTGTAATGGCGATGATTGCAGCAGAACTAAAGCGGAATCCTTGCGCTGAAGAACTTCTTGCTAGAACAGAGTTGCTAACTCTTGGCCAAAACCTATCTAATTTATCCGTATATCCAAATGCTCAACAATTCCGAGAAGATTTAACGTTCTTAGCGAGTTCCCCTCGTATCCCATGGAGAGATGTGACTTCAAAGGATGACATGCTTTGCTTCGCAGGAGTAGACCCTTACAAGAGCTCTGGGCTAAGAAAACCTGCTGGGGATCAATATCCCATTATGGAATTAGTAACATTATCTACATCAGAAAAAAAATCAGAGTCAAAAAATCAGATTTTCAATCAATTTAATCTCCACTTTGATTACCTACGCAACCAATGTCATGAAGTTGATTTCCCAGGCTTACTTATAGGAATAGGAGATGAAAAAAAGACTTCAAATGTCTGACTATCCACCGGAGAATTTGCTGAAACCGCCTTGGCCTAAGCCATTGCCCTATACCTCTAATATCCTAAGCAGGGTAGCGAAAGGATGGAAATCTTGGCTTTCACTACTTAATGAATGGGATTTCCGTATACCTCTTGGTCAAATAAACTTACTGGGACTTCCGGTATTCTTAATCAATGATCCTAAGTTAGTAAGGAAGATTTTAATTGAAGATGTTGCAAATTTTCCTAAGCACCCTTATACACTTTGGATTCTAGAACCATTAATTGGCAGAGCTATTTTCTCAGTGAATGGCAAAGAGTGGGAATGGCAACGACGTCTAATTGACCAAGCATTTCAAGTCGCAAAGTTAAAAAAAGTATTCCCTGCAATGGCAGGAGCTACAAGAAGCTTATTAGAGCGCTTAGAAGAAGATTGTAATTATGGGCCAATAGATATTGACACGGAAATGACATTAGTAACAGCAGATGTAATCATGAGGACAATACTAAGCAGACATTTAGAAGAAGGAGAAGCTATCAAAAT
>QCGE01000007.1 GCA_003278195.1 Prochlorococcus sp. AG-363-P08
AGCTATTTGACCTCCTTATAGATTGAGCGGTTTCCATTCTTTTTTATCAATTGATGAATTCTGGTATTTTGTCGAAATTTAGATATCTATAAATGTCTTTAGATAATGGTCTTATTTTTTGTGCAGCTACTAGATTGTATTCTTCTAGACTAGGAATATGACCTAATAGAGCACATACAGCAGCAAGTTCGGCACTTCCTAAGAAGACCTGTGCTCCGTTGCCAAGCCTATTATTGAAGTTACGTGTGCTGGTTGAGAAAACAGTAGAATTGTCTTCTACACGAGCTTGATTCCCCATGCATAATGAACATCCAGGCATTTCCATTCTGCTGCCTGATTTCTCAAATATTTTATAATAACCTTCAGCTTTTAGTATTTCTTCATCCATTCTTGTAGGTGGACAAACCCAAATTGTAGCTTTGCTTTTTCCTGCATTTTCTAATATTTTAGCAGCTGCTCTGTAATGACCTATGTTAGTCATACATGACCCGATAAAGACTTCTTGAATAGGAGTGCCAGCAACTTCACTTAAAAGTTTTACGTTGTCTGGATCATTAGGGCATGCCAAAATTGGTTCCTTTAAGTCGTTTAAATCAATATCAATAATTTCCGCATACTCAGCATTTTTATCAGCTTTAATTAGTTTTGGATTAGCTAGCCAACTTTCCATATCCTCTATACGTCTTTGAATAGTTCTTGAGTCTTCATATCCTTTCTTAATCATATTTTTTAGTAATGCAACATTGCTCCGTAGATATTCACTAACAGTATCTTCAGACAGCTTTATTGAACAACCTGCACAGGATCTTTCTGCAGTCGCATCTGTTAATTCAAATGCTTGTTCAAGCTTTAAGTTCGGGAGTCCTTCTATTTCCATTATTTTTCCATTGAATATATTTTTTTTATTTTCTTTGGTAATGGTTAATAACCCTCTTTGAATTGCTATCCAAGGAATTCCATTCACTACATCTCTTAATGTGATTCCTGTTTGTAGTTCTCCTTTAAATCTGATTAATACTGATTCAGGCATATCCAGAGGCATTGCCCCAATCGCAGCAGCAAATGCAACAACTCCAGAACCTCCCGGGAATGATATTCCTAGTGGAAAGCGCGTATGACTGTCGCCTCCAGTGCCAACTGTATCTGGTAAAAGCATTCTATTTAGCCAGCTATGAATGATTCCGTCCCCAGGACGCAGTGCGACTCCTCCTCGTTGTGCAAAAAAATCGGGTAACTCTGCATGTGTTTTTAAATCGATAGGTTTTGGATAGGCAGCCGTATGGCAAAAGCTTTGCATTACGAGATCAGCGGAGAAGCCCAGACATGCAAGTTCTTTCATCTCATCTCTTGTCATCGGACCTGTAGTGTCTTGACTTCCAACAGTTGTCATTATTGGTTCACAACTGGTACCTGGACTAATTCCCTCGAGTCCACATGCCCGACCCACAATTTTCTGAGCTTGTGTATATCCCTTAAGTTCTTTCTTTAGTGAACTTGGACGAATAAATATGTCAGAGGACCCAAGTTCTAATTTTGCTCTTACTTTATCAGTCAAGGCACGTCCAATCATTAATGGTATCCTTCCTCCGGCGCGGATTTCATCAGTTATAGTTCTTGGATTCAGGTTAAATTCAGCTACGATTTCTTTTTGTTCATTTTCTATTTTTCCTTCCATAGTTTTAATGGTAATAATATCACCACTTTTTAGGTTGCTTACCTCACATTCGATTGGCAGACTTCCTGAATCTTCAGCAGTATTAAAGAAAATAGGTGCGATTTTTCCTCCAATTATAATCCCACCAGAACGTTTATTTGGAACATAAGGTATATCATTTCCTATATGCCAAAGAACAGAGTTAATAGCTGATTTCCTAGAACTACCAGTTCCTACTACATCACCTACAAAAGCTATCGGATGACCATTCTCTTTTAGCTGCTGTATTTCTTTTAGACTATTAGGAGCTCGTGTTTCAAGCATTGTCAAAGCATGCAGCGGAATATCAGGCCTGGTAGTTGCATGTGTCGCTGGGGATAAATCATCTGTATTTATTTCTCCATCTACTTTGAAAATAGTTAGTGTTATTTCTGGCGAAATTTTAGCTTTAGAGGTGAACCATTCACCATTAGCCCAGCTATTGATTACTTGCTTTGCGAATTTGTTGGTTTTGGCAAGTTCTAATACATCATTTACTGAATCATAAACTAGTAATGTATTACTTAGTCCTTTAGCGGCACAAGCTGCTAAATCTTGATCATTATTTGTTAGAAATTCAATTAGTGCTGCAACGTTATAACCGCCAATCATCGTCCCTAATAATCGAACTGCTTCATAAGGGCTCATTAAATTGCTTTTGATATTGCCAATGCCTACTGCTTTAAGCCAAGTTGCTTTTACATAAGATGCTTCATCTACCCCAGGCGGTACTCGTTCTGTTAGCAGCTTGAGAAGTTCAGGACCCTTACCATCATTAAACTCTTCTTTTTCAAGCAGCTCTGTAAGGCTTTTGGTTTGATCTGCATCGAGTGGAAGAGGAGGAACCCCCATTTTCTCTCGTGCTGATGCGAGTTTTCGGTAGTTATCTATCATTTTGAGGATTCCTCATTTCGCGAATCAGTTCCCATTCTTGTATGCCACCGATACCTTTTGTATCCATAATCATATTCAAATCAAATTCTGGCTGCTCTTGGGACCGTTGTTAATTACCCTAGGGAGTCATGATCATTCGCCATATGACCACCACTTCAGATCTACATGTGGTGGATACGCGACCTTTGGTTCCACCAGCACTTCTACATCGTGATTTACCTATAGATGATGAGGCTCTTGAAACTGTCTCGTCTAGTCGAAGGAGAATTCAAGCTATTCTTCGAGGAGAAGATAAACGTTTATTAGTAATTGTTGGGCCATGCTCAGTTCATGATGTTGATGCGGCTAAGGATTATGCGGAACAACTGCATAACTTGCGGCATTTATATAGCTCTCAATTAGAGATAGTAATGAGAGTTTATTTTGAAAAACCTAGGACTACAGTGGGTTGGAAAGGCCTTATTAACGATCCTCATTTAGATGGTTCTTATGACATTAATACTGGTTTACGAAGAGCTCGGACTTTATTGTTGCATCTTGCGAGAGAAGGTATGCCATCAGCTACTGAGTTACTAGATCCTGTTGTACCGCAATATATTGCAGATCTAATTAGTTGGACAGCTATTGGTGCCCGAACTACCGAGAGTCAAACACATAGGGAAATGGCTTCAGGTTTGTCGATGCCAATTGGTTATAAGAATGGAACTGATGGAACAGCAACTATTGCTATTAATGCAATGCAAGCGGCATCAAAACCACATCATTTTCTAGGTATAAATAAAGATGGTCATGCCTCTATAGTTACTACTACTGGTAACCCAGATGGTCATTTAGTTTTAAGAGGTGGTAAATCGGGCACTAATTATCATGAAGAAGCTGTTTGTCAAGTCTCACAAGAGTTAGCGAAAGTAAGTTTGCCTCAGAAATTAATGATTGATTGTAGTCATGGTAATTCAAATAAGGATTTCAAGAGGCAATCTGATGTTCTAAAAGAAGTTTCTAGTCAAATTATAAATGGTTCTAACAATATTATGGGAGTCATGTTGGAGAGTCATCTTGTAGAGGGTAATCAATCCATTCCAAGAGATTTGTCAACTCTTGTCTATGGGCAAAGCATCACAGATGCTTGCATAGATATAGAAACAACGGCGTCACTTCTAGAAGAGCTAGCAAGTTCAGTGACTTCTTCGGGTGTTAGTTAGGTACAAATTTAAGACAGAAATGACCAGCTAAAGGCAACGCCTAAAGGGACTGTTAGATTGTCAATTCCTAGGTTACCTATTTGTTCTAAGGATACAGCTAAAAGTGATATTCCTAAGATTTCAATTTGATTTAATTCATAACTACTATAAAAATTTATCATCCATAAGCTTACAAAACTAATTATAAACATTGTCAAAGTCCCAACGATTGATTTTTCTTGGCCTGATACTTTCCATTTAAATGATTTAATTCGACTTCCTAGAAGCCCAGCAAAGCCATCACCAAATGCCATGACTAAAATTCCGGCAATCATTGGTGCTGGCTGCTTTGTCCAGAAAAAATAAATCAGAATCGTTATTGATAGGGCATATGCAACGGTTCCATAGCTTCTGCGCTTTATGTCTTCAAATGTTTTCAGTAAACCCCATTGAAGATTTGCTAGCAGACTAATTGTAATTGTTCCTGCAAAAATCAACGCAACTTCTTGGGGTATTTGAAACCACCATGCTATCGGAATCGCTGGACCAGTGCCTATATGAACTATTTTACGACTTAGCTCTTTTTGGCTTGGAAATTTTTTCCCAGAAACTATTGCTACAAGCAATACAAAGATTATCCAACTAACAATAATGATTAGTGGAAGTATGCTTCTCAATTGAATAACTATGCTGCCTCTTGATGTGTAGTCATTACACGTAATTTTAGGATCGCTTTTGCTTCTAGTTGCCGGACTCTTTCTCTAGACACATTAATTTGCCTACCAATTTCAGCGAGTGTCAAAGGCTCTTCTCCATCTAATCCAAATCTTAATCGAAGTATTTTTTGTTCTCTTTCATTGAGTTGGGATAACCATCCGCCTAAATGTTCTTTTTGGATACTTCTATCCATTCCTTCCATTGGCTCAGATCCATTTGGATCTGGGATTAGTTCACCTAAGGTACTTCTGTCTTCCTCTCCTCTTGCATGTGCATCTAGTGATGCACATGGTGCACTTTGTGCAACTAAATCTTCCAAGTCTTTTGGGTCTAGTCCCATCGCATTCGCCAGTTCTAATCTGTTGGGTTGACGCCCAAAACGATGTGACAACTCCCTTGAGATTCTTCTCATTTTAGAAAGTTTTTCACTTATATGAATTGGTAGGCGAATAGTTCTTGCACTGTTATCAATTGCTCTAGTCATTCCTTGCCTAATCCACCAATACGCATAAGTAGAAAATTTGTACCCCATAGCAGGGTCAAATTTATCTACTGCTCGTTCTAGTCCTATGGCACCTTCTTGAACAAGATCCAGTAGTTCTAGGCCTTGGTTTTGGTATTTTTTCGCGACACTTACTACTAAGCGTAGATTTGCGGCCATCATTCTGTCTCTAGCTCGTTTTCCCATTCGAATTTGATGCCTTTGCCTAGGTGTTTGTTCCTTAGGCGGAATTGAGAGAAGCTCTTTCATGGCTTGGACATGATGAGCTAGTTCAATTTCTTCAGCAGGAGTTAGGAGAGGAACTCTCCCAATGCTGCTTAGATAAAAACCAATTGAATCTGTAGCTAGTCGCCCACTTTGCTTTCCGTTGTTTTTTGAGCTTTGCTTTGTTCGATTTTTAGATTCTTGTTTTGTCTTGGATGCAAAAGACAAATCAGCACTAGATTGTGCAGAACTGCTCTTAGCAGACTCCAGAGGGATCCCCATCACCCTGACTCCTGAATTAGATTTGGTCAAAATTTAGCACCAACTTTCTAATTAAGCAGACATAAATATGAAATCTTTCAGTAGCTCATAGGCTAATTTGATCAAGTTAGAGATTGCTTCTAGGTATAAATCCTGAGAATTCAAGCAAATTTATTTATATTTTTCAATTATCTTGATGCTGAGGATTACATTCACAGTGTGTCACTGCACAGTGAATCTATTTCCAGAAATCAATTATTTTTCTTTGCGAAGAAGATGGATTTCCTTTTGGTTTTCGACGAACGAAGGTTCCACTGCCTAACATATCCCAGGCACCATAATTATCTTTGAGATAAATCTCTAAAAGATCTTCTATACGTTTAAGCAATTCTGGCTCTTCAATAGGCGTAATTGCTTCTACACGCCTATCCAAATTCCTGCGCATCCAGTCCGCACTGCCTATATATGCTTCTGAGCTGCCATCATTAAAGAACCAAAACACTCTAGAATGCTCTAAGAATTGACCAATGATGCTTACTACGGTGATGTTCTCACTTTGGTTAATGATCCCAGGATAAAGACAACACATCCCTCTTATGATTAGCTCGATTTTGACGCCTGCTTGCGAGGCTTCATATAAAAGATTAATTATTGATGTATCAACTAGTGAATTCATCTTTGCTCGAATATGACCTTTTTTACCTTCTTTCGCATTTTTGATTTCTCTGCGTATTAAAGATTCCATACCTTTGCGTAGTGTTACAGGAGCTACTAGTAGCTTTCGAAAAGTTTGTTGTTTTGAAAAACCTGTTAAGTAATTAAATAATTCGACTAAATCTTTTCCTAAGTCTTCTCTCGCAGTTAGTAGGCCAAGATCAGTATATATTTTAGATGTTTTTGAATTGTAATTTCCTGTACCAATATGCATGTAACTTTGTAGTCCTTTTGTTTCATTTCTGATAACTAGTACTATTTTTGTATGAGTTTTTAGGCCTACAACGCCATAAACAACATGTACTCCAGATTGTTCTAAGTGACGGGCCCACTGGATATTATTATCTTCATCAAATCTAGCCTTTAACTCCACAAGAGCCATTACCTGCTTTCCATTTTCAGCAGCTCGTATGAGTGCGTCAATTATAGGGGAGTCTTTGGATATTCTGTAGAGGGTCATTTTTATAGCTAAGACTTTAGGGTCATCTGCTGATTGACTGATGAATTCTTCTACTGTTGTGGAAAATAGATCATATGGGTGATGTAACAGGATATCTTTACTGCGAATTACTGAGAATATACTTTCGAACTCCTCTTTTTTTAAAGATAATTCCTCTTGCTCACTTGTTTGACTTCTGGAAAGGGTTTTTGGAGTTTTCCCCTGATGTTTTGAATATTTGAGGGTGGGGCTAGGTAAATTTGTTAATTCAAATATGTCGTCATATCCAAGCAAACTATTTGACAAATAGAGATCTTCTCTTTTTATATCAAGACCTTTGCTAAGTAAATTAATTACACTATTAGGCATATTACGTGATACCTCTAGCCTTACAATTTCTCCACCAATACGTCGTTTTCTAAGTCCTTCCTCCATAGCAATCATGAGATCATCAGCTTCAATATCTCTTAGCTCAAGGTCAGCATCTCTAGTTACTCTGAAGCAATAATGCTCTATGATCTTCATTCCTGGGAAGAGCAGGCTTAAATTGAAACTCAATAATTGTTCAAGAGGAACTAAGGTCTGACTATATTCAGATTTCTTATCTATAAGCTTATTTGGTATTTGAATAAACCTGTTAATACTTTTTTGAGGAACTTTTACACGAACAAACTGTTGCTTTCCATTTGATGGATTGCTTATAATGGCAGCAACATTTAGACTTAGATTGCTAACGAATGGAAATGGATGTGCGGGATCTACAGCTAAGGGTGTGAGGATTGGAAATATCTCTTTTTGAAAGTAATCATTAATCCAAATTGTTTGATCTTTATTTAAACATTTGTAGTCGCATATGTTGATACCTTCTTTTTTTAACTCTACTTTTAGTTGCTTTTCATAATGGTTTTCTTGTAATTTAAGTAAAGGTAATAGATGTGCACGAATTTCTTCTAATTGATCTAAAGGTGTTTTACCATCTTCACTTAGCTTTGTAATACCTGCTTCTACTTGCGATTTAAGTGAAGCAACACGAACCATAAAGAACTCGTCTAAATTATTGCTAAAAATAGCGCTAAATTTTGCTTGTTCTAATAATGGAGTATTTTTGTCAAGAGCAAGAGCAAGAACGCGTTTATTGAACTCAAGCCAACTCAACTCACGATTTAAATAAAGCTTTTTAATTTGAACATCTTTCTTCATGTCGACTTGTATGTGAGGTTAACCAAGAAAAATACTAATTCTTTCTTTAGCTACATTATTATAGCTACTCATCTAGCATTTTTTAGTAATTCATTCTCTTTATAGATTTTTTACTTACTAATGTTATAACTAATGCAACGAAGCCAGATGCTATTACAAAAGGACTTTTCGGACCTATCAAGTCATAACTTAATCCAGCCAAAGGAGGTCCAAGAAAACTTCCAAGACTCTGTAGTGCCTGGAGACTACCTAATGCTGCGCCCTGGCCATTGGTATTCAGCCTTCTAGAAACCAAACTTCGTAAACAAGGTGTCACCAGCCCTGTTCCAAACGCCAAAATCGCGACAGCAGTGAAGATATATTGCTTTGCATCTTCAATATTGCTTAAAGGAATAATTAAACAGCCTGTTATCACAAAAATCAAACCTATTATCGTTAACTTTTTTTCACCGAATCTTTTTACTAATGGTCCAATTAATCCACCCTGGACCACAGTTGCCACTATTCCAACAATCAGGAATGCAGTGGTTGATAGTTCAGGTCCCCAGTTAAATCTCTCTTTGAAATAGAGAACAAGTATCGCTGTAAATCCATTAAAAGCAAGAAAGAATAGAAAAAAACCTACACACAATCCACCTACAGATGGATTAAGTATTATTTCCTTCACTTTTTTGATAGGGTTAAGTTCTCTTTTTTTTGGCATAGAAGTAGTACGAGCTTCTATTGGGTGGGTTTCAGGTAAAAGTATTAGAACTACAGCAAGATTTATCAATGCAAATCCAGTAGCTACCCATACAGGAAGCGAAAAAGATAAGCGAGCTAGTTGTCCTCCTAAAAATGGTCCTAATATGAAGCCCAACCCAAATGCAACTCCGATAAGTCCAAAAGCCTTTGCTCGTTTTTCTGGAGTGCTTATATCGGCAAGAACAGCTCCTGCAGTAGCAGCAGTCCCTCCACTAATCCCATCAATTAGCCTACCTGCAAAGAGCAACATCAATGGGATTGTTGATCCTTTAGGCCATTCCAGACTGATTGTTATTGCAAAAAGACCTAGACCAAAGACCGATCCAGCCACGCATGATGCAATTATTGGACGCCTACCAAAACGGTCACTTAATGCTCCTATTAAAGGAGTCGCTACAAATTGAGCCAGTGCATAGCTTCCTGCTAGTAGTCCTAATGTACGTCCATCAGTATGAAAATCTGCTAATAGAAATGGTAGAAGCGGAAAAACGATGCTTTCTCCAAGTCTGTCATTTAGCAGTGTAAGGAAGGTGCTTAGTAGGATTGGAATTTTTGGTTTTTTCATTTGTATAATTTTTAAATATATTTTTGTTCAGATAACTTCTCTTGACTCAGACTTTGTCTCCACGAAATTAGATTTCTAAGAGTTTTTTTGGCTAAACCAGAAGTGATAATTCGTTCGGCTTCTATTAAACCATCTCTAATTGACTTTGTAATTCCAGAAAACCAAAAATAAGTTCCTGCATTCCAAAGAAGACTTGTCTTTAAAGGACCTTTATTATCTAGGGCCAACAATGCATCTTTTTTCCAATCCTGAAGATTTGTCCATATAACATCTTTTTCAAATAAAGAGTAATCACGTGGATGCAGAATTACTCTTTTATTATCATTATTTTTGATGTGCTTAGTGATACATGTTCTACTAGTTGGTAGATCTATACTGCCCTCTAGTCCCTTTACTAGTATTATATGATTTTCTCCTAGTATTTGTAGGCTTTTCCATGCTCTTTCTTCAGTTGGTGGATGTACAAAGCCACTAATGATTAAATGATCCCCCTGATGTGCAGTCCAAATTAGTTCCATAGATGCTAATGGGGGCCGCTTCCCTAATTCATCACGATAATTAATAAGAGTATCTGCAAGAGGAAAATGATCTGGTTGGTATACCATTGCAAGACCATGATTTTCAAAACCAGCTTGTAATTCGTCTCTTGATAAACCTTTTAGACTGAGACCTATTGATGAAAATAATTCTTCAGAAGTTACACCATATTTAATAGGCATTCTTTTCCCACCTTGTAAAATCACTGGTTTGCCAGCACTTAGCAGTAATAATGTTGTCAAGGGATATATAGGGGATATTTTGGTTCTACCATCAAAAGGCATTCCAAAAGAAATAGGTGTTATTTGATTTTGTTTCGAAGTTAATTTAGGTCCTAATTCCTTGTATGTATCAATCATGCCCGCCAGTTCTTGTGGCTCTGGCCGCCGAATACGGTGCGCAATCATGAACGCTCCTATTTGTATAGGACTTGCGCTGCCTTCCAGGATAAGCCTTAGGGCTTCCGAAGACTCCTCTCTGGTTAGGCTTTTACTGGTATTTTCCCCGCTTCCAATTTTGCCTAAGAGCTCTTTAAAACGTTCTTTATTAGAAGTCACTTTTATTTTCTGCGTATAGGGAATTGGTTAGTTAAAGATTTGCGATGTCTTCCTAATAAGTTTACAACTATAACCTTTGTCAATCTCTATACTGATGTCTAAGTTGTTTTTTTGCTAAATTACGTCGAATCTCTGTAGGGAGGTTTTGACTAAGATCAATCAACATTGCTTTACTATATTCTGAGCATATAGATCCTATTGCTTGTAAGGCGAATTTTGAGGTGTTTTCAGAGCCTTTTTGGGCGATCTCACAAAGTAGATTACAAATATCTTCACTATCTCTACGTTGAATTATTTTAATCGCAGTAATAACTACTTCTTCTCTTGGATCGTTTATAATTTCTGTACAAATGTCTATTAGCTCACTGTCGGAAAGTTGATGTGCCTTGAAAGCGAGCAGATCTAGTCCAGAAATGCGTATTTCTAAAGAATGTTCCTTTAAGATTCGACTAATCACTTTTTTAGAAATAGATCCACCCCAACAGCTAAGTGCTTTCAAGACTTCTAAATTAATTTCATTATTACTCTCAAGTTTACTAAGTAGCCAATCTCTAGCTTCTTTTTTTTGACATAAACCTGTAGCATAGATGAGTTCTTTTTTGTCGCCATATTTTTTTAATAGAAACTTGATTTCTTCCCAACCTTTGTCTTGATTTGTTCCTATTAGTGATACTAGAGTTTGTCGTAACTCCACTGAAAGCTTTGGAGAATATATGTTACTTGCCCACTTGACATCTGGCTTTTTTGTCCCCATAGCATTAATTATTAGCCAGATCTCCTCTTCCTGCATTACAATAGTTCTGTTACCAGCTTTTTCTCTTGGAAGTTTAACCTGACTTTTAGTAGCTAAAGCGTTTTGATTATTTTTGTTCAACGCTTTCTAGCTTTAGGTTTCGGAATGATTGATTTTTCATTAAATTTTATGGTTTAAATGATTTGTCTGCCTAGAAAGAAATTAGGCGATTTAAAGTAATGATTAAAAACACTAGTGCCTCACAAGCAGTCTCAGGGTCAATTAGCACATCTTTTCTCGATTCTAAAGAATCCCGGGTGAGAAATGATAGACAAACCGTTTTTTCTTTAACTAGAGAGTTAGTCCATGCACAGTTTGAGATTGCAGATCAGGAATTGACAAGACGTTTATGGCAAGAGGTTGCTGAGCGAAATCTAGATATAGATAGAATCATAAATCTTATGTATGGATCTACTTCCTATGATGATGAGGCGATGCTAATGGCTGATTTAGCATACCAAAACTGATGAATACATTTTACTTTTTCATTATTATAAATTTAAGCGATTAATTTAATCATCTGTTCTTATATTTTGACTTAAAGCTAGAGTTTGTTTGGCATTAACGAGCACCTAGCTCAGCTGCAAGCTCTCGTTCAAGTTTTTCATCATGAACATTAGGTAGTACATTGCTCATCTTAGTTCTATGAGTTCCATAGAAGAGCATGCCTATAAATACCATTCCCCCAAGAATATTTCCTAATGTTACTGGGAGGAAGTTCCAAAATATTACCTTAACAAAAGGAACTCCGGACCCCAGTAATGGTCCTGCAGTATGAAGGAACATGTTAACTACTATGTGTTCCATTCCCATAGTTTGGAAAGCAGTTATTGGTAACCAGCATGCAAGAATTTTTCCAGGAACACTTTTGCTAACTAAAGCCATCGTTACGCCAAGACATACTAGCCAGTTTGCAATTACACCTCTTAAGAAAGCCAGAAAAAGACCTGTACTGCCTAACTCTTCATATTTAACTAGAACATTTGTTTTGTTTATAGCAATTATTTTAGCCGCAACTACTGCCCATCCTTTACCACCATCAACAGCACTCATCGGCTCAACAGTACCACCACTAGTTAGGCTTATAGATAATAGTAGAGCTACCAAAGCAGTCCCTAAAAAATTTCCAATCCATACCCACATCCAATTTCTAAATGTTGCCCTCCATGAGCTTTTTCCTGCCCATGTTGCCATAGGCAATAAAGCAAAATTACCTGTAACAAGCTCCATTCCAAAAAGTACAATACTTGCAAATCCAAAAGGGAAGATTACAGATCCCAAAAAAGGCATTCCTGATTGAATTCCTACAGTTATTGCAAGGCAAGTTGCTAAACCAAGAATAGCTCCAGAATAAAAACCTCTTAATAAAAGATTTTTGATGCTAACAGTTGATTTCTTTCCTCCCGCTGTGATCATTCCATCAACTAATTCATTGGGCAGGACATAATCCATTTGCGAAGTGCTTGAGTTCATGGCTTTAGTTTTAGATGTTTAGTTAGTTGCTGATTCTGTTCATTAATTTAGAGAAGAAATCCTGTCCACCTCCTTCTCTATTAGTAGCTGGAAAATCTTTGCCTAATCTATTCATCAATGCAAATAGAGGAGATAAAAGGGTTTTAATGTTTCTGGTGGATTTCATGGAGTTAACTAAATAAAATAGGTATAGAGGGAGATAGAAAGCAGCTTTTAGGAAGTATTACTGCTTTTGATTGATAAGTTAAACATTTTAAATAATCTAGCTAAAGAGTTATGATTAATATTCGATTTTGATTCCCTAGGAATAGCTGCGTACTTTTCTATCATTATCTCTTTAAGAACACTCTTAAGCTCCTCCACAGGTATTGCTTTGTGTTCCAATTGTCCTATTTTTCTGTTTTCTCCTTGAGAGCCTCCGATCGATATGTCATATGCCTCGACTATTTCCCCATTTGCATTTTTAGCTTTTTTCCCTGTTAATCCTATTGCACCCATATATGCTTGCCCACAACTATTAGGACAACCAGTCCAATGAACTTTTAATTCCTCAGGAAGAATGAGTTCTTTATCCAGTGCTTCAGCAATTTCTATAGCTTTGTCTTTAGTATTAGTAAGAGCAAAGCTACAATATGTATTTCCTGTACATGAGACTGTACCAGCAGAGATACTTTTAGGATGAATAGAGAATCTTTCCAATAAGGAATGTTTTTTAAATTCCTCTAATCTTTCTGAATTTATGTTCACAATCAAAATATTTTGATCTTCAGTAAGTCTTATTTCACCATTACCGTACTCTTGACTTACTTCTGCGAAGTTCTGAATATCCTCACCAGTTAATCTTCCTACTGGGATATGAATTCCAGCAAAATACTTCCCTTCTTGTTTTTGTTTGTGGACTCCTAGAAATGAGCGCGGATTTTTCGAAAAGATTGATCCAGGATCTTCTTCTAAATGACCAAATCTTTCTTCAACCAACTCTCTAAGCTTTTTAATACCTATCTCATTTATAAAAAATCTAAACCGCCCTTTCGGACGTTTATCTCTTTCACCATTGTCTCTCCATATTGATATTACATCACCCGTAATCTTGCATACATCTTTTTGCTCTACCCAAGCATTTAATGGGATTGCATAATCATTTAATTGTGAAGACAGGATTCCACCTACCCATATAGAAAATCCCAGCTTTCCATCTTTTTTAACTGGATGAAAAACCATGTCATTATGAAGTAAGAAGTTATCTTTAGAACCAGCAACGGCTGTATTCCACTTTCTAGGTAAATTTGAAAACTCTTGATTCCCAAGTCCATCTCTGGTTAAGTATTTTTCTAATTCTTTAGTAAATAATCTTGTATCAATTATCTCTTCAGGATCAATCCCAGCAAGTGGATTACCTGTTACGTTTCTTGGGTTATCGAAACCGGATTGTATTGTGCTAATTTTAGCCTCATTTAGGCGTTTAAGTATTTCTGGTAGATCACTAATGAGAATCCCACGTAGTTGTAAATTTTGTCGAGTAGTGATGTCGCAACTTCCATCTTCTCCATATCTAAAAACTATCGACGCGATAACTTTTAGTTGTTTGTTGTTAAGAATTCCATTGGGAACTCTCAAGCGAAGCATGAATTTACCAGGAGTTTTTGGTCTCCAAAACATTCCATACCATTTTAATCTTAGTTCTAGGTCTACTTTATCCATATTTTCCCAGCCTTTTTCTGCATAACTTTCCAATTCTCCTCCGACTTCCAGGCCATCTTTAGCAGCTTTATTTTTTTCAATCCTATTAAGCTTCTTTCCTGTTAGATAGGCCCTTGAACCTGAATTTGATTTCATTTTTGTCTCCATTTATGAAAAATATTTCCTATTTATCGAACTTTTTAATTTGATTTAGTTTCATAGCCATTTCTTAGTTGAGAGTGGATAAGTTAATCATTCATTCCATTAACCATCATTCTTTCAGATCCCTCAGTAGCAATAATTACAATTTTCTAAATTCACCTCAAGTTCTTATTTTGTTGTTTTTGATACATCACGCTGTCCTGGCTGTTTGATAAATGTTTCTCTTAAATCATTCAGAAACTTAGTATTGTCTACCTACTTCCCCCACCCATTTAATAGCTCCTTCTTTGAGCATTTCCCAAACTTTGTACATTGCAAGTAAATCTCGTTCAAAGTTGTTCTTGTATCCTTTTGATCTTTTATTCTTTCCTAGTGTCTTTTTTGTGCCTGAGCTTTCAGGCCTCACACGATTACTTCTGTAGTGACGACTACCCATCTTTTGCAACAGTTCAAAACCTCACTTAATACTTCATCATTAGGCGGTTACCCCGATCCGTGGCAATTGCTACGGAATTCAAATCTTCCTTTGAAGGAAAGGCAAATTAGATTAGTAGTTCATGGAGGTTTGAATGGAGTGATTGATCCTGCGTTCACTCATTTAGCAGAAGAACTCAGTAATAACCGTGACTATCCAGTTCAAATTGAGGCTTTAACTGCCACAGACTCTCCTGCACCTTTGTCAGATTCTGTTTGGATTGTTCCACTTCTGCTGTTACCTGGCGTACACGTCACTTCTGATCTTCCGCGAATTCGTAATCGCCTTCGAGCTCAAGGGACTAATGCAACATTGCTTCCATTTTTAGGGTGTTGGCCTGGTTGGCTTTGTATTTTAAAAAACTTGGTGGACCACGAATCAAAGTTCGGGTCCCCAGTATTACTCCATCACCCTTTAGGGCATTTGGTAGGCCAACGTTACTTGTCTTTATTATCTAAAATCTTGAATGTTCCTGTTTTATCTTGGGCGCATTGGAATGACTTCAGAATTGGGGCAATAGGCGAAGAGCACTGCCCTATCACTTGCTCTTTAATCCGTAATCGACAAACAGATGCGATCATTCAGAAAAGAGGTTATGCATCATTGCTCGAGATCGATTCCTTTGAAAAAGGTTTGACTGAGTTTTTGAGCTTATTACCATGATTGAAATGCATTTCGGAAAGGTTTTTCTGGTTGGCTCTGGACCTGGTGACCCAGACTTACTGACTGTTAAGGCACATCGTTTAATTTCTGAATGTGATGCTCTTGTATATGATTCACTTATACCGAAAGAGGTCTTGGATCTTGTTAAAGATTCTTGTGTATTAAAATTTGTTGGAAAGAGAAAGGGACATCATTCTATTCCGCAGTCAAAAACTAATGCTCTTCTAGTTGAATTTGCGAATAATTTTGATTGTGTTGTGCGATTAAAAGGAGGCGATCCATTTGTTTTTGGTAGAGGTGGAGAGGAGGCTGCTTATTTAGAAAAACATGGAATTCCTGTAGAGGTTGTACCAGGTGTTACTGCTGGTATTGCAGCACCAGCCTATTTGGGCATTCCAGTAACTCATCGATTATCAGGATCTTCTGTAACTTTTGTGAGTGGTCATGAGGAGATTGATAAAAAACGAGCATCTGTGCATTGGGAGTTACTTGCAAAGGGAAGTGATGTATTAGTTGTCTATATGGGTTTACATAACCTTCAGTACATTGTTAAAAGGTTGCTTGCTGGAGGAATGAATTCATCTACACCAGTAGTTGTTATTCAACAAGCAACTGTAATTGGCCAACGCTTTTTAAAGACTTCTTTGGCTGAACTCTTGGATGATGTTCAACTTGCAACTTTTTCTTCTCCATCTATCGTTTTAATAGGCAAGGTAATTGAGAATCAAGTAGAAGCTTCTTCGCCAGAGCCTGCAAATGTGACAATGCCAATTCCATTTTGATGTTTAATTAAGGCTAGGATTTTAGAAGTTTTCTTTGCTTAGGTTAAAAGGCTAATCCACAGACTTTTTGCATCATTATATGGATCTAGCTTATGAATACCTACTTGTGTAATTGGATGACAGCTCAGACTATTGATCAGCATCCATTGATCTTTTTTTAGAGGTGTTTCTTTGATCTCTGCTTCTTGAAAGATTCCTTTGTTTATACCTTGTTGCCTCATAATGCCTGGCAGGCATCCAGATCTCAGGTTAGGAGTAAGCCATTTACCGTCTCTTTTGATTAAAAGATTGGAGCTACTCCCGCAAGAAAGATGGCCAGTTGTGCTTAATAAAATACCATCGTCGTTTCCAGAAGTAATAGCTTCATGTCTCACTTGAATGGCTTGATTGTATGCAAAAGTTTTACATTGAGTTGACCTGCTGAACGAATTTCTACGCTCATGTTGACTAATTATAGTAGAAACATTACTAAAAGATGGTTCATGCTCATTTATTTCTAGCCAAAATCTTCCTCCATAGTTGGTTGATGTCTTTACCGGCATCGTTATGCCACGATTATGATTATCACCTCTGCTCCAATTTATTCGAACTGAGCCATTAATTATGCCAGTTTTATGTATGCCTTCTTCGATTAATCGTATCACCCACTCCCTATTTGGAGGGGATTCCATACCTAGAATTGATGCACTTCTTTCCCATCTAATTAAGTGCTCAAATATAAGTTTTGGACTTCGTTTAAGGATCAGTATGGTTTCAAAAATACCATCCGAGAAATTCAAACCACGATCTTGTAAAGGAATTGATAAGTTACTATTAGAACCCCATTTACCTTCTATCCAGCTAATGGTTTGATTGGTTTCTTTTTTCATTCTAATGCTTTTAAGATAGGAAGTAGTTTCCATTTAAGTTCTTCGGCTTCATTGCTAGGTATTGAATCCGCAACGATGCCACAACCACCATGAACTTTAATTGTTTTGCCATTAAGTATTACAGTTCGAATCAGAAGATTACTGTCTAGTGTTCCATCCCAGTCCATATGGATTAATGATCCACAATATGGACCTCGTGAGCCTATTTCTAGTTCGTTCAATCTTTGGCAAGCTCGAATTTTAGGTGCTCCACTTATTGAACCGCCTGGCCAACAAGCTTCAATTAAGTCTACCCAAGTTTGATTATTATCTAGCAATCCTTCCACTACGGATGTCAAATGATGAACCTGTTGATAACTTTCTAAGCCAACTAGTTGAGTAACATTGATAGACCCTGGAGTACAAACCTTCCCAAGATCATTACGTAAAATATCCACAATCATTATGTTTTCCGCACGATCCTTAGAACTACATATCAAATCTGCTGCATTATCTAGATCTTTTATTACCTCTTTGTGACGAGGTCTCGTTCCTTTGATTGGTCGAGTCTCAACCTTTCCGGAATTACTTTTTCTTAAGAATCTTTCTGGTGATGAAGACAAAATTGCTTGTCCTTGTGCTTCACCATTCGCAACAACTAGTCCCGAAAATGGAGCAGGGCAAGCTTTTCTCAGCTTTTTATAGAGTTCAAGTATAGAGTATTCCTTAGGCAAATTAGCTATACAGTGAGTTGATAGATTTGCTTGAAAAATATCACCTTTCTTGATTAGATCCTTTATTTTTTCTACTTGTTGAGCATAAATCTCAATATCTGTTGACCATGTCCAGGAATTTATATCAATTCCTTTGTATTCCTTTTTAATTGTTATTTGTCTTTTGGCTTTTTTAGAGTTGTCAACTTGATTTAATTGTTCAATAAAATTTAAAAATATTTTGAATCTTTCTTTGTCATTTCCTTCAATCCAAAGCTCTTTTCTTTGTAAGTCTAATTTAAAAACAGGATCATGTTTTGCTACCCAAAGTATTGACATATTTGACGGCTTCCATGAATTTTTAGGTTCAATCCAAGCTCCTGCTTCGTAGCTGAGCCATCCAGTCCAATGACCCGAACCAAGCTTTCTTAGCTCATTAAATGGGTTCTTCGCATTTATATCTGAAGGGACCCCGTGGCAACAGATTTGTTGTACAGGATCAACTCCTAAAATCGCTTTTTTGCCAAGCTTGCTTCCATCTCCATCTAACCAAATTAAACCGTCTATACCCCAAATTTCTGTCAATTTTTCTGCCAGAAAATCTGGCTCAAGCCATTTACATTGTTTTTGCATTAGAGGAATCACAATTCTGGACCACGGCATAGATCGTTTCTTCCAACTTGAGTTAAGGCATTATTTCGTATCCGACAGCTATCACATATTCCACATGGCTCTATTTCTCCTTTGTAGCAACTCCATGTATCTTCTATGGGGATATTGAGTCGTAATGCTTCATTGACAATATCTTTCTTGTTCCAATTAATAAGTGGTGCCCATAATATAGCCCCCTGCCCTTTCCTTCCTGCCTTACTAGAAAGGTTCGCGAGATTTTGATATGCCTTTAAATAGTCAGGTCGGCAATCAGGGTAGCCTGAGTAATCCAATGCATTGATCCCGAGAATTAGCTTTTTTGCTCCTTTTGCTTCTGCAAGGCTTAGACCTATAGCAATAAAAACTGTGTTACGGCCTGGAACATATGTATTTGGGATTACATTTGGATTGACTCCACTTGTTGGGATTTCTTGTTTAGTATCAGTAAGGGAAGACCCTCCCCATAGAGACAGGTCTATATTTATTGTGTGATGTTCCGAAATGCCTAAAAATTGAGATATTTTATTAGCTGCATCTAATTCTTTTTGATGTCGTTGTCCATAATTAAACGATAATCCAATTACATTCTCTCCAGCTTCAATTGCCATAGCTGCCGCCGTACTGGAATCTAGGCCTCCTGATAACAGTGCAATTGTTGTGGTTCTTGCCATAAATGATATTCCGTTGTGACTTGGATGATCCTTCTGGAGTTGTGATTAATTTAACTCAAATAAGATAGTTTTTTCGATTTTATTCGCTATCAAGACTTAACTATTTAAAATTATTTTATTGAATCCCTAGCCATTTATGAGCTTGAATGCTTAGTTTCCAATGTGAATTAGATTTTACATGTGCTATAGCTAGTTCCATGCCTTGTTTGCTATCCCAGCCAGGTTGTAAGAACAGCATTGGCTGTAATGATAAAGATTTATTATTAATGCCTGCTTGTAAATCGATCGCCTTTTGAGCCATTTCCTCAGCAAAGAGAATATCTTCTTGTTGATGTATTACCACTTTAATCTCATCACATCTTTCTAATATTTCTTTTGTAGGTATGGAATGACGCTTTGGTGAAAGTGTTATCCAATTGGGATTTCCAGTAATTTTATTTACTCCACTTGTCTCTATATGAAGTGGAATTTCTTTATTGAATGTATATTTGCTAATTTTTCTAATTTCCTGAAAAAGTGAATCAAGATTATGATGTAATGGCTCACCTCCTGTTATAACTATAAATGCTGCACCATTTACAATAGCTTCCTTAGCTTGTGAAGCTATTTCCTTGATAGATTTTTTTGGGAAAAGACTTTCATCCCACGAAATCTTTGTGTCACACCATGGACACCCTACTTTACATCCAGCCAACCTGATGAAGAAAGCACTTCGTCCAGCATGCTTTCCTTCCCCTTGAATGGAATGAAAAGTTTCTACTACCGGAAGGGCAGTGTTCATTAGCTAGGACTTGATTTGGTTTTCTCATCAATATTTGTTTTTTGACAGATTGCTTCTTGTGGAGAATTTGGTAATCGCAGTTGAGCCGCTTCAATAAGCCCTTTAAATAGCGGGTGTGGATTACCAGGTCTAGATAGAAATTCAGGGTGGTATTGGCAAGCAGCAAAGAAAGGATGGTCCTTTAATTCGATCAGTTCGACTAGACGTCCATCAGGAGATGTGCCGCTAATTATGTAACCAGATTCTAAAAATAGATTGCGATATGAGTTGTTGAACTCATATCTATGTCTGTGACGTTCATAAACAACTTCTTCACCATATAGACGATGACTAAGAGTATTTGGTTTTAGTCTACATGGATATACTCCTAATCTCATTGTTCCACCTAGGTCTTCAACATCATGTTGCTCAGGAAGTAAGTGAATTACTGGATGTTGAGAATTTGGCTCAAGTTCTGCACTTGAAGCGCCTGATAAGCTTGCTTGATTTTGTGCCCACTCGATGACTGCACATTGCATTCCAAGGCATAGTCCCAGAAAAGGAATTCTATTTTCTCTAGCCCAACGAATAGCTTCAATCTTTCCTACAACTCCACGATTGCCAAAACCTCCAGGAACGACCACAGCATCCATACCTTTTAATAAGTCTTCGGTTCCATCTTCTTCAATTTGTTCTGCACATACCCAGTCTAAATCTAGAGACGCATTTTGAGCTAGACAGGCGTGTCGCAGTGCTTCAACGACTGATAAATATGCATCATTAAGTTGTACATATTTACCTACAAGCGCTACTTTGACAGCTGGACCAGGATGGCGCAGGTTGTGTACAAGTTGAGTCCAGTTTGTTAAATCACTTTCGTGATCATCCAATTTAATTACATCTAATATTTCTTTGCATAGACCCTCTTTTTTCAGTGCAAGTGGCACAGCGTAGATACTATCTGCATCTAAAGAAGGAATTACTGCTTTATTTGGTACCCCACAAAAGCCCGCTATTTTTTGCTTTAGTTCCTCATTTATTGGGCGATCACTACGACAAACCAGAACATCTGGCTGTATTCCTATGGAACGGAGCTCTTTAACAGAATGCTGCGTAGGTTTTGTTTTTAATTCTCCTGAAGTACCAATAAATGGCAGAAGAGTCACGTGGATATAAGCCAAGTCATTGCGACCTACATCTCCGCGAAACTCCCGAATGGCTTCTAGGAAAGGAAGAGATTCAATATCTCCAACTGTTCCTCCGATTTCAGTTATAACTACATCTGCCCCACTATTTGAGGCCACACGATGAATTCTGTCTCTAATTTCGCTTGTGATATGTGGAATTACTTGTACTGTTCCGCCGTTGTAATCTCCCCTTCGTTCTTTGTTGATAACGGCTTGATAAATAGATCCAGTCGTTACGCTATTTAGTCTGGACATTGCCGTATCAGTAAATCTTTCGTAGTGCCCAAGATCTAAATCTGTTTCAGCACCATCTTCTGTTACAAACACTTCCCCATGTTGATATGGACTCATAGTTCCTGGATCAACGTTGAGATAAGGGTCAAGTTTGAGTATTGAGACGCTGTACCCCCTTGATTTCAATAGGCGGCCAAGACTGGCTGCCACAATTCCTTTGCCAATGCTGGAGACGACCCCACCGGTAACAAATACGTATTTGGCCATTTTTCCTTAGGTGACTCTTTAAGTTACTTGGACTCTTCTAATCTCTCCAGTCTCTTTTTCACCTTTTGGAATCTTTTAGGTTTTCACACTGCCTTTATATTCTCTAAGGTTATCGAGGATGTCTTCCTTAGTCTGGTTCTACCCAGGTACTTTGGACGTGAAGCTCTTTTAATTGATTTTCTAATGCTTCAGCAGGTGCTTGGGTCATTAGACAGCGGGCCTGTTGAGTTTTCGGGAAAGCAATGGACTCACGAATTGAATCTTCTTCGGTAAGAAGCATGAGCATTCTGTCTAGACCAAATGCCAAGCCTCCATGGGGTGGTGCCCCCATGTCTAATGCTTCTAATAAAAAGCCAAATTGCTTCTTTGCTTCTTCAGCTTCTAATCCGATTGCTTTTAGAACTTCTTTTTGCAGTTCAGCATGATGAATCCGCAGTGACCCACCTCCAAGTTCCAGGCCATTGAGGACTAGGTCATAAGCCTGGGCTCGAGCCCTTGGCAGGGTCTTCGACCAAGCTTTTGGATTGTCACCAAGGTCTTTTTCGTTTGGAGCACAAAAAGGGTGATGTAAGGCTTCTAACCGTTTTTCGTCTTGATTAACTTCAAACATTGGGAAGTCAACCACCCATACAAACTTCCAGTCATCTGTGTTGTTGTGTATGGGAATTAAGTTGAGCTCCTTTGCAAGAAATTGTCTAACTCGATCAAGAGTTTTATTTACAATTTGAGTCGTTCCTGCTCCAAATAAGATCAAATCTCCGGCTTTAGCATCTGCAATCTTTAAAAGTTCTGCTTTTTGCTCGGGAGCCAGGTTGTCTTTGATAGCACCAATGCTATCAATTTCTAATGACTCTCTGACTCTGATAAAAGCCAACCCACCTGCACCAGCTTTTTGAGCTTCAGTGAAAATATCTCCGCCTGGTTTAATTCGTACATTACTTATTAAGTTGTTTCCATTTTTTACAGTTATACATTTAACTGAACCACCCTTCTTAACGGCTCCTGAGAACACTTTGAAATTCATTTTCTCTGCAATAGCACTAATATCTTTAAGCTCCATTCCAAACCGTGTATCAGGCCTGTCTGTCCCGAAACGATTCATAGACTCTTCCCATGTGATTTTCGGGAATGGTCTTGGCAACTCAATATCTTTTATTTTTTTCCAGATAGTTCTAATTAGTCTTTCGTTCAAGTCAAGAATTTCTTCTTGCTTCATGAAGCTCATCTCAATATCAAGCTGAGTGAATTCTGGTTGTCGATCAGCACGTAAATCTTCATCACGAAAGCATCTAGCAACTTGATAATATTTTTCAAGTCCTCCAACCATTAGTAATTGTTTGAAAATCTGAGGAGATTGCGGTAATGCAAACCATTGACCTCCACAGACTCTTGATGGGACTAGATAATCTCTTGCTCCTTCAGGTGTAGATTTTGTAAGAACAGGTGTTTCGATCTCTATAAAACCCTCATTTTCTAAAAAATTTCTTGCTGCTTGAATCGTTGCATGACGGGTGCGAAGGTTTTTACTCATTCTTTCGCGTCGAAGATCTAAATACCGGTACTTCAATCGCAATTCCTCTTTGATAGGTTCCTCATCATGAATAGAGACAGTGAAGGGAAGGTTCCCTTGGACAGAATTCAAAAGATTGAGATCTTTTGCTATTACCTCAATTTCACCTGTAGCGAGCTTTGTGTTGATTGCTTCTTCGGGTCTCGCTCGAACTAGTCCCTTTATCTGCAGCACAGATTCATTTCGTAAGGTTTCAGCAATTTTGAAAATCTCCGGACCCTGGTCTGGATCAACGGTTATTTGAATAGTTCCAGTGCTGTCACGGAGATCAATAAAAATCACTCCACCATGATCCCTACAGCGATCTACCCAGCCGCACAAAGTAACTTCTGAACTGATGTGTTTTTTATTCAGTTGTCCGCAATTATTGCTGCGCATAGTTGGATAAAGTTAAATACCAGAAAGAGTTTCCCATAAGGGCCTTCCAATTTTTTCTATGTGGTCGGCACAGGACTCTTTTTACGATGATAAAAGGGCAGCTTCACTACATTTGCCTTATGAGACTTTCCTCGGATCTCTACATCTAGTTGGGTGCCTGTTTTGGCAAATTGCTTCGATACGTAACCAAGGGCAATGCCTTTTTTTAGAGTTGGTGACCAGGTCCCACTTGTGATTTGACCTATTTGTACATTTTCACAAAATATTTTGTAGCCACTACGTGCAATAGCCTTTTCAGGGAGTTCTATTCCAACAAGTCGTTTCTTGATTCCCTCTTCTGCCTGTTTTTCTAGCGATGACCTCCCAATGAAGTCATTGCACATTTCAAGGTGGACTAGCCAGCCGAGACCCGCTTCAAAAGGCGTTGTTTCGATATTCATATCGTTTCCATATAGATGCATTCCTGCTTCCAAACGGAGAGTGTCTCGTGCGCCTAGGCCGCATGGAGTTACACCTTGATTTTGCAGCTCTTTCCATAGGTTCTTCCCCAGATTTTCATGGATAAGTATTTCGAAGCCATCTTCACCTGTATAGCCAGTTCTTGATATAAATACTTTCTCTGAAAAATTCCGATTTAGCTTATCTAGTTTAATCCAGCGATGACCAAATCTAGGGATATTAGTGATTGGTTGGCTGGTTAAACTTTGCAGATGTTTACTGGCAAAAGGACCTTGCAATGCTAATAAGAGTTGATTTTCTTTTTTATCAGTTATAGAAATATTTTTGGAAGCAAAGTGGCTAGCCAACCATTCTTGATCAGTATTTGTGGAGGCAGCATTAATTATGAGTATTAACTTCTCTATTCCTTCATCATTAACTCCAAGGTCGTAAATGATTAGATCATCAATAATGCCACCTGATTGATTTAGCAATACCGTGTAGCAAGCTTCATCTGGTCCAATGCGGTATAGATCAGATGGAACTAGACCTTGCAAGATGTTTTTAGTATTCATTCCTGCAAGTTCCACTACGCCCATATGAGAAATGTCAAATACGCCTGCTTGATTTCTGACTGCATGATGCTCTTTTATTAGCCCCGAAAATTGGATTGGCATTTCCCAACCAGCAAAAGGAACCAACCGAGCTTCGCTCTTAAGGAATTCTTCAAATAAAGGTGTTTTGCGTAGTTCCATGGAGGAGTTGGTAGTGTGAGTCAGCCTTTTTGGTTTAAAGCTTGCCTTTATGAACTGGAAGGAAAGCCGCAGATTTTCTGTTTGATCAAGATAGATCCTTGAACTGTCTTTAACCTGTGGTCCTTGGAGGAACATCAGTGTTTACAAAAGACTGTTGCAGTACTTGCCAGCATTATGGATCTGGCCCGTTGCCTTCCCAGCAGTGGTGTCGGTTGAGGCAACTTACTGTTACCACTGAATTGGCCAAAGTTGCTTTTTGCCATCATTGGACGAAGAGATCTCCTGCTTTACCTTCGTTAGAAGAAACAATTAATTCTCCGATTGATCGCCAATTGGAGCTTGATCGTTCTTTGTCCACTGTGATACAAGGGGACTGATTTATGATCAAATAATATTCAAGATACTTAATTGAGAATAGAGTTTTTAGAACTATAGGCTTAAAAGCATTATTAAACTCCTCGCTACTTTTGCTGCAAAGATACTACTAATACCAGAAGGATCAAGTTGTGGCGATAGTTCAACTATGTCTGCGGAAATAAGATTATGCTCTCGTAATACTTCTAGAATTGAAGCAAAATCTTTCCATGTATAGCCTCCAGGTTCTGGTGTTCCAGTTCCTGGCATTACAGATGGATCAAACCAATCGAGATCAACAGTTAAGTAAATAGGTTTTGCTTTGTGGACTTCTAAAGCTTTTGAGAGTCCAGAAGCTTTTTCTCCACTGGTGTATTTAATCAAACGGTGGCTTGTATGTAATTCATCGAATTCTGCACGTGTTCCACTTCGGATACCTACTTGTAAAAGTTGTTTGCTTGGCAATACTTCTAGACATCTGCGCATTGCACAAGCATGGCTATGAGGTGTCCCTTGCCATTCATGACGCAGGTCTGCATGCGCATCGAGTTGTATCATTATTAATTCAGGATAGGTTTTTGCTATTGCTGAAATAGCTCCAGAAGTAATGGAATGCTCTCCTCCTAGAAGAAGGGGCTTTAGACTCATATTTATTAATTTTTTTGTTGCCTGATTAGTTTTTTTAATAACTTTTTCCGTTGATTCTATTGAAATATCTAAGTTACCAATATCTGCATAACAAAAGTCTTCAAGATCAAGATTTAATTCAGGGCAATAAGTTTCTAGGCCATTACTTACATCTCTTATGGCATTTGGACCAAACCGTGTTCCTGGTCTAAAAGAAGTAGTGCCATCGTATGGAACTCCAAAAATCCCTACCTTTGAGTTATTTGGGTTACGATTACTTCCCATAAATATGGGGCCTTCAGAGTTGAACATTGCCTTAATGGGTTGCGATAAATTTCTCTTGAGTCAGAGCTCTTTCTACGAAAGCTGGCATAGCTTCAAAGGCGCCTTGTTGCCATCGTGTGCTCCAGATATGACAATCATATGAAATTTCTTCTGCTCTTTTTTGAATTGGTTTGAGGTAGTGAGGATTTTCAATTGAAGCAAATGTCCAACTCCACCGCGGATATGGCAGAGGCTACAGAGGCGGCGGAATGGGCTTCCCATTCATATTCCCATTTTTCTTTGGCGGTGGAGGGCTCTTTGGATTTTTTATTCTTATGGCAATTGTTGGGGTATTGGTTAACTCAATCAAAGGCATTGGTGGCGGCGGAGGGCAAACAATGGAAAGAAATAATCAATTAGCTACAAGCCCCTCAAGTCCTATAACAATGGTTCAAGTTCAAGTTGGACTCTTGGCAAGTGCAAAATCCTTACAAGAAGACCTTCGTGATTTGGCCAAATCTGCTGACACAAATACAACAAAAGGATTGCAAAGGGTTCTTCAAGACACAACTTTGGCACTTCTGCGCCAACCAGATCTATGGGTTTATTCAAATACAGAAACAGGTCAAGTGCCTTTTAATTCCGCGGAGGCCACATTCAACCAGCTATCAATAACTGAAAGAAGCAAGCTAAGTGCTGAGGTGACCTCAAACTATTCCGGAGAGCTAATAAAAGATGATTCCATAAAGGCAATTGCTGGAGAAGCCGCTAAGACTAGTGAATTCATAGTTGTAACTTTATTAATTGCTTCCAAGAAGCATCTAAAGGTCAATCAAACAGCAACAAGCGAACAACTCCGAGAAAATCTTCGGATAATTGGTTCCCTATCCTCGGAAGAATTAATTGCACTTGAAGTGATTTGGCAACCTGATGGCCTTGGAGACAACCTCAGCACAGAGGAACTAATTACTTCCTACCCAAATCTTCTCCATCTTTAAACCAGAGCCTAAAAATCCTGCTCTTTTTCGATTTCTTAATAAAATCTTTCGCTAATATTGTGCAACACGAACGAAATCAGGGCTTCAACACAGATATCTTGACATGAAATATTTTTAATCCCTTGCCAGCCCCCTCACCTACAGACCCAAGAGCAATGAAATGGGAGACCAATGGTGAGCTGGCTCACCGTGATTTATCTGAACTAGTAAGTCGCTTACTAGACGTCGAATCTCAGAGCAATGGGAATGAGCTCTCAAGACTTGGCAACAAATACAACGATTCAGAGTAAAGAAACAATCAAAGGCTTGCTTTTATCAAAAAAGTGCTCCACATTTTGCTGAATAGAGAAAAGCTACATGAGACAAAGAATGCTTCATTGGGTAAACACACCTGTATTGATGGAAGCAATAAATAGGTATCAGCAGAATCGATTGCCAAGGTCGATGCGCCTTTGGGTCGAACAATTGCTTGAATTGAACTCAAAAGAAGATTCTCTTATCTCAAAATAAAAAATCCATTTAAAGCTCTAATTGCATTATTCGTAATGCTGCCATAGCTGCTCCATATCCATTATCAATATTCACGACCACCAAGCCTGGCGCACAACTTGCGAGCATTCCATCAAGTGCTGCCCTACCCCCCAAACTAACTCCATAACCAACTGAGACAGGAACACCTATTACTGGTTGAGGGACTAATCCACCTAGAACAGTAGGCAAGGCTCCTTCCATGCCAGCACAGGCAATGATCACTTTTGTGAGTTTTAATCTTTCCAGTTGACTCAAAATTCTTTCCAAGTAAGCGACTCCCACATCGAACAAAAGATGTGTCTTTACTCCATGCCAGCGCAAGCACAGCTCAGCTTCAGATGCGACAGGAACATCACTAGTTCCTCCACTCAAAACAACTACTTCACCTTTGCTATATAGAGATTTTGTTGGCCTCCCAAGAGTCAGACACCTTGCTTTTGGATGAAATTCAACACTAGGACCAAAAATCCCAAGGATTTGATCTGCTTTATTCTGATCAACCCTAGTAACAAGGGCCGTTTCACCAGCAGCTTCAAAAGCTCGCAATATCGAAGAAATTTGACCAGTAGTTTTATGTTCTCCCCAGACAGCCTCTACCATTCCAAGGCGTTTTCTACGATTAAAATCAAGTCTTGCCTCTGGGTCAGTCACTGAGGTAACAACTCGCCTTCATATTTCAAAGGAAATGGGTTTGAAGTCTTTGAGCCAACTTGCTCTCTTGCAACTTCTTCAAAGTGCTTTTGGACCTGATCAATCTCTGATTTTAAAATGGACTTCCAATCTTTACGACTTGCCCAACTAATTAAAATAATTGCTTCCTGATTCTTTTCATCCCATAGCAATTGCCTACCTAAAAAACCTTTCTTACTAAGTAGCCAAGGTTCCCAACTTTCTTTTTCTGCTTTTAACCAAGCCTCCCTAGATTCTGAAGGAACAGCGATTCGTAGATATTCGATAGAAGTTCCCTGAGTCATCTCAGCTTTTAGAGGGAAAGGGTTGGCAAGTGAAATCATCAAGGCTCCTATCATGAAAAAGATGACAAGATGAAAACATCTAAAAGCCTTTCTCAAGTAAACCACCAAACTCATTTCTTTTGAAGGAGAGCTACTGCCTGGCAGCTAATTCCCTTTTCTCGACCTTCTGGACCTAAGGATTCATTTGTAGTTGCCTTAACTCCTACAGAATCAACTGAAAGGTCCAATTTTGCCGCAAGATTTTTTCTCATTAAATCTATATGAGGTTTTAACTTGGGCCTTTCTGCAATAACAACTGCATCAACGTTTACAACTTTCCAACCTTTGTTAATCACTAATTTGACTACCTCTTCAAGCAATTGCAAGCTATCAGATCCCTTCCAATTTGGATCTTCGGGAGGAAAATATTTTCCAATATCACCTAAAGCTAGAGCCCCTAAAAGAGCATCCATAACAGCATGCACCAGCACATCTGCGTCACTATGCCCTTGTAATCCTTTCCCCTCAGGATGTTCAAGTAAGACTCCACCAATAATCAATGGCCTTCCAGATACCAGCCTATGAATGTCATATCCGTTGCCAATTCGTAAATCCACTAATTCAGAGAGAGATTCATCCATTTTTGTCAAAGTCGAAAGGTTTTGCTTTTTTAACCAACGAGCATAGAGATCAGGTCGACGAACTTTAGTCCTTCTCTCACGCTGGTTTTGTCTCCAATATGCAATAGCTGCATGATCTCCGCTTCTTAAAACTTCAGGAACAACCATTCCTCGAAAATCCGCAGGCCTTGTGTAATGAGGGTGCTCAAGAAGTCCTTCACTATGGCTCTCATCTAACAAAGACGCTTGAGATCCAACCGTACCTGGCAACAACCTCACTAAACCATTAATCAATACCATCGCTGGGATTTCTCCACCAGTGAGGATGAAATCACCTAAAGAGATCTCCTCATCTACAAGAGTTCTAATCCTTTCATCAAAACCTTCATAATTACCACAAAAGAAAATCAACTGATCATTTTCTTGCGCCCAGGTAAGCAGATCGCTCTGAATAAGTTGGCGCCCTTGCGGAGTCAACAAGAGTTTCTTTGAACGTCTTCTTAAAGGAATCGATTCAAAGGCTTCAAAAAATGGCTCTGGTTTTAGAACCATACCAGCTCCTCCACCATAAGGAAGATCGTCGACTTTTCGATAGTGATCCTTTGCATAATCACGAGGATTATGTATATGCAATTCGGCAATGCCCGACTCAAAAGCGCGCCCAATAACTCCAAGCTCTTTCAATCGAGAAAAAGCTTCGGGGAAAAGACTAATTACATCAAGTCGATAAGGAGTCATAAGCATTTTCAATTAAAAGCATAAAAAATGAAGTCAAGGCAATTCCATAAGTAGAAAATTTTTTTCCAGATAATCATTAATTAAATATGCATCAATTAAAGTCCTGAACACATTTCCAAATAAAACCACGTCAAATGTCCTCATAACCTAGCTCTGCAAGTTTTGCTGGCTTGCTTCGCCAATTAGGTACAACCTTTACGAATAATTCTAAGTAAACAGAACCATTTATTAGTTTTTGCATCTGCATACGCGCACCAGTCCCTATAGTTTTCAACATAGCTCCTCCTTTGCCAATTACGATCCCTTTTTGACTTTTTCGTTCAACTAAAATTGTAGCTAAAACTGCCGTCTTGATTTGCGAGTCTATTTTTTTGTCTTTTTTAGGAATCTCTTCTACACGTTCTATTTGCACTGCAACACTATGCGGAATCTCCTCTCTTGTATGAATAAGGACTTGTTCTCTAATAAGTTCTGCTAACAAGAAATTCTCTGGTTGATCTGAGACAAAGCCAGGTGGATATAGGTAAGGACCTTTTGGCATCATTGCTGATATTGCATCGATCAATTCAATACATCCATCCCCAACTATTGCACTAGAAGGATATAAAGGCCAGGAAACATCTCCTAAGAAATTTTTATAAGTATCAAATACATGATTTTTTTTATTCTCAATCACAAGGTCCCATTTATTTAAAGCAACAATTACATTAAGTTGTTGTTTTTTAAGCATGTTAACAATGAATTCGTCTCCTCTACCAGGTTCATTAGAAGCATCAAATAATAACAAAACTAAATCAACTTCCCCTATCGTTGAGCAAGCGCTATTTACAAGCCTTTCTCCAAGTAAATGATGCGGCTTATGAATACCCGGAGTATCCACAATTATCATCTGGGCATGTGATGTAGTAAGAATCGCCCTAAGCCGATTCCTCGTTGTCTGTGCAATAGGAGAGGTGATCGCAACTTTTTCACCAACTAATCTATTAACCAAAGTCGACTTACCAACATTTGGCCTGCCTATTAGTGCAACAAACCCTGAACGATAATCTTTATCTGTTTCCTGAGAAAATGTCATAACATTCAAAGAGGGTTTATAAAACCTTTAAGGAGCAAAGTTTGTAAATCATGAATGAACTAAAGCCAAGCTTCAAACAAGCAGTGGAGTTTTCAATGCTCTGGTGTGATGCTTGGAATGAAGGGGAGCTAAGTGATGAAGTACTAGCCGATAGAGTTAGTGAGCTAGTTAACAGTGAGAATGGGGCTCGTGGTTTCTTGGCTGTAAGCCTTTCAACTAACACCCCTCTAATAGACAGGCTTCCTGATTCCTTAGTTATTCAACTAAGAGCTGCAGGGGATTTAATAGTAGATCTCACAGTCAAGAACTTAGCTATGAGTACTGCAATGAGTATTCATCATCACAGAAACTCAAGCATCAATCAACAAAGAGGATCTGAAAGGGTTACAGCTAGATGCATTGATTTACTGCGTGTACTTGATCCAAATTCAGTAAAGAATAGATTAGAAAAAATGCTCAATGGAATAGAAGGACTAGGTCCTGATATCGAATTCTTAAAGAAATGGCAATATGACAAAGAACAAAAACTTGCAATTGCAACAAAGATAAACCAAGTAGCAGATCAATAAAAAAAGGCCATTTCTGACCCTTTTTATTCTTAGTAAAGAGAGAAGATAGAAAAGAGTTAATTAATCTCTCCTGCCACCACCTTGCAGAGCAATCATCAAGCGCAAAATAAATACAAAAAGATTTATATATGTGAGATACATTCCTAATGCTCCAGCAAGATATTGATCGTCCCGATAAGTACGGGGCATTGTGTAGAAGTCTACAAATGACATTCCTACAAATAGAACGGTACCAAAACCTGCAATCATCAACTCGAAACTACTACTTCCAAATAAGCCTGGAGCAAAGATCCCTCCAACTATTTGAACCAACATTGCAATTATCAATCCAATCAAACCCAGGCCAACAACACCTGACAAAGCCTGGCCAACACTGTCACTCATTCGTCTACCAACAACAGAAGCCACTCCAAAAGTGATTCCTGTTGCAAGAGCAGCAGTTCCTACTGAACCAATACCAGCGGCTCCAATCGCGATGGCAACTATCCCACTCAAAGTAAATCCTGTAATCAAGCTATAAGCACTTAGCAAAGGCAAGGCAGTACTGTTATTGGCCTTCATGGCCACGTTCTGAGCTACAAAAAACAAAATTAAATTACCTAAAAGAGCAACCCAGAAAAGAGGCATAAAGATACCTGGATTGCTGACTTGAATAGAGAGACCTCCTATAACTCCCCCTGCGGTAAGGATCATTCCCCCACCTACATAGGGAAGTGCCTTGTTAACTACATTTGGTCCAACTAGAGCACTTGATTGTGCCTCTCGTATGGCCTGTTGGAAATTGCTGCTTGCTGGCATAGTTGAAAATAACCAGATCACTTAACTTATTCACTTTGCCAGCAAAAATTGGTTGATGCAGTAATTCTTAGTGCGGTTCTCCCTATCGGTTCTCCCGAAGTGCATATGCATCAACAACTTTCTGCACAAGACTGTGTCTAACTACATCTTCAGAAGTCAGCGTAGATTTAGCAACTCCATCTACTTTGCTAAGGACCTCGCAAGCCTCAACTAATCCACTTATTTGTCCAAAAGGAAGATCTACCTGTGTAATGTCACCAGTAACAACCATTCGTGAACCTTTCCCAAGTCTGGTAAGAACCATTTTCATTTGAGCTGAAGTTGTATTTTGCGCCTCATCAAGAATCACGAAAGAGTTTTCTAAAGTCCTGCCTCTCATATATGCCAATGGTGCAACCTCTATCATCCCTTTTTCGATAAGCGTATTAGTTTTTTCAAGTCCCAAAAGAGCGTGAAGTGCATCGTATAAAGGACGAAGATAAGGATCTACTTTCTGCTGAAGGTCACCAGGCAAAAAACCTAACCTTTCACCAGCTTCAACAGCCGGTCTAGTGAGGACAAGACGTTCTACTCTCCTTTCCATAAGCATCCGAACCGCTAAGACTGCAGCTAAAAATGTCTTCCCAGTCCCAGCTGGACCTATAACAAGAGTAAGTTCATGGCTTTCCATGGCTTGCACATAAGACTTTTGGCGTAGGGTCCTAGGACGTAAAGAAGTTCCACTTAAGCTCCTTGCTAATACTTGAGAATTTAAGGAAGCATGATCATTTTCACGCCCATTATCTAGAGCAGTAAATGCTGCACGCAAATCAACCGCAGAGATCTCTTGACCCTCTTGCCATAAAGGTCTAATTAATTCAAGAACACCAACTGCTTTCTCTAATTGAGTTGGAAATCCTTTAACAACTAACTGGAGTCCTCTAACAACTATTGAGGCCCCAGTCCTATTCTCAATATCGCTCAAAGTATTTTTACCAACACCGCCCAAAGCAAGAGCAGCATCAGTACTAGGTAAATCAATAACGAAGCGACCTTGCGCGGTGGCTTCGGTCATAGAAATCCTCAGTCTTCAGATGGTTCTTCTTTAACAGTCTTATCTTCTTCTACTGCTGGCTTCTCTTCTTTCGCAACCTTTTGATTAGCAGATTTTTTTCTAGCCTCTGCTTGTTTAGCCTTACCAACAATTTCTGCAGGACGAACACGCTTCTCTAATAATCCACCTTTCTCAAGCAGTGCTCTGACTGCATCAGTTGGCTGCGCCCCCTGGCTTAATCGTGCTCGAAGTGCTTCGGTATCTAAACGTGTCTCTTTAGTACGTGGATTATAAAAACCCAACTCTTGTAAAGGACGTCCATCACGCCTAGAAGTGCTATTAGAAGCAACCAGTCGAAAACTTGCTTCCCTCTTCTTCCCGAACCGCTTAAGGCGGAGCTTGATCATTTTTGTTCTGACCTAAATAAACGTTATTTATTAATGGCGCAATAGCCTTAGACCATTAGCCATCTGACCACAATAGCCTGAAGGTGATCAAAGATCACCAAAACCCTTCTTTTTCTTCAGTGGGCGTTGTCGCTTTAAAGGTCCTGGGCCGCGAGCTGGTCTTCCAGGAACTTGATTGTTTCCCAAAGCAGGCATATTAAATCCTGCATCTCCGAGACCAGGTCCTCCCATTCCAGGCATCCCAGGAAGTCCCTGCCCCTTAGACATTTGTTGCATGAATCCCCTCATTTTCTGAAAATCAGCCAAAACCTTGTCTACTTCTGCAGGACTATGGCCACTCCCAAAAGCAACTCGCCTTCTTCTGGATGGATGAGCTGCAAGCAGTTCTGGTTGAACACGTTCATTAGGGGTCATTGAGCCAATCATTGCTTCAATCCTCTTGAACTGTTCCTCTCCCTGCTTAAGCATTCCATCATCAATTTTATTCATACCTGGAATCATCTTCATTAGCCCACCAAGCGAACCCATTCTTTTAATTAATCTCATTTGCTTGAGAAAATCGGAGAAGTCAAAAGTGGCCTCCTCCAACTTTTTCTGCATCTTTTCAACATCAGCAATTTCAACTTCCTTCTGAGCTTTTTCTACCAAAGTCAAGACATCTCCCATCCCAAGGATTCGACTTGCCATTCGCTCTGGATGAAAAGCCTGTAAAGCCTCAACTTTTTCACCAGTACCAATGAACTTGATAGGCATTCCGCTAACTTTTCTGATTGAAAGCGCCGCCCCCCCGCGTGAGTCGCCATCAAGTTTTGTAAGGACAGCCCCAGTTATTCCAACTTTTTCATGAAAAGCTTTGGTCAGATCAGCTGCTTCCTGGCCAATCATCGAGTCAACCACTAATAAGACTTCATCTGGGTTAACAGCAGATCGAATCCTTACCATTTCCTCCATCATTTCTAGATCGATCTGTAACCGCCCTGCCGTATCTACAAGAACAGTGTCTATTGATTCCTCACGAGCCTTAGCAAGACCAGCAGCTGCAATCTCTTCGGGCTTCTGATTTGAACCTAGTGAAAAAACATCAACTCCTATTTGTTCTCCAAGAGTCTTCAACTGATCAATTGCTGCAGGCCTATAAACATCTGCTGCAACCAACAAGGCCTTCCTCCCCTGATCCTTCAAATAAAGACCCAGTTTTGCGGTTGCTGTGGTCTTTCCCGCTCCTTGCAACCCTGCCATCAAAACAACAGTTGGGGATTGCTCGCCTATTGCCAAAGGAGCGTTTCCCCCTCCCATAACCTCTACAAGTTGCTCGTGTACAACCTGAATGAATTTCTGATCTGGACTAACACCCCTCACAACCTCCGCACCAACGGCCTTCTCTCGTACCTCTTCTACAAATTCACGAACAACAGGCAAACTGACATCAGCCTCTAATAGTGCTCGTCTTACATCTTTAAGAGCCTCATCAATATTGGTCTCAGAAATTGCATCCTGGCCTCGAAGACTTTTTACAGCATCTTCAAAACGGGCTGAAAGCTCATCAAACATAAAATCCAAAAGACCTTTTTCTGATCCTAAAAAAACTTTGCCAATTGATCAAACCTAAAAACTTTAAACACCACTTATATAGGCCTGTAATCTCCATCCATCTGGATCTCTACCAAGGATATATTTGACTTTCAACTTTGGAAAGCTACTTTCAGCAACAGTTTCACCTTTAGAATTAATTCGTTTATCCGAATATTTTATCTCTGCATCTAGCTCGATTCTTTGCGGACTTCTTTTAATTACTTTTAAATTAGATATTTCTGAAATTATTTCCTGTCTTTTCCCTTGTGACTTATCTTTTTGTCGCTCTTCTTTAACTCTTTTCAAGAGATCAGGCCTTGCAACATTAGCCAAGAAAGAACTGTCTTTATTTCCTGAAAGGACCTGAGCCTTTCCTTTAAGCCAAGTATCGATCAAAATAAACAGTTCTTCTTTTTTAGGCTTGCCAGTAGTTAGAAGCTTTACCTTGATTGGTTCCTTTACAATGTTTTCTGAGGCTTTCTTCTGAATAGAGTTTTCAGTAGATTTTTCTATCTCATTAGTAGTTTTAGGATTGGTAAATTGCTTAGAGACAAAGCTTGATAGTCGATAACGCTGAGAGACCAAACTCAATGAGATATAAGAAGCTCCTGATAAAATTAAAATAAAGAATATAAGTTTTAAAGCCTTTTTTGATGGTCTTATCTTAATAAAAATTCTCAATAAACTTTTTACCGATCCTCTTAGGAAATCCAGACCTCTCTCTAAACCAATTAGTTTTCTTAAGCTCAATTTAGAAGTTAGTTCTTCAACACTTTCAGTGGGCAAACTTTCAGGCTTAGGAACCATCACGTTGTCTAAAGAATCGTCTTGTGAATCAGAAGGAAAAACATCTGAAGCAACATTAGTAAAAAATTTAAAAGTCCTTTCTCTTACTCCTTTTCGTTCTAAACGATCGACATATTCCTGAATATCCCTATCAGCAAACCATGCTTCTAAATCAACTTCCTGTGAATTGACATCCCTATAACCAGGCAAAGCATCTCTCTTAAGCCAATCTCTTGTGTAATCACATATTGCAGCAAGACTATCAGCAGGGTAATTATTCAACCAATCTTGCAATCTTGGGTCAGGACTATTTAAAAAGCTCTTTTTAGCTAAATCAATATCAGCCAATAAAAGGTCTAAGGAACCCAACAATGGCAAAGGATCAACGCCCTCAAGCCTTAATCCTTCAAGATATTTACGTGCTTCAAAAATACGTTCTGGTTTTCTACAAGAAAATCCAGATGCAGCAAGAGCAAGAACAGCTAAAAAGCCTGCATCAGAAGAACCTTTCTTCTGCCAACGAACAAACAAATCCACTTGCTCTTGTACTGTTAAAAAATTTCTTATCTGCTGAAAAAAAAGCTCGAATTCTGACTGTTCTAAAACTGTTTCTTCACTAGTTGGAGTCCTACCCTCAAGACCTCCTCTTTTCAGAACAAATTCATCTAACAAACTCAAGCCTAATTGCCGGGACTTCTCATCACTTAAATCTCTACTTAACAAATCAAGTATTCGGTATGGGAGAAGATCCTTCAAGTCCTCTTCAAATAATTTACGCTGCTCAGGCAGCTTCCCCATGCGTTGCAAAAGCTTCATTCCCTCCCTAAGTAGGTCAGCAGCAGATTCGTAATGTCGATCTTCTTGTTCTTGCCAAGAGGCAGCCCTGCAGGAGAGGGCCGCAAGGAGTGTCAGGTCTGCTTCACGACCGCTGCCAAGTGCTGGGGCTTGCGGAGGCTGCAAAGACTTGCAAGCCAGCTGGAATGCCTCAAAAGGAGCTTTGGCCTCCCAAAGCAAAATCAAACCTCCAATTTCTTTGTTTGAAGAGATTTCAAGTCCTACTGCACCAGCCAGCAAAGCGGACTCATATTCTTCACGGCGAGTCTGATCTGTGAGCAGATCTGCAGAAAGTCGCAGTAAATTTGCTCTCTGTGTAAGCGCTTCTCTTGTGAAGCCATCTTCAGGAAAATGATCCAGGCGAACCTGCAAAGCCCGCAATACAGCTTCGGTCTCAACAGATGGACTTACACCTAGTAATCGGAAATGATCGATGGGAAGTTCCAACTCAGCTACGCTATTGAGATAAAACTCTAGACAGAGAGAGGGGTTTTGCCTATTTCAACTCAACAGGCTCTTACAGTCTTAAATCAATTAGGCGTAATGTGACATGAGCAAGCAAACTATGAGTCCTTCTAGCAAGGACAGAGAAAAGTCCGTGAAATCAGAAGAACATGCCGAACGTCTCTCCAATCTGATCTCTGGAGAACAAGCAATTATCGATCGAGCCACAGGGCTAGAGCTTTTCCGAGACATGACTCTCGGACGTCGATTTGAGGACAAATGTGCGGAAATGTATTACCGCGGAAAAATGTTTGGTTTCGTCCATCTATACAACGGGCAGGAAGCTGTTAGTTCAGGCGTCATTGGTGCGATGAAGAAAAAACATGATTGGTTTTGCAGCACATACAGAGACCATGTACATGCTCTAAGCGCAGGGGTCCCTGCACGAGAAGTGATGAGTGAACTTTTCGGTAAAGAAACTGGCTGCAGTAAAGGGCGGGGAGGCTCAATGCATCTTTTCTCAAAAGAGCACCATCTCTTAGGCGGCTATGCATTTATCGGGGAAGGTATACCTGTTGCTCTAGGTTCAGCATTTACAAGCAGATACAAAAAAGATGCACTAGGCGAAAAAAATAGTGATTCTGTTACAGCAGCTTTTTTCGGCGATGGAACTTGCAACAACGGCCAATTTTTTGAATGTTTAAATATGGCCCAACTTTGGAAATTGCCAATCCTTTTTGTCGTTGAAAACAATAAATGGGCTATTGGAATGGCCCACGATCGAGCCACGAGTGATCCTGAGATATGGAGAAAAGCAAGTGCATATGGAATGGCAGGTGAAGAAGTCAATGGAATGGATGTTCTAGCTGTTCGTGCAGCAGCAGAAAGGGCTGTTCAGAGAGCCAGAAATGGAGAAGGTCCAACCCTTCTTGAATGCCTTACCTATCGATACCGTGGTCATTCACTTGCCGACCCAGATGAACTAAGAGAAGAGGAAGAAAAGCAATTCTGGTCAAAACGTGATCCTTTGATTTCACTAGAAAAAGATCTTATTGAAAAGTCTCTAGTAAGTAGTGATGAACTTAGAGCAATAGAAAAGGAGATTGACAGTGAAGTTTCTGATGCTGTTGAATTTGCATTAGATGCTCCTGAGCCAAAAGCAGAGGAATTAACTAGATATATATGGGCAGAAGATTAAGCTATATTTTCAGAATCTAAGCAAATTAAAATTAAATTCCTCCAGGTAATTTTCTAGTTAGATTCCTTAGCTTTCTTAAAGCTTTTAACTCAACTTGGCGAACCCTTTCTCGAGAGACCTCTAAAAGTCGACCTATTTCAGCAAGGGTATGCCTTTCATTTCCTTCTAACCCAAAACGGAGTTTCAAAACATGCTGCTCTTGCTCACTTAAGTGAGCAAGCCATCTACCCAGTTGCTCCTGATGAATTCGTTGTTCAACGATCTCCAACGGTTCATCCAAGGAAGCATCAGAAATAAGATCACCTAAAAAACTCCTCCCATCATCGCCATTCACTGGTGCATCAAGACTGCTAGTTGTTAACGCTTGTCTTAGTAATGAATCAAGCTCCTCGAGAGGCATATCAAGTTCTTCAGCAATCTCTGCCCGACTAGGCATAGCTCCAAGTTTGTGAGCCAAATCAAGGCTTACCTTTCTAATGGTTGTAAGTCTTTCACTCAGATGAACTGGCAAACGAATAGTTCGAGACTGACAAGCAATTGCACGAGTCATGCTCTGTCGAATCCACCAAAAAGCATACGTTGAGAACTTATAACCACGAGTGGGATCAAACTTCTCTACTGCACGCTCTAAGCCAAGAGAGCCTTCTTGAATTAGATCAAGTAGTTCCAAGCCCTTACCTTGGTATTTCTTAGCGACACTTACAACTAGTCTCAAGTTTGCCTTCATCATCCTCTCCTTCGCTCGACGACCAATGCGGATCAAGCGTCGTTGATGTGAAGTCAATTTCTCACTTGTATCAGGAATAGAATCATCCTCTGTGAGACTCATCATCATTTGAACTTGATTGCCGAGTTCTATTTCCTCAGCTGGAGTCAGCAAAGGTATACGTCCAATAGTTGCTAAGTACCAACTAATTGGGTCACTACTCCGCCTCCTATGAGAATCAGTAGCCTTAGGAGCTGAAGAAACCATTGCTGGCTAATCCCTTATTGAGTCATGTGACTTTGGTACAAATATTCCAAAAGAGCGCCTAGTTTCAAAAACCCTTCAGATTCATGCGTGTAAAACTACACATTTCCATCGAAAAAGCCTCATTTTTGACTATTCAGTGTGTGCAAAGCAACATTTACTAGCTTGAACAGAAAGTGTCATTTTTTCAAGAGTCTTGCCTATTGAGCTCGCCGAGCTTGCCATCATGGATCGACAGGCAGCCTCAGAATGAAGAAACATTCCTAAAGCCAACAACTCACCATCACAATTATGCGAAGCAGAAATACCCATGGCTCCTAGACCTGCAATATATCCAGAAAGCAAATCTCCTAGTCCACATCTAGCGGCCCAAGGAACACTTGCAGCATTTTGCCAACTTTCACCTAAGCCATCAGCAACCCAACTATGTGCTCCTTTAAGCAAAACACCTCCATCTATTAGTTTTGCTGCTTCAATAACTGCATTCCAAGGCTTTAGGTTTTTTTAATTCTGGAAAAATTCTAGAAAACTCACCCCTATGAGGAGTAATCCAAACTGGAGAATCTCTAGCAATCAACCATTCCACTCCACCTGCAAAAGAAGCTAAATTATTTAAAGCATCGGCATCTAATACCAATAAACCTTTAAAGGAAGACAATGAATCTGACCAACAATTAAAATGTGAATCTGATGAACCAATCCCTGGTCCTATAAGTATTGAATCAAAACGATCTAAATTTATTTCTGATAATGAGTTACCGATTTTTTCAACCACATCATCCTCCCCATTAAAAGAATCTTCTAAAACTATTTCTGGAAACTGCTGCCATAATTTTGTCCCAACACAATCTGGGACTATTGCTTTTACATTACCGGCACCACTAGCTAAAGCTCCCTGAAGAGACAAAGATGCCGCCCCTGGGAATTTATTGCTTCCAGCAACAACTAAAACTCTTCCTCGCTCATATTTCATAGACCCAATTGAGGGACTAGGCCATGGAGCGGTATCGATATCAGCAGGGAAGATAAGACGTTTATTGGTCGAATGCAATTTTGATAACAACTCAAAAGGTATGCCAAGATCTAACCTTTCAACACGTCCTACATTATTTAAAGCGGCATCCTGATAAAGGCCCTGCTTAATCAAGCCAACGGTAAGAGTTACAGAAGCTACTGCTGCACCATTAGAAAATAAATTTCCACTATCCGAACAAATACCAGTCGGTACATCAATACTTATTAATCTGTAGGGCTGCTCTAGTTGTCTACTAATAAAAAGATCTGAAATGAATTTCGGGAGTTTTCTACTCTGACCAAGCCCGAAGATGGCATCAATCCAGAGTGCAGGAGAATTCATTTCTGGAGAGGATTCTATATTCTCAATTCCCAACCATTCACAATGGGCTAAGTGCTCAGCTGTTAATGACTTTTTGATAGGAAATGGGCACCATATCTGCACATCTACTCCAGACAAATGCAATTCTCTTGCCACAACCAACCCATCCCCACCATTATGTCCTGGTCCAACAAGAACAACGACTCCTTTCTCTAGCAAACCTTCTTGGGCTTGCAACCAAGAGAACATCATCTGTCCTACTTTCTCCATTAACGAGGCCACTGGCATCCCATTCCTAATCAAGGCTCCCTCTATATCAGCCATTTCTTGAGCAGTAACTAAAAGATGCTCAGCATCTAAAGAAGGCCATTTCACGTCAAAGATTGCTAAAGAACACACTATGGAGGGATACCGGCGGAACTGCATAGCCGCCTGTAATTAAATCTGAACGATCATGAAAAAGAATTCACCGGCCACAGCCGCCGGTGCAAAAACTCTAAAAAGGTTCCAAGATCTACCTGGTGAACATCGTGTAGTAGTAGGCCTTTCCGGGGGGGTAGACAGCTCACTTACTGCTGCTTTACTAGCAGAAGCAGGTTGGGAAGTAAATGGCTTGACACTCTGGTTGATGAGTGGGAAAGGTGCATGCTGCTCCGACGGTCTAATTGATGCAGCAGGCATCTGTGATGAACTTGGCATAACACATCATATTGTTGATTCAAGAGAAACTTTTGAAAAAGAAATTGTCAACAATCTAATCAAGGGATACGAGAAAGGAATCACGCCTTTACCATGCTCACAATGCAATCGCTCGGTTAAATTTCGTCCAATGATTGATTGGGCAAGAACAAAACTAAATACAAACATAATTGCAACAGGCCATTATGCAAGAATCAGAAAATCCAATGAGAAAGAATGCATTTCAGGAATGCCTGGGATGGGACTAAGACGCAACAAACTTCTAAGAGGAATTGACCGAAATAAAGACCAAAGTTATTTCCTATATGACATCAATGAAAATCTTCTTGATAACATAATTTTTCCACTTGGTGAATTGACAAAAGAAGATACTAGAAAAGAAGCTGCTCGACATGGTCTAAGGACTGCAGATAAACCTGAAAGCCAGGATCTATGCCTTATAGACCTTCATGGTTCAATGAAGGATTTCTTAGCTAAGCATATACCTGAAAAAGAAGGGAAAATCTTGCTGCCGGATGGAACAATTTTAGGAACACATAATGGTATTCATAATTTCACTATTGGTCAAAGGAAAGGGCTAGGAGTCTCATGGAAAGAGCCACTTCATGTAATACGAATAGAAGCAGATACAAATGAAATCTATGTGGCTCCAAGAGCCCTAGCTGGTAAATCTAAATGTATTGTAGGTAGAGTAAATTGGATATCAATTGATCCTCCTAAGCAGGCAATAGATGTTGAAGTTCAATTACGTTATCGCAGTCAACCGACCAATGCAAAGTTAACTCCAACCAAACCAACAGACTACGATTTATCTAATTCCCGTCCTTATCGCTGTGAATTAGTTTTTGAACATGAACAGTTCTCTATAACTCCAGGACAAGCAGCTGTATTTTACTCCGGAGATGTAGTACTCGGCGGAGGGATCATCATCAAAGATTAGTCACCTAAAAAGATTTAATAATTATCTTCTATCTTTACAAAGTAAACACCGGTCAAGCCAACCAATAGAGAGAAGAATAAAGGCAACTCTCTCCATCTAGTATACAAAGTAAAATGTTTATTTAGATTTAAATTGCTAACTGCAATTCCTTCCCTAAAAGGCGGCAGCAAATTCTTAACCTCTCCAGACTGCAAAAACAATGCAGATGGCCCAGTGTTAGCAACACTTAGAAGATTCCTTCCATTTTCAATACTTCTTAGTTGCGCTAGTGAAATAAATTCTCTTTGAAGTGAAACTGGGTAAGGATCTAAGTTTGCAACCGCAAGAATCCATTCGGCTCCATTCAAAACAGCTCCAGCAATTGCATTTCCATTACTTAACTCATAACAAATAGCAACTGAAGCGTTAGGGCCTTTCCATTCCAACAATCTCGAGGGCTCTCCTGGATACAAGCCTCCAACTGCAGAAAGGCCAGGGAGGTTTAGCCCTGACAAAGTTGGAACCCACTCACCAAGAGGAACTAATCGATGCTTATCAAGAAAAACAGAGGGTAAAGCCTTGTTTTCATCAAATACCAAAAGAGAGCTTCTTTGCTGACCTTTCTCCCATCTAAAACCTCCTATAAGCAAAGGGATATGCGGAGTTTCAATTAAAGCTTTTTTAGGAGTTAATGTGCCTTCTGGGGCAACCAAAAAATCAGCACCTTTTTTCTCGGATATATTCAAAGCTTCTTGAAGAGAATATGGCAAAAGTTCTTGTTGTTCCTCAGAGAACTTCTCCCTAGTAGGTATTGCTGGTTGCCACAATCCAATAGATATTGACGAGTTTCCTACCTCAGGACGAAGAAGAGTAAATCCTATGCTATGTACAAGAAAAATAGTTATTCCACCAACTATTAAGTGCTTCTTACGCAAAAATTTATTACGGCGAACCACATATAAGCGCCATATAAGCCAGGCAATTAACAACTCTATGGCAGCCAAACCACCAGTCCCAAACCAACGAGCTAAGGCCAAAAGTAATTTGTCTTGGACAACCAAAGAGCTGCTAAGTCCCACCCAGAAGAATGGTGTTCTTGCTAATAGAACTTCTCCAAGCCCCCAAAAAGAAGCCATCACAAGAGCATAAAAAAAATGTCCTCTTTCAGTTGCAATATTTAAATCTAAAAGATTCGGAAATTTACCAATTAAAGACCATACAAAAACAAGAGCACCGCCTATCACGCCACATGCAATCCATACAAAAACTGCTATAGGAATGCTAAGAGGTGCAGGGACTCCAATCCAATCAAGAGGGTGCAGAGAAAGCAACCACCGATGACTGACTAATACTGCACAAAAACCCCACAAAAAAGCAGTCTCGGCATTCCTCCGAATTGACCAAAGAAATGCCAAGCCAGGAATGCTTAGTAAGCAAAGTCCATTAGAAATTCCAAAACCAGTAAAAAGGCCACCTAAAGCAGCTATGAATAGAAGCTGATAGCGCTCTTTCCTCATATGAATTCCTAGCAAATCAAAAAACTAAACAACTTTTTTTAAAAAACTGGAATATTGCAAGCTTCTGAATAACCTCTAGCTCCAAGCGCTCATACAAAGACCAATCATCACAAAATATATGGAGCATCGCCATACTTTGGCAGATAACGAATTATCAGGAATGATAGGAACTCAACTACTGCAAGAATGATGAGAAGCAAGCCTCTAATTCCAGTGCGAGACATTCTGATCAGTACCTGCATCTTTATCTCCTTTGTCATCTTGGCAGTGGGCAGCCAAATCATTTCGCCAACTCCTGTTGCTGCATCTAAAGATGTTTCAAACTTTCAAGCTCAGATAATTCAAACCGAGTCGAAGACTCCTCAGAGCTCCCTATTTGAACTTGACCCTGATGATCCAAACCCAACTCTTTTCGCTATGGCACCTGAAGAAAACGACAAAAACAATATTTCTTCTCTTGGAGGGCCTCTAGAAACAGACAAGGAAAGACTTACTTCAACTGGACTTCGAATCACTGATCTAAAAGTTGGTGACGGGCCAGAAGCAACTGCAGGTCAAACAGTTTCGGTGAATTATCGAGGAACCCTCGAAAATGGGAAAGAATTTGATAGCAGTTATGAACGTGGTCCCTTCACCTTCCCTCTAGGTTCAGGTCGAGTAATTAAAGGTTGGGACGAGGGTGTTGAGGGCATGAAAGTAGGCGGAAAGAGAAAGCTAGTTATACCGCCTGATCTTGGCTATGGGAGTAGAGGAGCAGGAAGAGTTATCCCACCCAATTCCACTCTCATCTTCGAAGTTGAATTACTTGACGCAGTTTGAATCGTTTTCAAACCACATCAAATAATTGACTTAACACTTAGGTACTTGCCGGGCTAACCTTATAAAGGGTTTCTTCTCATAAGAGATGTTGCGAACGGCACTTTCAAATCTTTTCAATATCCTTCCCACACCAACGGTGAAGGCACATTGCGATGGGCCCTGCGGGGTCTACGACTCCGCTTCTGCTCGAGTTGCAGCTGAAGCAGTCCTATCTATGACCAAAAAACTTTTAGCAATGGAGCCACCCCAAAGCAGTGATGCTGCTGCTTGGGCTACATATAACAACACATTCTCAAGATATGTAGCTATCAAGGAAGAGCAAGCTCAAGAAGCTAAAGAAGAACTTCTTATCCTCTGGACTGATTATTTCAAGCCGGAGCATTTATCTTCCTATCCGGATCTTCATGACACATTCTGGCAAGCAGCAAAATTATGCAGTGCCTGCAAAGTAAACATTGATCAGGCTAAAGCAGAAGAATTGATGAAGGCAGTTGAAAAGATCCACCATATGTTTTGGAAATCTAAAGGTCGTAGCGACGCCTGGGTCACAGCGAGCTAGTAAAGACAAAACAAAACTACTAGGAATAGGTTTTCTACTAGAACTTTTAACGGGCAAATTACGAATTTTGCGTGTCAAGGGTGAATCAATGAGACCATTTCTCCTTCCTGGAGATATGGTGATTTATCGTCCATTCAACAAAAACATATGTTCTTTAAATAAGGGATGCATAGTTGTAGTCAAGGACCCAAGAAACTACAAGAATTTGATCATTAAAAGAGTACATAAATTAAACAGCTTAGGAATCGAAATAAGAGGTGATAATAAAGAAAGAAGTACTGACAGCCGGCAATTTGGAATGGTAAGCATGCAAAATATATGCGGAATTGTTGAACAAATTATACCTAAAAATAAATAATAAGTTAATTAAAACTATATTACCTGAATAGAGGTCTTATGAATCCATGCCAAACCTGTAAAGATAGAAAGAAGTCCTGCAAATCCAAAAACAAAAGGTAAGGACCTAATACCTACTTTAGAACTAGCAAATGATAGCGCGAGCAGGAAAATACCCATAGTTGCTATAGACCCAAACAAATAAGCAGCCATATATGCAATTGCAGCTATAGGTGGCAATGCTAAAGCAGGTATCACTGCTAATAAATGGCTGGCCCCAGCCAACCCATGCAAAACACCTAAACCAGTCACTGCATGAGTATGCCTACGGTGTCTTTTTCTCCCTCGGAAATGCAAATGAATATGATCATGATTCTCTCCATTTCCATGCCTGTGACTATGGGTGTGGATATCAAGTCCTAAGGCAGTACGAATTGTCAGCCCTCCTACGACTAACAAAGCCATCCCAACACTAAATTCTGCCAACGAAGACATCCGCTGAATATGGACAAGATCCTTTGCTATTACTGCAACACCAGAAAGGCACAAAACACCTGTGGAATGGCCTACCCCCCAGGCCAATCCATCTCGAAAAGCAACCCTTGGATGCCTTAGTGCAGTGGGTGTCATTGCAACTAAATGATCAGCTCCGCCGACCACATGAACCGCTCCTGCTGCAATACCTGTAGCAATGCTGATCAACATATAGAAAAACAGGTCAAATTAATTCTGCCTTATCGGAATAAGTAAATGCTCATCTAACCACTTTTAAACAAATACCTATAAAGAAGTACATTTGTCTTCAACCTCTGATTAATTTCCTAAGTGCTGAGCAAATATCCACCTGTCGCATTAAGGATTCACCAACCAAAACTGCGCCTACCCCAGCTTTATGAACTCGATCCAAATCAGCCCTATTAAACAAACCAGATTCACTTACCAAAATTGACTGATCAGTCTCTTTGACTTTATTTTTATATTCTTTCGCAAGCTTCTCAGTTGTAGATAAGTCCGTCTGGAAGGTCGTTAAATCTCGATTATTTATTCCTATCAAAGAAAAACTACCGATTTTTATTATACGAGCCAACTCTTCTGAATCATGAACTTCAACCAACACGCATAAACCAAGTGATTCTGCAACCTTTGTTAGATAGATCAAGTCTTGGTCAGTAAGTATTGCTGCAATCAATAAAACCGCATCCGCGCCTGCTGCCCTTGCTTGATAAATCTGATAAGGAAAAAGAATAAAGTCCTTACAAAGGATAGGAATTCCTACTGTTTTTCTAACCTCAACTAATACATCAAAACCACCTTGAAAAAAAGTTTTATCAGTAAGTACTGAAAGGCAACTAGCTCCACCCTCTGAATACCCCTTTGATATAGCTACTGGATCAAAATCTTCTCTAATAACTCCTTTACTCGGGCTAGCCTTCTTAACTTCTGCAATCACTGCAGGAGGAACAGAAGCATTCTGCAAAGCTTTTAGGAAATCAAGTGTTTCTGGCAACGAAGAGATCTTTAGCTTTAGATCCTCCAATGAGACACGCTTTCGAGCAATCTCTATTTCGTGATCCTTTTCCCAAACAATTTTTTCCAAAATATTCCTAGGCTCCCCTTCTAAATGTGGAATAGAATATTGCAAATTAGCTACTTTAATACTCGGATTAGGTGGGCGACGACGGATCTTCATAGAGAAAAAATAGTAAATTAAAAGATCAAACTAAAATGAATAGATACTGACATTAACTTATATTTTTATGATTTATCTAACTGTTTCAAAGCTTGTTTATACGCGACCTCAACAACCTCACTAAGAGTGGGGTGTGTGTGAACTTCTTTCGATAATTCCAATACGCTTTGACGTCTTGCTATTGCATTTGCAACTTCCTGTATCAGATCCGCTGCATGCAAACCGTATATATGTGCACCTAAAACTTCACCAGTATCTTTTCTAAAAAGCAATTTCATTAATCCGTCGCTCTCTAATTCAGCCAATGCCTTTGAGTTGGCCTTGAAATAACTTCTAACAATTCCAAGCTCAAAGATCTCTTCTTTAGATAATTCCTGAGCTTCTTCTTCAGTTAAGCCTACTGAACTTATCTCAGGGTGAGTAAAAGTTGCAGCTGGAATACTTCGATAATCAATCTTCAAAATATTACCAATAATATTTTCAACAGCAACAGTGCCTTGAGCAGCTGCTGTATGAGCCAACATCAACTTCCCAGTAACATCTCCTACTGCCCAAAGATTAGATTTGGGCTTTCCATTAACAAGAACTCGCATGTTGTCATCAACAGGTATGAATCCCCTGTTGGTTTCTACACAAACTGAACTCAAATTCAAATCTTTACTTCTTGGTACTCTTCCTGTTGCAACTAAAACTGCATCTACTTCTAATTCTTCTATAAAATCTCTTTTCTTCGCATCAGACAACTCTATACGAACTGGACAGCCAGGTTTGATTTTGCTTGCTAGCACACCTGCACGTGCATCAATATCTCTTTTGTCAATAAGATTTCGTTTTGCAATTTTTGTTAGATCTTGATCAAAAGTAGGCATTACACGGTCCAGGGCTTCAATGATCGTCACCTCGCATCCCAAGGCGGTATAAACATCAGCAAATTCAAGTCCTATATAACCACTTCCTACTATTGCTATCCATCTAGGAAGCCATTCAAGATTCACTGCTTGATCACTAGTAAAAACAGTACGGCCATCAATCTCAATTCCAGGGGGAACAAAGGGATCTGAGCCAGTAGCAATGATGACATCTTTGGCTTTTAAAACTTGATCTACACCATTGAGTTCTCTTAACCCAACTCGCTGATCTCCTTCTAATCTTCCTATCCCTTTCAAAATAGTTACTCCTGCTCTTTCCAAAGTCTTAGTTAAATTGCTACGAATAGTTGCAACCAGATTATTTGCGTGATCAGCAATCTTCTGTCTTTCAAATCGAACTGGAGCTGCATGAATACCAAAGTCAGCTAAATGCTGTACATCCGCTAACTCTCGAACCCTTCCACTAGCCGCCAATAAAGCCTTAGAGGGAACACAACCTCTGTTTACACAGGTCCCTCCCATCTCGCCGGACTCGATTATCGCGACTTTCAACCCATGTTCAGCCGCATGCTTAGCAGCATCAAAGCCGCCATAGCCTGCGCCTATGACAATTAAATCGAAATCGAAAATTACTTCACTCACCTGTTTATTTGAATCTCATCTGTCATTTTGGCTCTTCGTCGTTCCAAAAGCATTGGGACTGCCGCTGATGCCACATTTAGTGATTCCACCGCTGAGCTATGAGGCAAGGTTATTTCATGAGTACAGCGTCGCTTAAGAAGAGGATGAAGTCCAGAGCCTTCATTTCCAAGCACTAAAACAGTCGGGATAGTCCAATCAAGTTCCCAATAAGGCAGTACCTTCTTTGCACTAGAGGTTCCAGGAACAGAAGTTGCGACAACTTGATAACCCCTATCTGCTTGATTGCTCAATCTATTTGCTAGTTCTTCTAAAGCAACTTCTTCATTTACACCCAATCTCTCATATGGAAGCTTAAGGACTGCTCCAGATGATGCTCTCAGAACCTTTTGATTGAGTGGGTCGACTCCTAATGCAAGCCACAGGACATCTACATCTGCTGCAAGTGCTGTACGAAATAAATTGCCTAAATTACCTGGATCCTGTAATCGATCAAGCGCTAAGACCAAGTCAACGGAATCCCGAGGCTTCGGCAAGCCATCTAATGGGAGAAGAGCTGCTACACCATCAGGGTTTTTAAGAGACAATGCAGCTTCAAGTACAGAATTAGTTACTTCTATTAAAAGAGTTGAATCAGAAATAGAGTCCAAAAAGCCAGGATGCTTTCTCAGCCAATCAGCTGTAGCAAAAACCTCCAAAGGAGATACCGAACTTTCTATTGCCTCTTTTAATAGATTTGTTCCCTCAACCAAAAAAATTGAATTCTCTTCTCGTGCTTCTCGAGTGGAAAGAGCTTTTAATCGCCTTACCAAAGGATTACGGCGACTTGAAATTAATGGGGAATCATTTAACTGAATGTCTACATCCTCCTAAAAGACTTGATGGTTCCTAACTTTAAAATCCTTACTAACTATCAATTGCTCATCCTTCACATGAATCCCATTTACAACAGTAATTTCACCCATAACACCCTCACTTGATAGGTTCTGAATCATTTCTTTTACAATAGTACTTTCAACCATCGACTTATCAATCTTCTCAGGACTCAGTCTTTCAAGAAGCTCACCAAGCTTTAAAGCAACTAAATCAGATGAGTTGGAAATTTGCAATAAAATCATCTCTAAAAATGGTTTCTTTACTAACTAATAATAATTGGGAAGGATGTATTTAGATTCTAAATTTTAATTTATAAATAGTTGCGTATATAGACCGGATCTAAGAAAAAGGTTTTGAGAACTTGATAAAAATAGAAAGCCATGCCTAGTGCTTGATTGAAGTGTGCAAAAAATAGTCAGCTCTTTCGGTAATTGAAATCACTAAGCAATTCCTCTAAGAATTTAAAAATGCGGATGAGGAGACTTGAACTCCTATGGTGTTGCCACCACCGGCACCTGAAGCCGGCGCGTCTACCGATTCCGCCACATCCGCAAAGGATCTAGACGATTGCTTAGGCCAAATCCCAGACTACACAGGAGAGTTTTAAAAATTAGCCAAGCCCCCCCTGTAAAAGCAACCTTGCTTCCAAAGATTAAAAACCCACGCAAAATACACATTTCGCCAGCTGTCCATATGGACATACATCTGAAACTTGGCAGAATGAAAAACCAAAGTCACTCAAAGCATGCCGAATGCGGCAACCATCTCAAAAGGGATTCTCAAGCCGCACTTTGAGATAAAAGGCCTTAGCAATCTTTCGGGTGACGTTGAAGTGAGTGGTGCCAAGAACTCTGCTCTTGTTCTTATGACTGCTTCACTTCTAACAGAAGAAGTCATAAGCCTAAATAATGTTCCTGAACTAACTGACATAAAAGGAATGGGAGAGATACTCCTGGCAATGGGAGTTGAATTAAGACAAAGTCCAAGCAGCCTGGAGCTATGCGCAAAAAATTTAAAAAATTCAGAACCACCTTACGAACTAGTTAATGGATTACGAGCAAGTTTTTTCTGCATAGGACCACTTCTTGGAAAACTCGGGCAAGCAAAAATCCCACTCCCTGGTGGCTGCAGAATCGGTGCAAGGCCTGTGATAGAACACATCAAAGGATTAAAAGCTCTTGGAGCGATAGTTACCGTTGAGCACGGAGTTGTTTCCGCATCAGTCCCTGGTACAGCTAAAAAGCTAAGAGGATCAGCAATTGTCTTGGACTGTCCCAGCGTTGGGGCAACAGAAACCATTCTCATGGCTGCAGTTCTTGCTAGCGGAAAAACAACCATCGAGAATGCCGCTCAAGAACCTGAGGTGCAAGACCTTGCAAATATGCTCAATAAAATGGGGGCTTCTATTTCTGGCGCAGGGGGGCCAACAATCACAATTAATGGTGTTGAGAAGTTAAATGGATGTTCTTACAACGTAATACCAGATCGCATTGAAGCAGGAACCTTTCTAATAGCAGCAGCAATAACTCGTTCAACCCTACGAATTAAATCTGTTTTTCCAGACCATTTAAGTTCAGTACTTCAAAAACTAAGAGATTGTGGTTGTGCAATAGAAATAGACGAAGATTCTATAACTATTATTCCAGGTGATATCAATGGAGTTGATATCACTACTCAACCTTTCCCAGGCTTCCCGACTGATTTACAAGCTCCCTTCATGGCTTTATTAGCGACTGCTAAGGGAACAAGTGTTGTAACGGAAAAAATCTATGAAAACCGCATGCAACATGTTGCAGAGCTGCAGAGAATGGGGGCTTCTATTCGCGTTCAAGGAAATTCAGCCGTTATTGAGGGAATCCCACAGTTAAGTGCTGCTCCAGTTACAGGAGGTGACCTGAGATCTACAGCGGCAATGGTATTAGCAGGCCTTGCAGCTAAAGGTACAAGCAAAGTCGAAGGTCTAAATCACCTTGATCGTGGCTATGCAGAATTAGAAGTCAAACTAAATTCAGTTGGGGGTCAAATTCAAAGACTCCCATAACTCAAGACAGGGTTCTGTCCTCACATAAAATCAAGGAATGGGAGCGTGCCGGAATTGGTAGACGGACTCGACTCAAAATCGAGCGCCTTCGGGCATGTGGGTTCAAGTCCCACCGCTCCCACATCACTAATGGAGACTTACAACAGATTTCCTCTTTCCATTGAAAGGGGAAAAGGTTGTTGGGTATGGGATAAAGAAGGTCGTTGTTATCTTGATGGCATAGCAGGTATTGCAACTTGCAGCCTGGGACATAGTGACAAGGCTCTTCGCAAAGAACTTACCAAGCAGTTAGATCGTATCCAACATGTATCTAATCTTTATCGAATTCCAGAGCAAGAGGAACTAGCAAATTACCTAGTTAAAAAAAGTTGTGCTGAAAAAGTTTTCTTCTGTAATAGCGGTGCTGAAGCCAACGAAGCAGCTATAAAACTTTCTAGAAAGTATGGACATAAAGTCAGAGGAATTGAAGAGCCTTTAATTCTCACTGCACATTCAAGTTTTCATGGAAGAACACTTGCTGCCGTTAGTGCCACAGGTCAAAAGAACTACCACAAAGGATTTGAACCACTTGTTAAAGGGTTTGAGTTCTTCAATTACAACAACATTGAGTCTTTCGAAAAGTTAGTCAATCGCCTAGAAGAGGAAAAGCCCAATATCGCATCTGTACTGATTGAACCTATTCAAGGCGAAGGTGGTGTGAATCCTGGGGATAAAGTATTTTTCCAACAACTAAGGGAAATATGTGATAGAAAAAAAATACTTCTAATCTTTGACGAAATTCAAATTGGAATGGGGAGAAGTGGTTTTTGGTGGGGCTACGAGAAGTTAGGCATAGAGCCAGATGCTTTCACAATTGCTAAGGGACTTGGAGGAGGACATGCAATAGGAGCCTTACTTGTAAAAGACAAAGCAGATCTATTCTGTCATGGTGATCATGCAAGCACCTTTGGTGGGAATCCTTTCGCCTGCAAGGCTGGTCTTACAGTCGCAAAAGAAATCACTAAAAGAAATTTACTTTCAAATGTACAAGAACGTGGATTACAAATTGAAGAGGGGCTAAAGGGTATTTTAAACCTTTTACCAAATGACATTGAGCAAATTCGTGGTTGGGGACTGCTTCAAGGATTGGTAATCAAAAAAGACTCAAAATTAACTGCACAGATAATTGCTAGAAATGCATTAAATGAAAATCTTTTAATTGGTTCAGCGGGTCAGAAAGTTATCAGACTTGCACCAGCACTAGTCATCAACGAACATGAGGTAAAAGAACTAATAAGCAAATTAAAGGCAGCAATTATTAATTCAATATGAGTGATTTAAAAGATAAGTCTTCTGAATCTACTTTAAATGAGTTAATCCCAAAGTTCAGTAATAGAGGGTTAGTTCTTGGGTTAGATCGTATTAGGTCTGCTTTGCATCAGATGAACGACCCTTGTGAAAATATCCCAGCAATACAAGTCATTGGGACAAATGGGAAAGGTTCAATTTGTAGCTTTATTGAAAGCTGCCTACTTAATACAAGCATAAAAGTAGGCATGACTACATCCCCTCACCTGGTGAGCTGGTGTGAAAGAATTAGAATCAATGGGGAAATGATAAGTAGTGTAGATTTAAAACATATTTTCCTAAAACTAAAGCCAATATTTGAATATCACAAACTTACTCCTTTTGAATCTATATTAACAGTTGCTTTCGATTACTTTTCAATAAAGAAGGTAGATATTCTTATTTTAGAAGTAGGCTTAGGCGGGAGACTTGATGCCACTACTGTCCACCCAAACAGACCAATAATCGCTATTGGTGCAATAGGAATAGATCATTGTGAGCACCTTGGTAAAACTATAAAAGAAATAACCTTAGAGAAAATAAGTGTATTAACAGAGGGATGCCATGTAGTTAGTTGCATCCAAAAAGATGAAGTTAGAGAAATTATCGAGCAAAAGGCTAAAGAAAAAAATGCAACACTTAAATGGGTAGATCCAATTGAAAAAGATTGGGCTTTAGGCATCCCAGGAAAAATACAACGTCAAAATGCTGCTGTTGCAAAAGGCGCCATTGAGGCACTATCCCATATAGGGTTGAAACTAAGCCAAAAAGCAATCAAAGAAGGTCTAGCCAAAGCAAAGTGGCCTGGAAGATTACAATCGGCTACATGGAAGAACTACCCATTATTAATAGATGGTGCTCATAACCCACAAGCTTCTAAGGAATTATCAATTGAAAGAAGCAATTGGAATAACCAGAAAAATGGTGTTAATTGGATAATAGGAATACAGGCGAATAAAGAAGGTCCAAAAATACTTCGAATTTTGCTCAAAAAAAATGACCTCGCATGGATCGTTCCAATACCAGGGCATAAAAGTTGGTCAAAGTTTGATCTTCAAAAAAAATGCCATGATCTTTCCGGTCAAATAAAGAATGCAAGCTCTGTTGAAGATTGTTTATTAACACTATATGAAAAAGGTTGGCCTAATCCACCTCCAGTGGTAACTGGTTCTCTTTATCTTCTTGGGGATCTCTTCTCAAAGAAATTAATTGAAACACAATGAACTTATTTAGATAATTTATCTACTAACAATGAATAGAATAATTATATTATTCAATCCATCCCTTAAGTTTGCCTGGATTCATAAGACCATAAGGATCATATTTCTTCTTGGCTTTTACTTGATCTACATCCACAATCCCTAATCCACCCTCTTCAACAGTTAAGACATGAGGGTTAAATATAATCGCTCCTAAGTCCTTGCAATTTTCAATAACTTCATTAAGTGATTTCTCCCCGGACCATTTTATTAATGGCAAAGCAGCTAAACGTTGGCTTCCATTCTGACGAACAGACTCTAAATGCCAAAGAAGGCTATCCCCCCACCTAGCTTTTAATTCTTCCAAAGCATTTAATTCAGGCTGAGGTAGAAGCATCTGTAGATATGTCCAGCTGGAATCCTTTGCACGCAGGTGAAGAGTTGTGTGGTTCCATGAAAGCTCTCTTAACCCAAACCCTTTTTGCTCTTTTTCTAAACCTAAAAATCTAAAAGTTCCTCCTTTATCAGATGCTAATCGTTCAAGTGTTGACACCCCATCAGGAGATACTAGAAAAAGCAATCTGTTCTTTCCATGGGGTAAATTGTACCAATTTGGCAACTGTTCTACTATATTTTTCTCAAGCAAACTACAAAGATTAAGTTCAATCGCTGAACTTGAACAACTTAGTAGTAACTCAACTGAACTTCTCCAGTTTTCAGAATCAATGCATACCTCCTGCCAAGAAACTGCTTGAGAAGTACATAAAGTTATCGCGGTAATAATGCCATTAGTTCCATAAGCGTGATTTAAGCCCTCAGCCTCCAAAGCATTTAATTTCAACTTTTTAGGTGTTGGCTCCAAAGTAATAATTTCCAAAGAAAGCAAGTGTCCTGGATCCCTTAAAAAACCCCAACGGACTGAGCCAATTCCCCCCGAACCCCCAGAAAGAAAGCCACCTATTGAAGCGCTACGCCATGTACTGGGCATCAAACGCAACTGACGCCCATGAAGAGATAAATACCTTTCTAAATCGGAAATAAGACATCCAGGTTCAACTGTTACCACCCCTGTTTCCTTATCAAAATGTCGAATATTCGATAAGGAATTCATTAGCATTACTACCCCTCCATGAAGAGGGACACATTGCCCATAATTACCAGTTCCTGAACCTCGAATCGTTAAAGAGACTTTTTTCCTTGCGCATGTCGATGCTATTAATTGAACTGCTTCTAAAGATTTTGGTCTTACAACTATTTCCGAGCAACAGTTCTTTAACCGCTGAGCTAAGACAGGTGAGTAATCGTAAAAGTCCTTAGAAAACCTAACCAATTCGGATTGGGTTGTAATCAAATCAATGTCATCAAACGATGCAAATTCATCACATAATTCTGCGATTATCTCAGGATTTGTCATAAATTAATCAAAAAGTTTAGGAGAGTTAAATGTAAAATTTTCCCCTTCTTCTAGAAGGACCCCATTAATAATTACCTTACGTCTTACACCGAAAGATATAACATCTGTCCAACTATTACCTTCTATAAGTAAAAAACTTGCCGGACAACCCTCATAAAAAGTTCCATCCCAGACTAAATTCATAAGGTTTGCAGGCGAAGTAGTAAATGGGGCTAGCCCTAATCTCTCCCAGGGAGCCATTTGTGCAAAAGGAAGAGAAAAAGCCATCAAAGAAAGAATGTCATAACTACCACCAGGGAACCACGCATCACGAACATTGTCTCCCCCCACTCCTACTATGACACCTGCTTTCTGCAGGTGATCAATAGGGGCAAATGGACGGAGATTAGGATTCAGAGATCTTCGCCCGCCTAGCAACCAACCATTAGAAAGAGGCAATGCCACTACTCCAACTCTATGGATTGCCAAACGATCGGCAAATCGACGAATTTGATCTATAGGCAATAAACCCAAGCTACTCAAATGACTGCATGTAACAGGTATTTCAATATTCATTCCATCCAAAACAATTAACAACTGCCGCAAACCAGCAGCAGGATATTTATCACTCTCATCAATATGGAAATCAACCCCACAGCCCAACTCATCTGCTAGTGAAAGCATATTTGCCAAATGTCTCTTAAAAGAACTTCCGTTAAAAGGTGGAAGAACTACTCCACCAAGTAATCCGCCTAGAGAAGCAATATCTGAAGCAAATTTCCTCCCCTCTGAAGTACTCCAAAATTCAACAGGAGAGAGGGCAACAAATTGCAATTCTATATATCTACTCCACTTTTCCTTTAAGTGAATAAGAGCCTCCCAGCTTGGTTCATTAATTGATCCAAAGCTATCTACATGAGTCCTAATTGCACGAATACCATTTTCAAGAGCTAGTGCAAGAGCACGTTCAGCCCTTTTTGATACTGACAAATTTGTCCTAGTTTTATGTTCCGAGAAATTAGCGTCTAAAGCATCAAAATAATTTCCAGAAAAGTTTGAGAATTCGCCCCAGGAAAATGTTTTATCTAAATGTGAATGAGGTTCAACTAATCTAGGCAAGATAATTTGATTGGGAAGTTTTGATGATCTACTTACTGCTTCAATGTTTGTAACAAGACCAGAACTCAATTGCACACGTATGTGGCTGAATCCTTCTGGATTTGCATTTAAACTTAAATTCTTATCCCCAAGATTTAGCAATCCGCGAGGGACCAAAGCATCAATTTGATTCATCTGTTTTGCAAGCTATATGACCATTCCCTATCTATATGAACTCTTATTGTGAAAAATTCACCCGCTGCTGCGAAGGTAGTAACAGTATATTTGGGTAGTTCTAAAAACTTCAAGAAATCCTCTCCACCAAAACTTGTCCTATAAATACTAAACAAACCATAATTAAATCTTTTAGTGAAATTAATAGTGATATTTGATAAAGCCTGCTTTTGTGAAGATATCAATCTTGGACAATTATCTATCCAGCCCTGCAAAACAAAAGGAAGAGCTTTGCGATTACAAAATTCTTCTGTTGCAAGTTCAACCAACTTCTCACCTGCATACCCACTGTATTCCTCAAAAGAGGGGTTTGTAAAAAGCAACACCGAGGCAGATCCAGCAATTGCAACAAAGCCAAGTAGCCAGTTGCCAGAGGGGAAAAAGCTACGACAAGAATTGTTTTTCAACTTTCCTTACCGATGAATTGGTAAATTCTTACTTAAGCGGCGGGCGTCGCCAAGTGGTTAAGGCAGCGGCTTGTGGCGCCGCTATTCGGGGGTTCGAATCCCCTCGCTCGCCCTACTCCCTTACAAGGAAAACACTTTGGAAATAAAATAGATTCCAAAGTGGCTTTTCTAAAGACCAAAAGCTTAAAAGAACCAATTCTTTTAAGCTTAAACACTGCCTCTCCAATCACACCAAAAAGGGTGGCACATCACACGAACCACTTCATTACTAACTAATGGCATCTGACCTTGATAGCCCAAGCCCCTTCAAACCTCAATAAAGAGTCCCAGAAGAAAGAAAACTCAAAAGGGAGTTACTGGATCACCACATTTGGCTGCCAGATGAATAAGGCTGATTCCGAACGGATGGCAGGGATTTTAGAAGCAATGGGTTACTTCCAAGCAAGTACAGAGCTGGAAGCGGATCTTGTCCTATACAACACTTGTACTATTAGAGACAATGCTGAGCAAAAGGTCTACAGCTATTTAGGCCGTCAGGCACGTCGAAAAAGAACAAATCCAAATCTAAAGCTTGTACTTGCTGGTTGTGTAGCTCAACAAGAAGGTGAGGCACTTTTAAGAAGAGTTCCTGAGATTGATCTCGTTATGGGTCCTCAGCATGCAAACCGTCTGGAGACTCTTCTAACGCAAGTAGATACAGGTCAACAGGTTGTTGCAACAAATGATTCTCATATTGTTGAAGATATAACTACAGCCCGAAGAGCAAGCAAGGTATGTGCCTGGGTAAATGTAATTTATGGCTGTAACGAACGTTGTACTTATTGTGTTGTACCTTCTGTAAGAGGCAAAGAACAATCAAGAGAACCCACTTCAATTAAATTAGAAATGGAGGGCCTGGCCATTGAGGGTTTCAAAGAAGTAACCCTCTTGGGACAAAACATAGATGCATATGGAAGAGATTTACCTGGCATCACACCTAGTGGTCGAAGAGAAAATACACTCACAGACTTACTTAACTTTATTCATGATGTAAAAGGCATAGAACGAATTCGTTTTGCTACAAGTCACCCACGATATTTCACTGAACGCCTTATCGAATCTTGTTCAAATTTACCAAAAGTATGTGAACATTTTCATATTCCCTTTCAAAGTGGCAATAATGAAATCCTCAAGCTGATGGGAAGAGGTTATACAATTGAGAGATACCGAAGAATTATCAAACAAATTCGAGAAAGAATGCCTTATGCAGCAATAAGTGGAGATGTAATAGTTGCATTTCCTGGTGAAAGTGAAGAACAATTCAATGAAACATTGGCTATTATTGAAGAAATTGGATTTGATCAAATAAATACTGCTGCATATTCACCAAGACCAAATACTCCAGCGGCAACGTGGCCAAACCAATTACCTGAAGAGATCAAAGTTGCTCGACTAAAAAAGTTAAATCAACTCGTAGAAAATGTTGCTTTAAAGGTTAACTCTAAATACAAAGGTAATACTGAGGAGATCTTGGTAGAAGGAATAAACCCTAAGGACAAGAATCAATTTATGGGAAGGACCAGAACAAACAGGCTAACTTTCTTTGAATCAACTTTAGCAAAAGAAGATTCTTATAAGCCAGGCGAACTAGTCCAAGTTAATATTACAAATATAAGGGCTTTCTCCCTTAGCGGTAAAGCCATCTAATAGCTTTAGGAACTAAGCTTGATGAACTACCAAGATTCAATAAAGTCTCAATTAGAAGCCCCTAAACACTGTCTAAATAAATCTATAGGTGTTGTGTTTGGTGGCATAAGTGGAGAACACGACGTATCAATTAAATCGGCATTAACTGTAATTAATGCACTGAACATAGGAGCAAACAAAGACCTCTTTAAAGTCTTACCTATATATATTGATATACAAGGGCAATGGTGGGGACAAGATATTGCTGAAAAGGCCCTCAAGAAAGGATCAAAATTAGAGTTAGATTCTTTGCCAGGGTCATCTAAGGAAATAGGTCTAAAGAGTTTTCCAATAGAAATCAAAAACGTCGACATATGGTATCCGGTTCTTCATGGTCCAAATGGGGAAGATGGGACAATTCAAGGTCTTTTTACTTTGATGAATAAACCTTTTGTTGGTTCTGGAGTTCTTAGCTCCGCTTTAGGAATGGACAAACTAGCTATGAAAGCAGCCTTCAAAGAAGCTGGTTTGTCGCAGGTCCCTTATAAGGGCATAAGTACAAAAGATATAAGAGAAGAAAAAAGCCTGGAGGAAATCATCAAAAGAATTGAATGCGAACTGGAATACCCGTATTTTGTGAAGCCTGCAAATCTTGGATCCTCGGTTGGAATTAGCAAAGTTAAAAATAAAATAGAACTGATAAATGGATTAAAAAAAGCAAGTGAATATGACAACAGATTAGTCGTTGAGCAAGGAGTGCTAGCAAGAGAGCTCGAATGCGGAGTACTTGGGAAAAGTAAAATGAGAGCTTCTGTTGTCGGAGAGATAAGCTTTACGGGAGAGTGGTATGACTACGAAACAAAATATTCAGAAGGGACTAGCCAACCAATTATTCCTGCCATCATAAGTGAATCTGTTGCCGAAATAGTACGCAAACAATCTATAAAAGCTTGCAATGCAATAGGCGCAGAAGGAATGGCAAGAGTAGATTTCTTTTATGACGACAAAGAGGACCGACTTTGGATCAATGAAATCAATACGCTTCCTGGCTTTACAGAACAAAGTATGTACCCATTGTTATGGGAGGCGACAGGTGTCCCACTCGAAAAGCTTGTAGCCAATCTGGTTTCTACCGCACAAGAATGAAAAATCCAAACAAACAATCACTGAATTCTTCGCTCTCTTAACCTGAAAATGATCCACGGTCTGCTCTGGTTACCACTTCTACTAGCTTTTGTGCTTTTAACAGCATTGGGATGGCTGGAAAGACGTAGACAAAACTTGTTTAGAAGCTGGGCGAAAGGGTCTGAGATTTCTAAATTGGATAGCTCTGGCGCAGCTCGTCTTAAAGAAGGCATACTCACTTGGAGCAGCTTTGAGGCCGGCAGCTTTCAAGAGAAGGGAGATTTTGAGGTTAAGCAACTAGAACTTGTTGAGTTAATGGCACTTACTTCTGGAGAAGCCCCCCTAACAGAAGAATCTCAGGGCAGATGCCGAATAAGACTTGTTGGGAACGGGAAAGAAATGGATGTACCCTTTACTGATGCAGAACGTGCTCGCTCATGGATGGATCAACTCATGTCTAAATCACGCTGTGAATTGTGACGGAATCAGATAGAGAAGAAACTTCTTCTCGCAGTAATGAACAAAAAGCAAAAGGAGGCAAAAAGCAAGTCCTGACTGAAAAAATTGAAAAGCTTATTAATATATGGAGATGCCTTTTCTATTCAACGGTGTCTGGAAGTATGTTATGGCTGATAATGTTAAATGGATGGCATCCAATCAACCAAGAGGATATTGAGATTAAAGGAAGTAAAAATATCAAAATTAAAACCATTATTAATGAATCTGGAATATCACTACCGCAGACTCTTTTAAGCTTGGATCCAAGAAAATTTGAAAAAGAAATTATGAGAACTTTACCAGTAGATGTTGCTCATGTCAGAAGATATTTGATGCCTCCCAGTCTTGAGATATATCTTCAAGAAAAAAAGCCAATCGCATATGCGACAAAAAGGAAAGGAAAGCTCAAAGAAAAGGGTTTGTTAGATAAAAATGCAGATTGGATAGAAAACAAATTCTCAAAAAACCTTCAAACACCCCCAAGCTCGATATATGTAGAAGGTTGGATGCCGAGTCGTAAAAAGAGAATTTCAACAATTTTCAGCTATATGGATCAACTGGGCGCCCCTATCAAAACAATCATGTTTTCTTCGAATGGAGAGCTAGACCTAGAAACACAAAACCTGGGAATAATCCAACTTGGTCCAAACAGTGGAAAACTCATTAGCCAGCTAAAGGCCATAGCTCAACTAAGCAGAAATCTCCCAACAAAGTTCCTTAACAAGCCAGGTATGAGAATCGATATGAGTGATCCTGCTAAACCAGAATTACAATTTTCAAGCCCCAACAGCTCTACAAAATACGAAAGCAACCAACCTTGAAACTTCTTCAAGAAACTTGGATTCGTTAACTAAGGGTTGCAGAAGCTATCAAAAATAGGAACGATATTGAAAATCCAAACAAAATGTTCTTTCAAGGACATAATGCTCCAAAATTCAGCCCTTATTACTTGATATGGAGATGGTGAGCGGAAACAGATCCAGCTCCATGCAGAGCTCAGGGATTAGTCCAAGTCAATCTGCCCGGATTGAAGTCATTGGAGTAGGTGGAGGAGGCAGCAATGCTGTAAATCGAATGATTCAGAGTGACCTTGAAGGGGTCGCTTACAGAGTTCTCAATACAGATGCTCAAGCCCTGCTTCAATCCGCAGCCAAAAACCGAGTTCAATTAGGTGAGACTCTCACTAGGGGCTTAGGTGCAGGAGGCAATCCAAGTATTGGCCAAAAGGCTGCTGAAGAATCAAGAGCAGAACTTCAACAAGCCCTAGAAGGTGCAGATCTAGTCTTCATTGCTGCAGGAATGGGGGGTGGAACTGGAACAGGTGCAGCACCAGTAGTAGCCGAAGTCGCCAAAGAAAGTGGCGCTTTAACAGTTGGGATCGTCACAAAACCTTTTGGGTTTGAAGGACGTCGACGAATGAGACAAGCCGACGAAGGTATAGCCAGACTGGCTGAAAACGTAGATACCTTGATAGTCATTCCCAATGACAGACTAAAAGATGTCATTTCTGGAGCACCATTACAGGAGGCCTTTAGAAACGCTGATGACGTCTTGAGAATGGGAGTCAAAGGGATAAGCGACATAATCACTTGCCCAGGTTTAGTAAATGTCGATTTTGCTGATGTTCGTTCAGTAATGACGGAGGCAGGAACAGCTTTACTTGGCATAGGTATGGGATCAGGAAGATCACGTGCCTTAGAGGCAGCCCAAGCAGCTATAAACAGCCCCCTTCTAGAAGCAGCTAGGATTGATGGTGCTAAAGGATGTGTAATAAATATCAGTGGAGGAAAGGACATGACGCTCGAAGACATGACCTCAGCCTCAGAAGTCATATATGACGTTGTTGATCCAGAAGCAAACATTATTGTTGGAGCTGTGGTCGACGAGGCACTAGAAGGAGAAGTACAGGTAACAGTTATCGCAACAGGGTTCCAAAGCAATCAACCCTATAGAACTGAAAAAGGAAGAAATAAAATTTCTAGTAATACAAACAGAAGAAATGACATTAAAGAACCTGGTGCAAGTATTCCTGAATTCTTACGACGCCGCCAACAAAGGAAAGAAGACGAAAACTAATTATTAGAGTCTTAAAAGTTTGGGTGACCCGGAATCCACGCCTGCTTCGAGCATCCCATTTGGCTGCTACCTTCCGGTCCTGACCAGGTTTGGGCGTCGAGGCTGCATGGGCCCGAGTCCGTCAAATGCTAGCAATGCATCAAAAAAGTTTGAATAAACAAGAAAAATGCGCACAAGTGACTTACTCCAGTTCAAGAAAGAAAACAGGCAAATTACAGTCCTTACGGCATGGGACTCCATTTCATCTTCAATAGTCGAAGCTGCTGGTACTGATGTAGTCCTTGTAGGAGACTCCTTATCAATGGTTGTTCTTGGACATTCCACAACCTTGCCAGTGACCTTGGACGAGATGCTGCATCATGCACAAGCAGTAGGACGTGGTTTTTCTAAACCCTTAAACGACCAGCCCCTAGTAATTTGTGACCTCCCTTTTTTGAGTTATCAATGCGGAGAAGATGAGGCAACTGCTGCTGCAGGAAAACTCCTAAAGCATTCCTGTACAGCTGCCGTGAAATTAGAAGGGGCTGAGCCCGAAGTTCTCGTGGTCATTGAGCGTTTAGTAAGAATGGGAATTCCTGTCATGGGACATTTAGGACTAACGCCTCAATCAGTTCATAAAACTGGCTACCAGCAACAGGCAAAGGATTCATTTAGCCAAGATCAATTAATCAAAAAGGCTGAGCAACTTCAAGAAGCTGGTTGTTTTTCTTTGGTGATAGAACATGTCCCTTCTAAACTTGGTAGTCATTTAAAAAATCAATTAAAAATTCCTGTAATAGGAATTGGAGCAGGCAGCGATTGCGATGGACAAGTAAGAGTTACGGCTGATTTACTTGGTCTTACAACGAACCAACCTCCCTTTAGCCCCAAAATAATTCCTGGTCGAGAAATGTTTATCAATGTCCTCAATAATTGGGTGGAGAAACAGCGTTCTTAGGCAAAGATTCCCACCAAGAAACAACCTCGGATAAAACGTGATTACTAATAGCCATTCCAACTGGTTGACTTAGCCTTACTCTGCCTCCAATTCGTTCAATCCAGCCATTTGTAAAGGCCTCGCACCAACGTATTTCTAAAGCAGAAAGATACACCTTGCTTTGCTTACTATCCCATCCCCAACTGTTAGCAATCTCAGAAAGATCAATACCTTCTCTTCGTCTTAACCCAAGTATCAATCTTTCATCTAAAGGAAAATAATTTGAATTGAAGCTCAACAATGATCGATCAGGACCAAACTCAATTTGTCGACATATCCAATCTCTATACCCTTCTCTTGTTCTTGGTCGAATAAGCCTTCTTCCCCAAGGAGCACTAGTAGAGCCTTGTCCAAAAGCCCACCACCCTGCTCCACTCCAATAAACTCGATTATGTCTAGAAGCATGTCCAGGCAGTGCGTAATTAGATATCTCATATCTTGAAAAGCCAGCATCCTGAAGTATTTCACTGGTGATATCCATTGCATCAGCTGCTTCATCGTCACTTGGAAGATTAAGTTCACCACGATCCTTTCTCCAAGCAAAGACTGTCCCTGGCTCAATTGAAAGGTCATAAATAGATAGGTGTGGCGCTCTAGTAGTTATGGCTTCAGAAAGCTGCTCTCTCCATCCATCTAAATGTTGTCCAGGTGGATTCTGAATTAAATCAAGACTCCAGGTCTTGATTTGCCCTATTGACTTCGCATTGTCGAGCCATTTACATGCTTCTAAAATATCTTCCCTTCGATGTCGTCTGCCAAGTGTTTGCAAGATCTCATCATCGAAACTCTGACAACCAAGGCTTACCCTATTGATTCCGACATTTAAAAACCTTTCTAAATGCTCTAAATCAAAACTTGCAGGGTCCATCTCGATAGTCAATTCAGCTCCAGGTTGGATTCCAAAATGATTCTTTAGATGCTCCACAAGACCCTTAACTTGTTCAGCTGTAAGCAAAGAAGGCGTCCCCCCACCGATATAGATAGTTGACAAAGGTGGGCCCTTGGGTGCAATTAAGATCTCTTTGTGTAAGAGTTTCAAATAAGCCTTAATGGATGAACTCCCTGGACCTTGCTCACCTCCTGCCCCGTCTCCCAAAGGAACAACAGCAAAGTCGCAGTAAAAACAACGCCTATGACAAAAAGGGATGTGAAGATAAACACTTCTGGGAGCCCATCCTTTAATGGAAGGTTTCATGGCTCAACCTATATACATTCGGATATATACCTGGTACATAGGACTGGCTATAGACCATGCTGCGTTAATAGTTAAAGAGGAACAGTAATTAGGACCATGGTTAATCCCCTAATACTGATTCTATTTCTGATTTCTGGAGCTTTAACAGGCTGGTTTGGTCTAGGACTTGTTCCTGAACGTTTTCTAACACTAACAAAAGACATTGAAGAATTTAGATTAATACTCTGTGGAGTAGGTGCCTTCTTAGGACTTATTACTGGTCTCGTTTTTCAAAAACTAAGGCAAAGGCTAATAAATAAAATTCGGACTATGCCTACTGATCTGCTAATCAGCAGATCAGTAGGCCTAATACTTGGTCTTTTAGTTGCTAATCTCCTTTTAGCACCAATACTTCTCTTGCCATTGCCTTGGGAAGTTATATTTTTGAAACCATTAGCTGCAATTCTCAGCAATATTTTCTTTGGTGTACTTGGCTATAGCCTCTCAGACATACATGGCCGTACTCTCTTGCGTCTTTTTAATCCAAATAGCACAGAAGCACTATTAGTTGCTGAAGGAATACTTACTCCTGCTAGCGCAAAAATCCTTGATACAAGTGTAATTATAGATGGCAGGATTCAAGGACTGCTCTCCTGTGGCGTAGTTGAAGGTCAAATAATTGTAGCCCAAAGAGTTATAGATGAATTACAACAGTTGGCCGATTCTAGCAACAATGAAAAGAGGAGTAAAGGAAGAAGAGGTTTAAGACTTTTAAGAGAATTACGTGAAGTATATACTCGTAGAATTGTTCTAAACAGTACTAAATATGAAGGAAATGGTGCCGACGATATACTTCTAAAGTTAACTGCAGATACTGGGGGGACCCTAATAACCTCTGACTATAATCTTGCGCAGATAGCCCTACTTAAAGATCTAAAAGTTTTAAACTTAAGTGAACTAGTTTTAGCATTAAGGCCTGATGTACAACCAGGTGAAAAATTGAAGCTCAAAATAGTTCGCGAAGGGAAAGAAGATAACCAAGGCATAGGCTACTTAGATGATGGAACCATGGTTGTTATTGAAGGAGCGAAAGATGTTATTGGCAAACGTGTTGGTGTAGTTATCAACGGGGCCTTACAAACAAATACTGGAAGAATGATCTTTGGGAGACTTGAAAAAGAGCCACAAACATCTGATTCCGAGAATATTAATCAACCAAGGTCTACCAACACCAGCTAGGCTCCAAAACAAGACAGCAATTTGCAATATGACGGTGTCCGCCCCCTATTACGGTGATTCAGCCGTGATGCGCACACCCCCTCCTGATCTACCATCCCTCCTACTAAAGGAAAGGATTGTTTACCTGGGGCTTCCTTTGTTTTCAGATGACGATGCCAAAAGGCAACTTGGCATGGATGTAACTGAGCTAATCATCGCCCAGTTGCTTTACTTGGAATTTGATAATGCCGAAAAACCCATCTATTTCTACATAAACTCCACAGGAACTAGCTGGTACACAGGAGACGCTATTGGCTTTGAGACTGAAGCCTTCGCAATCTGCGACACCCTTAGTTACATAAAGCCACCGGTTCACACCATATGCATTGGCCAAGCAATGGGATCTGCCGCTGTAATCCTTTCTGCAGGCTCAAAAGGACAAAGGGCTTCTTTGCCACATGCATCAATAGTTCTTCACCAACCTCGAAGCGGAGCCCAAGGCCAAGCTACTGATATTCAAATCCGAGCCAAGGAGGTACTTCATAACAAACGAACAATGCTAGAAATCCTTGCCAAAAACACTGGGAGAAGTATTGATCAACTTTCAAAAGACTCTGACCGAATGAGTTACCTCACCCCTCAAGAAGCTGTTGAATTTGGGCTTATCGACAGGGTACTAACCAGTCGTAAAGATTTGCCTACCTCAGCACCCTCTAGCTGAGGAGAAAATTCTTTTCTACCTAAGAAGAACCTTTAGCCAACCAATCTCTTCAACAAGTCCTCTCATCCTTTCAACTTATTAGCTATGCCAATTGGTACCCCGAGCGTCCCATACCGCCTTCCAGGAAGTCAGATGGAAAGATGGGTCGACATATACACAAGGCTTGGTGCTGAAAGAATTCTTTTCTTAGGTCAAGAAGTTAATGATGGAGTAGCAAATAGCCTTGTTGCCCAAATGCTTTATTTGGATTCAGAAGATAGCAGCAAGCCGATTTATCTATACATAAACTCACCAGGAGGATCTGTAACTGCAGGTTTAGCCATATACGACACAATGAAATATGTCAAAAGTGATGTAGTAACAATTTGCGTTGGGCTTGCTGCGTCTATGGGAGCATTTCTCCTTGCTGCAGGAACAAAAGAGAAACGACTCGCCTTACCTCACAGTCGAATAATGATTCACCAACCACTTGGTGGGACAAGTCAAAGACAGGCTAGTGATATTGAAATCGAAGCAAAAGAGATACTTCGTATCAAAGAAATGCTTAATCGCTCTATGTCTGAACTAACAGGTCAAGATTTCGAGAAAATCGAGAAGGACACAGACCGAGACTACTTTTTAAGCGCTTATGAGGCCAAAGAATATGGACTGATAGATCGTGTTATTTCTCACCCTAATGAAGCCTGACAGCCAACTTTTCAGAAACTTCAATGAATCACAAAACTCATTGCCATATGAACAGGCTTTAAAGCCTGTTCATATGGCAATGAGCCATTCAAAAAAACTTCTCTGTTTTAAAAAACACTCAGCAGAATAAGCTCATTAACTAAGCTGTTTCCTCTCTTCTACCTAATTGATACCTAATGGCCAAACTCTATTACGACTCAGACGCTGACTTGAATCTTCTCTCAGATTTGACGGTGGCAATCATCGGATACGGATCCCAAGGACATGCACATGCCCTAAACCTTAAGGACAGCGGGATAAACGTTGTAGTTGGTCTTTACGAAGGAAGTCGCTCTGCTGAAAAGGCACGTGAAGATGGCTTAGAGGTGATGAGTGTGAGTGCTGCTGCAGAAAAAGCCAACTGGATAATGGTTCTTTTACCTGATGAATTCCAAAAAGAGGTCTATGAAAAAGAGATAGCCCCACATCTAAGTCCAGGAAAAATCCTCAGCTTTGCTCATGGATTCAACATACGTTTCGGTCTTGTTCAACCACCTGATTACGTTGACGTAGTAATGATTGCCCCAAAGGGTCCTGGACATACCGTTAGATGGGAATATCAAAATGGTCAAGGAGTACCAGCCTTGTTTGCGATCGAACAGGATGCGTCAGGTAATGCCCGTTCCCTTGCGATGGCTTATGCGAAAGGCATAGGGGGTACTAGGGCAGGGATACTCGAAACAAATTTCAAAGAAGAGACAGAAACTGATTTATTTGGAGAACAGGCAGTTCTTTGTGGCGGATTATCCGAGTTAGTGAAAGCCGGTTTTCAAACACTTGTTGAAGCTGGTTATCAACCAGAACTGGCCTACTTCGAATGCTTGCATGAGGTCAAGCTAATTGTTGATCTAATGGTTAAAGGAGGTCTGACAGCAATGCGTGATTCAATCTCTAATACAGCAGAATATGGAGATTATGTAAGTGGACCCAGACTAATAACATCAGAAACAAAAGAGGAAATGAAAAAAATACTAACTGACATACAAAATGGAACTTTTGCGAAAAACTTTGTAGCTGAATGTGATGCAGGGAAACCAGAAATGAAGAAGTGGCGAGAAAGGGATGCATCACTACCAATAGAAAAAGTTGGTAAAGGGCTCCGCTCAATGTTTAGTTGGTTGAAATAACACAAAAAAGTTTCTATATAGCAATTGTTCCCATAGCAGTATTTTTGGATTTTCTATGGGGAGATCCTTCGTGGTGTCCTCATCCTGTACAACTCATGGGATGGTTAATCAGGGAACTAAGAGAAAAAGCTGAAAAAATAGCAGGAGGAGACGTGATAAAGCTAAGAATAGGAGGTTTTTTTATCACCACAACTCTTATCTTTATTTCAGGATTCTCTGGATGGCTAATTGAATATATCGCTATGAATGGTTCGGGTTTTTTAGGCTTAATAAGCAAGTTATTGCTATTGATTGGGCTCGCAAGTGGCCTTGCCGCCAAAAGCTTATATGAAGCAATAAATGAAGTTATTAACAATCTCCCTAGCCTTTTAGGAGTAAAAACACTGGAAGCATCAAGGAAAAGATTAAAAAGAATTGTAGGCAGAGATGTTGATGAGCTAAATGAAGATGAGATCCTCAGAGCAGCAGCAGAAACTGCTAGTGAAAATGCAGTTGATGGAATATTTGCGCCTCTATTCTGGATGTTTATTGGAATAGTTTCCTGGAATATTTCTTCCATACTTCCAGGACCATTAGCACTTGTATGGATCTTCAAAGCAAGCAGTACTATTGACTCTATGATTGGCTACAAAAGAGGTAGTCTTAGATGGCTAGGGAGTGCAGGTGCACATTTAGATGATTTTCTTACTTGGATTCCATGCAGAATTGTATTTCTGACTCTTCCAATAATCAGCAAAAATTCACGCAATATTCTTTCAATAATAAAAGAAGCATATAAAGACGGAATCAAAGATATTTCTCCAAACTCTGGACTTTCAGAAGCAATCTTTGCTTATTGTGCAGACGTAAAGATGGGAGGATTAAACTCCTATGAAAACCATCAAACACCTAAACCAATCCTTGCAGGGGATAAACCAAAAGCAGATATTTATAGCATATATAGAATAATAAAGCTAGGAATAAAGCTTGAATTGTTTTGGGTTAGCATATATATATTCCTCTGCATTATCTGTATACGGTAGCTAAATTCAAAATGCTCCTCTGTCCATAGGCAACAATAAGACTCCAAATGTCCTCAGTATTATGAATAAATCGAGCAAAAATGAACTCTCTCTTGAATATCTTAGGTCAAGTTTAACTCTTTCAGTGTAACTTAAGTTATTTCTTCCGCTAACCTGCCAAAGCCCAGTCAATCCTGGACGAACGGAAGCAACTTCATCCATAAATTCACCATATCTCTGTAACTCTTGATCAACAATAGGTCTTGGTCCAACTACACTCATCTCGCCTCTTAGGACATTTATAAATTGGGGCAGTTCGTCTAGACTAGATCTGCGAAGAAACCTCCCTATTGGTGTAATTCTTGGATCATCACGAAGTTTAAAGTCGCGCTCAAACTCCTTCCTCAATGAGGGCGATTTTTCTAAAACATTTGAGAGAACATCATCTGCATCTACACGCATAGTGCGAAATTTTATACATCCAAATCTTGTATATCTTCGTCCTACTCTTCGTTGTATGTAAAAGACTGGTCCAGAAGAACTTAACTTAACTAATAGAGCTATAAAGATAAAAAGAGGAGAACCTAAAGTTAAAGCCAAAAATGAAAAAACTATGTCGCCAGACCGCTTTATAGGTCTGTTTACATCTCTAGATAAAAATGTATTCCAGCTGTTCAAAGGATTCAAGGGGATTTAAAGGGGTGAGAATGGATTCGCAAATTCAGTAAAGAGCCTAATCATTTTTGGGGATGCTCCATGACATGACCTGGACACTAAACCCAACGAAACAGAATCGATCCTCTTTTGATCCAGTTGAGCACCAGTCAACTTCTTAAAGGGAAGTCAAATGCCTTTCCAGGATCACTCTCGGCAACGTCACAATTCCTTTGATGCTCGTCCCATGCTTGGATCAAAGCATTCTCAAACCTTTTAGAAAATTCCTCAGGCCTAAAGTTCTCTGCCCAAACCCTTGAACATTCTGGTGAAAGTTGACGCCATAAGCGACTGTCCTCAAACCAAAAAACTGCTCTTTCTATTGCCTCTACTGTCTGCTCAGGGAACAAAACACCTGTTGGGGAAGAATGACCTCTTGCAATGCAGCGAACAGTGTCAACCAATCCACCTTTACCAAATCCAATGACTGGTGCACCTGATGCCATGGCTTCAACAGGTGCAATTCCAAAGTCTTCAAGCGCAGCATAGACAAAAGCCCTGCACCTGCTAAGCAAATCTTGAACCTGACTATCTGTTTGAGATCCAAGTAGCTTTACTGTTGGGCCTGCTAGGTCTTCTAGAAATTTCCGCTCTGGTCCATCACCAACAACAACCAATGGCAGACGAAGTCGATTAAAAGCCTCTATCACCAGATCAACTCTTTTATACGGAACTAGTCTGCATAAACATAAATAGAAGTCAGCTCGGCCCAGATCCCAATCAAAGCGTTCTACATCAACTGGAGGGTGAAGAACTTTGGATTCCCTCCCCCAAAAACGTCTAATACGACTTGCCGTAAAACGTGAATTCGCAAACAAGAAATTAACCCTGGCAGCACTTAATTGATCCCACTGACGAAGATTATGCAATGCGACCCTTATTAAGGGCTCAAAGCCACTTCTAGAAAGAGCCGAACGGCTTAGATATGAATTCATTTGATCCCATGCATATCTAACGGGGGTATGTACATAGCTCAAGTGAAGTTGGTGAGGGGAAGTAAGAACCCCTTTTGCTACAAGGTGACTACTGCTTATAACTATGGGATATTCCGATAAATCCAATTGCTCAATTGCATATGGAAGCAATGGAAGATATTGCTGCACATGACTTTTCCCAAAAGGTAAATGTTGAACAAAGCTTGTACGAATTGAACGTTTATACAGCCAAGATTTTTTAGTTGTTGACAATCCATCAGTCAATGCAAAAATTTGAGGCTTTGTATAGCGCTCTGCAAGAAGGCGATCAAGTGTCTCTACAACATTCTCCGCGCCGCCATAGGAACGCCGGCTAAACCATTCATGGACTAGAGCTATTTTCTTTGGAAGACTAGAAGAACACTGACTACTCATGATTCATAGAGGAGCTAAAGCAGAAGGCAATTGAATACTTTAATATAGTGATGAAGTGCTATTTTTACATAGTTTCCATTATAAATATTGGGTGCAAGGAGAAAGAAAATCAATATAGTTGTAGCTGAATTAAGAGTATTTCTGAAATAATACAACCCAAGTATTCGGGTTTAGTTTAAGAAGTCAATGAAATAGATGTGAATTATTATTAGTGTGGTCTTAGCATTTAAACAATTAAACTAGGGGCTAAAAAACAAAAATGTATAGAAGGATGTTAGTATGCTAAGTTATATTTATTAATTGTTGCTTCAGATGAGAGTTCACCTACTAGAGAAAATCAAAAAAACATATCTTGCTAACTTATACATATCATTGAAATCAATATGGAAAAAACCTAGGCCACAAAATGAGGAAGAAATGATAATCAACAGACTTTTAGTGAGATATAAAGTACCTAAAGTTTTTATAGAGTTTGGTTTCTCCGGATGGGAGTTTAACTGTGCTTCTATAGCTAATACCTGGGAAGGTTTATTGGTAGATGGATGTGCATATAACAAAAAAATAGCAGACATAATATTCAAAAGAAATATTAGCTCTAAGACATTATGGCTAGATTTAACAACAATATCAGAAATTGAGGATTGGGCATTAGGCAAAGAAATTGGAATACTATCTATAGATGTTGATGGAAATGATTATTGGTTCTTAGAGCGTCTTATTAAGATAAAGCCAGCAATAGTAATAGCAGAATACAACTCATGCTTGGGTCTTAAGCCATTAAGCGTTGTTTATGACCCAAAGTTTGATCGAGAGAAGAAACATCCAACCTGGACTTATTATGGGGCTTCACTTAAAGCTATTTCAAACTTGATGGAAAAGAATGGTTATAGCCTAATTGAAATTGGGACATCTGGAATTAATTGCTTCTTTGTGCGAAATGATTTTATTACAAAAGATGATCTTGTACTAGAGCCAGAAAGTTGTTATAGAGAAAAATTATTTATGGATGGTAGCAGAACTAAAGATCAATGGGATCTGATTAAAGATATGGAATATGTAAGGGTAGATTAAAATTACTTTTTTATTAATTCATTAGCATAATCAGTAACAAATTCTAAGAAAGAGTTGGTTTTAAGTGTATCGGATATTTGTTCTAATTCTGAAATTTGTGAGTTCAGCAAGGCAGAAGATATTTCTGTAGATTTAAGATATCTGTAAATATTTCGTAGGTGAGTGGGTTTTCGAGTAATTAAGGATTTCATACGCTTTATTAATTTATATAAGGGAGTATGAATTAATACTTTAAGATATGGAAAACGAAACTTTAAATTTGAGTGTGATAAAGTTTTTCTTAGTTGATCAGAGTAAGTTATAAAGATATCTTCTAAAGCTTTTTCTCTTTCTGAATTAGGTATGGAGGGAAGGGTTTTAATAAGTTCAGTACACATAATTCTGAAGTCTGAAGCGAAGGTTGAACGAAGAAATGCGTCTACTGCGTCCTTGTAATAGCCTAAGAATTGGGATGAATCTTGTTGTCTAATGTATGAAAAAAATCCAGGACTTGAATGAATCATTCCCATAGAAGCTGTTCTTATAGATAAATAAGATTCACAGAAATAAAAGCTAGGATTGAATTTAAAAATCTCCTCACAAATAGAGAGGAGATTGCTCGTCCGATAAATACTGTAGTGAATAGACCTAGGATTACTTATAATAGATAATATTCGTTCAACAGAACTTAAACTTTTAAAATCCATAGGCTCATACCATTCATTGGATATATATTTAGGTGACCATTCAATCTTTCTTGAGAGTATTTGAGGCAAAATTGATTGAGACTTATTGATTTTAAATCCTGCTATACGAGCTTGAGAACAAATATATTCCTTATTTCTTTCAAGAAAATCAATTGACTTTTCAATACCTGAAGGCAACACAAAATCATCATTATCCACAAGCATTACATATGGAGTCCTTAATCTAGAAAGAGAATCCATCTTTTTGAAATAGTAGTCTCTAATGGAAAGATCTTTATATGTGTTATAGGTGTAATTGATATTCGGGAAGGTAGTTGGATCTAATAACAACTTAGATATTACGGGATGAACCTCTCCATCTGCTATATGTATGGGGTATGGAAGTTGAGTTTTATTGGCATGCCAAAGCCATCTTAAAGTATGTAGATGCCTACCTTTTATAGTTAGCAATATGGTTAGATTTGATGTCAATTGTGCTAATTTGAAAAAGAGAAGAGTATACCTAATACAGGTTTTATATTTTCAATGAATTTATTTAAATATTTTTTTTCATTTTGTCAGAATATCTCTAAAAAGAGATCTTGGTCAATAAAGTCAACAAGGCAAAAGCAATTGTAGCCACTAAAAAACCGACTCCAAATATAGTCGCAACAATGCCGGTGTTTAAAAAGACAGAAATTGAAGCCAACTCATTTTTGTTTTCCTTGGATGCCATTTGAAACGAGTAAAAAACCATAATACAATATTGGGGATTAATGGTTGGTAAAAGTTTGGGATTATATAGAAATGTTGATAGTATGGTAATAGTGCTCAAAAAAAATGGAAAAAGAGACATTTATCTGCTATAGAAAACCCGACAATTAGATTGAAGACTTTTAATATGAAGCATTAGGTTATGGTTTCTTGTTTTTTCCTTAGTATATATTCTTGATAGACTTATATTCTCAAGAGAGGGAAAGCTAAATTGTGGAAAAGCAACAACTTGTTTCCGTAGTCCTTCCTGTCTTCAACGGTGAAAAGTACATCAGAGAGGCGTTAAGATCGTTAGAGGTACAAACTCATGAAAGAATTGAAGTAATTATTGTCGATGATGGTTCAATTGATAATACACTTAAAATAGTAAAAGAGTTTTCCGAAAGGGATGGAAGATTTAAAATATATGCTCAGGAGCATAAGGGTCTTGTAGAAACACTTAAGTATGGAATCCTAAAAGCAAAGGGAGACTTTATTGCCAGAATGGATGCTGACGATATAAGTCACAGGAAAAGAATAGAAGAACAACTAATAATATTAAAACTACAAAAAGCAGATATTTGTGGCTGTGGATATTATACGATTGATAAAGACTCGATAATCAAAAGACGATTTCATGTACCTATTAGAGAAAATGAAATCAAGTTTAGGTTTGGCACTTCTGTACCATTTTGCCATGGAAGTATCCTAGGAAGATCAGTAATATTTAAAAAATTTATTTATGGAAGTTGTGGTAGTGCGGCAGTTGAAGATTACTCACTTTGGTCAAAGATGATGCAAAATAGTGTGATTTTCTGCAATTGTAAGAGGGGACTTTATTTCTTGCGTTCAAATACAGATTCCTTTACAAGTAGAAAGGGGATTCTAGTTCCAAAAGGAAGATTAGCAGTTGCATTAGAGTATATTTCTAATAAACAAGAAGATCTTTTGAAGATTATAAAAGGAAGAAAGTATATCTCAGAGGTAATAAGAATAAATAATTTTCTTGCTAGTGACTATCTTCATGTGACTAATATAATTTCAAGATATCACTATTCTGGCAATAGAATAAAGATTGAGATAGCAAAAGGAATATTAAATATTAAATTTGCATTGTATGTATTGAATACATTATTTGGTTTGATGTACTGGAGAATATTATTTAAAAATGTTAGTAAACTTAATAAGTGAAAATCATAAGAGTGGACAAATTGTGATTAAGCTAGAGTTGATTTGATATCCATTCCTGAACTGTCATCTGCGGTTTCCATCCAAAAGTATTTCTTAGCTTAGTGGAATCTGCCAAGTTTTCCTTAACTTCACCTAGTCTCCTAGGTATATAAATTATATTCTCAGAGATTTGATTTGCAATTTCATTTACTGAGATATTGGAACCATTTCCAACGTTATATACTTGGCCAAATGCTACATCAGGTAGTTCTTTAGTTGCGGCCAGTACATTTGCATTTACAACATCACCAACATAGACAAAGTCTCTTCGCTGAGTACCATCTCCGACAATAGTAAGTGCCTCATCTGCTTCTAACTGACGAAGAAATATACCTATGACTGGGCAATATTGACCTTTCCTTGGTGCTCTTTCTCCATAAACATTGAAGTATCGAAAAATAATAGTTGGAAGATTGTATAATTTAGAGTACATTGTACAAAGTTTCTCTCCGGCAACCTTAGAGGTAGCATAAGGATTCAAACAATCATCTGGTTGTGTTTCTGTATTTGGACAGGGATTAAAACCATATCCAGATGATGTCGAAGAATAAATTACACGTTTAACGTTTAATTCTCGAGCTATTTGAAGTACATTGCAAGTACCAAGTACGTTAATATTAACTGTATTAACAGGGTCGATTAGAGAAGGGCCAATTCGAGACTCTGCGGCACAATGAAAAACATAATCTACATCTAAAAAAAGTTTTCTTAGTAAGGGCTTATCAAGAATATCGCCTTTTACATTAGTGGCTTGAGGATTCCAGTAAAAATTCTCATTATCTGCAAATTCATTATCTAAGGAAATAACTTCATGATTCAGAGAAAGTAGCTTATCTACAATATGAGAACCAATAAATCCTGCTCCCCCTGTAACTAAACTCTTTGCCATAAGTACCTTTTAATTAATTATTTTAAATACTATTATAGTACTTAAAATGACTTAGGGTTAATTACTACGATCATACTGGTTTTTAAGAGAATTGTAAATTTGGTTTTTAAACCTAGTAGTTGAGTAAAGATGATTTCTTTCAAGCCAAACGATTTTAATAGGATTTTCCTTACCAGTATATGATCCATCCTTATAATCTGACCCGAGAAATCTAATATCGTAGTCCTTTAATAGACTAAGAAAATCATTTTCAATATCATAGGTTACAACATTATCTATGTACTTAATAGAGTTGAGAATCTCTATCCTTTCGTCGACATTTTGTATTGGAGGTAATTTAAATGATCGTTCTAATTGTGGGTTAACATGCAAAGCTACAGTGAGGTGGTTACAGTGTAGTTTTGCTTGTTTAAACATGCGGATATAACCTGGATGGATAAGGTCAAATGCACCAGCTACAATTCCTTTTACCTCAGGGCGCGATTTACACCATAATTGAGAGTTTATTCCTTTATCATCAATGAAGATATCTGCATTTGGCTTGCAAAACATCTTAAAAAGCTCATGATATTTGAATCCCCACTTTTCCAGCTGGACGGTAGTAAGTTCAGTCCAATCAATACCTGAGCTTTTTCCTCTTGCGGTTTGCATGATAATATAGTTTCCCTCTTCATATAGTTTGTTTACTTGTGAAAGCATAAAAGGGATTGGTCTCGATTTATGATAATCTGGTTTGCCAAGTAAATTGAGTGGTGTTTCGCATATTGTTCCATCTATATCAAAACAATATCTCATATTACTCCGTGAAGAAATATCTGGTGGATACATTCTACAATGCCATAATCTGAGCTATTAATATGGTAATTCCATAGGGCATTTTTAGATATTAGACGTGCAGAGTTTTTTGAATTAAAGCCTGTCAAGAGGCCATACGGATATGAATTTGACTCGCAATAGTTGATACAGTTGATTATATTTTTAGATTCACCGCCAGAGCTGATCAAGATGCACAATGTAGAATTATCTGCATAATACTCTAAAAACTTCTTATAAGCATTATCCATTCCAAAATCATTTATAAAACAAGTCAACATAGAAGGATCAGAGAAAACCAAGGAATGCTTATTATGAAATTTGGCGTAATCCTGGGATATATGTGAAGCTACTGCATTGCTACCACCATTGCCTAGAATCACAATCTTAGTGTGAGTCTTCCATGCTGCACTAAATTTCTGAAACTCCTCCTCAATATGAGCTCCTTGTAAAGCTATAGCGTATTGAGAAAAGGGATTAGTCATAATACGCGACCAACGACACCGAGTGGCTCTGGGTATATTTTAACTAGTGGGTAAGCGATTCTCAAGGTATTTGGTCTAGAAAAAACGAGGAAAAAGCCTCCATTTCCTGCACCACAGAGTTTATGTGAAATAACAGAGGAATTCTTGGAAAGTTCTGAATCTATTTGTTGAATTATAGGGTTTTGTGTAATAAAAGGAGTAGTCAATTTTTTTTGTTTCCAGGATAAATTAATTAAATCAAGAAATTTATCGTAATTTCCAATCTTTAATTCATTATATGCGTTTTCTACAGTTTCTAAAAGGGGTTTAGATTTTTCTATATTTAGAGAAACATCCTTAAGAACAGTTTTTGAATTTCGGGTAATTCCCGTAAATACTAAATGGGCATCATAGAAATCAAAAAGATCTGTAGTAAGGTAATCATATTTAACAGTATTGTTATCAAAGAATTCTATTCTCTTAAACCCACCTATACCACATCCATAGGGATCTTGAAAGCCACAGTAGGGGTTGATTTTAAGTTCTAATTGATAGGCTAATTTACAAATGTCTATATCTGTAATCTGTCGACCTTGAAATAGTGAAAGACTCTTTATTAGGCTAATTATGTAAGATGAAGATGAAGCTAATCCACTACCTTGTGAGTACGCATCGCTAGTCATTGATATTGTAACTGGGGAGGCTCGGAAGTGCTCTAATACAACTCGGACAGGGTCATTTTTGATAGAATCTATTGTCTGAGTCTCCTCTCTTTTTGAATAATTAATAATAAACTTACCTGCCTCAACATTGTAACCTAGTTTATCTTCGTGCAAAGTAATGTAAGTTTTAAGGTTACTTGCGAAGCTAATAACTGAACCATAACCATATTTCCTTACAAAAAATGGATTATCAGTTGATCCTCCAAAAAGAGAGACTCGTAATGGGCATGATGAAATATACATATTGTTGGCAAGTAATGAATGTCTAGCAAAGGGGTCTTAGGGGGCAGGGTAGGTTTTAACTAAAAAATGAATAGGCCTAGACTAGTTGCGAGCATACACCTGAGACTCACAAAAGCGGAGAGGGTGGGATTCGAACCCACGGACGGTTGCCCGTCAAACGATTTCGAGTCGTTCGCTTTCGACCACTCAGCCACCTCTCCACTGCAAAGATCTTAGCGAAAAGATTAGTTATTGTGCGGTATCTCTATTCTATTCATTTAGAATACTGTCCATAAAAGAAATTAGAATCTTATTTAGTAGCAAAGATTGCTATGTTAAGTCTAATATATGTTTAGCAAACCTCAAAATGAAAATTTATGTATAATAAACTGTCTTTAGATATAAAATGGAAAACTCGAAAGGGGGTGGATTTGCACAAAACAAACTCAATCCCAAGAAACCAAAGATTATAAAAGAAGAAGAAGCTATTAAACATGAAAAGCAAGCATACTTCTACACGCAAAATGGGAGCACCAAAAAGGCTAAGGAAATTTATCTTTTTTTGTTAAAAGGTGGTATTTCATCATTTAATTGTCTTACTAACCTTGGATTAATTTACATTAAAGAAAAAAATTATGAATCAGCAATTGATTTACTTGGTCAAGCTATTAATCAAGATCCCAACTCAACAATAGTCTTGACTAATCTTGCCTTAACATACAAGCAATTAAAAAAGCCAGAAAAAGCACTCGAATACATTCTAAGATCTATTAATATAGATAAAAATATAAATTCTCTGGGTTTGCTTGCTGAGGTTTACCTTGACAAAGGAGAGCCTAATAATGCAATTGAGGTTTACAATCAAATGTTATTAATAAATCCTAACCAATTTCAAGCATTAGTAAATATTGGAAGATTATATATTAACAATGGAGAAAAGGAGAAAGGTGTGGAATACATGGAAAGAAGTTTAGAGATAAATCCTGGAAACCCAACCTTGGTATTTGAAATTGCCATTTACTACAGATCTATCCAACAATACCAAAAAGCTAAATATAATTTCAAAAAAGCATTCATACAGAAGCCGGATTTCGCGGAAGCTGCTTTAGAGATAGGTGTCGAAGAACATAGAGATGGGAACTTCGATTCCTCATTAGAATATATTAATAAGGCAATTAATATTAACAGAAACTTCCATAATGCCTATTTCTATAAAGGTCTCCTATACCTGGAGAAAAATAATTATGAAGCTGGAATTGGAAACTTAAATGAATCTATTAGGATTAAATTTGACCATAAAGAATCTATACTTCTACTTGCTAATACCTATAGAAAAATTGGTGAAACAGAGAAAGCAATTGAGATGTATTCAAAGATTTACAAAACTGAAGTCGATAATGCATCTATTACCTATAATCTAGCTAGTGCATACCATGATATTGATGATTATAGTAGTGCTAATAAGTTCTATAAGAAATCGATAGAACTTGAGCCTAATAATGCTAGCTTTATTGCAGGTTTTGCATTATTAATGCATGAGAGAGGAAAGTTTAATGAAGCATTGGCATTATATAAGCGAGCATTGAATCTAAAGAAAAATGATACTACTATTTTGGCCAATTTAGGCATTGTTTATAAAGACATTGGCAATTTTAATGAAGCTTATAATTCATATAATATTGCATTAGAAGCTGATCCAGAAAATTCGCTAGCCAGAGCTAATCTAGGTATACTTCAACTTCTTAGAGGAGAATATTCTAAAGGTTGGGTCAATTATGATTTTAGATTTAAAGCTGGAAGAGGAGCGGTTAATCTTCTTGTTCAACCATCAGATGCACAATGTAATTCGGCCAAAGATAGAGGCAAAGATTTACTGCTAATTGCAGAACAGGGTATTGGAGATACAATACAATTCATTAGATTTGCTAGAGAGCTTAATATCAGAGGAATAAACCCCTCTATTTGTTTACAACAATCCCTATGCAAACTTGTTGATCAGTCGAATCTCTTCCAAAAGGTATATACACCTGATACAACACCAAAGGACGAATTTAAAAATTGGTTACCTTTACTCTCTGTTCCTCGATTACTTGGGATATCAGAGAAGTCAAACATACAAAATAGTCCATATTTAATGGCACCAAAGGACAAAGTGGAAAAATGGAAGAGAAATTTCGCCAATCTAAATAGACCAATAGTTGGAATTAATTGGCAAGGAAATCCTAAAGCGGAAAGGTTTAACTTGATTGACAGGTCGCTTCCATTCCATACATTTTCTATTCTGCTTAAAAACATAGGTGCAACATTTATATCGCTTCAAAAGGGATTTGGTTCAGAACAGTTAAGCAAGGATAATTCGAACAATTTATTCCCAAATATTCAATCTTTAATATCGCAAGCTGTAGATTTTGAGGAGACAGCAGCTATCTATAAAAACTGTGATCTAATTATTACTACTGATACTGCATCGGCCCACTTAGCTGGTTCTATGGGGAAAAAGACATGGCTTTTACTAAATTCGACACCAGATTGGAGGTGGGGAATAAATGGTAGTAAAACCCTTTGGTATCCTAGTATGGAATTATTTAGACAACGTAAAAGGGGGGAATGGAAAGATCTAATGTTGGAAGTAAATCAAAGACTTGAATTATTTATAAAAGAATCTGCTTCTTCAAATTTTTAATATAAAAATGAAGTCTATACAAGCTCCAGTCTCAATAGGTGAACTCATCGATAAAATAACTATTCTAGAAATAAAAGTAGAGAAGCTTGAAAGAGAGGCTCAAAAAAATGCAGCCAAAGAATTAGATTTTTTAAATCAAGTCCTAATCAGAGAAAAGATTAAGGTTGAGGTTGAACTTTTTCAGAAGCTTAAAAGTGTTAATATAAAGCTATGGGAGATAGAAGAAAAAATAAGAAATCACGAGAAATCAAATGAATTTGGAGATGATTTCATTAATTTAGCTAGAGCTGTCTATATACAAAATGACCTAAGAGCATCTATAAAAAGAGAAATTAATATCAAATTAAATTCTGAACTAATAGAAGAAAAATCTTATCCAGACTATACAATATAAGTATTAGTATATCTATCAATTTTGTTTTTTAATAATCGCTTATCTTTATTTCCAACCTGAGTTTCTCATTAGTCTGATTGCTCGAGAATTTGCCCTACCAAGTTGACTAATAGTAACTTTATCTGGCGTAAACCTCCCAAACTTAAGTAACTCAGGAGAATTTCCATATCCACGAAGTGGATGTTCAAAAGTTGGCCCCGCAAGTCCACTGCTACCATCTGGTGATGCCAAATACTCTAATAAAGTTATGGCCTCATCTCTATTTTTTGAATATTTAGCGATGCCTCCTGCACTAACATTTATATGTGCTGGATTTGGTGTTATTACATTAAGTTTCTCAGCCAACTTCCTGTCATTGGTACCATTTATACCTGCTAGCATTCTAGCGATATAGTAATGATTGACGATTCCAACTCCACATTTACCTTGAGCTACTGCTCTTGCTAATGAAATATCCCCGCCAAAATAAGGCTGAGATACATTTTTAATCATTCCTCTAAGCCAAGACCTTGTTGATGACTCCCCATATAAAACCAATTGATCAGCAACTAGTGATTGATTGTATACATTATTTCTCTTTCTAAGGCATACTTTTCCTTTCAAGTCAGGGGAAGCTAAATCAGAGTATTTATTTATTTTGCTTATATCTACTACTTTAGGGTTAGCAATAATTAAACGAACTCTTCTGGTTAATCCATACCAACGACCTCTTGGATCTCGATACTCTTTTGGAACTTCACTGTCTAACTTATCTGACCGATAAGGCTGCAAAAGCCCTGCCTTAGCTGCATTGCTTATTCTTGCAGCATCAACAAGTAAAATAATATCTGCTTTAGAGTTGCTACCTTCTCTTTTTAGTCGCTCAACCAAGGAAATACCAGTTGCTTCTATTAACCTCACTCTGATGCCGGTCTCTTCAGAAAACCTCTTATATATTTGACGATCCGTATTGTAATGGCGCCCGGAATAAACTCGAACTTCTCTAACGTCTGCCTTAGACGAAGGCAATAACAACGAAGAAATAGCAAAAAAAGCTGAGATTGAGGTTTTAAAAATTGTTTTTATTTCTTTCATGGGTGCTTAAAACTTCTCAAAATAGATTTCCAGGTTATACACAGCTCAAGAAGTGGATAGTGCATTCACTACTATGAGATGTATCAAATGATCCTCTTTCTCTCGTTATTTTGCAATCATTAGTTTGACTAGACTAAAACCATGGAATTCGTAACTCACAAACTAATTGATGAAGATACTTGTGAAAAGATTAATAGATTAATTTTAAATGACCAAAAATCATGGATAGATGGCAAAAAGACTGCAGGAAGTCATGCAGCAGTTAATAAAAACAACCGGCAACTTTTAAGAAGCTCTAAAGCATCAGTTGAACAGAGTGAATTACTACTTGAAAAGATGTACTCAGACCCTTTAATTAAAAGTTTTTCTTTGCCTAGGCATATACATGGACTAATGTTTAGTAAAACATCTTCTGGCGAAGGTTATGGCATGCATGTTGACAATGCCTTTATGAGCTCAGGAAGAAGTGACTTATCATTTACAATATTTTTAAGCGACCCACAAAGCTATAAAGGGGGACAACTAGTTATTCAATCTGTCCAAGATATCAAGAAATTCAAGCTAAATCAGGGACAAATAATTATTTATCCAAGCAGCAGTTTGCATGCAGTTGAAGAAGTTACTTGTGGAGAAAGAATTGCATGTGTTGGGTGGATAGAAAGTTATATTCGAAGCAACGAGGACAGATCTCTATTGTTTAATCTAGAGGCAGGAGCAAAAGGACTGCTTTCAATGCATGGAAGATCCTCTGAATTAGATCTTATTTTTCAGGTCTATGCAAATCTACTAAGAAGACTAGGAGCCTAGTAGAGTAGTAAATGTTACAGCGATTAATTACATTGATCACTATCTAAATTCTCTGGAAGAATAAGAATTGAGGCAAGTTAACCATTTTGAAATCTACATGGATAAAAGGACTCCGCTTGCAATTTTTATGGCTGCTACCGCCCTTCTAACAACCAATGCCCTAAATCCCAACAACATAAATGCAGGAGAGAAAGGAATGGGAGGTCTGAAGGAGTGGACTACAGACCAAGAGGTTGATGCAGAAAGCATTCCTGACAAGGAGGCAAAGAAAGCAGCAGAGAAAGCAAAAAAATCAAACATCTGCATACCAATTGGTGAAGGAGAGAATTGCTGGTAAAGCAATTCTCTAGGTTAATAAGTTTGTTTATAGACTTTTAGAATACATTTCCAATACTGAAGGCTCTATTTCCCGTAAGTTCTACTATAAAAAATATAATTACTTCTATTGAATTTGAAAACAAGTATTTGATTCAGTTAATTAAATATATGTCCAGAATTGGACAAAAAAAAAGGCGCTTAATTAAATAAGCGCCTTTTATATTTAAATCAATTTACTAGGCTTTAGATCTGGTGTGATCAGAACTTGAACTCAGTCTTAACCACTGCTCCTAGAACATCAAATTGATCTGTTCCTGAGCCACCAACAGAGGCACCATCGGTACCACCAGTGGTAACACCAGTCATACGACCAAATGGGTTATTCAGATAAAACACTGCTGGAGTAACAGTGATGTTGTCTGAAACCCTGATGTCGTAATAGAGCTCCATTGCATAGTTGGAGTCATCGTCAGAAGGCTCACCAGAACCAGTAGCAAGGGTGCCTTTGTATTCAGTGATGTGATTAAGAGCACCAAATGCAAAGCCAAGCCTGTTGCCATCAACAAATGCATCCTTCCAATTCATGCCGACAAACCAGCCTTGAGATTCCTCACGCTCACCTGTAGAGGCGTCGCTTGGAAGGTTGTAGGTAGTGATGTCATAGCCAACACTGAAGGAAGGAATAATTCCTGTTTCTTCAGGCTGCCAGAAAGCTCGTAGTGCGTAGCTATCTGCGGATGAATCGCAACTTGCACGACTAGTCGCGGTGCAATCCTTTACAGATGCATCTCCGTCATAGGTACCGAAACCAGTTGTAGCTTCCTCACCCTTATTGGCATAGGCAAGTGAAACCTGCCATTGAGGGTTGCCGTAGCTGACTTGTGTAAGCCAGATATGGTCTGACTCAGAGGAGAACATACCGCCGCTATCTGCGCCCTGGCCTGGGGCACCAGATCTGCCATCCTCAGCTGTGTAACCAGTACTTGCTGAGAAGCGAGATTGCATTGGGTCATCAACCTGCTGCTTCCATGCGATACCAAAACCTGCGCCTGTGCTGGCTCCATAAGTACCGTAGTTACCACCAAGTTTGAAAGCCTTAAGAATTGGCTTATAAACTGAGGGTGACTTGTCGAGCATGTAATAGTTTTCGATCTTTGGACCTACGAAAACTGTGAAGCTCTCCCCGTAAGGGAATTGATACCAGATTTTGTCAACCTTGAGAGTATCCTCGTTGGCGTTAGCCCACTCAAGATATGCAGGGTTAACATAAGCATCCTTTCCACCGAAAGCAGATCTGGAGTAGTTGCCTGTCTTCAATCTTGTGTAGAGAAGATCATCTCCAGTAAAGCTTGTATTCAGGTCTAATTTGAAGACGTAGTTGAAACTAGTTCCATCTGTACGCCCTGTCATTTCTCCTTTCTGACCGTCCATCTGGTAG
>QCGE01000008.1 GCA_003278195.1 Prochlorococcus sp. AG-363-P08
ATTTAGAGGATATCATCGGTTTTTTTAGTTATGCCTCTAAATCACTTTTTAGTTTATTTATTACTTTTAGCTATTTCTTTCTTAGCCAACTTCTTTTCTGCACTAGCTGGTGGAGGCGCAGGCTTATTGCAATTGCCAGCATTGATATTCTTGGGAATGCCTTTCCAAGTCGCACTAGCTACGCATAAGGTGGCTAGTGTGGCGCTTGGAGTAGGAGCTACATTGCGCTATTTAAGAGAACGTTCTTTAGACATTAGATTTATACTTTTAATTCTTATATTTGGTCTCCCGGGTGTATTCCTAGGGGCAAAACTTGTTCTATTTTTGCCAAGTAATGCTTTTGACTTCCTTTTAGGAAGTTTGACTCTTTGCATTGGTATCTATTCTGTTTCTCATAAGGAGCTAGGCATGAGAAGTCAGAATCGGGAACTCCTTTTATGGGAATTTATTATAGGAGGTTTTGTATTATTTTTGATAGGTTTTTTGAATGGCTCATTAACATCTGGTACGGGCTTGTTTGTAACTATATGGTTGGTTTATTGGTTTCGTTTGGATTATTCTCTTGCAGTTGCCTACACTTTGGTACTTGTTGGCCTGTTTTGGAATGGCGCTGGTGCTGTTGTATTGGCGTTAGATAGCAATATTAAATGGAATTGGTTACCTATACTTTTATTTGGTTCACTTTCGGGCGGTTACATTGGATCACATGTGGTCATTTCAAATGGAAGCAAAGTTGTGAAAAATTCTTTTGAAATACTTACTTTGTTTGTAGGATTCTTTTTGATAGTTAGGAGTTTCTGATATGTCTTTTATAAGTTTTATACTAAACCCTAAGCTAATGAACGACCTTTCCAAGTCCATCCAATACCAGTAATTGTGCGCCAAATAGATGTTGGCCCTAAAAATAAGATTATTACTCCACCAACTCCCATTAGCCACCAATTTTTTATTGGAAAATCAAATTCTTTTTTTGTCCATACGCGAAGAGTAAATTGAAGCAATATTCCTGTGATAGATAATGCTAATATGCCTATAAAAATTCCTAATTCTCCTGCTCTAAGTAGCATCAATACGCTTGCTGATGGCAAGAGAATCCAAGGAATTGAAAACATCCAGAATACTATTAAGGATGCTAGTAGTGCTTTTAGGATATTTTTTTCCAAACCTAAAAACCAATTCTTACTCCACCCTTCCCATAAAGATGCGAAATTTGAATACATATTCAGCTCTAAAGCATCTAAGCCAATAAGAAAGCGCAATTTAAATCCAGAAGACTTAATTTTTTTAGCAAGAGCTAGGTCCTCGATTACTTCTCCTGCCACCGCTTTATGACCTCCAATTATTTCATAGGAAGATCTTCTGAAAAGCATAAAAGGACCGGCAGCAAATGCTGTGGAGTTATTGGGATTATTTGTATTGTGAATTGGAAATCCCATTGAAAGTAAACTTGCCATGATTGGTTGTACCATCCATTCAGCCAGGCAACTACAAGTTAATTTTGGAGCAAGGCTAAGTAAATCAATATCTTCAGAAATTGCATGATTCATTGCTCTTGATAGTGTATCTTTTTCCAGTGAAACATCTGCATCAAGAAACAAAACCCATTCTGTTTTCACTTTTTCCATCGCTTTTGAACAGGGCCAATTCTTTCCTACCCAGCGTTCTTTTGATGGCCTTTGTCCAGCCTTTAAATATTCGAAGTTTGTGGTTGAATTCTTGGCTGCTTTTAAGCTTAATTCAACTGTTCTATCGCTAGAACTGTCATCTACTAAAATAACTTTCCAAAAGTTTGAAGGCTTTTTGCTGGCAAATAATTTAGATAGGCATCGGTAGATATTTTTCTCTTCATTGTATGTAGGAATAATTACAGTTAGTGATGCATTGGCTTCACTAACTGCGAGTGAATCAATGGATTTAAGCTTTTCTGCTTTGCTGAAGATTATTGAAAGCCCCATTATTAAAATTACAAGACCTAAATTTGCCACAATAGCTATCAATAATAATAACCAGGCCATTAGTTGAGAATTTTCCATTACCAGTATGTTATGACTTTTATAAAGAAATAAAAGTACTATTTTTATTTAATGCAAGCAAAAAATATTTATGATTTTCTTGCAGTTCAAGATTTCACTATCCAAAAATCATGTCTCAACTCAATTCGATTATCATTAGTATGTTGTATTTGGCTTTTACAAAATAGTTCAGGGTTTGGTGCGCAAAGCCGGTGACTGGATTTGAACCTGCGACCTACTGATTACGAATCAGTTGCTCTACCTCTGAGCTACACCGGCAACTATGGAAACCTAACATTCACTTTATTTGAACCCTTGAAAGAACTTCCTAGTGGAGGATCCAAGCTTGATCCGGAATTCCGTAAGCGGCTAATCAAAGAATCAACTGCTCCTTGGAGGGGGATTAGAAGACTCCTCTGGGTAGCCTTGTTCGGATCTGCTTCTCTTGGCCTCATCATCATGGGGTTGAGGTCGAGCAGCGGTGCTCAGGTTCCTATTAGTGATTTTGGAATTCAGATTGCTGCTTTTACTTTGTTTGGATGTCTGCTCTGGTTTGATAGAACCATTAGAGATTGACTCCGGTTGTATTAATGTGCGTGAACTAAGTAAATTAAAACCAATGCAAGTTCTTTGAATTGTGATGAATTCTTGATTACTAATTAAATCTAAATTAATAGGAATATTGAATCGTGTGAGTAGCCAGATGCTCTGAGTTAACTGGTGCCATTGCCATAGTATTAATGTGAGTAAAGGTATTGAGCTTATAAGAGTAATAAGCCTTGAGCTCCCTTTAAAAGGAGAAATGCTATTGATCAACCATGCTGATTGATCAATCCACCAAAAGAGGAATAGAAGGCTCAAACCACCAATAATCAGGCATATTCGTGGGATTAGGTGAACCTGAAGTTTGCTGAGTTGAATTTGATTATTTGTTCTGCTTCTTATTGGGATTTTAAATAATATTACTGAGCCCCAGTCTGCAGGCCTCTTCAAGAAAAATATAGTTGGTATAAGGATTGAAATTGTCCAGGTAATTATTCTTTCAAATGAAGGGATAGGCCCTACCTCACTAGCTGCCAAAAGAAGCCTTAAAATCAAAAGCTCTAGTGGAATTGCACCAATTCCTAATAATTGGATCCAGAGAATTGGTTCCCTCCTAGGCTCTAAGTTTGACATGCCTTCGAGTAGTTTTAATTACTTAGTTTTCTTCGCTGCGTAACAAGTTTGTAAGCTTCTACAATGTCTCCTTCTTGCCAGTTTGCAAAGCGATCACATCCAATACCGCATTCAAATCCAGTAGCAACTTCTTTGACATCATCTTTATTTCTGCGTAGTGAATCTAGGTCGCCTTCAAAAACAACTTGGCTAGATCTTTGTACTCTTACTCTACAGTTCCTTTGTAGTTTTCCATTGGTTACATAGCAACCAGCAACTGCACTTTTTCCAATTGTGAAAATTGCACGGACTTCTGCTTGACCCAGCGTCTCTTGAACCATTTCTGGCTCAAGTAGACCTTCCATTGCCATTTGAATGTCTTCAAGCAATTTATAAATCACCTCATAATCTCTTACATCAACGCCTGTTGCATCTGCAGCACGTTTTGCACCAGAAGCCATTGAGGTGTTAAATCCAACGATGACAGCACCTGATGCGGCTGCAAGATCTACATCAGTCTCTGTAATTTCTCCTGGTGCTGATAGCAAAACTCTGACTTGTACTTCATCTTTAGGCAACTGTTCTAAAGATCCAAGAATTGCTTCAACACTTCCTTGAACATCAGCTTTAAGAATAAGATTCAGCTCTTTTAGTTCGCCTTCACTAGCCTGTCCAGACATTGCAGATAAAGAAACGCGTCTAGATGCCATTTGTTGGGCCAAGCGTGTTGCTCGTGCATCTGATGCTCTATCTCCTACGACTGAGCGGGCTGCTTTCTCATCGGGATAAACCTCGAATTCATCTCCAGCAGTAGGGACTTCACTAAATCCGAGTGCTTCTACTGCGCAAGAAGGTCCTCCTTGCCTAAGCCTTGTCCCATGCTCGTCAACCATTGCTCTAACTTTCCCCAAAACTGGTCCTGCAGCCAGGACATCTCCTGTCTTAAGAGTGCCATTCTGGATTAGTAAAGTTGCAACTGGACCTTTTGCTTTGTCTAGATGCGCTTCAATAACCGTACCTTTTGCAAGCCGACTTGGATTTGCTTGTAAATCTTCTACTTCAGTTACAAGCAAAATCATCTCTAGCAATTTGTCGATATTCTCACCTTTTATTGCACTTACTGGGACCATTACTACATCTCCTCCCCAATCTTCAGTAACTAAATCTTGATCTGAGAGTTCCTGCTTTACTCGGTCAGGTGAGGCTCCTTCTTTATCAATTTTGTTGATAGCAACAATAATTGGAACTTGTGCAGCTCGGGCATGACTTATGGCCTCAAGAGTTTGAGGTCTTACCCCATCATCAGCAGCTACAACAAGAATTGCTACGTCTGTGACTCTTGTCCCACGTGCCCGCATTGCGGTAAATGCTTCATGCCCTGGTGTGTCTAGAAAAGTGATTTTTCTCTGTTCGCCGCCATGTGGGACTTCAACTTGATAAGCGCCAATATGTTGAGTAATTCCTCCTGCTTCCCCAGCTGCCACCCTGGCTTTACGAATGGCATCAAGAAGACTGGTTTTTCCATGGTCGACATGCCCCATGACGGTCACCACAGGTGGTCTGCGAATTAGATGATCTTTATCAGCATCTTCAATCATTTCAACTGTTTTTTTAGCAGCTTCTTCTACATCGTCTTGAAGTACTGGAACGCCGAATTCCTCTGCAACTGTTTCGATTGTCGATAGGTCAAGTGATTGTGTAACGGTTGCAATTATCCCTTTGAAGAAAAGAGATTTGATGATTTCAGAGCTCTCAACACTAAGCATGTCTGCCAATTCTTGAACAGTGAGATTGTCCTCTGGGACAATGAGCATCTCTGGTCTAATTTGCTTGGCTTCACGGGCTGCCCGTAATTCCATCGCTCGTCTTCTTTGTCTTTGTCTAGTGGTTTCTTTCTTTCTTTTGCGCATTGCCGCAACTGGCTTTGCGGCACTTTTTTGTTTTGATTTTGGCTTTGAGGGCCTCGCTAAACTTGCCGAAAGGACAACAGCTTGCTGCTCACCAGCGAAGCCGCCAGTTTCTGCTGTAAGTGCATCATCATTTTCACCAATAATATGGACTTTTTGTCGTTGTTTTTGAGGTGATTTACTGCGTAGTGCTTCTAGTTTTGCGCTGTCGTCCCAATCAGGTCTGCCAGGCCTTCTAGCACCTGGGCCAGGTCGGTGGCCTGGACGTTTAGGGGCAGTTGGAGAAGGTGTTGGTCGGTTAGGAGGAGTGGTTGTCCCTGAAGCTGCTCCTTTTGGTGCAACAGGGCTTCCGTCAGGTCTTCTGGGTGGAGGAGTTCCAGGGCGTCCAGTTGGTTTTTGGAGTTGCATAAGCTCTCCAGGCGCCATTGGTTTACGCATCCCAGATGGCATTCCTGGACGTGTTGGCGCTCCAGGGCGATTACTCCCTTCACGAGTAGAACTATTTCCACTATTTGATGAGCGATCTCGTCTAATTGGTTTTCCAACCAATTCAAGTGAATTTGAGCTAGATCTCGGCTGGCCTGGTCTGTTTGTGTTTGCACCTGGTTTGGATGAACCTCCCTGTCTCTGAGGGCCAGCAGGGCGCTTTGGAAGTTTATTTCTTTGATTTTGACCCCCTATTGGGCGTGGACTAACACCTGGTCTTCTTTTGTCTGGTCTTTGATTGTCTGGTCTTTGATTGTCTGGACGAATTGGAAGTGCTACTGGTCGCTTGGGTTGAGGCCTCCCTACGAGTTCAGGCTTAGATCGAGGACGGTCCGAAGACTGAGTAGTTTTTGACGGAGGTGTTGTGCGACCTGTTGGTTTAGGAGATTGGGGTCTGGAAACGATTTGGGGACTTGGACTAGAGATACTTGTTGGTCGTGCGTTGCCAGGTGAAGGAGCTTGAACTGGATTATTCGTATTTGATTTGTTTAATGACTGTGGAGGTGAAGGAGATTTGGGCTTGTTTACTGGTTTTAGAGAGGATGTTTTGGGACTAATAGGTTGTGTAGGTCGATTGATAGGTTTGCTAGGGGCTTTAGTAGTTATTTGAGGTTGTTTTGTTTGTTTTGTATTTGTGGGCTTAGAAGCTATTGGGGATGTAGGAGCAGCTTTCTTTATTTCTTGAACAGGGTGTTTCGGTCCACCTGCATTAGGTCTTAATGGAGCGGTTGGTTTTGCTGGTGTAGTTGCTTGAGAAGCTGTCTTCCCTGTAGTCGTTTCTTTTGAAGGGGGGGTGGTTGAAGGTGCTTTTTTTACTGAAAGAATAACTTTGCCTTTCTCTGCCTTAGCTTTTGAAGAGATTTTTGGAGTTTTGTTGCCTCTTAAAAATCCTTTTATTTGATTTGCTTCTTCATCACTAATAGAGCTGCTATGACTCTTTGCGGCGATAGAAAGTTTTTTAGCGGCATCCAGCACGTCTTTGTTCTCAAGGCCTAAGTCCTTGGAAAGTTCATAAATTCTGATTTTGCCGCTGCTGGTCATTAATGTCTCCGGTCTAGCCAGGAACTAGTTGCTGATGGGTTCCACAAAAGGTGGATAGTAAGTTCATCTTGCCTTAGCAACTAAACCAATGCTCGGAATAAGTCGCTTTTGAAGCACCTGGAAAACTGTTTCTGGAACCTGACATCGCAGGGCCTTTTGCAAACGTTTCCTTCGTTGCGCTTCCTCTAGGCAGGCCTCATTAGGACATAGATAGGCTGAACGACCCATCCCGTCATTGAGGACTACACCATCCTTGTGGTCACGGATAACCCTCCAAAGCTGTTGTCGGTCCAGCAACTTTTTACAGGCTACGCAGCGACGTAGGACGGTACTTTTTTTCTTCACCGGGGTCCATCCTCTTCGGCTGAGGTGCTTTTTGGTTCAGTCTCATTGTCGCCGTTAGAAATATTTGTTACTTCAGTATCTGTATCTATTGAGGAAGCTTCTTCGTCGCTTGGGTAGTCTTCTGAATCTTCAGGAAGTGGGTATAGCTCTCGAAGTCTTGCATCTTCTTCTGCCCGAGTAGCTTGTTCAGCAGCCAGTCTTTCCTCTGCATCGCGCTGCAGTGTTTCTTCTGCTTCTCTATGCGCGATTAATTCTGCAACAGCTTCATCTTCGCTCGATTGGTCATATTCTTGTGAGTTTTTGATGTCAATTTTCCAACCAGTTAATCGTGCTGCAAGGCGAACATTTTGTCCTTCTCGCCCAATTGCAAGACTTAGTTGGTCTGGTGGAACAAGAACATGGGCATGTTGACCTTCAGGGTCAACTAATCTCACTATTTCAACTCTGGCCGGACTTAAAGAATTGGCAATGTACTGAGTTGGGTCTGATGACCATCTGACTACATCTATTTTTTCTCCCCGCAACTCATTAACAACTTGTTGAATCCTTGAACCTCTGGCACCAATACATGCTCCAACTGGATCAACTTCCCGTTCGATGCTATCTACGGCAACTTTCGTGCGAGGTCCAACAGAACGTGATGGAGGATTTGCTTCTCGAGCCACTGCAACGATTCGAACAGACCCTTCTTGAATTTCAGGAACTTCATTTTCAAAGAGATAAACAACTAAGCCTGCATTTGCTCTGCTGACAAATAACTGAGGTCCTTTTCTTGGAACCTCACTTACTTCTTTGAGGAAGACTTTAAAGGTTGCGTTAGCACGATAATTATCGTTGGGCAGTTGATCTCGTCTTGGAAGCTCTGCTTCTACTTCTGGTCTGCCAAGACCAGAACTTACAGCCATAATTACTGATTGACGTTCAAAGCGGATAACTCGAGCTGTTAGTACTGGATCTTCTAAATCGGCAAACTCTTCTTGAATCATTCGCCTTTGTTGGTCACGTAGCTTTTGAGCTAAGACTTGTTTTGTGGTAGCTGCAGCCATTCGCCCAAAATCTTCTTTTTCTGGTGTTACGTCTAGTACAACTGTGTCTCCAACTTGAGCATCTGCAGCAACCTGCATTACTTCTGATAAGGCAATTTGATGGTCTTCACTTTCAACTTCTTCGACAATTATTTTACTTGCAAGTACCCTGTAACCTTCTTCTTCTAAGTCAAGGCCTACATCAAAATTGCTGAAATATTCCTCTTCAAAAGGGTCTTCACTTATTCCTAAATATAGAGTTCTTCGATATCTTTCATAGCCTTTTAATAAGGCTTCTCTAAGTGCAACTTCAACAACTTGTGAAGGAAGCTTTTTTTCCTCACTGATATCTTCGATCAGATTATTGAGGCCTGGGAGGATTACTAGTGCCATCGAGGATGGGAATAAATTGATTGATCTGGAAAAATTCGGCTGTTAAGCCTTTGTGGTGGTTAGCCGAACATTTATCACTTTTTGGCGAGGGATGCGAGCGATTCGTCCCTTAATGTTGAGGTGGATGTGATCGGCGGATCGCTCAAGCAATAGCCCCGACTTTTGAATTTCAGAACCATTTTCTGTGCGATGCAAAATTTCGATAGGGAAGCCACGAAAAGTAACAAAATCTCTATCAGTGATAAGGTTTTCTCCAATCCCAGGACTGCTTATTTCAAGCACATAGGCTTCATTGAATAATTTTGAAGCTTCTAGAGCTTCTTCAATTGGATTACTTAAGCGAGCGCAATCATCAAGGGATACATCCCCACCTCCTTGCGCACGTATTTGAACCTGAATTGTCATTGGGATTAGGTGGGTAAGCATTTCCACACCGCAAAGATCAAAGCCGTATTTAGCGGCTGTCCCAGAAGCGATGTTCTTCAGCTCCGGTAAAAGAGGGTGCGGCAAGAGGCAGGATTGGGATCGGACTTCTAGCCCGACCGGCTTCAGTTTTTACCTGCCTCCATAAGGAGGTGCCCGCCGGGCATATCAAATCTACTTTATTGATGGCAAAGAAGCATCTTTTAGATTTTCTGTTTTCGTCAAAAACCTCTAAATTTTTCCAGTAGTTCAGTGAGTGAATATAAGTTCTTTTGCCAATAAGCAAATCTATGAATCAATTTAAAGGCAAGTTTCCCTTTAAATTGGTCTTATGGACCTCACAAGCTTTCGAGAAAAAATAACTCTTTTACTAAAGCGCTCGCTTAGAGATATTTTAATTTTAGCTTTTTCTGGTTTCTTTCTTTTAAGTCCCCAAGCTAGGGCTGTATCAACAGTTGATTTATCTTCGGGAAGTCATAGCTTTATTTCTGATGCTGTTAGGGAAGTAGCTCCTGCCGTTGTTCGCATAGATACAGAGCGGACCTTTGAAAGAGAGCCATTTGATCCAACATTATTAGATCCCTTGTTGAGAGATATTCTAGGTGAGCCAGGGAGTGGTATTGAGAGAGAAAGAGGACAAGGATCGGGTTTTGTTATTGATAAGGAAGGTCTTGTATTGACTAATGCACATGTTGTTGATCGAGTTGATGATGTGATTGTGACTCTTTCTGATGGAGAACAATGTGATGGTCATGTAGTTGGCACGGATTTGATTACAGACTTGGCTTTGGTAAAGCTTGATAATCATCAAAGTCTTGAAGTTGCCAATTTGGGAGATTCGGAAGCTTTAGAGGTTGGAGATTGGGCAATTGCTTTAGGGACTCCTTATGGTCTTGAAAAGACAGTTACACTAGGCATAGTAAGTAGTTTGCACCGTAATATTAGTAGCCTTGGTTTCTCTGACAAGCGTTTAGATCTTATTCAGACTGATGCTGCTATTAACCCAGGAAATTCAGGGGGACCATTGGTTAATCAGCTTGGGCAAGTGATTGGGATAAATACCTTGGTTCGATCAGGTCCTGGTGCAGGATTGGGTTTCGCAATTCCTATTAATCTTGCTAGACGTATCTCCGATCAACTTCTGACTGAGGGTGAAGTAATTCATCCTTATCTGGGCGTGCAGTTAATACCTCTTACAGCACGTATAGCAAGGGATCATAATCGTGATCCAAATTCCCTTGTTCAACTACCTGAACGTTCAGGAGCTCTAGTGCAGACAGTATTGCCTGATAGTCCTGCAGAAAAGGCTGGATTAAGACGTGGAGATCTTGTAATTGGTACAGAAGAGGTTGAAGTACTTGATCCACAAACATTATTGGAAGAGGTAGAGCATGCAGAAATTGGTGATCCCCTCTTATTAAAGGTCTTGCGGAATGGTGATGGATTGAGTTTGTCTGTGAAACCTGCTGCTTTGCCAGGCATTGATTGATCTTCTTGCTACTGTCTTTCTAAATTAAGAAATTATGGCGGACATTCAACTCCAGATGAAGCAGGCTGTTGCTGCTCAGGCTGTCGAACAGATTCAAGATGGGATGGTTTTGGGCCTGGGTTCTGGTTCGACTGCAGCACTAATGATTCAGTCGCTTGGTGAAAAGTTAGCTAAGGGTGAAATCAAAGACATCGTTGGAGTCTCTACATCATTTCAGGGAGAAGTACTTGCAGCAGAATTGGGAATTCCATTGCTTTCATTGAATGCTGTAAATCACATTGACCTAGCAATTGATGGCGCGGATGAAGTCGACCCAAGTTTTAATCTGATAAAAGGAGGAGGAGCCTGTCATGTCCAAGAAAAGTTAGTAGCTTCAAAAGCAGAACGTTTTGTTGTTGTAGTTGATTCAACTAAGCTTGTTGAGAAATTAAATATAGGCTTTATGCTGCCAGTTGAGGTCTTGCCTGGGGCATGGAGACAGGTAAAAGATTGCTTGGAAAATATGGGCAGTGAGGTTATCTTGCGAATGGCAAAAAATAAAGCTGGTCCTGTTGTAACTGATCAAGGGAATTTGGTTTTAGATCTAACTATGAATGGTGGGATTCAAGAGCCTGAAAGTCTTGAAAAAGAGATAAATAACATCCCTGGGGTGTTAGAGAATGGACTATTTGTCAATTTAACTAATGAGGTATTAGTGGGTGAGATTAATAATCAAAAGGCAATCGTAAGGAGTTTGGACTCTAATAATTAAATATAGATTTATTTAACTTCTCTTATTTTTATAGATTGCTCATGGCTGTGCAATCCTTCGCTTTTTGCTAATTCTCTTACAGCAAGACTTGTTGCTTCAAATGCTTCTTGGTTAAATTGAATAAGAGAAGTATGTCTCAGAAAAGTTTCTACACTTAATGCGCCTGAGAATCTTGCAGTTCCCGAAGTTGGTAATGTGTGATTAGGTCCTGCCAGATAATCACCTACTGCTTCAGGGCTCCAAGGTCCAATAAAAATAGCACCGGCATTTCTTATCTCTTCAATTAATGATTCTGGTTTCTCTATAATTAATTCTAGGTGTTCAGGAGAAAAAATATTGCTTAATTCTGCGCATTCAGAAAGTGTATTACATATGACTATTAACCCCCAATTAGAAATAGAAGAGCTGCATATTTCTTTTCTTGGATGGTTTGTTAGTTGTTTCTCTATCTCGACAGGAATTTGTTTTGCGAGTGAAAGATCTGTTGTTAGCAGTATTGAAGCTGCTAATGGATCATGCTCGGCTTGTGCAAGTAAGTCTGCTGCGATTGGTCTTGCTTTTGCAGTGTGGTCTGCAATTATTAGAACTTCACTTGGTCCTGCCAGAGAATCAATTCCTACTTCTCCATAAACAGCCTTCTTGGCCAGTGTTACATATAAATTTCCAGGACCACTAATCAGATCAACTTTTGGGATTGTTTCTGTTCCAAATGCCATTGCAGCTATCGCCTGGGCGCCACCGATACGGTAGATATCTTGGATACCGGCTATGTGAGCTGCTGCTAGAACCGTTTGATTGAGATTTCCATTTTTGTCAGCTGGCGTAGTCATGATTAATTGCTCCACTCCTGCAACTTTTGCCGGAATTGCATTCATAAGAACGGTGCTTGGGTATGCAGCTTTACCACCGGGTATGTAGATCCCTGCTTTTTGAATAGGTTTCCATCGCCTGCCTAATTTTTCTCCAAAAGCACCTTCGTAAATGAGATCTGATGGCTTTTGTCGAAGATGGAAATCATGAATTCTTTCTTTAGCAAGAGAAAGAGCGGCTTGCAGTTCCTTAGGAGTTCTATCCCAAGCATTCTCAAGTTGATGAGCACTGACTTTTAGAGGCCTAGGAAGAAAACCATCAAATTTTTCTGTATAGGTACAAATTGCCTGGTCGCCGTTCTGACGAACTTGCTGCAGAATCTCATCAACTATTGCTATGGCAGCTTTTTGTGCATCCAGGTTAGTACGTTTTGAGAGACGTTCTAATTCCTGTTTTGCTGAGTGATAATCCCTAACACAATTGATCATCTTTGAGAATGTTGGGAATAGTTTTTGCTGCTTTTGAGAGCGGTGCAAATTTACTTTCTAATGACCATAGTTCTTTAGGGATTTTGTTCTCAAGGTGATTAATGCATGGTCTCTGAGCTAAAGTGATTGTTTGTTGAACTTGCATAGCCTCAGTGGCCAATAATAAATCGTCCAAGAAACGCGTTCTAATTGCCGAGCGCAATCGCCTAGAGAACAAGACATACAAGTCTGCAATGCGGACTTTGATGAAACGATGCTTCACTGCTTGTGAGAGCTATTCCCAGGATCCTGGTGATAACGCCAAGATAAGTGTTCAGGAAACCATGAAGGCTGCTTTCAGTAAAATTGATAAGGCTGTGAAACGCCGTGTATTGCATCGAAATGCAGGTGCTCACCAGAAGGCAAGATTGAGTAAAGCAGTTAAGAAAGCTTTAGAACCCGCATAACTCAAATAAATAACCGAGAATCTTATATATAAAGATTCTCTTTTTAATTATTTTAATTGCCAAAATGGATGGCAATGGCATTGAGGGTATTTTTGAAAATTGGCAACTCCTAACCTTATAGATAGCCACTGTCATATCGTTTTCAGGAATTTTGAAGATGATATTGATGCTGTAGCTTCCCGTTGGCGAGAAGCAGGGGTAGTGAACCTTGTTCATGCATGCGTCAACCCCTCTGAGATCCTTCCAATACGTGCCTTAGCAGACCGTTTTCCCGAATTAAGATATTCAGTAGGTGTTCATCCTTTAGATACTCAACATTGGTCTCCCACTAGCCTTGAACTACTGCGAACTTCAGCTTTAGACGATTCACGTGTCGTTGCGATAGGAGAATTGGGATTGGATTTATATCGTGATTCAAATCTTCAAGAGCAACTTGATGTATTAAGGCCGCAGTTAGACCTTGCCCTGGAATTGGATTTGCCAGTGATCATTCATTGCAGAGATGCGGCGGAACCCATGCTTGACGAACTTCTGTCTCGACAAGCTCATGGAATGTGTCCAAAAGGTGTGATGCATTGCTGGGGAGGGACCCCTGAAGAGATGGCTAGATTTCTTGAGCTTGGTTTTTATATCAGTTTTAGCGGAACGGTAACTTTCTCTAAAGCATTTTTAATTCATGATTGCGCAAAACAGGTTCCTGAAGATCGATTCCTTGTAGAGACTGATTGCCCTTTCCTTTCACCTGTCCCACTCAGGGGCAAGAGAAATGAACCAGCAAATGTTTCTCTTGTGGCAACTAAGGTTGCCGAGCTTAGAGGCCAATCTTTTGATTCAGTTGCCCTTAGAACAACAGATAACGCCAGGCGTTTGTTCGAACTTTTTTGATTTCGCGACCAGCGCTTAATTTGGTCCTTATAAAGTGTAGGATGATCAATTGGTCTGGTAAGGGTGTAGGAAAACCTTCGCCTTTGCTACACGATGCGTCCATTCTCATCTTGTGTTGTCGACGTCAGCAGTTCTAACCCCAGATCTTTAAGCCTGGAGCATTACTCGTCCCCATTGACTGGGTTCGTTTGAAATTGCTGCTTTAGGAATGGATAACTAGGGTTTGATTATTTTTTGACGAAGATCCAGGTCTCTCCTCTCACTTCTCACCTGTCTTACTCAGCATGAGCAGAAGCGCCATTCAGATTGCTAAGACTGCTACATACCTCCCAGATTTGGTAGAGGTTCAGAGGTCAAGCTTTAAGTGGTTTTTGGATAAGGGTTTAATTGAGGAATTGGAGAGCTTCTCTCCAATTACTGACTACACAGGCAAACTAGAATTACATTTTATAGGTAATGAATATCGGCTTAAGCGGCCCAGACATGATGTTGAGGAGGCAAAACGAAGAGATGCAACTTTTGCTTCTCAGATGTATGTAACTTGCCGATTAGTCAACAAAGAGACTGGTGAGATTAAAGAACAGGAGGTATTTATAGGTGAGTTACCATTAATGACTGAAAGAGGCACATTTATTATTAATGGTGCAGAGCGAGTAATTGTAAACCAGATTGTAAGAAGTCCCGGCGTATATTTTAAAGATGAGCAAGATAAAAATGGTCGCCGAACTTATAATGCGAGTGTGATTCCGAATAGAGGTGCCTGGCTTAAGTTTGAAACTGACAAGAATGATTTGCTACATGTAAGAGTAGATAAGACAAGAAAAATAAATGCTCATGTTCTTATGAGGGCAATGGGTCTTTCTGATAATGATGTTATAGATAAGCTTCGTCATCCTGAATATTATAAAAAGTCAATTGAAGCTGCTAATGAAGAAGGGATTAGTTCAGAAGATCAAGCTTTGCTTGAGCTTTATAAAAAACTCCGCCCTGGCGAACCACCTTCTGTTACCGGCGGCCAGCAACTTTTGCAGGCTAGATTTTTTGATCCTAAAAGATATGATTTAGGTAGGGTTGGCCGATATAAAATTAATAAAAAACTACGACTTACAATTCCTGATAATGTACGAACTCTTACTCATGAAGATGTTTTATCGACTATAGATTATTTAATAAACTTAGAACTTGATGTTGGTGGGGCTAGCCTAGATGATATTGACCATTTAGGTAATCGAAGAGTTCGTTCTGTAGGCGAACTTCTGCAAAATCAGGTAAGAGTAGGTTTGAACAGGTTAGAAAGAATTATTAAAGAAAGGATGACTGTTGGTGAAACAGATTCATTAACTCCTGCACAACTTGTAAATCCAAAACCACTTGTAGCCGCTATTAAGGAATTCTTCGGATCAAGCCAACTCAGTCAGTTTATGGATCAAACAAATCCATTGGCTGAGTTAACTCATAAAAGACGAATATCTGCTCTTGGGCCAGGAGGTCTTACTAGAGAGCGTGCAGGTTTTGCGGTACGAGATATCCACCCATCTCATTATGGAAGATTATGCCCAATTGAGACCCCAGAAGGCCCAAATGCTGGACTTATTAATTCTCTTGCTACTCACGCAAGAGTAAATCAATATGGCTTTATCGAGACTCCTTTTTGGAAAGTAGAAAATGGTCAGGTCATTAAGGAAGGAGACCCTATATATCTTTCAGCGGATTTAGAGGATGAATGTCGGGTCGCACCGGGTGATGTGGCTACTGACAGCAGCGGCAAAATTTTGGCAGAGCTTATTCCTGTTCGTTACAGACAGGATTTTGAGAAAGTCCCCCCAGAACAAGTTGACTATGTTCAACTTTCACCAGTGCAAGTTATATCTGTAGCTACTTCTTTAATTCCATTCCTTGAACATGACGATGCCAACAGAGCCCTCATGGGTTCAAATATGCAACGTCAGGCTGTTCCGCTTCTTAGACCTGAGCGCCCATTAGTAGGAACAGGATTGGAGACACAAGTTGCACGCGATTCTGGAATGGTTCCGATTTCTAAAGTTAACGGCCAGGTGACATTTGTGGATGCGACGGCAATTGTTGTGAGAGACGAAGATGGCATAGATCACACTCATTATCTTCGTAAATATCAACGATCTAATCAGGACACTTGCTTGAACCAGCGTCCAATAGTTCACCAGGGTGATCCTGTGATTAGCGGACAGGTATTAGCAGATGGCTCAGCATGTGAAGGAGGAGAAATTGCTTTAGGACAAAATGTATTGGTCGCATATATGCCATGGGAAGGTTATAACTACGAGGATGCAATTTTGGTTAGTGAGCGCCTGGTTAAAGATGATTTATACACGTCTGTACATATAGAAAAGTATGAAATTGAAGCAAGACAAACAAAGCTAGGACCTGAGGAGATCACTAGGGAAATCCCTAATGTTGCAGAAGAGAGTTTGGGTAGTCTTGATGAAATGGGGATCATTCGAATAGGTGCTTTTGTTGAAAGTGGCGATATTCTTGTCGGCAAAGTGACTCCAAAAGGTGAGTCTGATCAACCACCCGAAGAGAAGTTGCTAAGAGCAATTTTCGGAGAGAAGGCAAGGGATGTTAGGGATAATTCTCTAAGAGTTCCAAGTACTGAACGGGGAAGAGTTGTTGATGTAAGGATTTACACAAGAGAGCAGGGGGATGAACTTCCACCTGGAGCAAATATGGTTGTTCGTGTTTATGTTGCGCAGCGACGCAAGATTCAGGTTGGCGATAAAATGGCAGGTAGGCATGGAAATAAGGGGATAATTAGCCGAATTCTTCCAAGAGAAGATATGCCTTATTTGCCTGACGGTACACCTGTAGATATCGTTTTGAATCCTTTAGGTGTTCCTAGCAGGATGAATGTTGGTCAGGTTTTTGAATGTCTTATGGGTTGGGCTGCTGCAAATCTTGATTGTCGTGTGAAAGTTGTACCTTTTGATGAAATGTATGGTGCTGAGAAGTCCCAGCAGACAGTTGAAGCTTATTTGAAGGAAGCTGCAAAGAGACCAGGAAAAGAATGGGTTTATAACCCTGAAACGCCAGGAAAATTACAGTTGATAGATGGTCGTTCAGGAGAACCTTTTGATCAACCCGTAACTGTTGGCTATGCACAAATATTGAAGTTAGTTCACCTCGTAGATGACAAAATTCATGCTCGTTCTACGGGTCCATATTCATTGGTTACACAACAACCATTAGGGGGTAAGGCTCAGCAGGGAGGTCAAAGGTTAGGCGAGATGGAAGTATGGGCTTTAGAAGCTTATGGTGCTGCATATACATTGCAGGAACTTCTGACTGTGAAGTCGGATGATATGCAGGGAAGGAATGAGGCTTTAAATGCAATAGTTAAGGGTAAGCCAATCCCAAGACCAGGGACCCCTGAATCTTTCAAAGTTCTAATGCGTGAACTTCAGTCATTAGGCCTTGATATAGCTGTTTACACGGATGAAGGAAAGGAAGTAGACCTTATGCAAGATGTAAATCCACGAAGGAGTACACCAAGTCGACCTACCTATGAATCTCTTGGGGCATCTGATTTTGATGATGATTGACAATTAATTCCTAATCATTTCTCTTTAAAACACCTTTTAAACTCCGTTCATGACTAACAGCAATTTGCGTACTGAAAATCATTTTGATTACGTCAAAATCACTTTGGCATCACCCGAAAGAGTAATGGAGTGGGGGCAAAGAACTTTACCTAATGGTCAAGTCGTTGGTGAGGTTACCAAGCCTGAAACTATCAATTACAGGACTTTAAAGCCTGAAATGGATGGACTTTTCTGTGAGAAAATATTTGGACCATCTAAGGATTGGGAATGTCATTGTGGAAAATATAAGCGTGTAAGACACCGTGGCATTGTTTGTGAACGATGTGGAGTAGAAGTTACTGAAAGTAGAGTTAGACGACATAGGATGGGATTTATAAAATTAGCGGCACCTGTTTCCCATGTTTGGTATTTGAAGGGTATTCCTAGTTATGTGGCAATATTGCTAGACATGCCTCTACGTGATGTTGAACAGATAGTTTATTTTAATTGCTATGTAGTTTTAGATCCTGGCGATCATAAAGATCTTAAATATAAGCAATTACTTACTGAAGATGAATGGTTGGAAATAGAAGATGAGATTTATGCAGAAGACTCTGAGATAGAAAATGAGCCTGTAGTAGGAATAGGTGCGGAAGCTTTAAAACAGTTACTTGAGGATTTAGAACTTCCACAAGTGGCAGAGCAATTACGAGAAGATATTGCTGGAAGTAAGGGACAAAAGCGTGCAAAGCTTATTAAGCGTTTAAGGGTAATTGATAATTTTATTGCAACAAATGCTTCGCCAGAGTGGATGGTTCTTGATGCAATTCCTGTTATCCCACCTGATCTAAGACCTATGGTTCAGTTGGATGGTGGACGTTTTGCAACTTCTGATTTAAATGATTTATATAGACGAGTTATTAATAGAAATAATCGTTTGGCAAGGTTACAGGAAATCCTTGCTCCTGAAATCATTGTTCGCAATGAAAAGAGAATGCTTCAGGAGGCTGTAGATGCATTGATCGATAATGGCCGTAGAGGAAGAACGGTTGTTGGGGCTAACAATAGGCCTCTGAAATCATTAAGCGACATAATCGAAGGTAAGCAGGGAAGATTCAGGCAAAACTTGTTAGGTAAGCGCGTTGATTACTCAGGCAGATCAGTCATAGTTGTTGGGCCTAAACTAAAAATGCATCAGTGTGGATTGCCAAAGGAAATGGCAATAGAGCTTTTTCAACCATTTGTTATTCACCGTTTAATACGTCAAAATATTGTTAATAACATAAAAGCTGCCAAAAAGCTTATCCAGCGAGCGGATGATGAGGTTATGCAGGTCTTGCAAGAGGTAATTGAAGGTCATCCAATTCTTTTGAACAGAGCCCCAACTTTGCATCGACTTGGTATTCAGGCTTTTGAGCCAAAGTTAGTTGATGGCAGGGCAATTCAATTACATCCACTTGTTTGTCCCGCTTTTAATGCTGATTTCGATGGAGATCAAATGGCTGTTCATGTGCCTCTTGCAATTGAGGCTCAGACAGAAGCAAGAATGTTAATGCTTGCAAGTAATAACATTCTGTCTCCAGCGACTGGAGAACCCATCGTGACTCCTTCTCAGGATATGGTTCTCGGTTCTTATTATCTGACAGCTCTTGAACCAGAGGCTAAACAACCAAAATTTGGAGATTATTCCAGGACCTTCGCAGCATTAGATGATGTAATAAATGCCTTTGAAGATAAGCGGATTAGTCTTCATGAATGGATTTGGGTCCGATTTAACGGAACTGTGGATGATGAGGATGAATTGGAGACCCCAATTCATTCTGAAACTCTGAGTGATGGTACTCGCTTTGAGCAATGGACTTTTCGTCGGGATCGGTTAGATGAAGAAGGAGCCCTTATCAGTAGATACATCCTCACCACCGTTGGTCGAGTTGTTATGAATCACACAATTATTAATGCCGTCTCGACAACTTAATTTCCACTAGCTTTTTCTCTTTCTTCCTCTGATTTTCATTTATTCCAAGCGATGACATCATCCACTCCTAAAACAAGAAAGTCTTCTACTAAGTCACGTAAGTCGACAAAGGGCAAGGGTTCACGTGCCAAGAAAAAAGCTCCTGTAAGTACTACTCCACCATTACCAAAGACACCACCGACATTTTTGAATCGTGTGGTTGATAAGAAAGGGTTAAAGCAACTTGTGTCTTGGGCCTATAAAACTCATGGAACAGCTGCGACAGCAGCAATGGCAGATAACCTAAAGGATCTTGGATTCCGTTATGCAACACAAGCTGCAGTTTCTATATCAGTAGATGATCTAAAGGTTCCCGAAGCTAAGCAGGATCTTTTGGGGCAGGCTGAGGAACAAATTACAGCAACTGAAGAATGTTATCGCTTAGGGGAGATAACAGAGGTTGAACGTCATACCAAGGTGATTGATACCTGGACAGAGACAAATGAGAGGTTAGTTGATGCTGTTAAGAAGAACTTTAATCAGAATGACCCTCTGAATTCTGTGTGGATGATGGCAAACTCTGGGGCTCGAGGAAACATGTCCCAAGTCCGTCAATTAGTTGGTATGCGTGGTTTAATGGCCAACCCCCAAGGAGAGATTATTGATTTACCAATTCGTACGAATTTCCGTGAAGGCCTTACCGTTACTGAATATGTGATTTCTTCATATGGTGCTCGTAAGGGACTTGTTGACACAGCCTTAAGAACAGCTGATTCCGGATATCTCACTCGACGTTTAGTTGATGTGGCTCAGGATGTAATCGTTAGAGAGGAGGATTGTGGTACTACACGTTCGATAATGGTTAGGGCCGAGGATGGTCGTTTTGGTAGTCGTTTAGTAGGACGCTTAGCCGCTGAGCAAGTTATAGATAAAGAAGGTGTAGTTCTTGCTGAACGTGACAGAGAAATAGATCCAGGTCTTTCTAAGTCCTTCGAAAAGGCTGGCATTGCGAGTGTTATGGTTCGTTCCCCGTTGACATGTGAAGCAACTAGATCAGTTTGTAGAAAATGTTATGGCTGGGCACTTGCACATAATGAGCTCGTAGATCTAGGGGAAGCTGTTGGGATTATCGCTGCGCAGTCGATTGGAGAACCAGGCACGCAGCTAACAATGCGAACTTTTCACACAGGTGGTGTTTCGACTGCAGAAACAGGAGTCGTTCGTTCAACTGTGGCTGGAAAAGTTGAATTTGGACCAAAGGCCCGTGTTAGAGGTTATCGAACACCTCATGGTGTGGAGGCCCAGCAGGCAGAAGTTGATTTCACTCTTACTGTTAAACCCTCTGGCAAAGGCAGAGCTCAGAAAATTGAAATTACTAACGGCTCTTTGTTATTTGTTGAAGATTCTCAGGATATAGAAGCTGATGTTACTGTTGTTCAGATAGCTGCTGCTGCAGTTAAGAAGAGTGTTGAGAAGGCAACAAAAGACGTTATTTGTGATTTAGCTGGCCAAGTACGTTATGAAAGTGTTATTCAGCCAAGAGAGGTTACTGATAGGCAAGGAAATATCACCCTTAAGGCTCAACGGCTAGGACGCTTGTGGGTTCTTGCTGGAGATGTCTACAACTTACCTCCCAATGCGCAACCTGTAGTCAAGGGCCAGATGCAGGTTAAGTCAGGTCAGGTTTTAGCTGAGGCTAGCCAAGCCAGTGAGTTTGGTGGTGAAATTAGGCTTCGTGATTCAATTGGCGATTCTCGAGAGGTGCAGATAGTTACCACTTCAATGACGCTTAAGGATTTCAAGCTCCAAGGAGAGTCAACTCATTCTGGTGAGATATGGCATCTGGAAGCAAAGGACGCTACTCGCTATCGTCTGAACACAATTCCTGGAAGCAAGATAGGTAACGGGGAAGTTATCGCTGAGTTAGCTGATGATCGCTTTAGAACAAAGACAGGCGGTCTTGCGAAGTTTGCCCCTGGATTAGCTATTAAAAAAGCACGCTCAGCAAAAAATGGTTATGAGGTAAGTAAAGGCGGTACTTTGTTGTGGATTCCTCAGGAAACTCATGAAATCAATAAAGACATTTCTTTGTTGATGATTGATGACGGCCAATGGATTGAAGCTGGGACTGAGGTTGTTAAGGACATATTTAGTCAGACTGCAGGCATAGTCACTGTGACTCAGAAGAACGACATCCTTCGGGAAATCATCGTTCGCAGTGGGGATTTTCATCTTTGTAGCGAAGCAAAAGCCTTAGAGAGGTTTAAGGATGATGGGCAGATGGTTAATCCTGGAGAAGCCATTGCAAAAGGTATTAAGTCAAAAGAGATGGTCTATGTCCAAGCTGTTGAAACTCCTCAAGGCTCTGGTTTGCTTTTACGGCCTGTTGAGGAGTACACGATACCCGACGAGGCTCAGCTCCCTGAATTGGCTCATGTTAAGCAAATTAAGGGACCTTCTTTGGGGCTTAAGGCCACTCAAAGACTTGCTTTTAAAGACAGTGAGCTGATTAAGTCAGTAGAGGGAGTTGAGCTGCTTAAAACTCAGCTAAGTCTTGAGACATTCGAGACGACTCCACAAATGACTGTAGACGTTGAGGCTGTTCCTGATAAACGCTCTAAAAGTGTTGATAGACTTCGCCTTGTAATCCTTGAATCTATATTGGTTCGTCGCGACACCATGTCAGATTCAAGTCATGGCTCTACTCATACAGAATTACAAGTAGAGGATGCTCAGACGGTTAAGGCTGGAGATGTAGTAGCAACTACACAGATCTTATGTAAACAAGAAGGAATTGCACAACTTCCAGATACCCAAGAGGGTGACCCTATTCGGCGATTGATTGTTGAAAGGGATGAGGACACGGTTACATTGAAGACAGATGGCAATCCAATTGTTGAGGTTGGACAACGCCTGGTTGACGGTGAACTTCTTGCTAAGGATGAGCCCGCAACGTGTTGCGGAGAAGTGGAATCTGTTTCTGGCAAGTCAATAACTCTTCGGTTAGGGCGTCCTTATATGGTTTCGCCTGATTCAGTTCTTCATGTGAGAGATGGGGATTTGGTTCAACGTGGAGACGGTCTTGCGCTACTAGTGTTTGAACGTCAAAAAACAGGAGACATTGTTCAGGGATTACCTCGCATTGAGGAGTTGTTAGAAGCAAGACGTCCCCGTGAATCAGCTGTTCTATGTAAAAAGCCTGGGACAATAGAAATCAAGCAAGAACAAGATGATGAATCAATTATTGTCACTGTTATTGAGGAGGACGATGCAATAGGTGAATATCCAATTCTTTTGGGACGTAACGTTATGGTTAGTAATGCCCAGCAGGTGACTGCAGGTGAGTTGTTGACAGATGGCCCTATTAATCCGCATGAACTTCTTGAATGTTTCTTTGAAGACTTACGTGGTCGTAAGCCATTAATGGAAGCTGCTCAAGAGGCGATTGCAAAACTTCAGCATCGGTTAGTTAATGAAGTTCAAAATGTTTACAAATCCCAGGGTGTCTCAATTGATGACAAGCACATTGAGGTGATTGTTCGTCAAATGACTAGTAAGGTACGTATAGAAGATGCTGGGGATACAACTTTGTTGCCTGGTGAATTGATTGAATTACGTCAGGTTGAGGATACAAATCAAGCAATGTCAATCACTGGTGGAGCTCCAGCTGAGTTCACACCAGTTTTATTGGGGATAACAAAGGCTTCTCTGAATACAGATAGCTTCATTTCAGCAGCATCTTTCCAGGAAACGACAAGAGTTCTTACTGAAGCAGCAATTGAGGGTAAGAGTGATTGGTTGCGAGGGCTAAAAGAAAATGTGATTATTGGCCGACTAATTCCTGCAGGTACTGGCTTTAGTGGGTTTGTAGAAGAATTGCGTGCTGAAGCAGGACCACATCCTGACATTTTGGCAGAAGATCCTGCTGGTTATAGACGTATGCAAAACCTTCGACCTGACTACACAGTTGAGATGCCTTCAGCTCCTGCGGCCAGTTCAACTGCTGTATTAGATGACCCTAGTGATGAAGATCTTGAGGCCACTCGCAGTCGTCATGGTATTGATCCTACAGCTAGTAATTTCGCAGCATTTGTACGCCCAACAGGCGATGATGATTTGCCGGAAGAACAGCGTCCTGATCCAGCTGCTCTTGAAGGTTTGCAGGAAGAGGGATTGCTCTCTGATGAGTAGCAAGCTTGTATTTCTTCGCTAATTTCCTCCTAATCTATTTGCCGGAAACTTCAATGTTAGAACCGAAAATTGTTCCAATTCGAAAAAAGCCACGTTATGGCTTTCATGCACATACTGAGAACCTGAATGGTCGTTTAGCAATGCTTGGTTTTTTTGCTTTATTGTTAGTGGAGACTAAGCTCGGTCATGGTTTAATGAATTGGTGACTAGAGACCCTTGTAGTGGGGCAAATAATGTTCTGCTAGGTCGTAGCGTAAAAGAATTAGAGGAATGGGCTGTAGGCAATGGCCAAGCTTCTTTCCGAGGCAGGCAATTACATGATTGGTTATACAACAAAGCAGTAGATGATATTGATGGAATCACTGTTTTCCCAAAGCAATGGCGTGATGATCTTTTAGAAAAAGGGTTTACTCTTGGTCGATTGGAAGAACTGACAAGAGTGGTTGCGGAAGATTCAACATTGAAACTTTTGTTGGCTACAAAAGATGGAGAAAATATCGAGACAGTTGGTATTCCAACAGAGAATCGTTTAACAGTTTGTGTGTCTAGCCAGGTGGGATGCCCCATGGCGTGTCGATTTTGTGCAACAGGCAAAGGAGGTTTTCAACGCTCCTTAGCACTACATGAGATGGTTGCCCAAGTACTTAGCGTTCGCGAAGCAATGAATCGACGCCCTTCTAATGTGGTTTTTATGGGTATGGGAGAGCCGTTATTAAATATTCAACAGGTCTTAGGCGCAATTCGTTGTATTAATAATGAATTAGGTGTTGGTCAAAGAAAAATCACGGTTAGTACTGTAGGGGTACCAAATACGCTTCCCAACTTAGCCGAGCAAGCACAAAAGATTTTAGGTCGAGCTCAATTTACTCTTGCGGTAAGTTTGCATGCTCCTAATCAAGAGTTGCGTGAGGAGATCATCCCAACCGCCAGTACATATCCTTTTGAGAATTTGTTAGAAGATTGTCGAAGATACTTTGCTCTTACAGGAAGAAGAGTTAGTTACGAGTACATTCTTCTTGGTGGACTGAATGATACAAAGGAGCATGCAATGGAACTTGCTGACAGGTTGATTGGCTCGCAGAGCCATGTAAATTTGATTGCCTACAATCCGATAGATGATGCCGAGTTTAAGCGGCCAAGTGTTCGAAGTATTGGTTCATTTAAACGATTGCTTGAGCAAAAGGGTATTAAGGTTAGTCTTAGGGCGAGCCGAGGATTAGATAAGAATGCAGCTTGTGGACAGTTGCGGAGGCAGCAAGGGAAAGCTTTTTGACTGTTGTTGATTAGAAGGCTTTTGAAAACCTTTTTGAAATGCAATTAATTGACTGGTCCATATTGATTCTGTATCTGGTGGCAACACTTGTTTTAGGCCTTTGGTTGTCTGGCCGGAATAAGAGTCAAGATGATTATTTTGTAGCAGGACGACGATTGAGTGGATGGTTGGCTGGAGCCTCAATGGCTGCAACAACTTTTTCGATTGATACACCTTTGTATGTAGCAGGACTTGTAGGAACAAGAGGCATAGCTGGGAATTGGGAATGGTGGAGTTTTGGATTGGCTCATGTTGCGATGGCAGTAGTCTTTGCTCCTCTCTGGAGAAGAAGTGGCGTACTGACTGATGCAGCTTTTACTGAGCTTCGTTATGGCGGAGCACCAGCTGCCTGGTTGAGAGGTGTCAAGGCTTTTTTGCTTGCATTACCGGTGAACTGTATTGGGATTGGTTATGCATTCTTGGCTATCAGAAAGGTAGTTGAGGCGATAGGCATTGTTGATGGCAGGGCAATGATTGGAGGTGTTACTGACACTATGCTTCTTTTATTTTTCATAGCAGTTTTCATGCTCATTTACACGGTTATAGGAGGACTTTGGGCAGTAGTTGTCAATGATCTAGTGCAGTTGATATTTGCTCTCGTTGGTGCTTTTGCAGTTGCATTTGCAGCTATACATGCGGCTGGGGGAATGAATAATTTGCTCCAAAGTCTTAATGACTTAAATCGTCCAGAAGTCTTGTCACTATTTCCTTGGCAATGGTCAGATGGACGTTTTGAGTGGATTGAAGGTACCGGCATTAGCTTTGCTATGTTTAGTGCCTTTATTTCACTGCAGTGGTGGAGTTTTAGAAGAAGTGATGGCGGCGGGGAGTTTATACAGAGGTTGCTAGCTACTCGCGACGAAAAGCAAGCATCATTAGCTGGATGGTTTTTTTTATTAATTAATTATCTAATAAGAAGTTGGCTTTGGATTTTAGTAGCTCTTGCAGCATTAGTGCTTCTCCCATCCCAGCAAGATTGGGAGTTGAGTTATCCAATTTTGGCAGTTAAGTATCTTCCACCGGCAATTCTTGGCTTAGTAGTTGTCTCTTTAGTTGCTGCATTTATGAGTACTGTAAGCACTTCTGTTAATTGGGGAGCGAGTTATCTAACTCATGATCTATACCAAAGGTTTCTCCGCCCAAAGGCAAGCGAAAAGGAGCTCTTATTTGTTGGGCAGGTGACTAGTTTATTGTTGCTTTTAATTGGATTGATAGCTGCCTTTTTAAGTGAGAGCATTGGATCTGTTTTTCGTTTGGCAATTGCTATTGGGACAGGTCCAGGAGTCGTATTGGTTTTACGTTGGTTTTGGTGGCGGATGAATGCTGCATCTGAGTTAGCAGCAATGGTTTCTGGCTTTTTGGTAGGGCTAACAACTTCAGTAGTTCCTTTGATTCGGATAGATGACTATGGATTGAGATTGTTTGTCACCACTGGAATAACAACTGTTGTTTGGTTTTCCGTCCTTATGAATACCAAGCCTGAATCTCCTGCTGTTCTTAAACGATTTGTTCATACAGTTAGACCTCCAGGTCCAGGGTGGACTGCGTTGAGAGAAGAATTGGGTGTGATCCCTTTTCAGCCATTTGGGAAGTTGGTTTTGCGCTTTTTCCTAAGTGTTGGTCTTTTGTTTGGGGGCTTGCTTGGTAGTGGGGCTTTTTTATTGCATCAGGAGTTTGCTGGCTGGATTGGAATTTCAATAGCAGGAATTTGTTTGGTCGCTTTAGGAAGAAGATGGCTGTTAATTAGACTGGTTCCTTTCTAAGGTTGATGGGTTGCTTAGGTATCAGAATGATTGAAAGGGTTTTGAAATCGTGAGTTTTTTTCGTTCAACCGTTTTGCCGGTATTAATAGTGGCCATGTTTGGCTTGGCTTTTATTGCGGTTAGTGCTCGGATTTGGTTGCCTGGTGACATGCTTGCCCCAGCACCTATGAATTGAAAACTGTTTGTTCACTCTTCTACTATTTTTTGTATGAAGGAAGCACAAGAAAAACCAGCTAAGGACGGTCTTGTGAACTTGGCCATAGATCCTGATGTTTTGGCTACTGAATTGGCGGCAGAGTTATTAGGAGACCCCCTTGATGAGATTGATTTTGAGGGTGGGAATTCAGACTCCTTAAAAGTCTCAAGAGAATGTGATAGAGGGCTTTCATGGCTTCAAGAGGGGCACGAAGAACGCCTTCAGGGATTAAGGGTCTTTTGTGAACATAGAGACCCTCGTGCTTTACCACTTCTGATCCCTTTATTGAAAGAACCCTGTCCTGTTGAGCGCATGAGTGCTGTATATGCTCTTGGTCGTAATCCTTGTCCAAGAGCTTTGGACCTTCTGGTGAATCTGTTGAAAACAGATTGCAATGCCTATGTTCGCAAAGCTACGGCCTGGAGCCTAGGTAATTATGCCGATGAAATGGTATTGGAGCCATTGATTCATTCTCTTAAAAATGATGTTGCTGCTGTGAGGTTATGGGCTTCTAGTTCTTTAGCGGATGTTGCAGGAACATCTTCGGGAAAAGCCCAATCTGTTGCGATTCAGTTGTTGACGAGTTTAAAAATAGATGTTGAACCCTTAGTTCGAAGTAATTGCATATGGGCTTTAGGACGTATTTTTGAAAAATTGACTGACTCAAGAAAGTCAGATCTTGTGGAAGCTTTTTTTGATGTTTTGCTAAATGATATTGAGCCCTCTGTTCGTGATGAAGCAAGGATTTGCTTGGAGCAACTGGATGATTCCCAAGTGACTTCAAGACTTCAGCTGCTCATCGATGAGGGTGCTTTAGCGTGAGATTGCTGACAGGAAACTTATCCGTGTAACAACTGATCCAAATTTTTGGAGATTTTTATATAACATTGCTCAGTGCTTCTACAAGAGGTATGCCTCAACGCACTCTCCGGTTTCGTATTCGACAAGATGGTCTTGTGGAAGAATCTGTAGAGGGTGTACTTGGTGAAACCTGTAACAAGCTCACCGAGAAGCTTGAGAATGCTTTAGGCACAGTTGAGATAAAGCAACCCACCTCGGAAGCTTATCTAACCCAAGAGCAAGAATCTCAGCCCATCATTTCTGAAGAACTTCACTAATGTCTCATTTCAGCACTATCAAGACAAAGCTTCGCCAAAAAGATCATTTGCTTCAAGCTTTGGTCGATCTTGGTTACCTCCCAGAGGAAGGACAGAAATTAGTTCGAGGTTATAGAGGTCAGACCGTAAAGGCAGAGCTGTCAGTTCCTATGGCTAAAGGAGGTGATATTGGTTTTAGATTGAATCCATCTACAAATACTTACGAGTTAGTTACTGATCTTGATCTATGGAGCCAGTCCATTCCAGTAGAAAGGTTCTTATCAAAATTAACTCAGCAATATGCTTTGAATACAGTTTTAAAAGCCACTGCTGATGAGGGTTTTGAGGTTGAGAAGCAAGCTAATAACTTAGATGGTTCTATCGAATTGGTTGTAACTCGTTGGGATCCCTGAAAAAGACTGTTGACCCTTCTGCAGCTTTTAGCGTAAGCGGGGCTATTCGCTCGAATCCCAGGACTGGCTTAGAGCCTCTGTTAGGAGGTGAACTAAGAGAGAAGGCAGTTTGGGTTGATGAGTCTGCTTGTATCGGCTGTCGTTATTGTGCCCATGTTGCAACTAACACGTTTGTTATAGAGCCATTTTTAGGCCGTTCAAGAGTTATTCGTCAGGATGGGGACCATACGGATAGGATTCAAGAAGCAATAGATACTTGTCCAGTTGACTGCATTCATTGGGTACCGTTTGAAGAGTTAGCGGATTTAAAGGAGAGGTTACTTCAAATGAATATTCAGCCTTTAGGATTGCCTCCTAAGCCTTCTAGACGAATTAAGCCGAGGGCTAATTAATTATTTCTTTTTTGATTTTTTGACTGAGAATATATTTTTACCTCAAAGAAGATTTGGACGGACAGGTTTATCAATGCCTGTGTTGTCTTTGGGTGGCATGAGGTTTCAGCAGAGTTGGAATGATATTAATCTGACCAAGATTCAAAGTTCTAGTCAGAAAAAATTAGAAGGGATACTTAAAATTGCTGTTAAAAAAGGATTTCGCCATATAGAAACAGCAAGGCACTATGGTTCTTCTGAGTTACAGCTCGGTTTGACATTAGGCAATGCTCCCGATTCCAATAGGATTCTTCAAACAAAGGTGCCTCCAAGAGAAGATTCAAAGGTTTTCGAAAGAGAATTAGAAATTAGTTTTGAGTATTTGAAATGTGAGTATTTAGATCTTCTGTCGATCCATGGTATTAATATCCCTGAACATTTGGAGCAGATACTAAAGCCTAATGGCTGCATGGAAGTTGTTAGGAGATGGCAGGCTGATGGTCGAATTGGTCACGTAGGATTTTCAACTCATGCCCCAACAGAGTTGATTGTTCAGGCGATTGAGACCAATGAATTTGATTATGTGAACTTGCATTGGTATTACATACGTCAAGATAATGACTTAGCCTTAGAGGCAGCTTTCAAGAGAGATCTTGGCGTTTTTATAATTAGTCCTACCGATAAGGGCGGCCATTTACACACACCTTCAAAAAAACTATTAGAACTTTGCTCTCCAATTCATCCAATTATTTTTAACAACCTTTTTTGTCTAACTAATTCCTATATTCATACTATTAGTGTTGGGATTGCGCATCCAAATGATTTTGGACTTCATCTTGATTCTATAAGGCTTTTGCCAAAAGCAGATAACTTTCTTCCAGAAATTCAACGCCGATTACAGGAGGCTTCACGCATCGCACTTGGCGATGAATGGTTGTCCACCTGGATGATTGGTTTGCCATCCTGGAATGATTCACCTGGTGGAATCAATATTCCTATTTTGCTTTGGTTGCATAATTTGCTTGAGGCATGGGACATGGAGAGTTATGCAAAAGCTCGTTATTCTTTGTTAGGTAAAGGTAGTCATTGGTTCCCAGGAAAAAATGCAGATATTTTGGATTCACATGTTAGTGAACAGGATTTAGATGATGCCCTAAGAAGCAGTCCTTGGCGGAAACAGATACCTTACTTACTTAGACGTTTACGAGAAAGGCTAGGAGGTTCTGTAGAACGGAGACTCTCAAAGAGTTAATTGCTTAGAGGCTTTTTAGAAGGTATTCCATTCTTTCTTGGGTACTGGATTGGACAGGTTGCATTTGATTTTAGTCTTATTTGGTGACGTACTCCTCTATTCGCAGGCAATTCGGTTCTTTCTATCTTGACAACTTTTGCCTTTAGAAAATCTAGTGTTTTATTTAATGCAATCCTATCATTATTGCTAAATTTTCCTCGATAGATTACTGCTTCTCCGTCGGATGTTATTAGAGGTATTAGATATTCTGCAACGACTGGCGCAGGTGCTACCGCTCTTGCCATGGCAATATGAAAAATACCTCTGCATTCTATATCTCTTCCTGTGGCCTCAGCGCGCTCATTTCGAATGCTAACCTGTGGACTTAGTCCAAGCTCATTTGTAATTAATTTGATTACTTTTGTTTTTCTAGATGAAGAGTCGACCAGGGTAAGCTTTGTATTAGGAAGTGCGATTGCTAGCGCTAAACCAGGAAATCCACAGCCAGTCCCAATATCAATAAATTGATTATCTTCCCCAGGATTATTTAGTTCTTTTTTGAAGGGCCAAAGACTGTCATAGATTTGACCAATCCAATAATCCTCATTTTTAATGAGCCTTGTTAGATTTACTTTTTTATTCCATTCTGAAATTAGCTTTTGTAAAGCGATCATTTGATCTAGCTGCGTTTTGGAGGGTATCCAAGAAAGCTTTTCCCATAGATCAAAACTGTTGTCTTTTAAGTCGATTTTAGTCAACATTTTTGAAAAACTTTGATTTTTAGCTTTATTTTCGGCAGATTAAGAATATACATGTTGTTACTTGCTAGTTGATTTTTGATTTGAGGAGTCCTCGAAGTCACTACGAACTATTGGGTGTTGATAACTCAGTTGATGCGGCCAGCTTGCGTAAGGCATTTCATCAATTAAGTAAGACAGTGCATCCTGATACGACTAGCCTCCCTAAAAATGAAGCAGCGGAAAGATTCCAAGCCTTATGTGAAGCTTATGAGTTGTTATCTGATCCTAATCGGCGTAGTGCATATGATAATGAATTAGCTGAAAGAATAGATGGCAGAGAGGAATTCGAGCTTTCTAGCACCTTACGCCCAGCTTCTGCTAAAACGAGGAAAGTAGATGTACTTAGACCTTTCTCAGGAGGAGAATTGCTTTCATTGGTTCTTTTAGGCTTAGCTTTATCTTGCTGCCTATTACTTAGCATAATCTTTGCTTTTTTGAGTGGCAAAGACTTGCAGTTACTCCCAAGTTGGCTAATAGTTGATGAGACGACTATTAGTCAGGAAATTCAACCGATAAGTAAAGATGACATCGCTGCCTTCAGCTCAGACACCATTAAATCAGCACTCATTAATAGCTTTTGAGGCTTGGTTACAGAGCTTAGGAGCTGAACGTAGTAAGAGAGATTTATGCTCATGGATTTTGTTAATGCCAAGTTGGTCAGCAGTAATTCAATTGGAGCAGGAAGAATTAAGAGTGACTTGGGAGAAAGAAGGTCTTACTAATCAGCGTTGTTTTAATTATGGATTACCTCGTAGTGATATTGAGGCAGCTATTAAAGATGGACCTTAAAGCTTATCGATATTAATTTGGAATAACTAGATTTTTTCTATAAGCTTTCAAGACTTCTATTTATAGCCTGGTAACACTGTTCTAACTGTTCATCTGTTATGCAAAGAGGAGGCAATAGATAAACAACATTTCCAAGAGGCCTTAGGAAAACCCCACTTTTTTTCGCTAGTTGCTTTATTACGGATCCAGCTTGATTCCAGTATCCGCTTTTCCCTTCAACTTTTAACTCGAAGGCGGAAATAGTTCCAATTAATCTTGGCTTAATAATCTTTGGGTTCTTGGAGAGAGCTTGGAGGTGAACAGCATGCCTGCTTTCGAAATTCTCATAAATTTCCGGCGAAGCTTCTAGTAAATCCAAGCTCGCATTTGCTGCTGCACAACCAAGGGGGTTTGCAGTAAAACTGTGTCCATGCCATAAGGTTCTTTGCGGATCTGGACCCGTGAAGGATTGAAAGATTTCTTCGCTTGCCAAAGTCACTCCCATAGGAAGGAAGCCTCCTGTAAGTCCTTTAGATAGTGCGACTAGATCAGGTTTGATTCCTGCTCTTTGAAAAGCGAATAATTTCCCACATCGTCCAAAACCTGTCAGGACTTCATCTGCAATCAAAAGTGCGCCAGATTCTTTGACAATGCTTGCTACTTCTTTAATGAAATCTCTTCTTACCATTCTCATTCCTCCTGCTCCTTGTATTAAAGGCTCAAGGATTACAGCTGCGGTTGGCTGTTTAAGAGAACTTTTTAGCTTTTCTAATGCCTGATTTTCGGTTGAATCAATATTGTCTTTGTCCCACCAGTAAGCAGGCCATGGAACTCTTGTTACTGGGAAAAGCATTTCTTCAAAGGGAGCATTAAACAGATTGCGTTCGCCAACTGCCATAGCCCCAAACGTATCGCCGTGATAGGCCCCTTCAAATGCGATTATTTGGTTTCTTCTCTCACAATTGTTTTGCCAAAATTGGCAGGCAATTTTCAGCGCAACTTCTACTGCTGTAGAGCCATTATCTGAAAAAAATAAGCGATCTAGATTTGTTAATTTGCTTAATCGAGCCGCTATTTTTTCTGCTTGGGGATGAATGAAATCTGCAAAGATAACTTGTTCTAGTTCACAGGCTTGCTTTGCTATAGCTGATGATATATATGGATGGGAATGGCCATGTAGTGTAACCCACCAGCTACTGATTGCATCAACTAAAGTAGAGCCTGAATCGGTATATAAAAGGGCTCCTTTCCCACTAATTACTCGGTTTGGGGGATTAGCAATAGCGACTTGAGTAAAAGGAGGCCATAAATTTGGATGCCATTCCCCTTGGTTCTTTTGAGGCAATGGGTCTGAATTTTGCATATTTTGACTTTGTTTATTTATCATATTGGCGATAATTTTTTATTAGAGAAGGAAATTTTATTGTTAAAGACATATATCTTGGGATTTTTTTTTATTTTGACTAATTAGATTGCACTCAATTAGTTGGACTACATTTCCTTCAATATCTGTCAAAAGGATAAGTATCACTCCGCAGAATGATGCTACTGCTATAGAGGCCCATATCTGTCGTTTGTTCATTCTGTTGTCTCTAACAAATTCAAAAAACTCTTGAAGTTAGAACGAGCTTTCTGTTGTTTCCATTGATCAGAAAGTGTTTTTGCGTTTAACAATGACATCATTGGTAGTTCTGCAATTACCGGTACATTTCCCATTTGCTCTAATGTTTTTGGGTTATCTGGGTGTGGTGTCCCATTCAACACGATACCGAGTACTTGGATGGCTCGTTTGCGTAATGCTTCAAGACTAAGGAGGGTGTGGTTAAGGGTTCCAAGACCACTTCTTCCGACAAGTATCACAGGTGCTTTCCAGGCTTCTAGTTGATCTATTTGTAGCCTTTGTCTGGTAAGAGGTACCATAAGTCCCCCGGCTGTTTCAATGATAATTCTTTCTTCATGTTGAGGGATCTTTAATTGATGCGTATCGATAAGAGTATTTTCCATTTCAGCTGCCCAATGGGGTGAAACAGGTGCTTGGAATTTGTAGGATTCTGGTAACCATCTGCCACTAGGAAGATTCAATAATCGACATACTTGACCAAGGTCTCCACCATTTTCAAGTCCGCTTTGGATTGGCTTCCAATAAGTTGCTTGTAATCCTTGAACAAGGAAAGCACTAACTATCGTTTTCCCAACATCTGTGTCAGTTCCACAGACAACAATGTTTTTGAATTTTGGATTCATCGTTTAATTAACACTAGTTGTATTCTCCAGGTGAGGCTAACTTTATTTTCTAAAGATCTATCCCATGATTTGTACAGAATGCGCCAATCTCTTATCCTCATTGGAGGCTTCTTACTGGCTTGAGCTCCTACTTTCCGAATGGCTGTAAAAAGAGAAGATACCTCTTTTGCAGATTCAGTGAAGTTGTGGAGTCTATGATACTTAATACATTTTTTTGGGATATTACTTAGCAGAGAATGGCTTGAGGGGAAGCTCAACGCTGTGCATTCAACTTCTGCAAGTTTTGCGGCTTTATGCCATTGGGGAAAACTTCCTTCAACTGGTACTGCTAAAGCCAGCCAGCCACCAGGTGTAATTGCTTGAAACCATTCATTTAGCCTTTCAACAGGATTTTCAAGCCAGTGAAGAGTAAAGCTTGAGGCAACTAACGTGGGAAATTCGTTGAAAGGGGGTATTCCAATATTCAGGTCCCATTGCTGAGAAGGGGAATCGCTTTTTTGCTGGTTCAACATTTCAGGGCTGCTATCAACTCTTAAAACCTTTTGGTTTGAATTTAAAAGCTCTAGAGCATCAGCCAGTAGACCAGTGCCAGCACCTAAATCAACCCACAATCCATTTGGGACTTGATGAATCGAACAAAGCTTTGCAAGCCTCCATGCGATGGCTAGTTGTAATTTTGCATTTTGATTATAGAAATCAGCTGCTAAATCAAAGTTTTTGATTACTACCTCTTGCCATTCTCTCGTCATTGACTGCACTCCAACCAATGATGAACACGCTCTATAAGTTCATTGACATTTAGTGCATGACCTTTTTTGGGAATAACCCAATGATGGTGATCTATCTCTAGATGCTTTGATAAGTCTTGAATTAGGATTTTCCGTGCTTCTGGTGATACAATTGCATCTTTTTCTGCTTCAATTACAAGTATTCTTGCTTTAGGTGAAAGTCCATTAGGGAGAGAATTAGTTTCGATAAGTAAGTTTAGATCTTTTTCAAGTCTTTCTCTCCCACTCTTGGTAAGTCCTTTTTGAAAAGGTCCTTCTGGAATTGACTTAATTTTTTCAGGATAATATGTCCTTTTTAGGAACTTTTTGAACATTTTACTTTCATTATTAGTCCCAAGATTACTTTGCATCCCTTTCAGTGCTATTTCGAGAGCACGATTATCCATGCTTTTCGGAAGAAAACTACTGAAACTTGCAAGCAAAACAATATCAGTTGCTTCTGAAATTATTTGCTGATCTATAAGATGAGGCCCAAGGGAATGGGCAATTAAGACATTTTTTCCGCTTGGGTTATCTCGTGGCTCGGTATACCAAGTGGGAATCTTAAATGGTAGCTCTCCATAGCCCCTATCACCGCTTTGCCATGACCAATCATGGTTTTGGAAATGATTTTCCCATGCTTTCCAATAGGAGCTGTCGCTCCCCCATCCATGCATAGCAATGATTTCCTTCATCCTTTTCTAAGGACCTCTAAGACATTTTCCAGGCTCTTTTTGGGCAAGTTTTTACGTATAGCAAGTCGGAGTCGTGATTTCCCTTCTGGAACAGTGGGAGGACGTATTGCCACACTTAGATAACCTTCTTTCTCTAGTTGATTTTGGCGGTATAAAGCTTCTTCGTCTGTACCTAAAATTATAGGAAGAATATGACTATTTACATTGGGCAGTTTCCATCCATCATGTTGAAGTTTAGTTAGCCAATTATTTGCATCTTTTTGTAGTTCTAGCCCCCAATCAGGATTAACTATTATCAGTTCTAAAGACGCTAATGCTGCAGCTGCTAATGGTGGGGCCAGAGCAGTTGTGTATCTAAATGCTCCACTCAGTTGTAAAAGTCTTTCACCTATTAGTTTATTTGTTGCTAGAAAAGCACCCCCTCCACCAAAGGCTTTCCCAAAAGTCCCACTAATCATTCTTAATGGCCCTAATATTCCATGACTTAATCCTTTCCCATCGGGCCCTAATATTCCTATTGCGTGTGCCTCATCAACTAATAAATTGGCTCCATATTTATCACAAATAGATGCCATCTTTGCAAGGTCTGGACTGGTTCCTTCCATGCTGAATAGGCTCTCGGTAAGTACTAGAGGTTGATGTTTTGGCTTGTTGTTGACACATCTACGGAGACACTTTTCCATGTCTTCAAGATCGTTATGTTTGAATCTCAGTAATTTGGCTCCGCTTGCTTTTGTTCCTATCAGAAGAGAGTGATGGCATAGTCGATCCGCTAATACAGGTGTATATCGATCAGCCAGGGCCATTACTGCTGCAAGGTTTGCCTGAAAACCACTAGGAAAAAGAAAGACTTTTTCTCTGCCAAGCCAATTAGCTAGTCTTTCTTCAAGGGAATAATGTATTGATCGACTGCCTGTAATAAACCTAGAGCCCCCTGCTCCTACTCCGTCTGTGGTTAAGACAGCTTGGGCTGCTTTGATGATTTCAGGATGTCTGCTTAGGCCTAGATAATCATTGCTCGCCAGGTCTACAAGAGGTTTTTGTACCCCTTCTCCTATAGGCACCAACTCTGCTTCTCCAGGTCCTATAGACCAGCTCCTGATTGTCCTTCGCCTTGAACTGGGAATGCTATTCATCGCTCTAGTCTGCCTTGAAGACCCTCTTGTTGAACTGTTTTCTAAAAACCATTTTTTCTTGTGGTTTTAAGTATGTTTTGACAGTGATTTTGAAGAGCTCATTAGGATTGCATGCATGAGCACAGAAGCGCACGTTGAAACTACCGCTGATGGCTCAAAGGTGGATTTGGATTTATCTTCGATCTTTCCTTTCCCTTTAGATGCTTTTCAGTTAAAGAGCATAGATGCGCTTGATCAGGGGCATTCAGTAGTTGTTAGTGCTCCAACAGGTTCTGGTAAGACATTGGTAGGCGAATATGCGATTCATCGTGCAATTCAGCATGGAAGTAAGGTTTTTTATACAACTCCTCTTAAGGCTTTATCGAATCAGAAGCTTAGAGATTTTCGAACTCAGTTTGGGCGAAAGAATGTAGGCCTAATGACAGGTGATCTAACAATCAATCGTGATGCTTCCATTGTTGTTATGACCACAGAGATTTTTCGCAATATGCTTTATGGGGAAGTAGACCAAAATGATGACCCGCTCTCAGAAGTAGAGGCAGTTGTTCTTGATGAGTGTCATTACATGAATGACACTCAAAGAGGAACAGTTTGGGAAGAAGCAATTATTCACTGTCCTTTAAATATTCAATTGGTTGCATTGTCTGCAACTGTTGCAAATGCTGGGCAGTTGACTGATTGGATCAATGAAGTTCATGGTCCAACTCAGTTGATAATTAGTGATTACAGGCCAGTTCCTTTGCATCATAATTTTTGTAGTGCTAAGGGCTTGCATCCATTGCTAAATGAAAAGGGCACTGGATTGCATCCGAATTGCAAGGTTTGGCGTGCACCTAAGGGAAATAAGCGCAAAGCACGTTCCCAGAAGCCTTTGCAACCTAAGGCTCCACCTACTGGTTTTGTAATCAGTCAGATGGAAGAAAGAGGTATGTTGCCTGCTATTTATTTTATTTTTAGTCGACGTGGATGTGATAGAGCATTATCGGATCTGGGAGCACTTTGTTTGGTTACCTCAGATGAGCAAATAAAAATTAGAGATAGGCTTAGTTCTTATCGAAAGGCCAACCCTGAGGCTGTAAGAGAAGGGATTCATGCTGATGCTTTATCAAGAGGTATTGCCGCACATCATGCAGGAGTTTTACCTGCTTGGAAGGAGTTGATTGAAGAGCTATTTCAGCAGGGACTTGTAAAGGTTGTTTTTGCGACTGAAACCTTGGCAGCAGGAATAAACATGCCTGCTCGAAGTACTGTTATTTCATCTTTGTCTAAACGTTCTGACCGAGGCCACCGCCCTTTGATGGGAAGTGAATTTCTTCAGATGGCTGGGCGAGCAGGAAGAAGGGGACTTGATGATATTGGCTATGTAGTAACTCTTCAGAGTCGTTTTGAGGGAGTGCGGGAAGCTGGTCAATTAGCTACTAGTCAAGCCGATCCACTTATTAGTCAATTTACTCCGAGTTATGGAATGGTTCTCAACCTCCTTCAACATCATGAGCTCGAGAAGGCTAGAGAGATTGTTGAGCGGAGCTTTGGACGTTATTTAGCAAGTCTAGATTTGGTTGATGAAGAGGAAATTATTGACCAATTGAGACTTCAGTTGACCCAGTTAGGGAATATAGCTGGTGAAATCCCGTGGGATGCTTTTGAAAACTATGAAAAAGGACGTAGTCGTTTAAGAGAAGAACGACGACTTTTAAGAATACTTCAGCAACAAGCGGAGGAAACGCTTGCGAATGAATTAACTATGGCTTTGCAATTTGCTAGTAAAGGGACCTTAGTTAGTCTTAAGGCACCTCCTTTGAGAGGACGTGTCACTCCGGCCGTGATAGTTGATAAATCAGAGGGATCTGGTCAGTTTCCACTTCTACTTTGCTTGACTGAAGAGAATTTGTGGTTGCTTTTACCGTGCCATTCTGTGGTCTGTATTCATGCAGACTTGAGTTGTTTAGAGACTGAGATTTTTCCATCTCCTGATTTAAAACATTCTGGTGAAATTCGCCATGGAGATGAGAAGAGTAGAGAATTAGCATTAGCCGTTAGTCATATTGCCCAGCGACATGAAATGCGAACACCTCAGTATGACCTTGAGAGAGAGGTCTTGGCGCAAGCAAAATTGGTGCAAGGCTTACAACTTGAGTTAGAAAGACAACCTGCTCATAGATGGGGTGATAGGAAACAACTTAAAAAGCATCGCCGACGTATGGAACAGTTAGACAACGAAATTCGTGAACGCCAGCAATTACTTCATAAGAGGGCTAATCATCATTGGGAAACTTTTTTGTCATTGATAGAAATCCTTAAAAGTTTTGGATGTCTTGAGGGGTTAGAGCCTACGGAGATAGGTCGAACAGTTGGAGGGTTAAGAGGAGACAATGAGTTGTGGCTCGGACTAGCTTTGATGAGTGGTCATTTGGATCATTTGCCTCCTTCTGAGCTTGCAGCAGTGTTTGAAGCAATTAGTACAGAGGTCAAACGACCAGATTTATGGAGTGGGTATAGACCTCCTCGACAAGCAGAGGAATCATTAAATGACCTTATTGGCATACGCCGAGAATTGTTAAGAGCCCAAGAGCGTGAGCAGGTAAATATTCCTGCTTGGTTTGAACCTGCATTAATGGGCCTCGTTGATGCCTGGGCAAAAGGGACCTCCTGGAGCGACTTGATTTCAAATACTTCATTGGATGAGGGAGATGTTGTACGAATAATGCGGAGAACAGTAGATTTGCTTTCTCAGGTTCCCTATTGTGAGGCAATTACTGAGCAACTTAGAAGGAATTCTCGTTTAGCTTTGAAGGCAATTAATCGATTTCCTGTGTGTGAGGCAGATGATCTTTTAGTCGAAGCAAAAGCTGAAGAGAGAGGCTTAAATCCTGCCACTGAACGCCTTGGTTGAATAGCTTGTTTTTATTTATTAAATATCTTTTAAATCATTTTAGTTGGATCGACAATGAGGTCAAATTCCTCTTCGGTTATATAACCAAGGCTTACTGCAGATTCCCGTAAGTTGAGATTATTTTTATGAGCATACTTAGCAATTGTGCTTGCTTTCTCGTAACCGATTTGTGGTGTTAATGCTGTAACCAGCATTAGCGATTGCTTTAAGTCATATTCAATTTTTTCTAGGTTTGGTTCCATCCCTTCAATCATTCCAATACGGCAGCATCGGCAAGCATCATTTAAAAGATTGATACTTTTAAGCAAATTAAAACCAATAAGAGGCTTATAAACATTCATTTGGAGATGTCCTCCAGATCCAGCCATGGCGACAGCTGTGTCTAGCCCCATCACTTGAGTGCATACCATTGCCATTGCTTCGCATTGAGTCGGATTTATTTTCCCAGGCATTATGGAGCTGCCTGGTTCATTCTCAGGAAGAATTAACTCTCCAAAGCCTGCGCGAGGTCCACAGGACAGTAGTCGAATGTCATTGACTATTTTGAGTAGACTAACTGAGAGCATTCGCAACTGTGCCATAGCATTTATAAGCCCATCATGACTAGCCATTGCTGCAAAATTATTGGTAGAGCCTGTAAAGGGTAAAGAAGTGTGCTTTGCTAATTCAAGGATTGTTTTTTGGCCAAAACCAGGAGGAGCATTAAGACCGGTCCCTACTGCGGTACCTCCTAATGGAAGAGAATAAAGTTCTGAAAGGCTTCCTTTTATTCGAGAATATGCAGTGTTAATTTGATCTCTCCAGGCAGATACTTCTTGGCCAAGGGTTAGTGGCACTGCATCTTGTAGATGAGTTCGTCCAATTTTAATTATGTCTTTCCAGTCCTTACTCTTTTTGTCAAATGCATCTATTAAAAGCTTTAGTTCTGGTAGGAGTTGTGCATTGATTTGATTTGCGGCAGAGATATGAATAGCTGAAGGGAAGACGTCGTTGGTTGATTGTGATTTGTTTACATGATCATTTGGATGTATAGGACGATTGCTCCCTAAGTTTTCCCCAATAGCTTTGGAAGCAAGATTGCTTATAACTTCATTTACATTCATATTAGTTTGCGTGCCACTTCCTGTTTGCCAGACTCTTAATGGAAACTGGTTGTCATGAAAGCCATTGATGATTTCATTAGCAGCATTAACAATTAAATCTCTTCTTTTTTTATCTAAAACACCAAGCTCTTCATTGACAACTGCAGAGGCTTTTTTGATTAATGCTATCGCATGAATTATTTCTGGAGGAATTAAATCTCCACTTATAGAAAAATTCTTTAGAGACCTTTGAGTTTGGGCACCCCACAAAACATTGTTTGGGACATCAATAGCCCCCATGCTGTCGTATTCGGTTCGAACCTTATAGGTCATCAATCAAATTCAAATAGATGCAAGGTCTTTAGCTAATGCCCAAGACCCACCTGATTAAAACATCAGGATATTTAAATCATAGAAGTTGGTTGAAAGGTTTTTAAGATCATTAAGCTCCAAAACTTTCTTAAATCCCAAGTCTTTCCCATATAACATTTAAGTTGGCTTGATGCTGAAGTGTGTCGAAGCACTCTTGAAGTTGCTCTGAAGACAGATGGCAAGTTACTTCTTCATCTTCTTCGAGGTTTTTGCGGAAGTTGCCATCTGGCTTATTCCAAGCTGAATGAGCATTTCGTTGAACAATTTTATAAGCATGTTCGCGACTCATACCATTTTCCACTAGTGATAAAAGGACTTTTTGGCTAAATACAACCCCCCCATAGATGTTTATATTCCTTGCCATGTTTTCTGGGTAGATGCCTAGCCCTTGAACGACTTGACTCATCTCTCTCAGCATGAAGTGGAGAGTGGCAGAGCAATCAGGCAACATCATTCGCTCAATCGAACTATGACTTATGTCTCTTTCGTGCCATAAAGCCACATTCTCGAGTGCACCTACTACGTAACCTCGCAAGACTCTTGCTAGCCCACTGATTCGTTCGCTCCGTATGGGATTCCGTTTGTGAGGCATTGCCGAACTGCCTTTTTGGCCTTTTAAAAAACTTTCTTCTACTTCAAGAACGTCTGTTCTTTGTAAGTTCCGTATTTCAGTCGCAAATCTATCAAGAGAAGCACCTACCAAGGCAATGGTTTGTACATATTCGGCATGGCGATCGCGTGAGATGACTTGTGTACTGGCTGTATCTGGACTAAGCCCAAGGCGTTCGCAAGTTAGTTTTTCAACTTCTGGGTCTGTATTTGCATAGGTCCCCATTGCACCACTGATTTGGCCTACAGAGACCTCTTTTTGTAATCGCTTTAATCGATGAGAATTGCGAATGGTTTCAGCCAGCCAGCCAGCCAACTTGAATCCGAAAGTAATAGGTTCTCCATGAATAGCGTGTGAACGTCCAATCATTACAGTATTTTTATGCTTACTAGCGAGTTGTCGGATTGAATTTTCTAGCTCTTCAAGTTCTTTTCTCAGTAATTCAACAGAAGCTTTCATTTGAATGGCTAGACCTGTATCTAGGACGTCACTACTGGTCATCCCCACATGGATATAGCGGCCTGAGTCTCCTACATATTCATTGACATTCGTAAGAAAAGCTATTACGTCGTGACGTACTTCAGATTCAATTTCAAGAATCCGTTCAGGATCAAACGAGGCTTTTGCTCTTATTTGTTCCATTGCCTGAATTGGTACTCTGCCAAGCTTGCAGTTGGCTTCACAAGCTGCGACTTCTACGTCTAACCAGCTTTGATACTTGGCCTGGTCGTTCCAGACCTGAAGCATTTCGGGGAGTGTGTATCGCTCGATCAATTGCTCTTTAGATAATCCAATGTTTCTGAACTTAGTTGGTCTTGAGTCTTATGCCGACTTCAACCGGTTATGTTCCACCTCCCAGTGAATAGATTTCCCCCAGGATTGTTGACGTACCCAGCATCGACCTCCTTTGCAATTTATAACCTGAAAAGGTGGGAGGTCGTTGGGATGATTGTCTAGGGTTACAAAGCTGCCTGGTTGAAGAAGCTCAACTACCTTGGACGCATCGGTTAAATGAACAACGCGCAAACTTCTTGGAGCTGGATGCCCCAACCTTGGCCTTGATCTTTTTGGGTGTTTTGGAGGAGACACTTCCTTTCGTTGCTTAGGCTGATCCTCACTGCTTCTAGCCGTTTTCGTCGACTTTATTGGTTTTTATTCGGTTTTCCTCTCATTTTTAGCAATGTCCCGTAAAAATCGACTTGATGTTCATATGGTTAATAATGGGATTGTTAGTTCTCGTGAAAAGGCGCAACAGCTAATTCGATCTGGCAAAGTTCGCGATAACAGTGGGCAGATTCTTGATAAACCTGGTCAGGGTGTTTCTCAAGAAATAACTTTAATAATTAAGGATTCACCAAGATTTGTTTCCCGTGGAGGGGAAAAGCTTTTAGCAGCTCTTGATGCATTTCCTATCAAAATAGAAGGAAGGGTTTGCTTAGATGGGGGTATCTCAACTGGCGGATTTACTGATTGCCTTTTACAGCATGGTGCTAAAAGAATTTATGGCATTGATGTCGGGTATGGACAGACAGCCTGGAAGTTAAGAATTAACCCTCAAGTTTTTATCAAAGAGCGTACAAATCTACGGACCTTGACCTCAGATGAGCTCTATAGCCCAAATGATCCTCTGCCTAGTCTTGCGGTCGCTGATTTGTCTTTTATATCTTTAAGGCTAGTTTTGCCTGCAATCAAACAATTGATGGATCCTAGTAACCCTGAAGCAGTTGTTTTAGTTAAGCCCCAATTTGAGGTAGGTCGTGAATTAGTGGGCAAGGGAGGAGTTGTAAGAAGTCCTCAGGCGCATATCGATGCACTTACTAAGGTTATTGAAGCAGCCTGTGCACTTAATTGGATTCCGAGAGGGATTGTTGCTTCACCACTTACTGGCCCAGCTGGAAATCATGAATACTTGCTCTGGCTTGGCAATGATGATAATTCAGAAACCCTGCCAAATCTCGAGAATCTCGTAGTGGATACTCTTGCTTAGAGAGCTGAATCGTCTTTATCTCCAGTTCTAATTCTTACTACTGAATCTACTGGTGAAACAAAGATTTTCCCATCTCCAATTTCTCCTGTTTTTGCAGCATCTGCAATTGCTTTTAAGACAGCATCTACATTGTCGTCATTTACTACAACTTCAACTTTCAATTTCTGTAAAAATTCAACTGTGAATTCAGAGCCTCTGTATCTTTCTACCTGCCCTTTCTGACGGCCAAAGCCTCTGACCTCACTAACTGTCATTCCAATTATTCCAGAGTTAACTAGTGCAAGCTTTACATCCTCAAGCTTGAAAGGACGGATGATTGCCTCGACTTTTTTCATGATTTTTTAGAGAATAATAGATGTGTTTAGTCTGTCAGAATCTTCCAGGAACTGTCACTGCAGGAAAGAAATTCAACATCAGTCCTGCTTCCTTAGCATCTTTAGAAAGGTCTTGAGCATCATTCATTGAGATTTTGACCTCGCTGGAGGCCAGGGCCTCCCAGTTTTCGTCTTCAAAGTGGGTTTGCAGCCATAACATTCCATGAATGCTTAAAGGACGAATATGAGCCCCTTCGTCTGAACCAGCGAGCAAAATGTCCATCAAGTTTTCCTTGGTTGCTATCTATTAGGGGGGGTAAAGGTTATTTCTGATGTGGCTGTTGATACAAAATTTTTAGCTCATCTAAATTTTTAGGCGCTAAATCCACTTCAGATCTATCGTTTTTTTTAGAGGTAATTTCTTTGTGAGTAGTACCGAACAGCAGACAAAAACTCCTCTTTATGGAGAAAGGGCGATTGAAGCGGCAGAGTTGATTTGCTTTGAAAATCCAAATACAAAAAGACCTTACGAGATTTCCATTGAGCTTCCTGAGTTCACTTGCCTATGTCCTTTCTCTGGTTACCCTGACTTTGGTGTTTTTCGTTTGGTGTATCAACCCTCCTTTAAGGTCTTGGAACTGAAGTCAATAAAGTTGTACATAAATAGTTATCGCAATAGAACTATTTCCCATGAAGAGGTAGCCAATAAGGTTTTAGATGACCTTGTTCAAGCAGCAAATCCCATTTGGATGTCGCTAGAGGCTGACTTCAATCCTCGCGGTAATGTTCATACTCTTATTCGTATCAGTCATGGGAAAAGAGAGCAAAGCTGATCTAAGCCTTAATTGTCTTAGAAATAAGCTTAGGCAATTCTGTTGCTAGACCAACAAGGTTTCTGTTAGAGAGGCCACCAAGGTGAAGTGTTGATTGTGCTGGATCTGTTATTACCCAGATTTGTCTAGTGGAAATGATGCTTAATCCACCTCCAAGAAGAAGTATGGCAAATCCTGTATAAACAAGGGGCACGCCCGGATCCCGTTTGAGTAGCAATCCACTTGCAGGGAGAACACTGATTACTTTTATATCAATTCCATCGATGAAGGCTGATTGGCCCCCTGGTCTAAGACTGGTTACAAGTTGTCCATTTGAGTCATAAATTTGTATTGGCCCTAGCTCATTAGAAACTGTTAGAAGTAATGGTTCATTACTTTCAAGACTGCTTGGGAAAATCAACCCCCAGACTTGATCTCCTAACTCTGGAAAAGCTTGTAAAGGGAGTTGTAATTTTGGACTATCGCCTATTTTGATTGTTACTGCTGCTAGAGACCAATCAGCCTGATAAATAGTCATCCCTTGAAATCGCAATGGATGATTAACACTAATTTCCTTTATTGATCTATTTATATCATCTGGTTGAATTAACTCGAGCTTAGAGCGAAATTGATTTGGTCTACCTGCTGAGTCTCGATCAATTTCAAAATTAGAAAGATTTATTGTTAGTTGATTCTGACCCTGATTATTTAATAATTCAAACGATTTGCCTTGAGTTAGGAATCTTTCTGTTTTTTGGCCTCCTAGAGCACCCCAAGCTGCACCAATCATTAATAGGACCATCCCAATATGCACAAGAGGAGGCCCAATGCGTCCAACAACGCCTTTTCTGGCAGCAAGTCTTCCATCTTTTTCATTAGTATGCCAGCCTTCTTTTCTTAATTGAGAAGCTAGATCTTTTAGCCCTTCTTCAATAGATTCAACCTTCACACTCTCAGCAATAGCTAGTTTGCTTAACTGCTCTGGTTTTTGATAATCAATCCATCTTAGTCCAGCTAAAAGTGCTGGCAATTGTCTCCTCCAGCTGCAAACTAGAAGTGCAGTGCCAAGCCATATAAGTAATCCTAAAAACCAGGAACTTGTGTAAATATGGTCTAATTGGAATGCAAGAATGTGACGCCCATTTAATATTCCAAACCAAGGAGTTTTGTTGTAAGTTTCGAGATATTTCTCAACTGATTCACCCTGTGGAATTGTTGTTCCTAGACCACTAGTTATTGCAATAAGTATTAATAAGAAAATGGCTACTCTTAAATCAGAAATCCATTTAAGGAAAAGATTAAGAGCTCCCATTTTAGATCCAACGAGAAAGAAGGCTTAGTAGACCTGTCATAAGGAATACCACACCTGACAATGCAGGGATCCATTGTCCAATTCGGCGAGTTGAAAGCAGACTTGGAATGCTGGCTGCGATTGTGCCTGCAAGCATTAAAGGAAGGGTTTGTCCAATTCCAAAGCTTGCCAGAAGGATCACTCCTATTAATGGGCTGCCAGTTTCAGCAATCCATCCAAGTAGCACAGCTAAAACAGGTGTTGTGCAAGGAGATGCAGCAACTCCAAAGGCCATTCCAGTTGCAATTGGAGCTAGTGATGGCGGAACTTTTTGTTGCCACCAAATAGCTTCTGGACCAGTAGGTAAGGGAAATTTGATGAAGCCTAAAAGGTTTAGTCCCATAGCTATTGCCAATAGTGCAACCATGGTTGACACCAAGTTTGGAACTTCGCCATATATTCGACCTATTAGTCCACTCAGACTTCCTAAAAAAATCAAAGAACAAATAATTCCAGTGCAAAATTCAAGACTTTTTCGCCATGGCGAAATTTGTCTTTCGAAGCCTGCTAAGAAAGCAACTGTTACTGGTAAAAGGGATATTGAGCAGGCACTTAGGCTGGTTAGTAGTCCGCCGCCAAAGACCATTGCAATAGTTAAAGGGTTAGGCCTTTCAAGACCATGCTTTAGTAGTTGCTCGCTGGTTCTTGCAAGATCTGAAATGGCTAGTTCAAGTGAAGGTATGGTCTGCGCCGGCTTTGCCGGATTGAGGGTTTAATTATTTACCCTATCGACTTACGGACTTTTCGTAAGCTTCTCATTGACATTAACCCTGTTGATTCAAGTGAACACCTGATCAGTAAACCAGCCAAAAAAAGACTTGATATAAGCGAATTACCTCCATAGCTCACCAAAGGAAAAGGTAGTCCAGTAGTAGGCATAAGACCTGAAGCTACAGCAATATTCATGATTGATTGCCCAACCAAAATTGAGCTGCATCCAATCGCCACTAATCTGGCTTGATTGCTCCTACAGCGCAGGGAAATTCTGAGTCCAAGGAAAGCAACTAATAATAAAAAGATTAAAAGCATGAAAGAACCAACGAAGCCAAACTCCTCTGCAAAAACTGCATAAATAAAATCTGTACTTTGTATTGGAAGATATTGAAGTTTTTGAGTGGAAAGGCCATATCCTTCCCCAAACCAACCACCTGAACCTATTGCTAAAAGGCTCTGAATTAATTGATATCCATTACCTTGTGGATCTTGCCAAGGGTCTAGAAAAGAAGACACTCTTAGCATTTGATATTTGTTGAGCAAAATGCTTGTTGTTCCTAATATCCCGCCTGCAAAAGCTGTGGCAAATAAACTCCTTAGCCTTACACCTGCGGATAAAGCTACTAACCAAATCAAGATCCCAATTAGAGCAGCAGTACTTAGATTTGGTTGCTTTAGGATTAGTAGGAGTAATGTTCCGAAAATCCCTAGCCAAAGTAACTTTTGCTCTGAATCAACTCTTTTCCAATGAGCAAAAATGCTTGCAGCCTGAAGTATTACAAACGGCTTAATTAACTCTGAAGGTTGTACTTGGATCGGGCCAATGATTAACCAACGACTAGCTCCATTTACGGTGCTCCCAATAATTAAAGTTGCGGCAACAAGAAGAAGGCAGAGTAATAAGCCAGGTCCAGCAATTCTTAGCCAGCGTCTAATACTTGTTGATATGACAACGCATAGAAGACTCCAACTTGCAACTAGCCAAATCAATTGGCGCTTTATGTAATAAGCCCCATCTCCCATCTCTCTGGTGGCTACCCACCAACTTGCAGATCCCAGAACTAGTAGACCAGCAATACTCCAAAATCCAAGGAGGCTTAAGAACAGTCTTGCTTCAGATGGCCAAAGTCTCCAGGGAAGAGGTAGGTTTTTCTGCCAAAAATTACTATTGGTTGAAATTTTTGGCACACTTTTTTTATAGCTGCCTTTAATTGGCCAGCTCTCTTTATGAAGATCATGGCGGGAAGATGGACCCAAGAGAGCAATCTAAAAACCTCGTTCCTATTGAGCCGTCTTAATGGGAGTTTGCCAAGCCTGTAAATGGATAAAAGTAAATTATTTTTTTTGAGTTCATAGGTGCTGGGCTTTGAGGGATAGGAGTCAAGGCTTTTAGTAAATAAGGATGAGACTTTATCGAATTTGAATACAAAGAATATAATAGATTCAGCTCTTTACTCAAAAAGATTCTGCCTTCTTTCGAAGCATGGGTTTTGAATTCTTCAAGCAGGATATAGATTATGCTTTTTATGATTTAACACAAGATCGCTGCATTGTTAAAAGTATTAGAGAAGTCTTTTAAAGAGGCTACTTTACCAGAATTGACACTTAATATGACATCTCTCTAGATCGCTTTTATACCAAGGGATTTGTGCCTTAAGAAAGCACTTTGGATGACATCTTGTTCGGATCCCGCAACATGATAGATTCCGCGGGCCTTTATAGATAGAGCCTAGGCTCCTTTGCTGGTCTCTCCTCTCCTGACTTCAAAAGTGGATCCTTCATATGAGGACAAGTTTTTGATGCAAGCAGATGAGGAAGCAGTTTCTGCAACTAAGAACCAACACAAAGCTTTGCCTTCTCCTGACATTGATGATTCCTCAGAGGAATATCTACGTCTTCAACGAAGAGCTCTTTTTGCGACGTTGGTCCTTTCCGCTTTAGCGGTTGCAATAACTGCAATTGTTTTTGAACGACATGTCGCTAGCAGTATTTTTGTTGGCGGATTATCCGGAGCTCTCTACTTGTGGCTATTAGCCCGTAGTGTCGGAAAGCTTGGGAAGAGTTCTCAGACAGTTGGGAAGACACAACTGCTTGTTCCTGTAGTGCTTTTCATAGCAGCTACTAGATTTGCACAATTGGATTTGCTACCAGCAATTCTGGGATTTCTTCTCTATAAGCCTGCGATGATCCTGCAGGTTTTCTTGAGTGAATAGCTTGAGAGAATAAGGATCGCTTGATAGTCGCTACTACATCGACTTTCTTCAAAACTTCTGTTTTAACTAACCACATTTCAAAGTTAGATGGGTACTTTGCCATTTGTTTTGCCATTTGCTGAGTTAGAGGTTGGTCAACATCTCTACTGGCAAATTGGAAGCCTTCGGCTTCACGGCCAAGTTTTTATGACTTCTTGGATCGTGATTGGTGCACTTCTTGCTCTAGTGGTCGTTGGGACACAAAAGATGGAAAGAGATCCTCGAGGTGTTCAAAACCTCTTGGAGTTTTTGTGGGATTACATTCGTGATTTAGCAAGAACCCAAATTGGGGAAAAAGCTTATCGGGATTGGATGCCCTTTATAGGGACTCTTTTCTTATTCATCTTTGTAAGTAATTGGGGCGGAGCTCTAGTCCCTTGGAGGCTGATCAAGCTTCCTAGTGGAGAATTAGGAGCTCCTACGGCTGATATCAATACAACCGTGGCCCTGGCATTATTGGTCTCGCTTTCATATTTTTATGCGGGCTTGAGTCGGAAAGGATTGAGGTACTTCGAGTACTACGTTCATCCAACCCCAATAATGCTTCCTTTTAAAATCGTAGAGGACTTCACAAAGCCTCTATCACTTTCCTTCCGTTTGTTTGGAAACATCCTTGCAGATGAATTGGTTGTGGCTGTATTGGTTTTTCTTGTTCCTCTTGTCCTTCCTATTCCTGTAATGTTCCTTGGCCTTTTCACAAGTGCCATCCAAGCTTTGATTTTTGCGACCCTCGCTGCTTACTACATCGGTGAAGCGGTCGAAGAACATCATTGATCAAAAGTCATTTTGCTAGGTCATATAACTTGGTCTTGCAAAACCCTTGCGCGTAGGTCCGTTTGATACGGGCCCATCTCGATTAATTAGGAGATGTCCCACTCGCAGGTATAAACTCCCGGTCCACATTCGCGCTCTTTTAGAGCATCACCTCTTTAGTTCAACTATGGATTCCATTACCACCGCCGCCTCTGTTGTTGCTGCAGGACTTGCTGTTGGCCTAGGAGCCATTGGCCCAGGCATCGGACAGGGAAGTGCTGCACAGGGTGCGGTAGAGGGAATTGCTCGCCAGCCTGAAGCTGAGGGCAAGATCCGCGGCACACTATTGCTTTCTTTTGCCTTTATGGAATCTCTAACCATTTACGGCTTAGTTGTGGCATTGGTGCTTCTTTTTGCTAACCCCTTTGCTGGCTGATTCCAAGTCGGAAAGAAGTTTAGAACTGGAACTTGAGCTTTAAAGCTAAAAGTTCCAGAGAAATTTCAAATCCGACTAAAGCTATTCTCCACAGTTTCTTTGCCGTTTAACGGCCATTTAATCCGCTAATAGCCCCTTCTACATGACCAGCTTGCTCTTGTTCGGTGCTACTGAGGGAGGTCTGTTTGACTTCGACGCCACTCTTCCGCTTATGGCGGTTCAAGTGGTACTCCTCACTTTCATCCTTAACGCCCTTTTCTTCAGGCCTGTTGGTCGTGTTGTGGAGGAGCGTGAGGGTTATGTGATTAATACAAGAGCAGAGGCAAAGAAAAGGCTCGCTGAGGTTGAGAAGCTTGAGGCTGAACTTAGAGAACAGCTTAAAGAGGCTCGCCAGGCGGCTCAAAAGCTGATTAATGAGGCTGAACAAGATTCCGACAAGCTTTATCGAGAAGCATTGGCATTGGCTACTGCCGAAGCCAATGCTTCTCGAGAAAAGGCGCGTCGTGAGATTGACTCACAGCGAGAATCAGCCTTGAACCAACTCAAAGTTGATTCTGAAAAGCTTGGTGATTTGATTGTTGAACGCCTCTTGTCAGTCAAATGAATTTTTCTTTAATTCTTGCTGCAGCTGGGTTTGGTCTCAACCTTGATTTGTTTGAGACAAATGTACTTAACCTTGCAGTTGTAGTTTTTGGTCTCTACAAATTCTTGCCAAATTTCTTGGGCGGGATTTTGAAAAGAAGGAGAGAAGCGATCTTGGTTGATCTTGAAGATGCCGAAGAGCGCATAGCTGGAGCTACAAAGGCTCTTGAGGAAGCTAAAAAAGAGCTTTCTGCAGCTGAGCAAAAGGCGAAGCAGATTCGCAGTGATTGCAAATCACGTGCAGAAGCTATTCGGTTGGAGAGTGAGAAACGTACTGTCGAAGAGATGGCTCGCATTAAACAAGGAGCTGCCTCTGACCTAAATGCCGAAGCAGCTCGTGTTAGTTCTCAGCTACGTTTAGAGGCAGCTCGTTTAGCTATTGAGAAAGCTATGGCAGCTCTCCCTGGAAAGCTTGATGACCAAACCAAGGCAAATTTTGTAAGTCAGTCCATCAAAAATATGGGGAAATCTTGATGCCACTTTTAAATACCATCACAACCCCATACGCAGAGGCATTTCTTCAAGTTGCTGAAAGCCGTAAGGAGGTAGACAAGGTTGTCAAACAGGCAAAGTCTCTCCTGACTCTCTGGAATGAAACTCCTGAATTGAGTGACGCAATGTCTTCACCAGTTTTGGAAGTTGATTCAAAGAAGGATGTTCTTGAAAAGCTTTTTGCAAAACAACTAACTCCCTCTTTCCTTAATTTTTTAAAGCTTCTGGCGGATCGGCAGCGTATCGGGTTGCTCGATTCGGTTCTTGAGCGGGTACTGGAGATTTATAGGAAGCAAAGAAATATTGCTTTGGCAACTGTGACTTCAGCGTCTGATCTCACGGATGATCAACAAGCTGAGCTTTTAAAGAAAGTTCAGCTGATTGCCGGTACCAACAAACTAGAGATTGACCTTAAGGTTGATCCTGATTTGATTGGCGGTTTTGTCGTCAGCTTAGGCTCCAAGATTATCGATGCCAGCCTTTCTGGGCAGGTTCGTCGCCTGGGATTGGCGCTGGCCAAGGTCAGTTAGCTTCATCTGCTGACTACTAACAGTTCTCTTTCTCAACAACCTTTCAACAACAACACCCTCACTACCCATGGTTTCTATCCGTCCTGACGAAATCAGCTCGATTCTTAAAAAGCAGATTGCCGACTATGACAAGTCAGTGTCAGTTAGCAATGTTGGAACAGTCCTTCAAGTTGGTGATGGTATTGCACGTATTTATGGTCTTGAGAAGGTAATGGCTGGTGAATTAGTCGAATTTGAAGATGGTACTGAGGGAATTGCTCTAAATCTTGAAGATGACAATGTTGGTGCGGTTCTTATGGCTGAGGGCCTTGGTATTCAGGAGGGCAGCACAGTAAAGGCTACGGGAAAAATTGCTGCTGTACCTGTTGGAGAAGCAACTTTAGGAAGAGTGGTTAATCCACTAGGCCAGCCAGTTGATGGCAATGGCGAAATAAAAACAACAGAATCACGGCTAATTGAATCTGTTGCCCCTGGAATTATTAAAAGGAAATCAGTTCATGAACCAATGCAAACAGGGATCACATCTATTGATGCAATGATTCCTATTGGCAGAGGTCAGAGGGAGTTAATTATTGGTGACCGCCAAACAGGTAAGACTGCAATTGCATTAGATACGATCATTAATCAAAAAGGTGAAGATGTTGTTTGTGTATATGTTGCTGTAGGTCAAAAATCTGCTTCTGTTGCAAACGTTGTTGAGGTTCTTCGTGAAAAGGGAGCTCTTGATTACACAGTTGTAGTTAATGCAAGTGCATCAGATCCAGCTGCTCTGCAGTATTTAGCTCCCTACACTGGCGCAGCTATAGCCGAGTACTTTATGTACAAAGGCAAGGCAACTTTAGTTATTTATGACGATTTAACCAAGCAAGCACAGGCATACAGACAGATGTCACTCTTATTGCGCCGTCCACCAGGACGTGAAGCTTATCCAGGAGATGTGTTCTATCTCCATAGCAGGCTTCTTGAAAGAGCTGCAAAACTTTCAGATGCAATGGGTAAAGGTTCTATGACCGCCTTGCCAATCATCGAAACTCAGGCAGGTGATGTTTCCGCTTATATCCCGACAAATGTTATTTCTATTACAGATGGCCAGATCTTTTTAAGCTCTGATTTATTTAACTCAGGCTTACGCCCAGCAATTAATGTTGGCATATCTGTAAGTAGGGTAGGTGGCGCAGCTCAGACAAAGGCGATTAAAAAAATCGCAGGCACATTAAAACTTGAGTTAGCTCAGTTTGATGAATTAGCTGCATTTTCACAGTTTGCTTCTGATCTTGATGAAGCTACTCAGAAACAGCTAGGTAGAGGTAAACGTCTAAGGGAACTTCTTAAACAACCTCAATTTGCTCCGTTGAATCTTGCTGAACAGGTTGCAATTGTTTATGCAGGTGTGAAGGGCTTGATTGATGAAGTACCTGAAGAGGCGGTCACCCAGTTCGCTAGGGAGCTGCGGGACTATTTAAAGACAAATAAAGCTGATTACATATCTAAAGTTCAGAAAGAGAAGGTCCTAAGTGAAGATTCAGAAACTATGCTTAAAGAAGCTATTACCGAGGTTAAAACCTCGATGATGGCTTCTTCTTGATGACTTTATTGAAGGACATTAAGGAGGTATCAACTTATGGCTAATTTAAAGGACATTCGCGACCGAATTGTTTCGGTTAAGAACACTCGCAAGATTACTGAGGCAATGCGCTTAGTCGCAGCTGCCAAGGTACGTCGAGCACAAGAGCAGGTACTTAGAAGTCGACCATTTGCAGACCGCTTAGCGCGTGTATTGGAGAATATTCAAACTCGGATACAGTTTGAGCTAGCAGATGCTCCTCTACTTAAGACACGTGATGTCAAGTCAATCACCCTTGTTGCTGTTACAGGTGATAGAGGCTTATGTGGTGGATACAATTCAAACATTATTAAACGAACAGAGCAGCGTTATCAGGAGCTGGAGTCCCAAGGTTTCAATCCTGATCTAGTTCTCATAGGTCGTAAAGCAATTACTTATTTTCAGAATCGATCGAGTGTTTATAGCATTCGCTCCACTTTTGCTGATCTTGAGCAAGTTCCTACTGCTGTTGATGCAGAATCAATTACAAGTGAGGTATTAGCAGAGTTTTTATCTCAAAGTACTGATCGAGTAGAAATGATATATACCAAGTTTATTAATCTTGTTAGTTGTAATCCTGTAGTTCAAACACTTTTGCCTTTGGATCCCCAGGGAATAGCAGCAGAGGAAGACGAGATATTTAGATTAACAACCAAAGATAGTCGTTTGACTGTGGAGACAGGTTCTGGCCCAGCTAATGAGCAACCTTCATTACCATCAGATATTGTTTTCGAACAAAGTCCTGAGCAATTGCTAAATGCATTGCTACCTCTTTACTTGCAGAACCAGTTATTACGTGCATTGCAAGAGTCAGCTGCATCCGAGCTTGCTAGCAGAATGACTGCAATGAATAATGCAAGTGATAATGCTAAGGAGCTTGCAAAGACTCTGACTCTTGATTACAACAAAGCACGCCAAGCAGCTATTACCCAAGAGATTCTTGAAGTAGTAGGTGGCTCTTGCGCATAATCATCAGCCAATAAATTTAGTTAAATTCCTTTTGGTTTTCTATACCTTTAAAAATCGATAATAAATTGATTAGTGTTTTATGTAACTCATACTTGAAAAGTGAAGATAGATTTTATTGAGCTGGATCTGAAATGGCAGAAGGAGATGCCTCTCTGTGAGTTGCGTTTATGGATTGTCCATGAGATTAGTAACTATGGCTATCCATTGCGTTGGGCTGTCACTTCATCAAAACCTTCTCAGGATGGCAGTTGTCGAAAAGTAAAGATTGAGGCATTAGTCATATTTTCATAAAGGTAACCAAGTAATCAGTTATGTCACACACAGTTTTTCAAAATAATTCCTGGAGTCATCCACCAATGCCTACCTTATTGGTTGTTCCTTCAGGTATTGGTTGTGCTACTGGCGGCTATGCAGGGGATGCAATTCCAGTAGCGCGGATGTTGGCATCAACGAGTGGATGTTTAATAACGCATCCAAATGTGATGAATGGAGCATCGTTGTATTGGAGTGATCCACGTATTTTTTATGTTGAAGGTTATTCCTTAGATCATTTTGCGATCGGCGAGATTAATTTGCGTCCTGTTCGACAGCAGAAGATTGGATTGATTTTAGATGGAGGTATTGAGCCTGATCTACAACTAAGACATCTTCAGGTTTTAGATGGTTGTCGTGCGAGTCTTGGCTTAGATGTTTCGAGTGTTGTTACTACTGATATGCCTTTAGGGGTGACTCTTTGCAAAGGCTCGAGTGGTGCTAGTTGGGGCTCTTTAGAACATCCAGACTCTTTGCTGCGTGCTGGTGAAAATTTAAAGAAATCTGGCACTACTGCTATTGCAGTAGTGACTAGATTTCCTGATGAACTTCCAACTAATCGTGAACTTCAATCTTATCGAACTGGTAATGGTGTAGATGCTTTAGCTGGGGCCGAGGCTTTGATTAGCCATCTTATGGTTCGCCATCTTGGTATCCCTTGCGCTCATTCACCAGCAATCAATTTTTTGCCTTTGGAGCCAGGCTTAGATCCAAGAGCAGCAGGGGAGGAATTAGGCTTTACTTTCTTAACTTCTGTATTAGTAGGCCTTAGTCGTGCTCCTGACCTTATTTTTGTGCAGGACTTTTTGGGTCAAGGAACTTTTGCAGAGCCTTTCAATAGATGTATCTCTATTGAAGACGTGGGTGCTGCAGTAGTTCCTGAAGGGGCGCTTGGCGGTCCTGCAATACTTGCCTGTTTTGAGAGAGGGATTCCTGTCATTGCTGTAAAAGATCCCTCAGTACTTCATGTGACTAAAGATGCTCTTGGTTGTGACAATGACTTTTATAAGAATAATGGGAAGGCTCTCTTGAGCGCACAAAATTATATAGAGGCTGCTGGTTTATTGGCACTTATTCGCGAAGGAATAGCAATAGAGTCATGTAGGCGACCTTTGAAACCTTTACTGGAGAATAGTTAATTCGTCTTTCAAGCTTTAGAACTGTCAACGTAAGCAAGCCATTGGGTGTCGTGGTGATATTTCAAGGGCTTTTGCAACTCCTGGATGGCATACTGACCCACTAATTGTGTTTAATCCAGAAAGCAGTTCTGGGCGGTCAGTAATTGCTTTTTCAAGACCTCTTCCAGCAATACTAAGGATGTATGGCAGCGTTACGCTAACCAATGCTTCGGTTGAGGTAAATGGCACGGCACCAGGCATATTTCCTACTGCATAATGTTGGACTCCATGGATTTTTACTGTTGGGTTCGTGTGAGTTGTCTCAATGCTGGTTGCAACACAACCTCCTTGATCAATGGCTACATCAACGACTACTGAGTTTGGTTTCATTTGCTTGACCATTTGTTCATCAATTAATGTTGGTGCACGATCACCTGGTGTTAGCACTGCTCCAATTAAAAGATCTGCTGTAGGGACAAGCCTTTCTAATAAGCCCTGACTGCTGACGAGACTTACTAATCTGCCTTCTCGGTTAGCTTCAAGTGTGCGCAATCTTTCTGGTGAGCGGTCAAGAAGCATTACTTCAGCATCCATTGCTGCAGATAGCCTTGCAGCATTCCATCCTACGGTTCCAGCTCCTAATACAATTACTCTTGCTGGCCTGATGCCAGTACAGCCACCTATTAGAACACCACTCCCTCCATGGGGACGTTCAAGTAAATGAGCACCTACTTGGGCTGCCAAACGACCCGCAATCTCACTCATAGGTGCTAATAGTGGAAGTGACCCACTTTCCATCTGGACTGTTTCATAACCAATCCCAGTTGCACCTGTATGTATAAGGGCTTCGCCTACTTTTGGGTAGGCAGCAAGATGTAAATAGGTAAATAAAACCATGTCTTCTCGAAGAAATTTAAATTCTTCTATTTGGGGCTCTTTTACCTTTACTACAAGGTGAGATGCCCAAGCTTCTTGTTGGCTAACGATTCTTGCGCCTGCTTTTGCAAAAGATTTGTCATCTATGCCTGCACCAGTTCCTGCTCCAGATTGGACTCTTACTTCTAACCCTTGTGTTACTAGCTCTTGTACTCCATCTGGAGTTAGGGCGACACGAAGTTCATCCGATTTGATTTCGGCGGGTACCCCAATGGTTGCCATGGGGGTGGAAAGAACAGAGGATGCCATGGGGGCGAAATAACTTGTATATAGCTTGGCTATACAACATCATCCTAACCAGAAGTTTATTGCTTCAGGATGATGCTATTGGCCTTCTCCATCCACTCCCAAAAGCTTGTGGAGTTACCTTTAAGACAGGAGGTGCTTGTTTGCGTTTGAATTCACCCTTTTTTAATAGATCCGCTACTTTTCTTACAATCTCTGGTGGATGACCTTTTGAAATAAGTTGTTTGGTATTTAGCTTTTCTTCAATAAAATCTTTGAGAATAGAATCAAGTAACGAGTAATCCGGTAAAGAATCAGTATCAAGTTGATTTTCCCGTAGTTCAGCACTTGGAGCCTTTTCTCGAATTGCTTTTCCAACGATTTCTCCCAATGAGGGGAGTTGCATGTTTTTGCGAAAAGTTTGAGTTGACTTTTGATCTAGCCAAGCACAAAGGTCGAAAACAGTAGTTTTATATAAATCTCCTATTACGGAAAGCCCGCCATTCATGTCTCCATAGAGTGTGCAGTAGCCAACAGCAAGCTCAGATTTGTTGCCTGTTGATAAAAGAAGTTTTCCATGTTGATTGGCTACTGCCATTAGCAAAGTTCCACGTATTCGTGACTGTAAGTTCTCAGCAGCAAGTCCATGAGGTGTTTCTCCCACTGACGTCGAGAGTGTTGTATCGAAACAGTCCATCAATCTCTTAATAGGAATAGTTTGACTTTTGATACCTATTCGATTAGCCAGATCATTTGCATCTTTAATGGAGTGGTAGGAACTCCATGGAGAGGGCATAAGTATTCCGGTAATATTTTCTGCACCCAAAGCAGCTGCAGCAATAATAGCTACCAGTGAGGAGTCGATTCCTCCACTCAGGCCTATTAATGCTTCCTTAAAGCCACATTTGACTGTATAGTCGCGAACTCCTAAGACCAGAGCCTCGAAAAGCTCTTCCATAGCATCTTCATTTGGATCTTGGAGTCTTTGAGTTTTGCTTTTCGTATCCCATATTGCCAATGCTTCCTTGCATTTCGGCAGTTGAAGAGCAACCTTTTTATGTTGATCTAGAATGAAGCTTGCTCCATCGAAAATCAGTTCATCGTTAGCACCAACTTGATTGAGGTAGATGACAGGACATCCAAGTCTCGTGCCTGCCTTGGCAGCTAGACTTTTTCTTAGTCCCTCTTTGTCTGAGTTAAATGGAGAAGCAGATAGGTTGATAAGAATATCAATATTTTTAGACACGAGTTGTTCGATTGGATCAGGACCATTGAGGCGATGTTTTTGTATAGAAGCTTCAACCCATAGGTCCTCGCAGATGGTTATGCCTAGTCGCCAGGACTTGTCTTCATTTTGAAAAGTAATTATTCCTGGTGATTCAGCAGGACGGAAATAACGTGTTTCGTCAAAAACATCGTAGTTAGGAAGTAATTGTTTGCGTGAGACTACCTTCCAACCAGTATTTTCAACTAAGACAACGGAATTAAATAGTTTGGGAATTTGTTGATCTCCTGTAGCTTCGGCGATCCCAACTAATGCCTTTAGATGAGGTGCTTCACGAGCAATAGTGGCTGAAAACTTTTTCAGAATGTTTTGCTGTTGGTCGATTTGTATTTCATTTAGTAGTAGATCTTTTGGTGGATATCCCCATAATGAAAGTTCTGGTGTAAGTAGAACATCCGCTTCAAGAGAAGCTGCTTCTTTGAATGCAGCTTCGATACGGGTTGCATTTCCACTGAGATCTCCAACTAGAGGGTTTAATTGGGCTAAAGCGAATCTCATTATTTGTTAGTTGTTAGGCCATAAAGGTTTTGCTCTAACAGCATTGGCAAGATGGCTATAGGTATATCAGAAGTGTTTGACTCCTCTCGAATCATTGAACTTGCTGTAGCGGGAATTTGTAAGGGGAGAATGTCTATGCGTCCACCTAAAGACTGGAGGGTTTCTAACTGTTGTTTACTTACAGGCCAACCCTGTCTTGGTGCAATACCAATACGAGCGATATTTAAGACTTCTTTGGCTTTAACCCAAGTTGGGATTTGATTGGTCAGATCACTTCCGATGACAAAAGTCAGCTCTGCATTAGGCCATAGAATCTTGGCTTTTTTTAAAGTTATAAGGGCTAGTGGGCTACTAAGATCTTGAACTAATTCAAGTCCAGGATGTGATATCCAATCCACCAGTACTTTCAGCATTTCGTGACGCTTAACTAAATTGGCTTTATGTTCCTTCATAGGGTTGTTGCTGGCCCAAGTAGCTACTCTTGGAAAAAGAGTTAACAACCCTTGTAGAAGAGCTTGATGTCCACATGTAGGTGGGTCAGCACTAGTCCCTAAGAGTGCAATTTTTCTATTTTTTGTTTCATCGCTCATGGCAAAAGAGCCTTTAAAAGATGAGGATCATTTGTAGATGTAGTTGACCAGCTGCCTAACCATCGCTTTGCTTCTGGATTATGCGTAACGAGATATCTAAGCATTGTTTTTGGCATTGTCATTTTGCGATTACTGCCTTCCATAATTTCTTTGGCTGCAAATTTCCCTGTCAGTTTGGTGGTATGTACAGCTAGTGCTGCTTGTGCGATTGCAACAGGGGCAGCAGATGCCAACGAAATGCCTCCTGTAAAGGGAGCAGCAATCAACAACAGATGTCGTAATGCACCTAGTACTAATTGGATGGTTAGATGTGCACCTCCAAGAAGGGCGCTATACCCTGACAGTCGTCCTAGAAGCCTTCGTGCTGCAGGACCTCCCATATTGATGCCGTATACCTTGCAGAGTTGAATGACCAATGCAGTATCACATGCTAAGCACCCCGCTAGATCAAAAAGTACAAGTGGGTTAGCTGCAACACCGGATGCTTTCAGAGCGGCAAAGCGACCTATCAAACCTTGTGCCGCAGCTTTGCTTTTTCTAAGCCGAAAATGTTTTAGTTCTGTCTGTAAGTGATCTGCCTGTCGTAGTGCATTTAGCGATAGGAGTAGTTCTCCTTCTGTGGAAAGTAAATCAAATAAATGTTTCTGTAACTTCTCTATTCGGGGGGCGCATTCATGACTTCTTATTTTTCCGCCGAAGAGGACATGAGCTTTCCGAGGTGCAGCCGCAACTTTTATAAGTTGGATATGTTTGACTTCCTTGGGGAGTCGGTTACGAATACTTTCTAGAAGCAAAGATTGCTCTTCGGTAGACCATTGGTCACACCTGTTAAGTACCAGGATTATAGGCTTGCCACTTTTTATGAGCACTTTAAGTGCTTCTATTTCTATTTTATTGATATCACTATCTAGTACTAGAAGAACAAGATCTGACTGAAGTGCGACCCTTGCCGCTAGCCGTGCTCTTCCTGCGGCAGAAATTTCATCAATACCGGGTGTATCTACTAGGTCGATTGAATTAATTGAGTTGATAGGTTGTTCCCATTTTTTAGTCTCAATACGACGGGTGCATCCATGCGCTACATCTGTGGCAAAACATTTTTTCCCGAGCAGTGCATTGAGGAGACTGGATTTTCCAACACCTACTCTGCCGAAAACCGAAAGTCTTAGTCGACGGTTGATTAGTCGCTCCAATTGTCTATCAAGCGATAGTAATTCACCCTTAAGAAGGCTACTTTCACGGTTGCTAAATTCCAGATGCTCTCGCCACTTAAGAAGTAGTTGATGACTACGTTCGGATAAGGGTTTCACCTGAGTCATTAGCTTGACTTTCTCCACCAGCCAGCAAGCACTGCTAATACTGCATCTGCACTAATTAAACCTACAAATCCACCAAATTCATCCACCACTACTCTTATTCCACTTTTGTCGGTTCGGAATCCGTCTAATAAGTGATCGGCTCGAATCATTTCAGGAACATATTCGACTCTTTGGCTTAGATCTGCAGGAGTTAAGTCACCACTTCCCTCAAGTAGAGCTTTTAGTAAGCATTCACGATTGGCCATGCCGAGAACTTTGTCAACCTCTTCTCCTAATACAACCCACCATCGCGCATCATTACCTAAAAGAGTATCCCTTAGAGAATGCAATTTTGTTGATCCATCTAAGGTTGGTGCAGCCACCCTTGGGGTCATTAGGTCTCTAGCAGTAATGTCATTAAGCTGGAAAACCTTTGTGATCATTGCTGCCTCATCAGGCTCTATTTGACCCTTTTGGGAGCCAAGCCTTGCAAGTTGGCGAATTTCTTCTTCGTCAGTATTGATTTCATTTTCTGCAGTTATTGCAGGCATGAGTCTCTCTAATAGCAGGACTAATGGCCGCATTAATACTCCAAGAAGATGCAATATAGGTGCACTTGCTAATGAGACTTGAAGGGCGAGTCGGCTGCCAAGTGATTTTGGCAGGATTTCCCCGAAGAGGATAACTAAGATTGTGAGGCCTATGGAAAAGAGAGGTAGTGCAGCGCTACTGATTTGGCGCTGTTCAAATACAAAAGCTGCATAACCTCCAAGCATCAGACTGCCAAAAATGTTGAAGCCATTGTTCGCTATTACTAATACAGACAGAGTGCGTCCTAAACGTTTTCGGAGTTTTGCTAGAAGAGTCGCGCCTGCAAGTGCTCTAGGGCGTGCAGAAAGTTCATGAACCCTAAGTGGATTGACAGTGAGAAGTGCTGCTTCGACACCTGAACATAATGCAGAGCCAGTTACCACTATGACCACAAGCAGAATCAGGACAACGATGTCTGTGCTCATGGTTTCAGGGTGAGTAGAAATTTCAAAGCTTGGTTTAAGGGTCCATGTTTATCTTGCCTTTAGCAAGGTAAATGTTGTTTTCCCCTAATCACTTGTCAAAAAGCATTGGACAAATGAGATGCAGTGTTTGCAATCTGAGGTTGCCTAAACCTCTTCTTGGCTTTTTTAGCTGCTTAAAGTAGTGATTTCACTAGGATTAAAGACTCATATGAAATTGCAAATGAATCTTTATAAGTAAGTCATAAGACTTTTTCGATCTTTATATGCTTAATACTGAAGCAGTCAACTATTGGCTTGGATACCCTAGAGGAGGGAAGTAGCTTTCTACTTTTTAAAAGCACTTTCTGACTTCAGTATGTCTTTTATTTTGGATCGTGATCGATTACTCGATTTTTAGGACTAGAAGAGAACGCTTTTTATCGCAATTAGGTGATGTGGCGGCGATTATTCCGGCGGCATCATTAGTAACCCATCATGCAGATGTAGAACATTCTTTTCGACAGGACAGTGACTTTTGGTATTTAACAGGATTTGATGAGCCTGATGCTGTTGCGCTCTTTCTTCCTTATAGACCTATAGGCGAGCAATTTGTCTTATTTGTGAATCCAAAGGAATCTCAATTAGAGGTTTGGCATGGATCTCGATGGGGAAAAGAGGGAGCGGTGGAAGTTTTTGGAGCAGATATAGCCCATTCAGTAGAGGATTTTCCGAGAAGGATTGGAGAATATTTAAATGGTTCAGATTCTATTGTTTTTCGCATTGGTAAGCACCCAAAGGTTGAGTCAATTGTTTTAAAAGCATGGGCCGAACAGTTAGATCTTTCGGCAAGAAAGGGCTCAGCTCCTAATGCTTTGATTGCTCCTTGCCCCTTTTTGCATCAGTTAAGACTCCGTAAGGAGCCTTATGAAATAGAACGTATGCGCATTGCTGCCCGAATCTCAGCGGAGGCTCATGAATTAGCACGAAAAAAAACATGTCCTGGAATGAATGAGCGGCAAGTTCAGGCATTGATTGAGCAATATTTTCTTGAACAAGGTGCTAGGGGACCTGCTTATGGATCAATTGTTGCTGGAGGAGATAACGGATGTGTTCTTCATTACACAGCTAATAATGCAGTTTTAAATGATGGAGATTTGTTGTTAATAGATGCTGGGTGTTCTTTAGAGGATTATTACAACGCTGATATAACTAGGACTTTCCCGGTCAATGGAAGTTTTACGTCAGAACAGAGAGCTTTATATGAAATTGTTTTTTCAGCCCAACAGGCTGCTATTAGAGCTGTCTCTCCAGGGCAAAATGCTGAGTTTATTCATCAAGCTGCTGTCAGGGTTTTAGTAGAAGGTCTTGTTGACCTTGGCTTACTTGTAGGTGATATTGATGAAATCATCGAACAAGGTAATTACTGTCATTTGTATATGCATCGAACAGGGCATTGGCTAGGGCTAGATGTTCATGATGTTGGAGCTTATCGTTTAGGAGAATATCCAGTTAAGCTTGAGCCTGGGATGGTTCTTACTGTTGAGCCAGGTCTTTATATTAGTGACCGTTTGCCAGTTCCAGAAGGGCAGCCTTCGATTGATGAATGCTGGAAGGGTATTGGCATAAGAATAGAAGATGATGTTTTGGTTACGCTGGATGGAAATGAAGTTTTAACTACAGAAGCTAAAAGCGCACCAGGGGAAATTGATTAATGATTAAGGAGGAGGTTGCTGATTATCAATCACAGTTAAAATCTCTCATTCGGATAAGATTAATTGTCTATCAATGCTTGATAGTAATGATTAGTTAGATTGATTATTATTTATTCATTAAGAGACAATCTTGAGATCTGCTCATCGATATTTAATATATCTTTTGTTTTGGAAATAATTATATCTGCCCCGGCTTTTTTGAGCTCGATTTCATAATCTCTTCTTTCGCTTTTCTTGTTTGCTTGATGTAGATGCGGAGGTGCTACTGCAATACTAAGAAATATTTGGTTAGGGATTTTTATTTTGGCATTGTTTATTGTTAGAACATCAGCAACTGTATCTCCCAAATAGGCGATAGGAGGAGCTCCATTGCCTAGAGGCTTATTTAGTTCTTCTTTGGCCAGATTCAAAAGTCCTGATGGATCTGGTTTGCTTGGTGCATCATCCATTGCAATTAGAGGAGGATCTCTAAGACACAATCTTTCCTCTAAGACAAACCTTGCTGAAGGGGGTTCCGCTCCACTGATGAATCCATATTGGAATCCCTTTTGGCCTATTTCATTGAAAAAGTTTTTATCTACTAGGAGAGGTTCGTTAAGAATGAAGCCAGTCCAGTTTCTAGCCTCACCTTCAGGGTCGCCACCAAAATAGAAATCGCTAAAAATTTTGATGACTTCTTTTTTTGGGAAAATCTCTTGCTTCAGAGAGGATTTTGATTGATGCCGCCTTATGAGCTCAATAGTTGCATCCCAGTCATTATTCCATCGCCCTTCTCCCTTTAAGTCATCTATTAATTGGGGCTCTGGGCTCCAATTAACAAAGTGCCGCACCGTCTCCTGTATTGCTAGGCGGTAGCTTCTAGACACATCTCGGATGACTCCATCGATGTCAAATAGCAGTAAACCTTTGGTGTTCAGGGTAAAAGGAATGTATAGGAGCTGTTAGGTTAGTTGTTTGTTCACATTGTTTGTTGTTGACAACATGACTGGTCCCGAAGGTGCTGCTGTTGAACAGGAGGAGGTAATGACTGCAGCAGTAGAAGAAGGAGGAGTTGCCCCTCAGGATAAGCAAGCTTCTGCGGGGGATGACAAGCCTCCTGTTAAGGAAGGTAGACCAGCTCTTGGAGGGGCTGCCGCAGCATTGGCTTCAGCCACTATTGACGCTGATGGTGTCCCATCTGGACATACTCCAAAAGCAGATGAGGGGAGATTCCTTTTAAAGATCCTTTGGTTGCCAGATAACGTTGCTTTGGCTGTAGATCAAATTGTTGGCGGCGGCCCAAGTCCTCTGACGGCATATTTCTTTTGGCCTAGGGAAGATGCCTGGGAGACCCTTAAGACAGCTTTAGAGAACAAGAGTTGGATAACAGACAATGAAAGGGTTGAGGTCCTTAATCAAGCTACAGAAGTTATTAACTATTGGCAGGAAGAGGGTAAAGGCAAATCACTTGAAGAAGCAAAGCTAAAATTCCCAGAAGTCACCTTCTGTGGAACAGCTTGATTAGAGGTTAGAAGCAAAGATTCTTTAATATTTCAAGCAATCTTTGCGTCTTTGTTGAATTGTGATGAAGCCTTGTCTGAGTCTGGTGAGTTGAAGATTTTTAGAGCAAGTTCAGGGTTGATTGTGAAAACATCTACACCTTGACTAGCAAGTTTTGTTATTTCATTGAGGTCTCTTAAACTGGCAACCAATAATTTGCAGTTGCTGTTAGTCCCATTAAGAATTTCCTGCATCTTAATTACTTCAGCAAGCCCATTGATGCCTGTGTCCCCAATCCGGCCAAGGTAGGGAGCTATATAGCTCGCATTAAGAGATTCAGCTATTAAGATTTGCTTGGGCTCATAGCACGCTGTAAGGGTGATAGAAATATTTTTACGAATGAGAACCTTTGTTGCTTTGCAGCCTATAAAAGTTGTAGGAATTTTGACAAAAACTTTTAATTTTTTTGATTCCAATTTGGCTAGTTTTAATCCGGTTTCAATCAGACTTTCTTCGTTCTCGCCCCATGCTTGCAGATGTATCTCATGGCATCCAAGACTTTCAGCTTGTTTGACCAAGCTCTCTAGACTAGAAATGCAACAAGGTTGATTTGCGTTCTTTAAAAGTGTTGGATTGGTTGTGATACCTGAGAAAATTCCACTAGGAAATAGTTCTTCCCAGTACTTTGGATTTGCACTATCAAGAAGGAGTTTTAATGCCATACTTTTTAGTAATTGCAGGCGTTATATAACCGTTGTGCTTTCAGCTGTTCTTTGAGTTTTTTGTTCTCAATTTCCAAGGCTTCTATTTCTTTCTGACATCTGTTTATTTGCTCCAATGACCATTGCCAGTTTTTCTCGGAGCAGTGCTTTTTTATTGCAACCCAATCCATAATAAGTCTCCTTGGTGATGAATAAAGTTATCTAAGAAAATTTATATGATTTTACTTTACTTGTGGGCGGAAACAACTAATTAAATGTCTTTATTTGTGGCTTGAACTCTTGCACGTGCCTTGTTTAGATTTTGTTGAGCTTTTATCTTTTCTGTAGATGAAGGCTGGCCTTCTAGTTGGGTGAACTCTGACTTTGCTTTTTCTAGCTCTGCCTCAGCAGCTAAGGAGTCAATTTTGCTTCCTAATTCAGCCCCATTTACCAAAACTGTTACATCATCATTTTCTACTTCAGCAAATCCTCCCATCAAAGCAATTGAATCCCAGTTGCCATTTATCAAAACTCTTAGAACTCCAATATCAATTGCAGTTACTAAGGAGATATGTCCAGGGAGAATTCCAAGTAATCCTGTTGTGCTTGGCAAAATAATCTCGTCGACAGTGCCATCAAAAACACTTTGATCTGGCGCCAGCACTCTTAGGGTGAGGGTCATTTTCGGTTGGTTTTGTTTGAGAGTGGATTACAAGGATTTGCTTAGGCTTTGTCTCCTGAATAAGGAGATCAGCTCTCCGATTCTGAAGAGATTTTTTCTGCTTTAGCTTTAACCTCATCAATGTTTCCAACAAGGTAGAAAGCTTGTTCTGGTAAATGATCTAATTCACCAGCGAGAATCATGTTGAAGCCTGCAATGGTTTCTTCTAGTTTCACGTATTTGCCAGACATACCTGTAAAGATTTCCGCAACAAAGAATGGTTGGGAAAGGAATTTCTCGATTTTCCTTGCTCTGTCAACAGTCTTTCTGTCGTCTTCTGAGAGCTCATCTAGGCCAAGGATTGCAATGATGTCTTGTAGCTCTTTGTAGCGCTGCAGTGTGGATTGCACTGCCCTTGCAGTGGCGTAGTGCTCATCACCAACAACGGATGGTTGGAGCATAGTGCTTGTTGAATCAAGAGGGTCAACCGCTGGGTATATGCCTTTAGCAGCAAGTGAACGTGCAAGAACTGTTGTTGCATCTAAGTGAGCAAAAGTTGTTGCAGGAGCAGGGTCTGTTAGGTCATCAGCTGGCACATATACAGCTTGAATAGAGGTAATAGATCCTTCCAGGGTTGATGTGATCCTTTCTTGAAGCTCTCCGACGTCAGTACCTAGAGTTGGTTGATATCCAACAGCAGAAGGCATGCGACCTAATAGAGCAGAAACTTCCGAACCAGCTTGAACGAATCTGAAGATATTGTCGACAAATAAAAGTACATCCTGTTTATTTACATCACGGAAGTGCTCTGCCATGGTTAGTGCTGAAAGCCCTACGCGCATCCGTGCACCTGGAGGCTCATTCATTTGGCCAAAGCAAAGTGCAACTTTCGATTTTGTTAGATCATCAGCATTAATAACACCAGATTCTTTGAATTCTTCGTATAGGTCATTTCCTTCTCTAGTTCGCTCTCCAACTCCTCCAAATACGGATACTCCACCGTGTTCTTTGGCAATGTTATTGATTAGTTCCTGAATTAAAACTGTTTTCCCTACACCAGCCCCTCCAAATAAACCGACTTTTCCTCCCTGGCGATAAGGAGCTAGAAGGTCAATAACTTTGATGCCAGTTTCAAAAACTTTTGGCTTTGTTTCCAGTTCTGTAAGTTTTGGAGCAGATCTATGGATAGGAGATGTTGCTTTGGTGGTTACTGGACCTTGTTCGTCAACAGGCTCACCAAGAACATTGAAGATTCTTCCAAGAGTTGCTTCACCTACTGGAACTGAAATAGGTGCTCCAGTATCTAGAGCCTCCATTCCTCTTACAAGGCCATCAGTTCCACTCATGGCCACTGCTCGAACTCTATGGTCCCCAAGAAGTTGCTGAACTTCAGCAGTGAGTGCAACGTCTTGCCCTGCAGGGTTTTTGCCCTCTATTCGAAGGGCATTAAGGATTTTTGGTAGCTTCCCTGCGGGGAATTCCACGTCCAGAACGGGACCAATTACTTGGCGAACAACACCCTTGGTACCGACGGAGGTAGGAGCAGCAGGGGCCATAAGAAATCAAGAAAAGTATTTTTTGCGCCTATTGGCGCTTGCGCTTCATAAGCCGGGCAACACTACCACTGAACAGGTATCAGTGGCAGTGGTTCGGTCACCCGCACAGGATAGATCTAGTCTTCTTAGTACTGCAGCGCATAAGTTGGCAGTCTTCGGTTAGGAGTGCTAACTCCATCCGAATGAGGCGTTTTCGCCCTGTTGTTGCTTTTGCATTACCCCATGGCTGCTGTTTCTCTCAGCGTTTCCACCGTTAAGCCCTTAGGAGACCGAGTTTTTGTAAAGGTCTCTGAATCAGAGGAGAAGACCGCCGGAGGCATTCTTTTGCCTGATACTGCCAAGGAAAAACCTCAGGTTGGTGAGGTTGCACAAGTCGGCCCTGGCAAGCGCAATGATGATGGCTCACGCCAGGCACCAGAAGTTGGAGTTGGAGACAAAGTGCTGTATAGCAAGTACGCAGGCACTGACATCAAGCTCGGTAGTGATGAATATGTCCTTTTGTCTGAAAAGGACATCCTGGCTGTTGTTAACTAAAGCTCCTAGCCAAATTTAATTTTTAACTGATCAACCTTTCCCCCTACAAGAACACTCCATCTCATGGCCAAGCGCATTATTTACAACGAGCAAGCCCGTCGTGCTTTAGAGCGAGGTATTGACATCCTTGCTGAGTCCGTTGCTGTAACCCTTGGCCCAAAGGGTAGGAACGTTGTTTTAGAGAAGAAGTTTGGAGCTCCTCAGATTATTAATGATGGTGTGACCATTGCTAAAGAGATTGAACTTGAGGATCACATTGAAAACACTGGCGTGGCTCTGATTCGCCAAGCAGCTTCAAAGACGAATGATGCTGCTGGAGATGGAACTACCACAGCAACAGTATTGGCTCATGCAATGGTCAAAGCTGGACTAAGAAACGTGGCTGCTGGGGCCAATGCAATTACCTTGAAAAAAGGTATTGATAAAGCCACAGAATTTCTTGTCAAAAAAATTGAGGAACATTCAAAGCCAATTAGTGATAGCAACGCTATTGCTCAGTGTGGCACCATCGCTGCAGGCAATGATGAAGAAGTTGGCAAGATGATTGCTGATGCTATGGATAAAGTTGGAAAAGAGGGCGTTATATCTCTTGAAGAAGGGAAATCTATGACTACTGAGCTTGAAGTGACTGAAGGTATGAGATTTGATAAAGGATATATCTCTCCCTATTTTGCAACTGATACTGAGAGAATGGAGGCTGTTTTAGATGAGCCATACATTCTTCTTACAGATAAAAAAATAGGTCTTGTTCAAGATTTAGTTCCTGTACTTGAGCAAATTGCTCGTACAGGTAAACCACTCCTTATTATTGCCGAGGATATAGAAAAAGAAGCTCTTGCAACTTTAGTAGTTAATAGACTAAGAGGAGTGCTTAACGTAGCTGCTGTAAAGGCTCCAGGATTTGGCGATCGCCGTAAGGCGATGCTTGAAGACATGGCTGTTCTGACTAATGGTCAACTGATTACTGAAGATGCTGGTTTGAAATTAGAGAATGCCAAGTTAGAGATGTTAGGTACCGCTCGTAGAGTGACTATCAATAAAGACACCACAACAATCGTTGCTGAAGGCAATGAGGCGGCTGTTAATGCAAGATGCGAACAAATTAAAAAGCAAATGGATGAAACAGATTCCACTTATGACAAAGAGAAGTTGCAAGAGCGTTTGGCTAAACTTGCAGGAGGAGTAGCAGTGGTGAAGGTAGGAGCTGCAACCGAAACAGAAATGAAAGATAAGAAACTACGTCTTGAGGACGCTATTAATGCAACCAAAGCTGCTGTAGAAGAAGGGATTGTTCCTGGGGGTGGAACAACACTTGCTCATTTGGCTCCAGAGTTAAAGAAATGGGCAGACAGTTCATTGACAGGAGAAGAGTTAATTGGAGCAAACATTGTTGAAGCTGCACTTACTGCTCCACTAATGCGAATAGCAGAAAATGCTGGAGCTAATGGTGCTGTTGTTGCAGAGAATGTAAAAAGCAAGCCAGTTAGTGATGGCTATAACGCAGCAACTGGAGACTATGTAGATATGTTGGTTGCTGGAATTGTTGACCCAGCAAAAGTAACCCGTTCAGGGCTGCAAAATGCAGCTTCCATAGCAGGTATGGTGCTAACAACTGAGTGCATAGTTGCTGACTTGCCTGAGAAGAAAGAGGCAGCACCTGCTGGTGGTGGAGCTGGCATGGGTGGTGATTTCGATTATTGATGAGTTTCTTTCATTAATAAAAGGTCAAACCATTGAAGGGGCTAGGTTTTAACCAGCCCCTTTTTTTATATTCCTCTTTTTGTATAAATGAAAGCTTTTGTTTTGAAGCTTAAATGGTGTGTTTTGTAATTCGTATGCGCTCTTTTGTTAAAGAATTTTATTTTAAAATTGCCTTTTCATTTAAGCCAGCCCGCACTAAGAATTATTGAAAGACTTAGGAAAATGCATAGGCAAGTCCATGTGATTCTGTTCAGAGTAGATTCTGCACTGCTTGCACTTGTAAACATCGAACTTCCACTGGCCGCAAGTCCTCCCATCCCATCACCTTTTGGACTATGAAGTAGAACAAATAATATGAGTAGGACTCCAGAGGCTACCCATAACCAGGTTAGGACAGAGATCATAATTGACTTGGCTCAATACTCATCAAGATGGTTTGCCTTTTAAAAGTACCTGAAGGTGCTTTTTAGACAGGTTGAACAATTTTAGGGTTAAGAGCATGGGACTGGCTATATGAAATTAATGATTCTCCTGTCATTACTTTTGGCTTTGGCAGATTTAAAAGTTGGAGGATTGTTGGAGCTATATCTGCTAGACCTCCTCCTGTTCTTAGTTTTATTGAATTGCCCTGTCCAGCAACCTTTCTTTTTTCTCCTTCCACAAGAATCACGGGGACAGGGTTAGTTGTGTGGGCTGTCCATGCTTGACCATCAACACCTTTCATTAGCTCTGCATTGCCATGATCAGCTGTGATAAGGAGTGATCCGCTCATCTTTCCAGTCGAGTCGAGAAGTCGGCCAATACATTTATCAACAGTACTTATTGCCTTTTTTGTTGCTTCCATTAATCCTGTATGTCCGACCATATCAGGATTTGCATAATTGATGACTATTAATGAATATCTTCCGCTTTCAATTGCAGCTTTGCAGCTATTTGTAAGCTCTTCTGCTGACATGGCTGGTGATAGGTCATAGGTAGCAACTCGCGGGGAAGGAACAAGGTGCCTTTCTTCTCCTGCTAATGGCTTTTCAATCCCTCCATTTAAAAAATAAGTAACGTGCGGATATTTTTCAGTTTCCGCCGTTCTGTATTGGTTAAGGCCATGTTCAGAAACCACATTTCCTAGAAGATCTTCTAAGGGATCTGGAGGAAAAACCACATCTACATCCAGTTCAGCTTCATATTGAGTAAAGGTAACTATGTCAATTTTTGGCTGGACTTTTCGTTCGAATTTCGTGAATTCTTTAAGCGTCAGTGCTTGAACTAACTGCCTTGAACGGTCTGGACGGAAGTTGAATATTATTAGCCCATCTCCATCAGCAAGATGGCTCTTTGAGAGTTTTGAGGGGTTTAGAAATTCATCTGTTGTTCCTGCTTGATAGTTTTCTTCTAGGACATCTTTTGTAGAACGTTGATCTATAGGGGCGCTTGGATTTGTTAGTAGGTTATATGCCTTGGCTGTTCGATCCCATCGATGATCGCGATCCATTGCCCAATATCTTCCGCATAGGCTTGCTATTTCCCCGGTCCCAGTTTTTTTAAGAGCCTCCTCGATAAGTTGAAGATAGTTCCCAGCACTTTTTGTTGGTGTATCCCGTCCGTCAGTTATGGCATGAATCGCAACCTTTTTTAGATCCAAAGAAGATGCCCATTCCAGTAGTCCAGAAAGATGATTTATATGGCTATGAACACCACCATCGGAGCAAAGGCCTAGAAGATGCAAAGTGCCGCCTGTGTGTTTTAACTTTTCAGCGATTCTTATAAGGGCTTGATTATCTCCAAGAGAGCCCTCTTCGACTGCATTTGTTATTCGTACTAATTCTTGTTGGATGATGCGGCCTGCACCAATTGTTAGGTGGCCCACTTCCGAGTTCCCCATTTGATTGTCTGGGAGTCCAACGTCTGCTCCACTGGCTTCTATAAGTGTGTGTGGATAGGCCTCCCAGAGAGCATCCATTATTGGAGTGTCAGCAGAACGAATCGCGTTGTCGGCTGTTTTATCGCTGTATCCCCAGCCATCAAGAATTGCAAGTACTACTGGGGCCACAGGGCCAGAACGTTTTGATAATCCCGAGTTGTTTTTGGGCATTCTGAGCCGAGTAGATTAATTCTTTGTTTTCCCAGACTCAAACTACTTCTTTTGGAGCGTTTGATATGGATTTGTTTTGACTTCTGTCAGCTTTTCCAAATTGCATGCTGCTCTGGTCGTAGTTTTTGGTCATAAACTTTTCACTCTTGTACTAGTTGTATATGTCTCAGAACAAAGACGAGGAAAGAGTTGAGATACTTTCTTCGGAAGAGCTAGGTAGAACTTTGTCAAGACTTGCTTCTCAAGTGGTGGAATCAGTTAGTAACACTAAAGAATTGGTGCTTTTGGGGATTCCAACTAGAGGTGTTCATCTCTCTCAAGTACTTGCTAAGCACTTGGAGAAACTTATTGGGCATGGCATTGCCTATGGAAGTCTTGATCCTACTTTTCATAGAGATGATTTAGTCCGGGTAGGGACAAGAATGGTTCAGCCAACAGATCTGCCTACAGATTTAGAATCAAAGGAGGTTGTACTAGTTGATGATGTAATTTTTACAGGTAGAACTGTTAGGGCTTCATTAGAAGCTTTGCAAGCATGGGGTAGACCTAAAAGAGTCATGTTGTTGGTAATGGTTGATCGAGGTCATAGAGAATTACCTATCCAGCCAGATTTTTGCGGAAGAAAGGTACCGACTCGACGCGTTGAGAATATTCAATTGCGTCTAAAGAATATAGATGGAGAAGAGGGTGTTTATCTTTGTAGAAGAGGAAAATCCTAAGAATTTCTAATCAACTGTTGTTAAATACTTGGTCTCAATTTCTTGGCCTGTTCGTAAATCAATGCCTATCATTTTTAATTTTGCTTTTTCATTGATGCTGAAGTTCAAACGAATACAGTCTTCACCAGGTTGAGTGGGTGGATTAAGCGATATGTTGATTGGATCCCCATTAATAACAGCTAAGTCTGTTGCTTTTGAAGATGATTTCACAGTTGGAATGCCATTGATATAAACCACCTCATGATTTCCTTGACTTTCAGTTTCTCCAAGGACAATTTCAAGAGACTTTTGGTTCTCCTTGCTTCCAGCAAGAACTATTTCAAGACCTTCTGAAGTAGGCCACGTTTGCCCGTTAAGAAATAGAGGGTGCCATATATGCTTTTCGCTTTTTTGATCCCAGCACCTCAAGTAAACGCTTTTTTGAAGTACATCTTTAATTCTTACTCCTGGTGTTAGAGCTAACGCACCTATTGCTACTGCTTCAGTTGGTGGAGGGGTTAGAAAAGGTGCAGGAGTTGTCCTTTTTTTTAACCACTCTCTTATTAAGGGAACTTGGGACCCTCCTCCAACAGCAACAACACCGGCCAGATCAGACAGTTCACATCCATATTTTCTTCCTCCAGCCAATGTTTTTTCTAGGATGCGATCCAGTGCCTCAAATAATTGATTCTTGATAAGTACTTCTTCAAGATCGTTTCTATTTAATTTCAGCAAATATTTTCTGCCACTTTCTTTCTCTTCTGCTGTTTCTATTAATTGCTCTGTCTTTGGGATGCTTATCTGACTTAGTCTGCATTTGAGTTTTTCTGCACTATCTAAAAGATTTTCTGTAAGCGTCCTTTCAGGGAATAAATGATTTGCTATCCATCTATCCAGATCTCTTCCTCCTAAACGAATTCCTGATTTTCCAAGGACTTTTGCACAACGTAGAACTTGGCGGCTGCTGACCTGAAGATCTTGGCCATTAAATCTCACAAGTTCTGCAATCGGTGAGGCTTTACCTTCACCTCCTTCTATAGCGACTAAAGCAATATCAATAGTGCTACCCCCGAAGTCACAAACAAGCAATTTAGAGCCTGCATGCATCCCAGCACCTATTGCGGCAGCAGTGGGCTCATCAACAATGGCTATTTCATTTACTGGTATTTCAGAGCATATTTGATTTAGCCAGCTTTTATAAGCTCGATAGCTTTCTACAGGAGTAGTTAGAACTAATCTTCGAATCTCAAGCTCATGGGGGATTTTTTCCCAAACTGCTCTTAGAAGAGCTTCTCCAGCTTTATTGGGCGGAATGTGGAATTTCTCCGTTACTTCTGAGGGGGGGATCCCAATCCAACGCTTGAAATCTCGAATTAAAAAAGGGTTATTTTGTCCAACTAGATTTGCTTCCACTACATCTTGTCCTATCAGTAGATTTGGCATGCAGTTTTCGTTATGCCAGACGAGGCTAGGGATTTCACCTTTAGTTCGGGTAATCGTTGGTAAATCAAGTAGTCGTGGATTTTTGTCTTTTTCTCCCTGGAATGCCACTACTGTTGTTGTGTTTCCAAGATCAATGGCTAGTGTCCCAATCTCTTTTGTGACAGGAAGAGCTCCTTTTGACCTTTGAGACATTTCCACAATTTTGAGAAGGTCGCTTTATATAAAAGGTTAGTGGGATACTTCTTGGTCCGTAAAGCAGAGATTAGCCCTAAAAACTTGCTAAGGATTCACTAAAGGAAGATGTTTTTCTGGTTTTTTGCCTTTTAGCAATGTTTTGATGGTTCATACAACGGTTCCATACTGATTTCTCAAATCAGTAGTGACCTGGTTAGGTGCTCTAGTAAAATTGGAGGTGATATTTTTGGAAGAAGGAAGTGTTGAAATCTGGCGTTGATCCCCAGGATCTTGCAACAAGAGGCGAGAGCCTTATTCGCCACTCAACTAATCGATATCTCACAACAGTTCGGATAGCTTTTCGTGCTAAACAGAGACGTTTTGATGACTTTGATGGTTTATTAGAAGAATCAAGTGTCAAGCCAGTTCACCGAGCAATTGTTGAATTAAGCGACGAACAAGACCAACCGGATCTGCTCCCTGGCTGAAATAGATGATTCAACAAGAAGGGCCTGGCTGGCAGCTAGCTAGAGACCCTTCTCGTGTGCAATTTCCAGTTTTAGTTGGTGGTGAAGGGTGGGCCTTTGAATTAACTGAACTTGAATGGACAGAGCTTGCAGAAATTATTTTTGATTTAATTGACCAGCTAAGCGAGATAGATGATCAGTTGATGCCTGAAGAGTTGGTTTGTTTGGAAATTGAAAGAAGCTCTTGGTGGTGTTGTATAGATGGTGAGAAGGATTCTTGGGATCTTCAGCTCGTTCTTAAGCACAAAGGTTTTGGAGCTCGAGGGGTAGAAGCTTCTTGGCCAGCTCCAGCAGCACAAGCAATTGCGGCAGCAATGAGAATCGTGTGGGATTCCTATCACTGATTAGTTAGGCTTATGTATTGCGGTTTTTAGATTTTCCCCTTATTTGCAGGAGGTTTTGAACAGACTTTCCACAGGGTTTCCTGCTAAATGCTTTTCTTAGTACGCATATGTGGAAAACTTTTTTTTCTACGTTTTCCTCTTGACTCCATTCTTTTCTCCTTTCCATTTAGGCTTTGACTACTTCTGATTTCTCCAAGAGGAATGCCAGGAAAGGATTCTTAGCTTGAGAAACAGCGAGACCACCTCTTTAACACTTGCTTGACTCCTGGTTTAGTTGAGAAGATTATTGGTCATCAAAAAGAGGGAATTTGAATGCAACAAGCTAATTTCAGCCGAATACCGTTATCTGAGTTTGCGACCCAGCAGAGCCCTCATCTCGTTAAAGATGGCGAGCATGAGGATTTCTCAATACCTGAAGGAGTGGTTAGCTTTCAATCTGAAGTTCCAGTAGACCTTCAATCTGCTATGACCGCTTTCATTGAGCGTTACCCTAATTGGGATCAATATCGATTAATACAGGCAGCTCTGGCTGGCTTTTTAGTCCAAAATGGAGTGGTTTCAAGATCTATTACTCGTTTATATATTGGGAAAATGTTTAGTACCGACTCTTTAGAATAGCGAAAAATATTTTTCCAGAGATTAAACTTTTATATGCATATGTTTATCTGAGTAATTAATAATCGAAGTAACCAGAAGTCATGCAAAAAAAGGATATTAGAAGATTGAATATATTAAGGGTGCAACTACTGATCCTTGTGCGAATACGATAAGGGCACCCATCAACAAAATGGTTATGATTAGGGGCGCCAGCCAATACTTCTTTCGTGCCCTAAGGAAATCCCATATGTCTTTGGATAGATCTAGAAATGCCTGCATGATCAAAAGATGCGGCGTAAGTCTATTGGGGTCTTTTGATTTGTCTCACGATAAGTCATTGCCTTATCTTTCTTTTTGCGGAGTGGGTCATGGCCAACTATTCTCATAATAAACGCAATTGGTTGTAATACCACTATAAAGACAATTCCTAGAATGATATGGCTATTAATAAAACCTAGGATATGACCAATAGCCATCCAAATTTTATAAGGAAGGTTGAGAATATTGGGTGAAACAAAAGCTAATATAATTGCTGGCGCTGCTATCCATAAAGTCCATGCTCTAAACCCATGGCCAAGGACTGTAGGAATAATCAATCCTATCAGTAGTGGAAATCCAACTCCAATAGTTATGCCAAATTCACGGAGTTGTTTTTTAGTATGTGAAGAACCCATGATTAATCAAGAGCAAATTCTTGCATCCAGGTTTCATCTTTTTCTATCTTAGGCTGTTGCTCCTTGAATAATATTTGATTCTGAAGGACAAGTACTTCCATTTCTGTCCTCATGAAGCAACGATATGCATCTTGGGGTGTACACACAATTGGTTCTCCTCGAACATTAAAGGAAGTATTTACAATTGTGGGACATCCAGTGCGTTTTTTGAAGGCACTTATTAGGCTGTAGTATCGAGGATTAGTGGTTTTGCACACAGTTTGTATTCTTGCTGAGTAATCAACATGTGTAATAGCAGGGAGAGATGAACGTGGTATGTTGAGCTTCTCAATCCCGAATAAATCTTGTTGCTCTTTTGTCATTTCTTTGCATAGTTCTTTTTTTAAAGGGGCAACTAAAAGCATATATGGACTCTTTTTATTTATTTCAAATTGCTTGGAAACATCATCCTCTAGAACTGATGGAGCAAAAGGGCGAAAGCTTTCTCGATACTTAATTTTAAGATTCATCAGACTCTGCATTTGTTGATTGCGTGGATCCCCAATAATGGATCGCCCACCTAATGCTCTGGGCCCAAACTCCATAGCACCGTTGAACCAACCAACAACTTTTCCCTGGTCAAGAATTTCAGCAAGTTTTTCAAAAAGATATTCATCTTCTAAGGTCTGGAAGGGTGCATTAACCTTTTTTAAATAATTAATTATCTCATCATTAGAAAACTCAGGGCCAAGATAGGTTCCTTTCATAGAATCGTTTGGGTTGACAATTCTTGATTGCTCCAAGTGGTAATGCCAACCAAGCAGTGCTGCCCCTAGTGCAGAGCCTGCATCTCCACTAGCAGGCTGAATCCATAGATCATCAAAGATCTTTTCTTGCCAGAGCTTCCCATTTGCAACACAATTTAATGCCACACCACCTGCTAAACATAGCTTAGTGATGCCCGTTTCTTTATATAGAGAACGAGCAAGTTTAGAGACAATCTCTTCAGTAATGACTTGAATAGATGCTGCTATATCCATATGAAACTGAGTTAATGTCGTTTCACTACTCCTTGGCGGACTTCCAAAAAGTTTATGAAACTTCCTAGTTGTCATTCTGAATCCACGATGATATTTGAAGTAGCTAATATCTAGCCTGAATGTTCCATCTTCCTTGATGTCTATAAGATTGTCCTTGATTTTTGATACATATTTGGGCTTACCATACGGCGCGAGCCCCATTAACTTATATTCCCCAGAGTTAACTTTGAAACCGCAATAATAAGTAAATGCTGAATAGAGTAAGCCTAGAGAGTGAGGAAAGCTTATGTCCCAAAGAGGGGTAATTCTATTCCCTTCACCTATCCAAGCAGATGTTGTTGCCCACTCTCCGACACCATCCATGCAAAGAATCACTGCTTTATCAAAAGGGCTTGGATAAAATGCGGCGGCAGCATGAGATAAATGATGCTCCGAAAATAGCAATTCCGGTAGCTTGGATGATTTATCTGAACTGAAATCTTTTTGTAGTGCTCTAAATTGATTTTTAAGTTCTGATTTGATAAAAAGTTTTTCTTTCAGCCAAACTTGCATTGCCCGAACAAATGATCTCAACCCTCGGGGCGCAACAGCAAGATATGTTTCAAGTAATCTTTCAAAGGTTAGGAGTGGTTTCTCATAGTAAACAATTGAATCAACATCACTAATAGTTATGCTTTGAGAATTTAGGCAATAGCGAATTGCATTTGTAGGGAAACTTGAGTCGTGTTTTTTACGTGTAAACCTTTCTTCTTGAGCAGCAGCAGCTATTTCACCATTGCAAATCAAAGCTGCAGCACTGTCATGGTAATAGCAAGATATTCCAAGTATATAATTGGACTTTAATGGTCTATTTGAATCTTTCATTTTTGGATTGTTCCTAATTCACTTATTATGTTTGTAGCAATCTGATGCTGAATTGGAAGAATTGACAGCCTGTTCCCTTTCCTTATAAGAGTTAATTCTTCTTGATTATATCTAGAGCGCAACTCCTCTAAGGTCATGATTTTTTTATATTGACCTAAATATCTCAATCTGACGCAATCCCATCTTGGGCTATCTTGAGATGATTTTGGATCATAATATTTTGAATTAGAGTCAAATTGGGTAGGGTCAACCTGGCTGGTTTCAATTACTTCCATCAAACCAACAATCCCAGGGGGCTTGCAATTCGAGTGATAGAAGAAGGCTTTGTCGCCTATTTGCATTGAACGCATGAAATTCCTTGCTTGATAGTTTCTGATTCCATCCCAGAGAGTGGTTTCTTCCTTTTGTAGATGAGTGATTCCATATACATCTGGCTCACTTTTCATTAGCCAGTAAGAAATGTCAGTCATAGCAATCGATTTCGAGGAAAAATT
>QCGE01000009.1 GCA_003278195.1 Prochlorococcus sp. AG-363-P08
GAAGTCGAACAGCGATTAAAAGCTGAAGTCGAAAGACTTGAAGCCCAAGCCGAACTTAAAAAAATAGAGGCCGAATCTGAAGTAAACAATGAATACTTGCAAAGAGCAGGTGAAAATGTAAAAAGCAAAAGCTATTCAAGACGAAACAACCCATGGCAAATTGCTGCTATAGGAGTGATAGCAATCGGCATTGCAACAATATTCTTCTCTAAACAGACAGAAAATAAGCAATCAGACAACAAGGAAGAATTGTCTTATTTTGTTAATAATTCATAAAAAATTATGCACTAAGCTTTCACAATGAAGTGATAGAATAAATGATCTCAAAAGACATTTAAACTAAACTTCTCTTCCTACATTGTAAATAAATTCCCTGAACTCTGGGTTCTTGAAATACAACACAACTGCCAATAACAATAGAAGATTCAAGCCTAGGACTATGGATGCAACAATTATTCTTTGTCTTTTTCCAGGAATTCTATATTTAATACCTCCAAGTGAATATTCATCTAGGTCCAATGGTTCGGTCTTTTCCTTCTTTTTAGCCTTCTGTTTTCGCCTGGCTTTCGACTTTGAAATTTTCACCCCCGAGACAGGCTTCTCATCTAGTTCTTCACTTGTTAGATCCTTGGAATCACCTTGCGAGCTGTTCTCTAGGTCCATGTTGTCAGGTTGATCCCCTCCTCTCTCTGAGCGAAGATCATCACCCTCTTTCTGGCTGGATCCTGACATTGAATTGTTAAAAGCTGTTCCTTTTTCATAGCACTACTCAAGCTACAAAGCCTTGTTTTTCATACTTAGGTAATCCATTAAAGAACTCAAAAGGACACTGAAAACAAAAAAAATACCTCCGTCTCACAGAAAGTGGCCTTCAAACCCAATAAAAATTGATTTTGTTTTCTTGAGAACTCTAATTAAATCAATCAATAGTTAAAGCAAAATTGATTTACTTTCTGCAGCATCTTTTCAGACTGAGTCCCACGGCTTTTCTTTATCTGGCTCATGATCAAATCAGACCCCAATCCTAGTGCCATTGTCTGACATGCAAAATCTCTATTCTCTTCTGCCTTATTTTGCAAAGCTTCAGTAAGTATTAATGCCCTTTGACAAGTTAGTCGCTGGCTAGTAAAGAAACAATTTCTTGCTAACAAATTCAGCTGTGATCGATTTGTAAATTGTGAAGCAAATGTCGAAGGAGATATTAAAACTAAAAGCATCAGGAATAAGCTCGGATAAGAACCCCTATTCATAATTTCATCACTTGGTAACTTTTATGTAGAGATAAAATTTCATTATTTAACAAGTACCAAGACATTTTTTAACTCGATAGGCCAATACCCAAAAAGATTCCTATTGAGCAAATGCTTACTGGCCATTGAGATCGTGCAACCAATGCTTTTGTGTCAATCACCTTAAGCAAGATCACGCAAATGGCTACCCAACCATCCGATCCATGGGTTTTGCTGGGATACTGTGTCAGACGAGAAAATTAACTTTCCGGATGAATTTCGATTATCACGCCGTTGCTGCCCTATTGCACACCGCTATCCCTCTTGCAGCTGGTGCTGCAGGCGTTGGTTATTACGTGATGCGCCAGCGAGGCGTTGGGTTTACTGCAGCGCATCTGCTCGTAGGCATTCCCATGACAATTGTTGGAGGCGCAGCAGCTTTTCTGTTCTACGCCACCAAATAAAAAAAGGTCTTAGGGGAAGATGATTCTCATCTTGTGTTTAGCACCCAGATTTTTCAAAAAATCTTAGTTAAGGAAAAGGGGTTAGTCTTTTTCCGAAGCTATTTCAGGTATTGCTAAATAGACCATCAAGCTTTTCCTCCTTTCCCCTTAGATCACTTAATAGCTCTGAAGTAGTAATCTCGGCCCCCTTAGGGACGAGATTGATGCTCTCTGCAAGTAATCCTAATACCTTTGGAGCTTTGATCCCTTCTGAATAAAACCTCTTAAGGCCTGTTGAATTATCCCTTTTTGACAGCTTTAAACCATTTTCATCTGTCATCAAAGGTACATGCAAATATTTAGCGCATGCATGTTGTCCAATCGCATCAAATATGGCCAATTGTTCATGGATAACTGAAGCTAAATCGGCTCCTCTTACTACCTCATTAATACCAAGAGTTAACTCATCTAAAACTGTTGCGAGATGGTAGCTAATAAATCCATCAGCTCTTCTTAAAACCAAGTCTCCTGTTAAATGCGAGAAATTTTCATTTACATGTAAACGCCAACTAGGCAATTTCCCATCTTTAATACCCCAAAAAGCATGAAGGTTTTTACAAGTGCCTGGATAAATAAACTTCCTTCCTCTTTCAACTGGATGCATTGATAAAAAACGTCTACTACAGCGACATGGATACAATTTCCCCTGTTTCCTTAATACTGCTAATAAGGAGTGATACAAAGCCTTCCTCTTACTCTGCAAAACGACAGGGCCATCCCATGAAAGGCCCAACCAAAGAAGATCATTCTTAATAGATTCAATTGCACCTGTCCGATTTCTATGGCTATCCAAATCATCCATCCTCAAAAGCCAAGCACCATTTGCTAAGCGAGCTTTCAACCATGAAACCAACGCAGTACGTAAATTACCTAAATGAAGAACACCAGTTGGGGAAGGCGCAAATCTCCCCCTATAACCACACCTACGGAGGTGTGCACCCTCCTCTAAATGCTTAAAAAGGTTTTCAGGCAAAGAAAAGGAACTAGTCATTCAATCAAATACATTTACGCGACAAAAAAAAGCGGTCTATAAAGACCGCTTTAGCTCTATTAATTAAGGCAGCAATTAAAAATCAGCCTTGAACGCGATCTTTGAACATTTTTCCTGCTGTAAAAGCGGGTACACGCTTTGCAGGAATCTTGATCTTCTCACCAGTCTTGGGATTTAAACCCTGTCTAGCAGAACGATCACGTGGTTCGAAAGAACCAAATCCAAGGATGGAGACTTTCTTGCCCTCCACCACAGAATCAATAATGGTGTCGATGGCAGCATCCACAACAAGAGAAACATCAGTTTTAGTGAGCTCTGTACGGGCTGCAACCAGGTTGACCAGATCAGCTTTGTTCATTGGAAAGGAGAATGGGGCGGGGGGTTGAATTAGGGCGAAAACCAAAAGGTAATTGCCAAAAAAATCCCTAAGCGCACTAATGGTATGGAGCCAAGGGCTTGCCGGCAACCGAAAGACGCCGTGGCGCAATGCTTTATACGCTTAAAAGAACAATTCACCATCAGCCTGGAAGGGATCTGTCCATGCCTCCCATGCCATCACCCCCCTATCAGCAAGCCCCCCTAGAGGAGCACTAGAAGCCAGTAGTGGAGAGGAATCTCGAGGGATCCAATTACGTAATTTTTTCAAACTTTGCAGCTGACGAGGCCAATGAAAAGTCTTTCTTGTCCTCAAGCCAGCCAATCGACCAACCGCCACATGCACTAGCAACCGTCCGCAGAAGAGAACATTCCAAGGGGCAGGTACATAAGCTACACAACTGCCAGGAGTAGGTCCTGGGGTCCATAACAATCGCACCCCTGCTCGGGTGACGTATTCCTCCTGAAAAGTTTTCAATCTTTCAATTCCAGGAAGCAGATAAGCCTCTTGCTCCTGAACTAAAACGGGCCAACCTAGTGAACGAACCAGTGCACCGACGCGTCCATGCCCTTCTCTGCTGGTTAAAAGAATGCTTGCAGGCTTGCCACTAGCATGGTCCTTTAAAAAACTAATATTCGCGTCATTCACTGCAGGACAATCAATCAATAAAGATTCGTCTCTACAACCTACCCACCAAGAAATAGTACCTTTTGATTCTTCGTTTTCCGGGAAAGCCCAAATATCCCTAGCTACTAATAGAGGTTTATTTGATTCCCCACTCTTAGGGATAGAACTCATAAGATTGATAAACCTCCTAAAGCAATTAATTTGTCCCCAATGCTTCCTACTATTAGAGGATTGATCAATTGAGAAAGACTAGAGTTGGGTCTCCCTGGCCTCTAGGAAGCACAATAACCAGAAGCGGAGTGAACTTCTCAGTTGCAGCTCCGAATGCCGAAAAACTGGAGTTGCTGATATTTGCAAACGGATTCGATGAAGCCCCAAAAGAGACCATTGAACTTACAAACTCCAACAAATCAGGTTTTTACTGGCATGTTGAAGTCGAAGGCCTAGGAGCTGGATGCTGTTACGGCTATAAAGTATATGGAAAAGAAAATCCTGAAAGCCAACTTCTTTCCACTGAAAAGGTATTAATAGATCCTTGCGCAAGGGCTATATCAGGATGGGATGTTTATCGAAGAGAGGGGGCAATTGGGAAGGCAGGAAATATTAACTGTTGCTTAAAAGGAGTTGTGTCTGAAAGAGACCAGTTTGACTTTCTCGCACACCCACGTCCAAGGCATATTTTAAGTCAAAGTATCATTTATGAGCTTCATGTTAGCTCTTTCACAGGCAGTAAATCTTCTAATGTTGACCCTGAAGAAAGAGGAACATTTCTTGGCCTTATAAAGAAAATTCCATATCTAAAAAAGCTTGGAATAACCACAATTGAGTTACTTCCAACTTTTATATATGATCCATCTGATGCCCCAAAAGGTAGAAATAACTTCTGGGGATATAGCCCAATCAACTGGTTCACTCCGCACCACAAATATGTAGTAGGAGAAGACCCATTACAAGCAAGACAACAATTCAGAAAATTAGTTGCAGCCTGTCATGATGCAAACATTGAGGTCTTAGTTGATGTTGTTTACAATCACACAAGCGAAGGCAATAAGCATGGTCCAACCCTTAGCTGGAGAGGCTTTTCAGATGCTATTTATTATCACAAAAATAAGAATAATGATTACCTTGATGTTAGCGGGTGTGGCAATAGTATTGCAGCAAACCGTTCACTAGTTCAACAATTAATCATTGAATCAATGCGTTGCTGGGCATTAGAGCTTGGCGTGGATGGCTTTCGATTTGACTTAGGTATTGCACTGAGTCGTGGAGAAGGGCTCGCCCCCCTAGACAATCCGCCACTATTTGAGGCAATTGAAGCAGACCCAATCCTTAGTGACCTGAAAATAGTCAGTGAACCCTGGGACTGCGGAGGTTTATATCGGATAGGGGATTTCCCTGCAAAAAGAATTAGCAGTTGGAATGGTTGCTTCAGAGATGATCTTCGATCCTTCTGGAAAGGTGATAACAACACGGTTTGGAAATTAAAAGAAAGGTTAAATGGAAGCCTTGATCTATTTAGAAATAATGAAGCTCCTATCAATAGATCGATTAATTTCATTACCTCTCACGATGGATTTACACTTCATGATTTAGTGAGTTTTAATCACAAACATAATCTTGCTAATGGAGAAAGTAATCGAGACGGAGAAAATCACAACATCAGCTGGAATCATGGAATAGAGGGCCCAACTTCAAATATTGCCGTGAAAAACCTAAGGGCCCGTCAAAAAAGAAACTTATTAGCAAGTCTTCTTCTATCCCCTGGCATCCCAATGCTTTCAATGGGCGATGAAGTCGGACGCAGTCAAGGAGGGAACAACAACTCTTGGTGCCAAGATAACCTTATTGGTCAAATGATCTGGGATGAAAATCACTGCGACATTCAGTTGCATGATTTCATAAGAAAATTATTAATTTTACGCAAACAACTTCCATCTATATTTAGCCCTGAAAGTCCCAGAGAAGAAAAAGGAAACAGAAAAAAAAGTAATTCCGATTTATTTACAATTCAATGGCATGGAATAGAGCTAGAGAAGCCAGACTTAAGCAGTTGGTCACATAGCTTGAGCTTTAGCCTAAACAACTTTTCTGGAGAAGCAGTTATGTGGACTGGGTTAAATGCATGTCATAAAAGGCTCCTATTTAAGCTTCCAAAATCTTCCAAAGAATGGTATCAAGTTGTAAACACAATGAACCGAAGTCCAAATGATATTCCAATTAAACCTAGGCCTTGGACTAAAGAAACAATAGAGTTAAGTGACAGGAGCATAGTTGTCTTTTTAGACAAAGAATTTGCAAAGAAAATTAGTTTTAACCTTTGAACCAAAAGCGGGCGGCGGGAATCGAACCCGCATCATCAGCTTGGAAGGCTGAGGTTTTACCACTAAACTACGCCCGCGCACCGGTACATCGGCACCAATTACCAAAATAGCCGCTGATGAGACCAAGAGCTCTTTCATTATGACCGTGACGGTCCCATTCGCAGGAGATTGACCAAGAAAATAGCCAACAATGAGAACGGGAAGCGTCGCCGACTCATGGTCTCCTATGGCCTAGGGGATGCCGGAACAGGCTTGGCAGCAACTCAGCTTGGGTTTTATCTTTTCCCATTTTTCACTGGAACTGCTGGGCTCCCTGCCTTTATTGCGGGTTCACTCTTGATGGTCATAAAGGTTTGGGATGCAATAAATGACCCCTTGATTGGATGGTTGAGTGATCACACCAAAACAAGATGGGGCCCAAGACTGCCCTGGATGCTCGGCGGTTCTATCCCTCTTGGCATAAGCCTTGGAGCTATGTGGTGGGTACCGCCAGGTGGGATTGGTCAAAAAACGGCTTATTACATAGTTATGGCAATACTTTTAATGACTGCCTATACAAGCGTAAATCTTCCCTATGCAGCACTTTCAACAGAACTAACTGAAGACACCGCAATCAGGACAAGACTTAATGCTGCGAGATTTACTGGCTCAATTTTGGCAGGTTTTAGTGGCCTAGTAGTGGCCGCTGGACTCCTTTCAAATGGCGATTCTGGCTTTATTGCAATGGGAAGAAGTACTGGATCAATAGCTGCGATAGCTACTTTGTTCTCCTGCTGGGGCCTAGCTCCTTTTGCAAAAAAAGCCAGGCAACCGGTTCAAAAATCTGAACCATTGCCTTTACAAATCCAAAGAATCCTAAGGAACCAAAGATTTTTACAGGTTATTGCTCTCTATCTTTTGCTCTGGTGTGCACTTCAACTAATGCAAACTGTCTCACTAATTTACTTAGAACAAGTTATGCATATACCAAAAAATTTATCTAAATGGATCGGACCAATACCCTTTCAAATAAGCGCTCTGATTGGTCTTCAGGTCTGGAGCATATCTTCTAATCGATTTGGTAGAGTTAAAGTACTCTATTGGGGAGGAATGCTATGGATTGCCTCATGCCTATTTGCAATGGTCCTGCCACCTCTTTCATCAGAAATATTAACAACAAGTTTTTTATCACTAAATAATGAAAGTCTAAAAATATTTTTACTAATAACAACTATCTTTATGGTTGGTTTTGGAGCCTCTACTGCCTATCTTATTCCTTGGTCACTGCTTCCAGATGCAATAGATGCTGACCCTGACCATCCAGCGGGTATCTATACAGCATGGATGGTTTTAATCCAAAAAATAGGCATTGGTTTAAGCGTTCAACTTTTAGGGCTTTTACTTTCATTTTCGGGGTATCAATCACTTATCAATTGCTCAAATGCAAACATCTGCTTAAACCAACCAATAACTGCTCAGGTAACCATTCGTATTTGCATGGGATTTATCCCTGCAGTTCTAGTATGTTTAGGTCTCATACTAATGCGACGTTGGCCTGAGAAAGAGGCCCATCTAAAAGCGACCACTACATGAACTCACCACGCTGGTTGAGGCGTTTAGGAAGCAGCCTCTTAATAGGTGGCCAGGCTATTACCGCCACAGCGAAAGGTCGTATTAACTCAATTGATTTATCCGATCAACTTATGGAAGCTGGGCCAGGAAGCTTCCTAATAGTTTTAATTACTGGAATTGCAGCAGGCACAGTCTTCAATATCCAAGTAGCGGCAGAACTTAGTAGGCAAGGAGCTGGTGCAACAGTTGGAGGAATACTCGCCATTGGAATGGCACGAGAAATCGCTCCATTACTTACTGCAACGCTTCTCACAGGAAAAGTGGCTACCGCTTATGCCGCTCAATTAGGGACTATGAAGGTAACTGAACAAATTGATGCAATAACAATGCTCAGAACAGATCCTGTGGAATACCTAGTTGTCCCAAGAGTAATTGCCATGGTTGTCATGGCACCAGTTCAGTGCCTTTTATTCTTTAGCGTTGCTTTATGGAGTGGCCAAATAAGCAGTACCCATCTCTATAAAATTCCCCCAGAAGTTTTTTGGAATTCCGTTAGAACCTGGCTCAGCCCTGATGATCTACCTTTCATGCTTGTAAAAGCAGTTGTATTTGGCTTGCAAATTGCAATCCTTGCCTGCGGGTGGGGGCTTACAACTCGTGGAGGACCAAAGGAAGTGGGCACTAGCACTACTGGAGCAGTGGTGATGACCCTAGTAACAGTGGCATTAATGGATGTATTACTTACTCAAATTCTTTTCGGTTAGAAACTAAACCCATGAAAAATTCAGCTCAAAACACAAATTCTGTGATTCTTTCACCAAACCCTCGTCTATCTATTTTTATTATTGCCATTGGAGTAATACTTATATTAATACCAATAAATTACTTATTTGGAGTAGTTATTGGTTGTTTCGGACTATTCCTCCTAATCCAAACATTTACACTAAGACTAGAATTCGAACAAGAAGCAATGGTGGTTTTACAATTAAGCAGAGAAATACGTAGATTCCCTTATAAAAAGTGGCTCGCTTGGAGAATGCTTTTTCCCGCTTTACCAGGAATCTTATATTTCCGTGAAGAAGCAAGTCCACATTTATTACCAATATTATTTGACAAGAACGAACTACAAAAACAATTACGCTTAAGAGTAGGAAATTTAGAAAAGCCCAAAAAGTCTCTTAACCCTACTTCTTAAAACTCAAAGCATTTTCTCAAATTAGCCAATGTCTGAAGCTGAATCACAAATCCAAGAAGAAACTTCTAACGAGAAGTCTGCTGCTGATGCTTTTTCAGTTCCTGCTGAAGAAACTTCAACTAGCCAAGAAGAACCACCAAAAAAATCAGACATAGATATTTTTATAGAGAATGCATTATTTGAGCTCCAAGCCAAGAGAAAAGAACTAAAGCAAGAAATCAATGAATTATCAAACAAAAAGAGTCAACTAGAAGAAGAAATTAAAAGTACCTTCTCTGGGCAATCAGATGCAATTGCAAGACGAGTTAAAGGGTTTCAAGAATATTTAACAGGTGCACTCCAAAACTTATCTCAATCTGCTGAGCAACTAGAACTAGTTGCTCAGCCAGTCGTTGTCCAACCTTCACCTCTTGACAAGAATAATACTGAAATTACGGAAGATTTTAATCAAGATTCATCTGCCACAAATGCAATTTCAGAAACTTTCAAACCAGATGAAGAGCTTATTAGAGAATGTCTAGAACAATTTCTAGGTCAACCTGATTTCTACGCTTCTCCCTGGAAATTCAGGAGAAGCATAATAAGAAAAGATACTGAATTATTAGAAGATTGGTTCTTCAGTCAAGGAGGAAGAGGAGCACAGCCAAGCAGAGGCAACAGATCAAAAAATATCCTTATAAGTTCAGCAATAATCTCAATTCTTGGCGAACTATATGGTGATCGTTTTCAAACACTTGTACTGGCAGGCCAACCTGAGCGGCTTGGGGAATGGAGGAGAGGGCTCCAAGATGCATTAGGGCTAGACAGAGAAGATTTTGGTCCAAACAGTGGGATTGTACTTTTTGAGAGAGGGGATGCTTTGGTTGAACGTGCGGATCGACTCGAAGAGAGAGGAGAAGTACCTCTAATAATTGTTGACGCTGCAGAACAAGTAATAGACATCGCAGTTTTACAATTTCCTATTTGGATAGCCTTTGCTGCTACTCCAGAAGAAATATACGAAGAAGAAGAACTACTCAGATGACAATCAATTCCATTTTTTCTTATGCAGGAATCCTTTTTATAGGCTATCTACTTGGCTCATTTCCAAGTGGTTACTTGGCTGGACGCTGGCTTTCAGGAATTGACATTCGTGAACTGGGTTCAGGGTCTACTGGAACCACAAATGTTCTTCGCTATGTAGGAAAAAAAGCTGCTATTGGAGTGTTCCTCTTAGATGTAATTAAAGGTATTGCTGCCATTCTTATTGCAAGAACTTTCTTAGCTGGAGACCAATGGCAAGTAGCAACAGGTCTTTCTGCATTAGTCGGTCACATTTGGCCTGTTTGGCTTCAATGGAAAGGAGGCAAGGCAGTTGCTACTGGTCTTGGAGTACTCATAGGGATTTCTTGGCCAGTTGGAGCCGCCTGCTTCGGAGTTTTCTTAACTGTTTTATCGATTACTAAAATAGTTTCTCTATCAAGCATTATTGCCTCATTATGCTTACCCATACTTATGGCAATCAGTTTTAAATTTAGTCAATTTAGTGGAGCATATATGTCTGTTTCGTTAATGGCAATGGCAATAGTATTGTGGCGACATCGAAGTAACTTCAAAAGGATTTTAAAAGGGATAGAGCCTCGTATTGGGAGCTCATCAAAAGGCTGACTCAATTTCTCTACAGCAATTAATGAACATTTCAGATGGATCATTAGCTCGTGTAATTGGCCTGCCAATAACCAAACGTGTAGCTCCTGCTTTTAATGCTTCTGATGGACACGTCACTCTTGCTTGATCATCTAGCGGATCTTTATTAAGACGAATTCCTGGAGTAACAAGCTCAAAAGGAAGAGGGTGAAGAAGACGAAGACTTTTTGCCTCCAAAGGAGAACAAATGCAACCGTCAAGACCAGCTTTTGCTGCCAAAGAGGCCATTTGCTCAACCCTTGAGCGAATGGATTGATTGATCCCTAATTCCTCTACAAAGCTCTTATCATCCCAACTTGTCAAGACAGTCACAGCAAGGATTTTTGGCATTGAATAGCCTGCATCTGCAGCACCTTCAGATGCAGCTTCTTTAGCTAAAGAAAGAGCTTTAAATCCCGCAGAAGAATGAACGGTTAATAGCTCCGCTCCTGTTGCGGCAGCTCTTCTACAAGCACCTTGCAAAGTTGCAGGGATATCGTGAAATTTTAGATCTAAAAAAATACTCAGGCCCTTCTCACGTAATTCCTCAAGGACACTTGGACCTTCGGTTAGAAATAATTCCAGCCCAACCTTTACCCACCTCAAACCAGAAATCCTAGAGACAAATGAGATCGCCTCCTCTCCATCCATCCCATCAAGAGCAACTATTATTTTTTCGGCCGAATCCAATTTTAAGTTAGTCAAATCTTTTATCAGCCTAATGATCAACTAGTCATGCGTCGAAAAGTCTTCTTACCTAATTGAAAAACTTTTCCAAGCAAAAGACTGCTTTCAGAAAATTCCATATTTGGGTCAGTTAGTTTTTGTCCATCTAATCGAACTGCCCCACCTTTGATCTGCCTTCGAGCCTCACTTGAGCTTTGACATATACCAATCCGACTTAACAAATAAAATGCTTTAACTGGAAAATCAACTTCTGAAATCGACACCTCAGGGACATCCGCATCATGGATTTTTGAGCCCCCAACTAAAGCTGCCGCATTCAACTGCGCAGCTTTAGCAGAGTCATGCCCATGACGACTAGCTGTAACAGCAAGTGCCATAGCTTTCTGCCTATCACGAGGGTCATCAGAAAGTTCAGACTCATCAATATCTGTAAGCAAGGTCAGATAGCTTGTAACCAGCTCGTCTGAGACCTTTTCTAGTTTTGAGTACATAGAAATTGGATCTTCATTAATTCCAACTGTGTTACCAAGGCTTTTGCTCATCTTTTGATTACCATCCAGTCCAATCAATATCGGAAGCAATAAACCAAACTGGGGTCTTTGTTTGAAATAGCGCTGAAGATCCCTTCCCATTGCAATATTGAACTTCTGATCTGTCCCTCCAAGCTCAACATCTGCCCTTACCGCAACTGAGTCATACCCCTGAAGGAAGGGATAAAGAAACTCATGTAAAGAGATCGGAGTTCTTGCTTCATATCTATTAGAGAAATCTTCCTTGGCCAACATTTGCCCAACCGTTGCATTAGCAAGCAAATCAATTAATTTCGCAAGATCAAGACCATTCAACCACTCACTATTTTTACGGATTTCAAGTCGACCTGGTGTTGTGAAATCCAACAAAGCCCTATCTGGTGACTGACCGAGGCCAAGCTGAGAGAGGTATGTTTGAGAGTTAGCATCCACTTCCTCAGGGCTTAACTGGACCCTCGTTGTGCTTTTCCCTGTGGGATCGCCAATGCGCGCTGTAAAATCACCAATTATTAGAACTGCGGTATGCCCTGCATCCTGAAAAGCGCGTAACTTTCGAAAAAGGATGCTATGGCCTAAGTGTATTGAGCTAGAAGTTGGATCTATGCCTAACTTAATCCTTAGAGGACAATTTTTATCTAAAGAATCATCTAAGCGAGCGGAAAGACTCTGATTCAAATCATGAGCATCTGCTGCTGGGAACAGGTCTACAGTGCCCCTCTCCAACCAGGAAGGGAGTGGTTTTAACTTATCGGACATCTTCAAAAAAACCTCCTATAAGCCACTCGAAAAAAACTTTCCATTCATCCTGACTCTGCTTCGAGTTGTTCCTTCATCCTTTCAAGAGTCTTGTTCATCTGTTCAAACATCTGCTCTGGTGTCACCCCAAACTGTCCAAGCTGAGTCCTAAGTTGCTCAACTGTCATCTTGGCCTGGAAATCTTCTGAAAGCTCAAATCGCTTCATGAAAACTCGATATCTCTCCATCAACCCTTCCATTGTTTCTATAAACATCTTTTTTCCTTCTCTATCAAACTTTCCATAGTCAGATCCAAGTTGCATAAGCTCTTGGTAGTCCATAAAAAGCCTCTTGGCCTCCTCTTGCACAATTTCAGATTCAAAGAAGGCCATTGATGCCAACATCACATTTAATGGGATTCTGCAAAATTCAGAGCGAATAAAACAGTGCGGATCAACGTAATAAAGCCTTCCAAAAGAAAAATCTTGCTGAATTGCAACATAGATGTCTCTTCTTACAGGGGTAGTACAAATAATGCGAAAGTTGAATTCTCAGTAAAACGAGCAAGGCCCCTAAAAAAGGATCGTATTTAAATGTCAGGGACACGAGGGCAAGGCGAACTCTTTAGCAATTCTTCTGGGTTAGGCGGACAAGGACTAGAGGGAGGTCTCGAATTAACGGCAGACTGCCTAAAAATTTGGCAAAAACGACTCCAAAACCACCAAGCAATTCTGTTTAAAGAGAACTATCAAGAGGAAACTCAAACGTCTTTATTTTCTCCGGAATCAAATAAACAAAACAAAAGCTTAGGCGAATCTTACCTGCAATTAGACCCTTTAAAATTAAATCCTTTACCAATTCACTTTTGGAAATGGCCAAAAAACTATCATCATGGGCCCGCAATTTACCTAGTAATGGACTTGCCTGATGGTTTTGAAAAACCTATTTTACTTTATGTAGGGGAAACAATCGAAGCTAGTAAACGATGGAAAGGTGAGCATGATTGCAAAACGTACTTAGCTGCCTATTCAGAAGCACTTTCAAATGCAAAGATAACAATTAATCTCAGCATTCGTTTTTGGACTGATGTTCCCAGCTCTACAAAAGCACGTAGAAAACTTGAGCAAGAACTCATTCAAAGATGGCTTCCACCTTTCAACAAGGAAACTCGAGCCAGATGGGCTACCCCCTTCACTTCATAAAGTTGGCAAAGAACACAGCTAACATCAAAAAAACACTACCGGCAAATGCAAGTTTCCATTAATCCTGGGACTTTGAACGAGTGGACTGGGAATCTTCTGCTTATTGGCATCCTAGAAAATGAGCTTCAAGAACATCTAAATCTTTTAGCTCACCGCTACGGGAAAGGAATAGACAAGAAAATCAAAGCAAATAAATTCAAAGGCAAATCGAATGATCTTTTATCTTTTGATTTATTAAATGAAGAAGAAGACAAAGTGATTCTTATAGGCCTAGGTAAATCAGAAAACTTGAAAATAGAAACTTTAAGGAAAGCAATTGCAAAAGCTTCCCGTTTATTTATTGGCTCTAGCGGAAGACTTGGAATACATCTTCCATGGGAACTAGTAAATCAAGGCAAGGCAGTGCAAGCAGTATCAGAAGCAACACGTCTTTGTTTTTTTAAGGATCAAAGGTTCATGAGTCAGCCTGAAGAACAAATCACACCTGAGCAGATAAATTTAATTGGGGTTAATGAGACATGGGAAGAAATTCTAGAAACTGTAAATCCAACTTGTGCTGGAGTAGAGCTAGCAAGAGAATTAGTTGGAGCTCCTCCAAATGAATTATCTCCTGAAGTTCTTGCGGAAACTGCGAAAAAGATTTCTGAAGAATTTGGCCTTAAACTAAAACTACTAGAAAGAGAAGAATGTGAAAAGCTTGGGATGGGAGCCTATTTAGCCGTGGCTAAAGGTTCAGATTTGCCTCCTAAATTTATCCATCTAAAGTATCAGTCGAAAGGTGAAATCAAGAAAAAACTAGCCATTGTTGGGAAAGGTCTCACCTTCGACTCAGGCGGCTACAACTTAAAGGTTGGCGCCTCTCAAATTGAACTTATGAAATTTGACATGGGTGGAAGTGCCGCAGTTTTAGGAACAGCTAGAGCCATCTCAGAAATAAAGCCAGCAGGTATAGAGGTTGATTTTATTATTGCCGCTTGTGAAAACATGATTAATGGTTCAGCTGTTCACCCAGGGGATATTGTCAAAGCCTCAAATGGAACAACTATTGAAATAAACAACACAGATGCGGAAGGTAGATTGACACTCGCAGACGCACTTGTATATGCATGCAATCAAAAACCAGATGCAATAGTAGATCTCGCTACTCTTACCGGAGCATGCGTAATCGCATTAGGCGATGAGATTGCTGGCTTATGGTCTAACAATGATTTGTTAGCTAAAGATCTTATTGCTTCAGCAAATACAACAGGCGAAGGTCTCTGGAGAATGCCTCTTCCTGCTTCATACAAAGAAGGGCTTAAGTCCCTTCTTGCAGATCTTAAAAACACTGGGCCAAGAGCAGGGGGATCAATTACTGCAGCACTTTTCCTAAAAGAATTTGTAGATGAAGATATCCCTTGGGCACATATAGATATTGCAGGAACTGTTTGGTCTGACAAAGGCAAAGGAGTAGATCCAGCAGGGGCGACAGGATACGGTGTTAGAACCTTAATTAATTGGATTTCAGCTCAACCATTAGTTAAGTAAAATAGAACTGAGAAAATTTACTAAATCAAAGCTACAATAAAAGTTTTGAAAATATATTTTTAAAACATACAATGAGAATCAAGTTTTTATCAAGATTTGCCTTTCATAGTATCCACTTAAAGAAGCAAAAAAATCTAAGCCAATTTCAAGAGACAGCAGCCTCTGAAGCAATGCCTCTACTCTTAATATGCTCTTCCAAAGAAATTGGAGCAGGAGACTCGAGAGCATGTATCTGCCAGCGCGCCCGATCCGAGCAAGCGGAAAGCACCCTTGCTAAGTCATCAGATGCCTCCTTTGGTGTTACATATGGGCCAATATGCCTAGTGACAAGACCATCTTTAATAGTCAGCAGATACATACATTCTCCTTCACATTTCACGTGCTAATGGTAAGGGATGCACCCGAAAAAAGGGATGGGTGAAAACCCGCATTTTTTTCAATGATTTATTGCTCATTTGATACCATTTTTATATTTTTTTTATATTTGAGCAGTTAATCGGCCCAAGTTGCTGTCCTGCCTGCGTTGTCCCCCCATAGCTCATTTAGCCTTCGATCTCTTCCACAATTAAATCTGTAAAATGAATATTTGAGTGAATTTAATTCTGCATAGTTTTGATGATAGTCTTCTGCAATCCAAAAAACCTTTGCAGGCTCAATATTTACCTTTAACTGGTCTCGTGAAACTCCTAGTTCTGACGCTGCAGAATCAAGACTATTCTCAACTTCTTGTTCCTGATATTGATCTTTGGTGAAAATCACTGGCTTATAAGATTCCCCCCTGTCACAAAATTGACCGCCATTGTCTAAAGGGTCAATATTTCTCCAAAAACCTCTTAGAAGAGTTGGGTAGCTAATTTTCTGTGAGTCAAACTTTACTCTTACAGATTCCTGATGCCCAAAGTGATTTCGATAAGTGGGGCTAGAAGATGTACCACCTGAATAACCACTTTCAACAGAACTTACGCCTGGCAATTCCTCTAAATCATGCTCAAGGCACCAAAAACAACCACCAGCAAAAATTGCTTCTTCATTTGCAGCCGTGACAACTAAAGGAGAACAGAGAAGAAGAGGAAAAATAAGACAAAAAGAGAATAAGAGTCTTATAGATGATTTATATAAAAGTCTCATATCTTTTCTAAAGAGTCCAAGATTGCTTCAGCAGCTCTTTTAGTAACACCTGGACTACCTAACATCTCACGAAGTCGATCATAACCTGCCAACATATCAAAACGTGCTCCTGAATTTTCTAAGAGATTCAATGCATTCTCCACCAAGGCATTTGGAGTGAACTCCTCCTGAACCAACTCAGGAACTAATCGTTCCTTAAGTAAAAGATTTACTGGCGAAATATGATCTACACGAAACTGGAGTATCTTCTTGGCTACAAATGCAGTAATTCGACTAACTTTGTATCCCACTACTTGCGGAACCCGATTTAACGCTAACTCCATATTTACTGTTCCAGATTTTCCTAACGCGAGTTCGGCAGCAGCAAATAAAAATGGTTTCATTTGATTGGATTCCTTAGCAGATAAAACCCTGCCATTAACACCAAAATCAGCCAAAGATTTACGAAGTGGTTTTTCAAAAGCTTCCAAGCCAGCGGGTATGAAAAACTTCAAACGAGGATCTTTAGCCTGCAAAAGTGATGCTGCCTTAATCAAAGATGGCATTAAATATCGCAGCTCCTGTCTACGTGAAGCAGGCAAAAGAAGCACTAGACGATCGGATGGTTCCAAGCCAAGTCTTTTGCGTGCAATAGAAGAATCAGGAGGAGAGATAGTTGTATCCAGCATTGGATGACCAACCCAAGTCACAGCACCTCCTCTTTTCTTATAGAAATCTGCTTCATCAGGAAAAATCGCAAGAATTTTATCTGTGAAACCTATTAAATCGGTAGTACCACCATCCCCCATTCTCCAAGCCCATTCTTGGGGTGCAATGTAATAAGTAATAGGGATATTAGGTAGATCGTTTCTTAATTTATTTCCAAGGCGAATATTTGGTCCCATGTAATCAATCAAAACCGCCGCGTCTGGCGGTCTATGCATTAATAACTTCTTAACTCTTCGCTGAACTCTCAAAGTAGGCAAAACAAAGGGAATTGCCTCCCAAAGACCAATTGCGCCCATTGGAGATGTGTCTGCTATTAATTCAGCACCTGCAGATCGCATTCGAGGACCACCAAGCGCAAAAACCTCAAGATTGATAGAGCGTCTCTTAGCCTCTTTGTGAAGAGCTTCAATAAGAAGACCACCCTGAAGATCACCAGAAACCTCTCCAGTACTAACTAACAACCGCACCATCAACGACTGGGGGCTATTGAAGGCATAGGGCCACGACGACCTCTTTGCATTGAAGCCTCCATAAAATCACAAAGATGTGCAGAGGAAGGCATTAAATCCTTTGTTCTAGCAAGCTTGAGTCCTTCAGCCAAAACATGATCAGATCTGTAAAGCAAATTCCATACATCCTGAAGTTGCTTTAACTCTCCACCTTCTTTAGTCGGTGTAAGGCCCCTTCTCCTTAATCCAACTTTATTTAGGCCTCTGACACGTCCAGGATGACCTTCAACAAGGCAATAAGGGGGCACATCCCTGTCCACTCGCGTCATACCACCAACCATTGCCAATCCACCTATATGGACAAATTGATGAATTCCTAAGCATCCACCAATCACTGCCCTATCTTCAATCACTACATGTCCAGCTACCTGGATGCTATTTGACATTACAATTCCATCTCCTAATTCACAGTTATGACCAAGATGGCAATAAGCCATCAAAAGATTTCGATCTCCTATTGTCGTTTTTTCTCCTTCATTAGTTGCACGATTTATCGTCACGCATTCGCGAATAGTGTTGTCATCTCCAATAACAACTTCTGTAGTAGCTCCTCTGTATTTAAGATCCTGAGGTTCTAAACCTAAACATGCACCAGGAAAAATTCGATTACTAGAGCCAATAGTTAGCCGACCATCCAAAACAACGTGAGGGCCTACCCAAGTATTTGCTCCAATCCTTACATCAGGACCAACAATCGCCCCTGGGCCAATGATTACTCCAGGCCCCAACTCTGCATTCGAATCAACTACAGCTGAAGAATGAATCTGAGCAGGCGTTTCACTACTGAAGGATGAAGGATTACGAAACTCGTGCATAACCCTCAGTCAACTAGTGAAAACATCAAATTGCCAGAGCAAACAAGCTGGCCATCAACAGTTGCCTCTGATTGCACTTTCCCAAAGCGCTTTCTTTTAAGGCTAAGCAATTCACAACTAATGATTAACTGATCTCCTGGGACTACGGGCCGACGAAAACGAACACCATCAATACCAGCAAAAACAAAGAGCCCCTTAGGAAGGTCTGGCATTTGCGTAACAATCAACCCCCCAACCTGAGCCATTGCTTCCACTATCAACACTCCAGGCATCAATGGCCTTCCAGGGAAATGGCCCTGAAACTGGGGCTCATTCAATGTCACATTTTTGATTGCAACGGCTCGCTTCCCTTGTTCGTGCTCAATAACACGGTCAACCAGCGCGAAAGGGTATCTATGGGGCAATAAACCCATGATCTGTTCGCTGGTCAAGACTTGAGAATCTGAAGAGGAATTAGTCAAAATTTATTTAGTGCAAAGAGTGAGAAGAGAAGCCGCCAAGTCGGTATGCAGTTGATGAGACCCTCTATATACAACAACCTGAGCCTTGGGAAATCCAACAAGAGCCAGATCGCCAATGAGATCCAAAAGCTTATGCCTTATAGGCTCATCAGAGAATCTCAATGGAGGATTTAACCATTCATCTCCATCGCAAACCAAAGCATTATCTAACGTGGCCCCCCTAATAAGTCCCGAATCACGAAGTTGTTCAACCTGATCCAAGAATCCAAATGTTCTTGCAGGTGCAATCTCCGTGACAAAATTTTCTGGGGTGAGCTCAATAGCCATCACCTGTCTACCTATCGCTCCTTGGGGGAAATCAATTACTCCTACAAGACTAAATTTTTCTGAAGGTGTTGCGGTTATAACGCTTTTACCTCTATGGCATAACAGTGGTTCCTTCAAAACAATTCGACTGGGACGAGATGTGGGAGCTGCTGTTAAACCTACTTCGCTAATTGCTTCAACCCATTCAAGAGCTGAGCCATCTAATAGCGGCACTTCCTCTCCGGAAACCTTTATCTCAACATGACTTAGACCGCATCCAGCTAATGCAGCGAGCAAATGTTCTACTGTCAACAAACGCTGGGAACCCAACTGAAGTGTTGTGCACAACAAACTCTCTCTAACTTGTGATGGTGAAAGCCTGATAGGCAAGGAATCTTTATCCATCCAAGACAAGTAATAGCCCGCTTTAGAGGAAGGCCCTAAATGCACCTCACACTCTTCACCCGTGTGCAATCCAACTCCCTTTCTAGAAACAACTCCAGCAAGAGTCCAAGCACTCAAATAGTCTGAAGGCCAAGTAATCACTAGAACTTCCAGCCGACTCCAAGATTAAAACGCCACTCTCCAGAGAGATCTTGACTAGCAGCCTCCAATCTAAGGGGGCCGACTGGGGTGGTAACAATTACACCCGTACCTAATGAAAATCCTGACCCTGGCTTATTAAGAAGACGACCTGGTTTTCCAGGAACATTTGCTTGTGAATCCAAATCAGTGCCTCCATCAATAAAAAGTTCTCCCGCAAGGATGCTCCAGATAGGAAAGCGATATTCAACTGAAGCTTCAGCAAAGCTTCTTCCTACTGCCAGGTCGCAATTATGCCAACCCCGAACTGAATTACCTCCACCCATGCAGAAAGCTTCGTAAGGTGGCAACTCACCAATTATTGAACCACCTTTAATTTGGAAACCAAGGGTTTGCCTACAATCAGCCTGCTCTCCGGGGGTGTCACGACATCCCTTATGTATCTTTAACCAATTGACCGGGTAAAACTTTGTATAGCTAACTCTAGCCCGATTAAAGGTTGGGGAACTTTCTCCTACTGAAACATATTGATGAGTAGCAACACTGAAAACATCTCCAGAAGTAGGGTTTGCATTATCATTAAGTGTGTTATATGTTGCACCAGTTCTTACTCCTATTAGCTGGTTTTCTCGTGCACAATTAAACGAGATACAAATAACATCGCCGTTTGGAACCTTTCCATTTCTTCTATCTCTAGTTCCAACGCCATAAGGGCGAGATTCTCCTGAAAAAGCAATTGGTTCTACAACCTGTGCATTAAAACCTGCAACAATTGTCCATGGAGCTCTCTTGTAAGGATTGCCACCGTTTAGTGGTCTAGAGAAAGCAATACTTGCACCTGTTCTTTGTAGCGCAACTGCATCACCATCATAATCAAACCAGCTTACATTTCCATCATTAGTTTTAGCCTCTGCTACTGAATCATATTTTGTCCTTCCATGTGTGGATGTACCTACTTCATACGCATAAGTAGACTGAGATCCTGCATCATAATAGTCAGAAACTCCACGAATATTTCCATGTTTTTTACTTCTAAATGCCTGCGGAACATCTCTACTTAAAAACACAGACGTCCGAAATGCAGTCCTATATATATCTCCCTTAATCCATGGGTCAGCAAAACTTAAATCAACTAAGCCTCCGTACTGGCCATAGGTAAAATTGGTTGATATGTTCCAGGACCTACCAAAGAGATTACTCTCCTGCAAACCAACAGTTCCAAAAACTCCTTGCGCCCCGCTATAGCCAAGTCCTCCAGAGAGAGAGCCTGTTGATTGCTCAATAACCCCTAAAAGAATTATCACATTTCCAGGCTCACCAGGGACTGGTTTCAATGTGACTTTTACATCACTAAAAAGTGAAGTCGAATAAAGTCTTTTAATATCTGACTCAAGTTGATTTCTATTAAATGTCTCACCTGACTTAATTGAAATCTCCCGCTTAATAACCCATTGCCTAGTCTTTCCCGTTATCTTATTACCATTCTCATCAAGTACATCTCCATCCTTATTTAGAAACTGAACTTGCACACCAGCCACAGCACCCTCAAGGACCTGGAGTCGAACTACACCCTTAGAAGTAACTCTACTTGGACCAGTAATTCTTGCCAAAGAATAACCTTCATTTACATACCATTTCTTTAACTCCTTCATTCTTTCTTGCAAGTCATTTAAATTCAGTGTGTTGTTATAAGCAGTAGTAAATATCTCATCAATAACTGATCTTGGGATCCTTGCATCTTTTATATCAAGCTCAACTTTTGTTAGCACAGGGTTAGGGTCCACTGTCACTACAAGCTGAACTCCTAAAGGACCATTTACTGGTTCTATTCTTACCCCTGAAAACCAACCAGTTGCATAAATAGAATCCAAGTCAATTTGCAAATCATTTCTATTAACCGTGCCTCCTGGACGAACTGCCATTGAGTCATAGGCAGCAAGTTGCAAACTATCTCTATCTGGATGATCTCCTATCCCTTCAATAATCACCTCAGTGATCAAAACTCTAGGTTCATCCTTTTCATCATTAAGGTCATTGGACTTTTGACCTTGTATCTGGCCTTCAGCCGACTTTGATGGATCCCCTCTTTGGGCTTGAGCTAATTTGCGACCTTGGGCCAAGAGGCTCTTATCAGATCGAGGTTTCATCGCCCCTGATTTATTAGCCTGCTCAGCCGTTTTGGAATCCGCAGAAGGCGATAGAAGCAATGGGATGGTCATTGCCAATCCATAGAAGCCTTTTCTAAAAAAAGGCAAAAGGTCTCTTGAGGGGAAACTAGCCATTGAAATCAGCGATCCCGCTGCTTAGCAGTGAATGTGCGCTGACCTTACCGGTAGTTGCGAGGTTTGGCGCATGCCCCTTGGACCCGTTTGAGGACCTCACCGTATGCATCAACCACAAAACCCAAGTCCTGACGGAAACGGTCCTTATCAAGAATGCGTTTTTTAGGGTCACTAGTCCTTTTGTCCCAAAGCCTGCATGTATCTGGACTGATCTCATCAGCAAGAATTATTTGGCCCTCATGATTGGTCCCAAATTCAAGCTTGAAATCCACAAGGGTGAGGTCAATCTCAACAAAAAATGCTGTCAAGAGTCTGTTTATGGTTCTTGCGAGATTTTCAATTTCATTCTTTTCCTGGTGATTTATCACTTCCAACCGTTCCAAACGTTCTTCTGTGAGGAGTGGGTCACCCAAGCTGTCATCTTTGTAGTAAATATCTAATAATGCTGGTGACAAATTTGTCCCAGGCTTTATTGGGGTTTCTCTGCATAAAGATCCAGCTGCGACATTGCGAATAACTATCTCTAAAGGAATTACCTCTACCTTTTGAGCTCCCATCCAGGAATCTGACATCAACCCTAAGTAATGCGTTGGTATTCCCTCTTGCTCTAAAAGCTCAAAAAGATAAGCAGAAATTTGACAGTTCAGACGACCCTTATCTTCAAATTCAGCCTTTTTCAGAGCATTAAAGGCAGTAGCAGTGTTCTTAAACTCAACAACCACCTCATCGTCGCTATCAATAGATTTAAATACTCGCTTTGCTTTTCCTTCATAAAGCAAAGGTCCAGGATTGGGAATCATTTTAATTTCTTAATAACTAAAGCATTTAGGAGAGAAGTCCTGATTCATTAGGCTAGGGAACATGCTTATGAGCTCAGAGAATAAGCCTGATAAGGAAAGAAGCAATTATATCTTTAAATTTTCAGTAAATGCTTGGATGAACCGTTAACTCTTCCGAATAAACTGAATCACACATCAGTCCACTTAAACTTGCTTTCCCAAAAACTAAAAATAATTCCTTAGTCAATGAGATAGTTTCAAGAGCACAACCAATAGAGATCCAATGATCCCAACCCAAAAAATGCTCGCCCACTAATCAAATTTACCTTCCAAAATTTTCTATGTATGCCTCTAGAACTCTCAATCAAGCCTTACCACCACTTAGGAAAATCCTGATTATCGGGAGTGGAGGCAGAGAGAATGCTCTTGCATGGGCTTTCAGTCGTATTCCTGAAATTGAGGATGTTTGGGTGACTCCTGGCAATGGGGGGACATCGAAGCAATGCGGATGCACCCAACTGAATTGTGCTGAAAGCAATATCGAAGAGCTTATAAATATCTCTAATAAGCTCCAAATCGACCTTGTTGTAATTGGACCTGAAGCACCATTAGCCGCCGGATTAGCGGATCAACTAAGAACTGCTGGTATAGCTGTGTTTGGACCTTCTGCAAAAGGTGCTCTCCTTGAAGCCAGCAAAACCTGGGCTAAGGACCTTATGAACGAAGCAAAAATTCCAACTGCAACCCATTGGGCAGCAAACACAAAAGAAGAGGCTCTTGACATTCTCAATAGATTGAACAGGCCTGTGGTTGTGAAAGCTGATGGGCTAGCAAGCGGGAAAGGAGTTTTCGTACCTCATTCGATTGATGAAACTGCAAAAGCTATAAATGAGGCATTTTCAAAACGTTTTAGCAATGCTTCTGATCAGGTAATACTGGAAGAAAAACTAGAAGGACCAGAAGTTTCAATATTCGCTCTTTGCGATGGGAAACAAATGGTTGTTTTACCCCCTGCCCAAGACCACAAAAGACTGAGCGAGGGAGATACGGGGCCTAATACTGGAGGGATGGGTGCTTATTCACCAGCACCTCTAGTTAATTCAAAAGACTTAGAGACAATTAAAAAAACAATTCTTGAACCAACACTGATGGCACTAAAGAGTAGGGATATTGACTACAGAGGCGTTATTTATGCAGGGCTAATGCTTACTTCTAAAGGACCTCAGGTAATTGAATTTAATTGCCGTTTTGGGGATCCTGAATGTCAAGCCCTAATGCCTCTTCTGGGATCCGAAATAGGGCAAATCATCCATGCATGTGCTCTGGGTTCTCTAGAATTAGCTCAAACACTGTCCATAAAAGAAGGCTGTAGTGCTTGCGTTGTAGCTGCAGCTGATGGCTACCCAAAATCTCCACGTTTAAATGATCCAATAAAAATTGATGTGAAACCCAAAGACAATTTGCAAATTTTTCATTCCGGGACAAATTGCAAGCCAAATGGTGAACTTTTTACTTCAGGAGGGCGGGTCATGTCTGTTGTTGCGCAAGGGAAGACATTCAATGAGGCCTTCAAAGTGGCCTACAAAGGTCTGGAACAAGTGCATTTTGATGGAATCACATATCGACGCGACATTGGCCACCAAGTTAGAAGCTAATAGATTCTTTGGATATAGAATCAACTAATGGAAAGTAATAGTGGTCAGAGTGTAAGTGACTGGGGGAAAAATACCCTGCCCAATCCTGCATCTAAGCCCAAAGGTTTTTGGGAACGTATTGGACTTTGGTGGCAAGAATTCAGCTTACAAACAAAATTGTTGACCATAGCAACACTTGTTGTAAGTCTAATGATGACTGGAATAACTTTCTTTGCATTAAATGGAATTCAAAGAGATGCTGGAATGAATGATACGCGTTATGCAAGAGACCTAGGCCTATTACTTTCTGGTAATGTCTCTGAATTAGTTGCCAAAAAAAAAGATAGAGAGCTCTCAAGTATTGCCGAAAAGTTTTGGAGATCAAGTAGAAGCCTTAGGTATATATTCTTTGCTGACAAAGAAGGATTGATTTATCTAGGGATACCGGTTAGCGGTATCCCTGCAAATGGATACAGCGAACTACAACTTAGTAGACGACTTTCAATGCCTGACGACATGAGAAAACACCCTGAAAAGCCACTAGTCAGAAAACATTTAACTCCTCAAGGTCAAGTTACTGATGTATTTGTACCTCTTTCATGGGAAGGTAATTATTTAGGAACACTTGCAATAGGAGTTAATCCTAATGAAAATACCATCGCTAGTGCTGCCTTAACTAGGGAAGTAACAGTTGCAGTATTCATATCAATCTGGGTACTTGTAATCTTAGGTGCTGTGATTAATGCTCTGACAATCACAAGGCCTGTCAAAGAGCTTTTAAGAGGTGTCAGAGAAATCGCTGCAGGGAAATTCAACTCAAGAATTTCGCTACCAATGAGCGGAGAACTTGGAGAGCTTTTAAGTGGCTTTAACGCAATGGCATTACAGTTAGAGGAATATGATGCAGCAAATATAGAAGAATTAACTGCTGCACAGGTAAAACAAGAATCACTCATTGCAACGATGGCAGATGGAGCAATATTACTAGATGAGAAAGGTAAAATAGTGTTGGCAAATCCAACAGCAAAAAGGATTTTTAGATGGGAAGGAAGAAATTTAGAGGGACAAGAATTGATCGATGAATTACCTGAGATCCTTTCGAATGAACTTCATGATCCCCTAAAAGCATTGACCAACAAATCAATCGAAAGTGATGATATTCGTTGTAGTCTTGAAGAACCAAAAAGGACTCTAAGAATTGTACTTCAATCCGTAAGAGATCCAAGCAAAGAAAATCTAAAAGGTATTGCAATTACAATACAAGATCTAACAAGGGAAGTTGAACTAAATGCTGCACAAACTCGCTTCATAAGCAATGTTTCTCATGAACTCAGGACACCACTATTCAACATCAAGAGCTATGTTGAAACATTGCATGACCTTGGCGACCAATTAACAGAGGAAGAAAAAAAAGAGTTTCTTGAAGTTGCAAATAATGAGACAGATAGACTTACAAGGCTGGTTAATGACGTACTAGATTTATCTAGACTAGAAGACGGTCGAACTGTAAATTTCGAGCCTATAGATGTCGTCCCTGCAATGGAGCAGACACTTAGAAACTATAAGCTAAATGCCGATGAAAAAGATGTCAAACTATTACTTGAAGTAAACGAAGAGATGCCAAAAGTATTAGGAAATTGGGATCTTCTATTGCAGGTTTTAGACAATTTAGTAGGTAATGGCCTGAAATTCAGTTCCTTTGGAGGTGTTTTATCCCTAAAGGCATACACATGGCCAGATAGCTGCTTAGCTGAACCACCTAGAAAAAATATTTCAGCTCCTTATTGTGAACTAGTTTCACCACTCCCAAAGCTTCGTATAGAAGTTGCTGATACTGGTTGCGGAATAAGCAAAGAGGCTCAAGAAAAAATCTTTGACAGATTTTTTCGAGTTGAGAATTCTGTCCATACTGAAATAGGTACAGGGCTAGGGCTATCAATAGCAAGAGGAATAATCGAAAAACATGGTGGAAAAATAGGGATGGCAAGTGAACAGGGAATTGGTACAACTTTCTGGTTTGACCTCCCTCTAGAACATGCAGATGCTGACGAGGTTTTTATACAGTCTGAACGACAAAATCAAAAGCAATATATAGAAGAGTTCTAAGAAGAAGCTAATCAGATTCAAATGCAATCATCTAATTACTTTTCCAGAGTAGGAGCCTGACTAAGGCCTATCATCACTTAACACGATGGGGTACACCACTAAATATTTGCTCAAAATTGGTAAATGTATCCTTAATTTCAGGTCCATTTGCAGTAATCATAAATTCACGGATCCTCTTATCATGCCATGAACCCCTCATCTTGAATACATTTACTGCTCTTGCCATCTCTCCTTTTATTTCCACATATTGAAGAAGAAGAATAGTATCAGTAATTGTAGAAATATGGGAGTCTGTTATCGAATGACTGCCCATAAACTCTTCGGCCGTATTTGTAAAGAATCCTGCTATCTCTTCTTGCTTAGCATAACCTGTAACGCCAATAACAAACTGTCTAAAAGCATTCAGACTTACACCTCTTGCAAGGGCGGAAAGCGAATCTATTGCCATTCTGGAAGGTTTGAATTGGGTAATTTCTGTTTTAATTATTTGAAGATGGTCCTCCAGTCCTGTTGATTCTGGGTAGGCACAAATTATCTTCAACAAACCGTCACTCTCCATCTTCTCAAAGTCGATTCCCCAACTAGTTGCGTTTCTAAGCAACTGAGCTCGAGACTCTTCATAAGCAAAAAGAATTGCTTTTTGATTGTTGTCATATGCATCCTCAATAAATTTCGAGACCAACATAGTCTTGCCAGTACCTGTTGCACCTGTAGCAAGAATGATTGAGTCCTGAAAAAATCCACCTCCACACATTTCATCTAGAGCTGGGACACCTGAACTAATACGTACATTCGAGGAACGCTGAGTAAGTCTCATTGCACCCAAGGGGAATACACTGATGCCATGAGTCCCCATAGTGAAAGGGAATTCTCCCTTCATATGAGTAGTGCCTCTCAACTTAAGGATTTCAACAGTGCGGCGTCTTTTTTCTGCCTCAAGAACATTTCTGAGAATCACAACATTATCTGAGACAAATTCCTCTACTCCATAACGAGCAATAGGTCCATATTCATCTATACGTTCAGTCGTCATAACAGTCGTGACTCCTATTTCTTTCAACCGTGCAATTAAACGAAAGATTTCTCGGCGAACAACATATATAGCGTCATACTGCTGAAATACAGCAGTAATTGAGTCAATTGCCACCCTTTTCGCTTTGTACTTACGTATTGCATAACTAATCCTCTCTATTAATCCAGACAGGTCAAAGCTTCCTGCTACATCTTGCCCATCAGGATCAGGGGATGCATCAAGAATAAATAATTTATCCTCATCTACCATCTTCTTGAGATTCCAACCAAAGCTTGCGGCATTTCTCAGAATGTCTTCTGGCGACTCTTCAAAAGTGACAAAAATCCCAGGCTCGTCAAATTGTGTGATCCCGTTATGCAAAAAATGCAAAGAAAAGACTGTTTTGCCTGTACCGGAAGTTCCGCTGATGAGAGTACTCCTCCCAGCAGGAATACCACCATGACAAACATCATCAAACCCCTCTATCCCAGTAGGGAGCTTTTGGACTTGAATCTGAGTGGGACTAACTTCGCTGGAAGGATTCATAAACACTTGGCTCTATAACAAAACCTAGAGGGAGGAAATAAAGATCTTCAAAGTCCTACGAGAGCCTTAAGAATCTGATGAAACTATGTTCTCATCTCCATACGAATCTCTCAAAAGCTCACTCTCAGCCAATTCGTCATAAAGCAAATCAAGACCAATGAGAACTCTTTCACGATCTGACAAATCACCAATAATTCTCCGAACAGGAGGTGGCAGGATTTTTGCGAGAGTAGGGGTAGCCAAAATCTTGTCTTCCTCTGCAAGCTGAGGATTCTTAAGTACATCAATAACCTTTAAGGCATAGACACCTCTAAACTCTGTTTCAAGAATATTTCTCAAAGTTTTCAAGGCCCTCATTGAATTAGGTGTATTCCCCGCCACATAGAGCTTGAGAATATAAGTCTTTCGAGCACTCATAAGAAAACACCAGCCCTTAAGACAACACTGATTAAGTCTAGAAGAAATAGCAAGATCTCCCCAAAGATGTGCAAACGTATTTGCTAAAGACAGCAGCAACAAATTTTTCTTATATCTTGACTAATAGGACCTCTAACCCTGAAGATATTGGTTTAAATGTCGATTGCGTCTTAGGCCCAATCGGTTAAAACACCTTTAACCAACATAAAGTAGGTCTAAAGTTTTTTTTACCGAGCCTGAGCGTGTCTTAAGCCAATGGCCGAAAAATCCCCTGAAAAAGCTTCAGCTAGCAAAGCCAGTACTAAAGCCTCAGCTAGCAAAGCCAGTACTAAAGCCTCAACTAGCAAAGCCAGCACTAAAGCCTCAACTAGCAAAGCCAGCACTAAAGCCTCAAACAGCAAAGTCTCAGAAAAGGCTGCTGCTAACAAGAGAACAACTAAAGAAACAAAAAAATCGACTCAAACACTCACAGACGCCAAAGATTCTAAATACGCAATAGTCGAATCCTCAGGACAACAATTCTGGGTTCAGCCCAATCGGTACTACGACTTGGATCGAATTCAAGCAAATGTTGACGACACGGTGACTCTTGAGAACGTTCTTCTGTTGAAAAATGGCAAAGAAGCAACAATTGGCAAACCCTATGTAAAAGGAGCAACAGTTGAACTACAAGTTTTATCTCACAGGAGAGGCCCTAAAATACTTGTGTACAAAATGCGCCCCAAGAAAAAAACTCGTCGAAAGAATGGTCACCGTCAAGAACTAACCCGCGTTATGGTTAAATCAATTTCCATTAGCGGTAAAGCTATCCAGTAAACCCAACACCTATTTTTCCCAATGGCTCATAAAAAAGGCACAGGCTCAACCCGTAACGGAAGAGATTCCAATTCAAAAAGACTTGGAGTAAAGGCCTATGGCGGAGAGTCCGTAACTGCTGGCTCAATTCTTATCCGTCAAAGAGGAACTTCTGTACTCCCTGGTGTAAATGTTGGGAAAGGGAAAGACGATACTTTGTTTGCCCTAACTGATGGAATCGTCAAGTTTGAAAGTATTCGCAGAGGACTTCGTAACCGTAAAAGAATTAATGTAGCTACAGCGAAATAAAAAAAGGAGCCGGATTTAATTGCAATAAGGTTAATTAATACATAATCTTTAAATTTTATAATTACTCATTTTGCATAGGCCTATAAACTCTCGTGGTTATCAAAAGGGGGTGAAAAACTTCTAAGAAATTCTTCTGAAGAGTCAAAAAAAAGTTATCTATCATTAATGGGTCATCAAAATGAAAAGGGAATTCTTCGTTATAACCTTTAAAAAAGTACCAATTCATTAAAGCTCTTGAATCTGGTTTCATTACGTCAAGGAAACTCACTAATTGCTTAGAAGGATCGGCTAAATGCTCAAGTACATCTAAGCAAATAACCGAATCAAAAAGAACCTGACCTAAACTATTAATATCTCTATGAAAAGAGATCTTATCTTCTAAGCCAAGCATTTTAGATCTTAGTTCTACAAATGATCGATTCTTTGGATTAAGGTCAACAAAAAAAACATGATCTACTTCTTCTAAAGAAGCTGCATATAAAGTATGCGTCCCTATGCCTCCACCAAAATCGAGTACATGCCCCTTAGTGAACATCTTTAAAAGGCGTAAGGTATCAGCAATATAATCTGCACTCCCCAGGTGCCAGGATGCTAAATCTAGTAAGTGGGCTGTCCCTACGTTTTCCTCATAAAAGCTTGTAGGATCTTCAAACTCATATGACTTAGGATGTAGTGATGCCAACTCTTCTGAACCTTTAGATAGGAGATTAGTGATGTCTTGCATGGGAATCTGGAGATAACTAGCCAAATGTGCTTTAAGAGCAAAGCCTGTATTTAAAAACTCAGGAAGATCTACCATCATCGATTCAGAAAACTTATTCATAATTAATTACTCTGGATAAATCAATATAAGCAAAGACTTCTATAAAATCATCGTTGTTATAACAAGCATAGGTACAAAAGACAGTCTTGGAAGACCTAAGTGGATTTCTAGTAATTAACAAGCCAAGAGGGCTTACTTCACATGATTGCGTAAGTCGCGTCCGCAAGGCTTTAGGGATCAAACGGGTCGGACATGGAGGCACTCTTGATCCTGAGGTGACAGGGGTGCTCCCAATTGCAGTTGGGAAAGCAACTCGATTATTGCCATTTTTACCAACTGAAAAATCATACTTAGGAACAATTCAACTAGGTCTACAAACAACTACTGATGATCTTCAAGGAGAAGTTTTATTCCAAAAAGATTGGCCAAAAATAAGTACGGATGAAGTAGATGCCTATTTAGATACTTTTAGAGGCTCTATTCAACAAATACCACCACAGTTCTCGAGTGTTCATATAAATGGTAAGCGTGCTTATGAATTAGCTCGATCAGGAAAAACCATAGAAATCAAACCCAGAATAATTACAGTTCATTCTCTTCAACTTATTGAATGGTTAAGCAAAGAAGGGAAGCTAAAAGTGAAAATTCACTGTTCATCCGGTACATATATTCGAGCTCTTGCGCGTGATCTTGGGAAAAAAATTGGGTGTCATGGCTGTCTAGAAAAACTAAAGCGAACACAAGCATTGGGTTTCTATGAAAAACAATCAATTCCACTACCTAATGAAGTCTGCTTAGAAAAAGATTTCCGAAGTAATATAATTCCTCCAATAAACGCATTGAATCATCTTTCAAGCCTTGTTCTCACTCAGGAAGAGAACAAAAAATGGCAAACTGGCTGCATCATTTACCCAAAAAAGGAAAAATTAGATAGCAGAATATATAGTGCTAGTGAATTAGAGACCTCGAGTGAATATATAGCTATAGTTGATAAAAGCAAACAAGTTGTGGGAATAGGACAAAAAACAGAAAACCTTGGCATAAAACCAAAAGTTGTTTTAAATGCCATATAATAAAGTCAATTATTAGCGTCAGTATTTAATCTGATTATTAATTGCTTTTGTATCAGTCCAGACAAATAAATTCTTATGGTTACGCAACCAACTAACTGGAAGATGCTTATTTGGTTGCGAATCAATAAAAGACTTCAGAACAGCAGACTTTTCCGAACCTGTTACAACTAAGTGTATTTCCTCCGCATCAAGAATCTCACTAATGCCCAATGTTATTGCTTGAGAAGGAACATTCCTCAATCCACCTAAAAAACAACTGGCATTTTGTTCCCTAGTTGACTCCGTCAAAGAAACGACTCTGCAAGTAGCTCTCGATGTACAAGGAGGCTCATTAAAGCCAATATGGCCATTAACACCAACACCTAGAAGCTGTATGCCCACTCCTCCTAACTTCTTTATATGTCTCGAATAACTCTTAGCCTCAAGACAAGGATCTTTTGCGTTACCATCAGGACCATACATTTTATCTCTATTTAGAGATAGAGGACCTCCCAAATAAGAATCAATGTAGTACTTAAAGCTATTCTTATCCCATGGGTCTAGCCCAACATACTCATCAAGATTAAAGCTGCACCAGCTTTTTCTTAACTTTTCTAAGTCTGACTTTTTCCAACATTTTATCCTTTCAACTAATTTTGCATAAACAGGAAGCATTGTCCTGCCTGTTGCCAACCCAATAGGCTTCATACCAGAGAAAGCTATTCCTTTCTTCAAAGAAATCTCCAATACATCAACTAAGGAATTAGCAAGAGAATTGACATCCTCCTGAACATTGAACCTCGACAAAGGGAGCAAAGAGTCTTTAATGAATCTTAAATTTGGATTCGCAGAATTATTCTAATTAAGAGCCTCAATATTTCTCGAGAACTCTACTAAAAGGAATTATATCTACATCTGTATAGTAATGATTAAGAATTTGTCGAAAATCAAATCCTTTTTTTGCTAATCCATATGCTCCCCATTGACTCATACCCACACCATGACCAGCCCCCAATCCTCTTACATATAAGAAGGAGTTCTTATCATTAAGACTATTTTTTCTAAAAGAATTTAATGGCGGTGGCGGCGTTACAAGTTCTATGAAATCAGGAGGGACTGGATAGATTTCAGGCAATGGGGGGGGCAGAGGTAGATTTTGAGAGAGAGAATTTTTATCTAAATAATTTTTATCTGCTGTGGATTGCAAATAAAATTGATCAACTTGTGTCGAGACATTATTTATAGGGATATTGTTTACTTGTTTAGAATCTTTTTTGGTCAAATTAATACTTTTAGCAGTCTTTAAGTCAATCATTTCAAAACGAAATAAAGTACTTTTTAGACCTAAGCGTCTTCTTAACTCTTCTCCCGTAATAGAAATTGAGCCACGAGGACCAGATGCCTTGACAATTCTAACCCTGCCGGTTGGACTATGATTAATTAAATCAAGTCTGTCAAGTCCACCAACGTCTGAAAAAGCCTTCTTTAGTTGTTTTCTATCAAATAAAACCTCCCATTTCCTATTAGGACTATGTTGATCATAATCTTTTACACTAAGTAAATAAGGCAACTGGTTTTTCCAAACATATCCGCTTGGCTCAGTAGAGCCTCCTGAACTACTATGAAAAACTGCATTAATCAATTTTCCTTTATGAGCTAGCACCAAAGAATTTGTACTCTTTGCAGCATTCAATGTAGTTTTAGTTTCAGATTCAATCCCCAAATAAACCTGGCTTGATTGATTAGATTTAACATCAAAATTTCCGCGTTTTCCATACCTTTTCAAGGCATATGTCCTTGCCGCTACAGCCTGTGCTCGAAGCGCTGCAATTGGCCAAGTTTTAGGCATTTCTCCACCCACAACACTTGCTAAATAATTTTCAATTCCTACATGGTTGACAACTTGGAATAACTTCCCAATTAATCGAACTCTCAAGGCACCTCTATATCTACGGTTTTCAAGCCAAATACCTCTTGAGTCATTACTACTAATCCATAAAACTGAATCTTTGTTTAAACGAATTACCTTTCTTTTATCTCCTCGGACCCTTACCTCGATATAACCTGAGCGCCTGCTAAGGCTAATTGAACTAAGTTTTTCGCCTTTACTAAAAACTCCTTTCACAAAAAGAGGGGTATCTCCATCAGATCTAAAGCGCAAATTGGTTGATTCCCTAACTAAAACCCTAATCAAAGGTTCTTGTCCAGCAATTGCCTCCTGCCCTACGAAAGTCGTCGAAAAAAGACCTCCCAGAGCAAAAAACAACAACAGCGGCAGTCGCCGATTCACAAAATAATTTTAAGAAGAATCCCAGTGTGCCCATACTTTGGCAACACAGCCACTGCTAAAGACCCTTAAATGTGAGCATGGTCATTATTTAAAAGGACCTTGCAGGTCACCTTCCTAGGAACAAGCTCCGGCGTCCCTACAAGAGCTAGAAACGTCTCATCAGTTGCACTGCGACTTCCGCAGCGCTCGGAGCTTTGGCTATTTGATTGCGGAGAAGGCACGCAACATCAATTTCTTAAAAGCGATTTACGTCTTTCCCAGCTAAGGCGTTTATTTATTACCCATATGCATGGAGACCATATATTTGGGCTCCCTGGCCTATTAGCCAGCTTAGGTCTGGCGTGTACTAGCTCTGGAGTAGATCTCTACGGACCTGACCCACTAGAAAGTTACCTAGCAGGCGTTTTAGAAAACAGTTCTAGTCGCATCAGCTATCCACTCAAAACCCACAAAGTTCGAAAATCAGCTGAACAAAGAACCATTCTTTTCGAAGAAGAAGATATAGAGGTCACTTGTACCGAACTCAATCACCGTGTTCCTGCTTATGCCTATAGAGTCCAACAAAAAAGCAGGCCAGGTCGTTTCGACATAGAGAAAGCACGGGCAATGTCTATTCCACCAGGTCCTGTTTATGCAGCCTTAAAAAAGGGGCAGGAGGTTGTGCTAGAGGATGGTCGAATTATTAATGGCCTTGAATTATGTGGACCAATGCAACCTGGACTAAGCGTTGTTTACTGTACTGACACGGTTTTCTCGGAAAAAGCTGTTGAACTTGCACGTGGGGCTGACCTACTAATCCACGAAGCAACATACGCCCATTGTGACGCGAATTTGGCCTATCAAAGAAAGCATTCGACTAGCACTATGGCCGCCCAAACTGCTTCAGAAGCAGGAGTTAATCAACTAGCACTTACGCATTTGAGCCCGAGATATGCACCTGGGAACGATGTAACACCTAATGATTTACTAAAAGAAGCACAAGCAATTTTCCCAAATACCCTCTTGGCAAAAGACTTCCTTCAATTAGAGCTAAAACCTCGCTGCAACAGTTCGTGATTCCTAGCGGGAGGTCATCCCACGTCGTGAAAGAATGTGTTTGGCGGTTTTCGGTCAATTCCTGGCGTCTTCAATGGCATCTCTAATTTCCTTCCTTCAGCAGTCCCTCTCAAAACTCCTCATACTGGTACCTGTTCTAGTTGGACTAAGCATCGGTCCGATGTCAGTTGGAGCTCTCTATCCAAGTGATCCATCATCAGTCGATGCGCTAGACACAAGTCTTCGCGGTCAGAACCTACAGAACACGGAGTATGTGAAATACGATCTCTCTGGCAGAGATTTGAGTGGGGCAGACCTTAGTGGATCATTCTTCAGCGTATCTAATCTGCAGAATTCCAATCTCAGTGGAGCCAATTTTCAAAACGTAATTGCTTATGCAACACGTTTTGATAATGCTGATCTTTCAGATGCCAACTTCCGTGGCGCTGATCTATTGAAAAGCTTTTTCAATGGTGCTGTTATTGATGGCGCCGACTTCAGCGATGCGGTTCTTGACTTGGCTCAGCAAAAAAGTCTCTGCCAAAGGGCTAGCGGACAAACATTTGACAGCCTGCAATGCAGCGATGTTAATGAGAGCTATGTTCCTTCTTCTGAAGGCGAAAACAAGTTCAACCCAGGTGTTGGCTAACTAAAACAGATTCACATCTGATCAAACCACGCATGGTGAGGGCCAAATCTCACCATGTACTTGGTTTTAATTATTTTTTAAGAGCTCTGAACTAGATCCTCAGGGTTTTATTCTGCTGTAAGCAATTCACACTGCTAAAGGGGCACAATTAGATTCATCTTTAGAACGCGGTTGACGGCTATACCACCACTCCTGCATTGAGGGAGTCAATCTATTTGCAAAAAGGGTAAGAAGAGTAGAAGTTGGCTTTGATCCAGGTTGAAGAAGCTCAACGGAATAAGTAGGGCATCGTCTAGCTGCAATATCAGGAACAAAGCGACATCCAATTCTTCTCCAACTAGGCTCTTTACTTTTCCATGCCAATCGAGAACAAGGCCAAGGGAGTTCCTCGCGATCAAACAAGCGACAGCATGGCCCGATCACTCGAAAACTAAACTGACCTCCTGAACTTGTCTGAATAGACCCATGCTCTAGGAGAGAATCAGTGTCAGTAAGCAAATAGGAAACAGAACTCACAGCTGCTATCGCAAATAATCAAAGCAATATGACTAAAAAAGCCACCCATAGAGGGTGGCTGATCCAGAGACTCTTAGCAAGGCTAGGGCGTTACAAAACAAATTAATAATCGTTTTAGTAAAGCTCTTCCTCTGCGTGAGTTGTAATAGTGCAATCAGAAGTTGGATATGCAACGCAGGTTAGAACAAACCCTGCTTCCAACTGATCATCATCCAAGAAACTTTGATCGGACTGGTCCACAGTCCCTGCAGTGATTTTTCCTGCACAAGTAGAGCAAGCACCTGCTCTACAAGAATAAGGGAGGTCGATTCCCTGCTCCTCAGCAGCATCAAGGATGTACTGATCATCAGGGACCTCAATGGTCTTGTTCAAACCCTCACTCTGGTTTTGGAGGGTGACTTTATAAGAAGCCATGGGATTAAGGAGGCGCGAATAGGAAACCAGAAGTAACAGAAATCACACCTGGATGGAACCTTTTTACATCGGGAACGGTCAATTAAAGGCGTATATACCGTGCCTTACATTTAAGGCCAATCAAAAAAGGTTTTCATATAAGTTCTACTTATGGGCTCTTTGCCTGTTATGCCCGTTTAGAAACATGCAAAAGCGCCCATGAGCCTTGCTTTTTCACACATGAAGCACGCCAACCTAGTTCCTGAAGGACAGACTGCAACTCTGGCGCCTGTTCAACTAAAAGTCCGCTTAAAAAAGCTATCCCCTTTTCACTAAGTACTTCTTCAAATTTTGGAGCTAAAGACTTGATGACAGGTGCCAAAATATTGCAAAGCAGATAATCAACTCTTCTACCATTAAGCATTTCCAAAAGAACTTCGATTGAACCAAGTTCAACTTTCATAAGATCTTGACAACCATTTATTTTTGAATTTTCCATAGTGGCTCTAACAGCCAAAGAGTCGATGTCAGTAGCGAAAACCTTCTTGGCTCCATAAATAACTGCTGCTAGACCAAGCACGCCACTTCCACATCCCAGATCTGCAATCACTTTCTCAGCCAAAGGCTCTTGCTCAAGAGCTTCCAAACAAAGCCTTGTAGTTGGATGACTGCCCGTCCCAAAAGCACTACCAGGATCCATTAGAAGAACTCTTCGATTGGAGTATCGAGAAGGGATTGAAAGCCAAGCAGGCAAAATCAACAATCGCTCTCCAACTGGATCAGGCTGCCAATGCCTTTTCCAACTTTCACTCCAGTCCTCTTCACCAAACTCAGCCCAATCAGAGTTTTCTAATTCAAGCGAGAATGGTTTACCTAATGCCTCTAAGGATTCAACAAAAATATTTCGCTCAGATATAGACCACTCATGTTTAGGGAGCCAAACAAGAAGTTTTGGCTTAGAACCCTTAATCGTGGAATATTGAAAAGCAAAGCGCTTAAGACCAAGTTCATCAAATTTCCATATCAAGGACTCCTCTAACTCAGATGGATAATCAACAGAAAACTGTAACCAAATAAATTCTGAAGAAAAAGAAGTCATCTCCATTAGAAGAAGTCACAAAGTTACTGGGTAAGCCTCCTGAATACCATTAATGGAATGAATAGCATTTAACAAATCATTTGGGATGGGATCATCAATGCTCAAGACCATTACTGCATCTCCTCTAACAATTCGACGTCCGACCTGCATTGAAGCAATATTTACATTGTGCTCACCCAATAACGATCCAAGTTGTCCGATTATTCCTGGCATGTCTCGGTGACGAGTAAAAAGCATATGCCTGCTAGGCATTACATTTACGGGAAACTCATCAATAGTGGTAATGCGCAAGTCACCATCAGCAAAGACTGCGCCAGTAACACTATGTCCACCTTGATCTCCCCTAGTGGTTAATTGCAGGGAACCTCCAGCGAAATCTCTACTTGCATCATCTTTAACTTCCAGTACATGGATTCCTCGACCTTTAGCTTCTAAAGAAGCATTCACATAATTAATACGATCTCCTAATGCTGCTGTAAGCAAGCCCTTGAGGGTTGCAACTACCAATGGCTGAGAAGGATGTTTAGTAAATTCTCCTTGCAAACGAACTTCGAGTTCTTGCACTTGCCCTCCAGAAAGCTGGCTAACTAACAATCCAAGGGTCTCAGCTAACTGCAAGTGCGGTTTTAATCTCTCCATAATCTCAGCACTAAGTCCAGGGATGTTGACCGCACTTCTTGCTGGGAGCCCTAAAAGCACATCTCTGATTTGTTCTGCTACATCAATTGCAACGTTTACTTGAGCCTCCGCAGTCGAAGCTCCCAAATGAGGAGTCAAAATCAAACGGTCTTTTACAGATAAAAGCGGAGAATCCTTCGCTAAAGGTTCTGATGCATAAACATCCAAAGCTGCTCCAGCAATAACTTCTTGTTTTAAAGCATCTGCTAAAGCAATTTCATCAACAATTCCACCCCTTGCACAATTAACAATCCTTGCTGTCGGTTTCATTCTTTTTAGCAATTCATCATTCACAAGGTTTTCCGTATCTGGTGTACGAGGTAAATGGAGAGTGATGTAATCAGCTTCTACAAAAAGTTCCTCTAGAGAAAGAAGTCTTACTTGCATTTGCTGAGCTCTTTCAGCAGAAATAAATGGGTCGTAAGCGGTTACATCCATCCCCATTGCGTTTGCAACCCTTCCGACATGAGATCCGATTTTTCCAAGCCCAACAACACCAAGCGTTTTTTTATAAAGCTCATTACCAACATATTTTTTACGATCCCATCCACCAGCGATTGTGCTGGCATGCGCTTGAGGAACATGTCTCGACAAAGAAAGAAGCATTGCTAAGGCATGCTCAGCAGCAGCAATCGTGTTTCCTTCTGGGGAATTAACAACCAAAACACCACGCTGAGTAGCAGCAGGAACATCAACATTGTCAACACCAACACCCGCCCGCCCAATAATGCGAAGCCGCCCAGCGACCTCAATCACATCAGCCGTTACTTGCGTCCCTGATCGAATCATCAGAGCGTCATAGTCTCCTATTAATCCCTTTAACTCATCTGGACTGAGTCCTGTTCGCTGCTCTACCTGAGCTACTTTCTTTAAAATATCGATACCAGCAGTATCGATAGGGTCGGAAACCAAAACCTTAGCCATCAACAGATACATATATCCGCAAAGAACTGTAGAGAGGCGCAGGTTGTTTAACAGAGAAATCCCAAGAGGGTTCAGAATTCATTTAATTGAGGAAACGATTCGTGCCTATCTGTGCAGTTGTTTTTAAAGAAAGAGGTCCTGCAGACATGCTGGATGAACAGCTAGTCCAAACCGCAACACCACTTAGGAGATGTGAATTAGTCCCACCCTCCAAAATTCCACCAGGCAGCTTTATTCCCTCAGCAGGGCCAGCAACAGACAACAAAAAGAGTCGTATTAAAACTCTTCAAATAGATAAAGTTCCTTTCCTGAACCCAAAGCTGGCTCGCCAGCAACGTCAGAAAGCTATGTCTATATGGTTGATGCCCTTTGGATTTTTAGCTGGTCTTACTTTTACGCAGATGACTGGACTCAGTACATTTTCCAACTTGGGACTTGAAATACAGCCATGGGGAGAATCCCTTATAGGAAGTCTTTTAGGAATGTTTTCAGGATTGCTTGGAAGCTATGTAGCTACAGCTAGTGTCAACTCAGACAATGCTGATGACATAAACGTTCTTCGCAAGCGTAATGAAGAAGGATTGTGGTTATTACTTCTGGAAACCCCCATAGGGATTGAATTACCTTGGCAAATCCTAAAAAGTGCACAGCCAGAAGAAATCATGAGATTTAGCGATCCATGAAACTACCGAAAGAGGATCTTTTAAAAGGTTGCTTCGACAGAGTTGGGATGGAAGAGTTGATAGACCTAGCAGATGCAGTCCTAAGAACAAAACAACCAAGATGGTGTTCGTTTATTTCCGGCCGCCTTAAAGAAGAAGCTATGGAAAGGATGCAAGTCTTGACGAGTCTTCAAATACATAGTGATGGAGGATACCCAGGAGCAGAAAGGCAAATGCTTCTTTTTCAACACAATGAGAATGAAGATGTTGAACTTCAAAAAACTTTGCCCATAAAAGGATTAAAGGTAGAGGGGAACTTTCTATTCGATCAACCAAGTGCAGAAGACATAAGGACGAGCTTATTGTCGATGGGAGTTGAATCAAATGGAATTGGAGATATCTGGATCAAAGGAGATAGAGGTGCAAATGTTTTATGTAAATCTGAATCATCAAACGTGCTTAATGGCTTAAAGGGAAAACTGAGAGAAGTGGCTTTTCATTGTGAACAAGTCAACCTAGATGAATTACAACTACCACTCCAACGTAGGGTCAGAGATATCACAACTATAGAAGCTTCGTGCCGAATTGATGCAGTGGCCTCAGCAGGCTTTGGAGTGTCTAGAGCCAAAATTACGAAACAAATAAAAGGAGGCTTTTTGCGACTTAACTGGGAAACCATTTCACAGCCAAGCCGCATACTTGAACCAGGTGATCGCATTCACCTCAAGAACCGAGGGACAATCGAAATAATTAGTACTGACCTGACAAAACGTAATCGCTGGAGAATTCAACTCATACGATGGTAAACAAGGTGGACTAGCTGCTATTTTTACTAGTAGCTAGTTTTTAACTAGAAGACAAGAAGGGCGATTAGCTCAGAGGTAGAGCACTACCTTGACACGGTAGGAGTCACTGGTTCGATTCCAGTATCGCCCATTATTTTTTTACTGCTTTTGAATGTTTACAATGCCAATAGAATAGGAAGCCTGAAGATATAGAAATATTCAGCTTGGCATCACTGAAATAAAAATATTCAATATAAAAGTATAATAATACAATTCAGATTGGATTAGAAGATGAAGGCTAAGGTCTGGCAAATATATCTTTCAAAAGAAGGGGCTAAATTACCAAAAAGGTTAGAGGAAGCCAGTAAAAGTGTAAAAACACAATTTCAAGATGATATATACAAGCTTCTTTGCGAAGAGGAATTACGAGAGTTCATACAAAGCAACTATCCCAAGGACGTTTTATGGGCTTACGATCTATTAAATCCATATGCTTACAAATGTGATCTTGGTAGATACTGCCTTTTGTATAAATATGGAGGTTGGTACTTTGATATTTCTATTATTTGCAAAAAGAAGATAGAGCCAGAAATCAACACTGACATGTTAGTTTTCAGGGATGAATTAAAGCATTCCAAGACATCCTGGGCAGTTTCCAATGGAATAATATGGTCCAAACCAAGCAATAAAGTTCTTGAGACCTCAATTAATGAGATAGTAAGGAACTGCCTTGAGAAATGGTACGGGAAAAACCCTCTTTACCCAACTGGCCCAGTACTATTTGGAGAATCAATAGCAAAAAGCAGCAGAAATCTAAATATTATATTTGGAGATTTAATCTGCCCTAAAATACCATTCACAAAGAAAGGCATTCCTTTTCTTAAGAGATTTATTAGAGGTAAATTTATACTCCCTGATGGAGAAGTGATCGGTCTGCTAAAGAGTAGTAAAGGTGGCGACCTATCAGGCCTTGGAGCTGAAGGAACAAATAATTACAACGAGTTGTGGATGAAAAAAAAGATATATAAAGATATTCCAATTTTACCCAAAAACAATTAACTCTTTTTCAGAGCTGGGAAACAATTGAGCCGAGGCTGTCTATCGCTTCATCGAGGGGGTAATGATGATTACCAATGAATAACCCATTATTATCAACTTGACTTGCATTAACTAAGCTTCCATGAATTGAATAGTCGAAATATTTGATAACTTCGCTTTTTGCAAAGTTTCCTGTAACTATAGGCCTAACCTCAAAGCCTTTATCTTGAAATAAGTTAATAATATCTGATCTGTTATACCTAGAAGTTTCTTTAAGAATTAGGCTAAATCCGAACCAACTACTAACCCCTGTTTCTTGCTGAATAATGAAATGTTCATTACCCTGCATACGCTTAACAAATTTCTCAGCATTTCGACGTCTTTCTAGAATTATCTTCGGAAGTTTCTTGATCTGTTCTCTGCCAATTGCTCCACTCATTTCTAATGGTCTTAAATTATATCCAGGCAGAACAAATCTATAAGCATCCATAAACTTGTCTTTTTCTTTTTCACTAGTGACTTTGTTTAAGCTGGGTAAATTACGCGTCCACCCGTGAGCCCTTAAAGAAAGTAATATATGAAATAGCTCCTCATCATCTGTAACTATCAACCCTCCCTCCATAGTGGATATGTGATGACTAAAAAAGCAGCTAAAGGTACCAAGTAATCCAAATGTTCCTGCTTTTCTGTCGTCATATATTGCACCCATTGATTCACAGTTATCCTCTAAAATAATTATATTATTGCCAGAGATTAATTCGTTTAATCTTGAATAATTAATTGGATTACCCAAGAGATTAACAGCAAATATTGCTCGCGTTCTTGGCGTGATTGCAGAGGAAAGTTGATTAAGATCAAGATTAAGCGTTCTCAGATCAATATCAACAAATTTTAGTTTTAGTCCATACTGGTATAGAGGAAAGTATGTGGTGCTCCAAGAAACTGCTGGGACTATGATCTCATCACCTCTTTTTAGCTTATATTTAGGATTTTTTGTATAAAATAAAGATGCGACCGCCAAGAGGTTTGCTGACGAGCCAGAGTTAACCATTACGGAGAAGCGACTGCCAATGTATTCGGAGAATTCTTTTTCAAAACTTCTTACCTCATCACCCATTGTGAACTTATTTGATCTGATAACACGTTGAATTGCTTCCAACTCTTTGTCATCCCAAGAAGATGTAGCTAGTGGATACTTCATATTATTTATGAATTGTTGAAAGGAAGTATTTGTAAGTGTTCAATATTCCTTCTCGAAGCTCGGTTTTTGAGTTCCATCCAAAACTTGAAAGCTTAGTTACATCTAATAGCTTACGCTTCATTCCTACAGGCTTAGTTAAATCGAAATCAAATTCTCCATTAAATCCAAGTACATCTGCAGCCGTTTCATAAAACTCTCTAATTGAATAATCATAACCTAGGCCTATATTCAACAGTTCTGGCATTTCATCAAAGTTCCGGACACAATGAATCAAGGAATCTGATAAATCCCCAGCATACATAAATTCACGCCGCGAAGTTCCATCGCCCCAAATAGTCACAATAGATTGATTATCATTAATGGCTTTATTTATTTTATAAATAATAGCAGGTATTAAATGTGACTTAACTGGGTCAAATTTGTCATATTTGCCGTATAGGTTACATGGAATAACCGTTTTATATTTAAAACTTGAATCTTCATTATTTATATAACTGCAAAGCTTAGTGATGCTGATTTTAGCAAGAGCATATCCTTCATTGCTTGGCTCTAACAAACCTGTCAGAATATCTTCTTCCTTTAGCTTCGAAGGGTGATCTTTTGGGTACATGCATGAACTTGCTAAATTCAAAAGCCTTTTTACTCCACATTCTCTTGCAACCAACAATAAATTCTGGCCTATATTTAGGTTTTGCAGGAAGAAAGAAATGGGCTCTCTGATATTTGCTTGAATACCTCCCACTTTCCCTGCTGAATGTATAACCATGTCTGGATTATTTAATTCAAAATAAGCCCGAACAGCATTGATATTTGTCAAATCAAGCTCTGACCTACTGGGAGCTAAAATTTCGAAGTTTCTTATTTGACTATGATCCAATAAATTTCTTCCCACCATACCTCTACCACCAGTCAAAAGAATCTTCATTCTTTATTTTCGATTTCTTGCTTAGTCTAACATGTACAGAATAAATACTTCCCCTAAACCATTAAATAGAAGGATTTTAATCTTTCAAATTGCATGCTAAAAGTAATGATCAAATTAGCTTTTATTGTTAATTATATTTGCTTCCATCTCAGCTTGCTTTCGGTCAGCCTCAACCATCTCGGCAACAAGATCTTCCAAGCTTGTCTTAGGAGTCCAATCAAGAAGTTCCTTAGCTTTACTTGGGTCACCCAACAAACTTTCCACCTCTGATGGGCGAAAATAAGATGAGTCAACCTTAACTACTAGTTCGCCCGTATCAGCACGATAGCCTTTCTCATTAATTCCAGTCCCTTCCCAAATAATTGAAGTAGAAGAATCATTTGACCAATTAAGTTCTTTTGCTGCTAGCTCAATAAATTTCCTGACAGTCACTTGTCGACCAGTTGCTATCACAAAATCGTCTGGCTTATTTTGCTGAAGGATTCGCCATTGTATCTCAACATAATCTCTTGCATGTCCCCAATCCCTTAAAGAATCAAGGTTTCCTATATAAAGACACTTATCCAAATTTGCATCTATTCTAGATAATCCACGGGTAATCTTTCGAGTGACGAAAGTTTCTCCCCTACGTGGACTTTCATGATTAAATAATATTCCATTACAAGCATAGAGTCCATATGACTCTCTATAATTTACCGTTATCCAGTACGCGTATAACTTGGCAACACCATAAGGGCTTCGTGGATAAAAAGGAGTGGTTTCGCTCTGTGGTGTTTCTAAGACTTTGCCATACAACTCACTAGTACTTGCTTGATAAATTCGAGTCTTATTCTTTAAACCCAGTATGCGTATTGCCTCTAACAACCTGAGCGTACCTAAAGCATCACAATTTGCAGTATATTCAGGGGCTTCAAAGCTTACAGCAACATGACTTTGAGCTCCTAGGTTATATATTTCATCTGGCTGAACCTGCTGAATAATCCTAATAAGATTAGTACTGTCAGTAAGATCGCCATAATGAAGGAAAAAGCTTTTATTCTCTTGGTGGGGATCTTGAAATAAGTGATCTATTCTTGAAGTATTAAAGGAAGATGACCTGCGCTTTATTCCATGTACTTCATAGTTCTTTTCTAGCAATAGTTCTGCTAAATAACTGCCATCTTGACCTGTTACCCCAGTAATTAAAGCTACTTTCCTAGACCCATCAGAAGGCCTATTAAGTGATGACTGAAAATATTGTTCTTGCATAAGGGCTTTAAACTTGATTTGAATAATAAGTAAATCAGACTAAGGCGTAGAAATAGAAAGGATTTAAATCCACCTTAGCATTAATATATAATAAATTCTAGATATATTTTAACTTTAGATTATTTTGCCTGTGTATTTCAAATCAAATGAGCATGATGCCTTTTCTCTGTTGAGGTTTAAATACAGGATAGGTTGGTACCATGAAATCATTATTAAAAGTTACTTAGGAACTCTTTCTCCATGACTATCATTGATGATTTAAAATCAAGCTCCACTCTATGAGCATTGAGTTCGCTCACAAAAATCTTTCTAAATGGCTATAACTTACGTAATTGGTCTAGGCAGATCAGGTTTAGGTGTATCACGATTACTACAAGAAAAAGGCAAAAAAGTAATTGTGATAGAAAGTAGAGTCAATGATGAACTGATTGCTTTAAGCAAAGGACTGATTGAAAATGGAATAGAAGTAAAGCTAGGAGTCCCTCTCTCAATAGACGCTTTTCCCTGTCAAAATAAAGACATTGAAGAAATAATTATTAGTCCAGGTATAGCATGGGATGACAAAACATTAATAAAGTTAAGAGATAGAGGAGTAAAAGTAGTTTCTGAAATCTCTATAGCTTGGCAAAATCTTAATCACATACCTTGGATAGCTGTAACAGGCACAAATGGGAAGACAACTGTCAGCTATTTATTGCATCATATTCTTAAACAAAATGGAATCAGTTCATCAATGGGGGGCAATGTTGGCTTGGCAGCGAGTGAAGTCGCCAGACAAATAGCCTCTTCTCATGAAAAACCTCCCAAATGGTTGATAATGGAAATTAGCAGCTATCAAATAGAAGCAGGAGGGGATATCACGCCGAAAATAGGTATTTGGACAAATCTCACGCCTGATCACCTAGAGAGACATAAAAGCTTAGAGAACTATCGTAATATCAAAGGCTCACTTTTAAGGCGCTCAGAATTTCGGATCTTTAATTATGATGATCATGATTCAAAAGAAAACAAAGGTAAATGGGGCGAAGGTATTTGGGTAAGTATTAAAGAAAATGTCTCCCAAAATCACATCAATGATTTATGGATAAATTCCCAAGGTATAGTCACCTCAGCAAATGGAGAGTTGTTTGAGGCATGTGTTCTAGATATGCCAGGAAATCATAATCTACAGAACCTTTTACTGGTAACTGCTGCTGCTCTTAAAGTTGGGATCAAAGCAAAAGATATTGAGGCAAGTCTTAAAACATTTAAAGGTGTTCCACATAGGCTTGAAAAGCTAGGGAGGATAGGAAGTATTGAAGTATTTAATGATAGCAAAGCCACTAACTATGATGCTTCAAGTATGGGACTAGATGCTGTAGATGCGCCAATAATACTCATAGCAGGTGGTCAGCTCAAAAAAGGTTCTGTTAGCAAATGGCTGAAAACTATTGAGAAGAAAGTTTGCGGGATTATCCTCTTTGGCGAAGGAGCAATCTACTTAAAAAAAATAATAGGAGAATCTAAATTTAAAGGGGAATTACTTTGCTGTGAGAACATGAAAAATGCTGTAGAGATAGCTATAGATTTAAAAGGAAAAATAAATGCACGCGCAATTGTTCTTTCACCTGCCTGCGCAAGCTTTGACCAGTACAAAGATTTCGAAGAAAGAGGAAATCATTTTCGACATCTAATAAATCCTTTTTTAAGTGAATCAGATAAATAGAGTATTTTGACTGACATCTAAACCAGAAAATCACCTTAACAAACCATTCCCAATAAGAATTAGCTACGTTATATTTGAATCAGATTTCAAATTTGCACAAAGTCGTCGTATTTCTAAGAATGGAGCCTCAGGAATCACTAAGTTCAACAAAAGACAAAATGATCTTATTTTTTTTCTTAATGGTCATGATCTTTTTTGATTCAGTTTTGATATTACTTTCCGGCCTTAGGAAAGGTATTATGAGAAAAGATTTTCTTGTTAAAAGAACAAACCTAGGCTTTGATATAGTTATACACGAATAAAATCTATTTTCAGCAAAATCAGACTTATATAACTACTTTTGAGCGCTAAAGGCACACAAAAAATAGGTGATAACACTTAGGACTCTTACCTAAATCAACTAAACTCTTTTCATATGAATTAATTCTTTCCTCGGAGGATCTAAAATTTTAACAGAACTAGTCTATATAATCAGAAGGTGGATATATAATTCTCTTTACGAAGATGATGATTTTTTATTTGTTTTCTATTCAGGCCAACTCTCCTTATATTGCGATGATCTATTATCTGCATAAGCTCAACTCGAAAGGCTTGAAAAATCAAAGAATAGATCTAGAAGAATTAGTATTAATGCAATAAAAAAAGATTGTCAATCCCTAAAAGAGTTAGTTAAATCATCCACTTCACCCTATCTAGAAGAAGACCACTTTTAGGAATCAAATACTCCTTGACTTGCTCTGCTAGATGGCAGGAAAGGTATTGGCTGTCCTTATATCTATTCACTAATGTTTCCAAACCTATCGCCAACTCATGTCTCCATGAGCAGCCTGCTAACAAATCCTTGAGGGCTTTTTAGTGTCAGGCAAACTAAGTGGTTTTCCTCATAGACATCCTGCACTACCCCTCCTAAAAAGAAAGTAAGGGCAATACTTTATCCATGTCCTTGACTCAGAAAAGTTAATAGCTTGCCTGAGAAAAGACCAAAACAGACAGGAGGAGAAGCTATGACCAGTCATGAAGGCCTAACCATTATCGAATCATTGATGCCTGCAATCCTAGGAGGAACTCTTGTAATCCTTGCGCTAGTAGGCAGCAGAGAGCTTCTAAAGGAAGCATCAGTTGCCTTGAAAAAAAGAGCAAGTGCATAAATCGCCTGAAATCATTTAGTGCTGACAACCAAAAGGAGGCCAAAGCAATGATGCCTACTATCAGAGCGGAAAAAAAAGGATCAAGCAGCTGCAAGCTCCCTCGAAACAATCAGACTGTTCAGGCTTTGCTTGGTCTTGCATGGCGCAAGAAGAGAAAAGATAGGCCAGCTTGGTTGCTAAGAGAATTAAGTAATTATCGCTAAGCAAAATTCAATTTCAAAAGAATTTTATATAAATAATTGTCTTTCTTAGACAAATCAGAAATTAGTCAATAAATGACCTTTTACAGGTCATTTATTTATATTTAGAGTATTTTCGAGGCCAAGCTAGGAGAGCTTTTCGCGTTCAATTTGAGCTGCATAATCAAGACAATCAATAGGTAGTCCTTGACTTATTCGAAAACAAACAGGGGCTAAGGATGCAATTGTAAGAACCAATCCCATCCCTCCAGAGGGATTAAAGCCGGCCAAAGTAGCTAGGCCATGCAATGTCGCAAAGTAACCAACAACCAGAAGGGACTGACGTGGCTCATTAACCAACCACCTAAGGAATGTACCTATAAAAAAAAGGAAACCTTTCATCGCCATAACTTCAGTTGTGAAACATGCCAAAAAGAGAGCATAAGAATACTTCAGCAATCAGTCAACAAACAATCTGTAGTTAATTGAATGTCTAAGATTCAATTAGGCCGATGTTTTTTGAGCAATCAACCGATCTACAAAAAGGACTAATCAGAAAAATCTCTACCTAAAGAAAGGCTTGCTAATGGACCTTAAACAATTCAATGAGCATTAGCAGCACCAAGCAAAACCAAGCAACTCTTCCATGCAATACCTCTGCTCGACTTAACTTTGAGAAAGTCATAACTAATAACTCCCTAAGTAAGGAGCCAATCGCAGTAAAAATACTGTTTTGGCTTTTGTGGAGGCCGAATGATCCCCATCACCCAACCAAGCCGACATTAATGGCTGCTCCAACAAACGTCATGAGTACTAAGCACTACTTATAGCGTAGTTGCAGCTAAATGTACCCATTTATGGTGGGTATGCGCCGGAGGATAAGAAAGGCGAAAGAACCAGAGCCAATAGATCTTGACATGTTCATGGATCAGCCAAGGAATGAACTAAATGAATCCTGAATCTCTTTGTTTAAAGATAAATTTTACTTAACGCCGGAGAATTCTATGCAGCAAAACCCCCTGTGAAAACTAAGTTCCTCAGGGGGTTTTTGCTCTAACCAAAAGAAATAATCAAAGCTTCTACTTCTATTTTTCTATCTAATTCCCAATGGGAAAAATATCTTCTCAGGCCCTGCAAGGAAAACAGACGCTCCTATGATGATTGCTAGGACTTGAACTCCAACGTACTGCTTCCAGCGATAAGAGAACAATGTGGACTCTGAATTAAGTCCCCATCCAGTTTTAGGCTCATTTTTTTCACGTGCAAACCAATGAAAATTGGATACCTGAAAAATGGCAATCAATCCAAAGATCGCAGGGACAATGGCAAGTCCCCCTAAGGGTTTAACCAAGCCGATATCAGATGGATGTGGCAACTGAGCGGCGAAATCAAAGAGGTGGGTTAATTGAAGCATTATCAAAGTTAAAGCCTGATATTAATAGCCGAGTAATCAATGAGCTTAAGGGCTTGCTCCTAGATCGTTACAAACTTGATCAAGAAATACACCATTGATCTTGAGCACATGTCATTCCAGAAGGGCGTTGAGCCCCTCTGAGCCATTAATGAAAGGTAAACAACGGAAATCGTGTTTTCACGAAGAGTCTCCTCTAAAAAAGCCTTACTGGAGATATTTGATGGACATTTGTCCAAGCTTCCTATATCGCCAACTGCAAACTGAATCCGATATCATGAGGAGAAGAAGCTGAAGCTTGTAATTTCAACTCCTAGGCTCTCTCTGCTCAGAAAAATAAAAAGCATTGATATGAGATCTCCTGCTTATTGCATTGCGAAAGGGAATAAGCTCTATAACTTCCAAAAGCTACTAGACCTTAAGAATGTTCTCAAACAGCCTTCTCCTCCGAAATTTCATCACAGGTAAAGTCAGTGATGTCACCTAAAGGATTGCGCCGTCTAAAGCGAGGAGGATTGGGGTCCTCATAACTCCACCACCACTTACCATCTGTAAAGCTTGTTTCACCTGAATTGAAAGTTCTTGGAAGCATGAGAACTATATCTTTCCAATTCAATACAGCAAATGCTCCGGCATCAAGTTTCTCTAATGGCTCCAAAACTTTGAATGAGCCATCTTGATTGTTATAGATAGTAGCTTCTAGTTTATCTCCTTCACATATATAAGTTGAGTTACTTGGCCCAAATGCCTGTGGCGGGTAAACAGCCAGGAATAGGGCGATTATGCCTGTAAAAAAGAACATTGAATCTATACTCTATTTTGAGATATTTGGATCTTACTCAAACACTGCCTATACATGGAAAATCAACTGGAACTTTCGATAAAGCAAGCATATTAACCCTGAGGTCAACGATTGATTTTATTATAAGAATAGAGTCTCTAAAATTAAATTCCTTGATCCTGAAGCGATGCATTATGCGATTTCTGCATCTCAACCATTTCAGCACATGTAAGCGCTGGCCTGTATTGAAAATCACAACCAAAAGCTGATCTCCAGAACATAAAATGCTTAAAGAGAGCTTTTGCATCAACTGCTTTGCAAATAATACAAAGTTCCCCTGACTCAGGCATATGTAAACGAGCCACCAACTCAAAGCCTTCAAACTTATCAAGCTGTGCGCCTTCCTCCATATATTTTATGAAAGCAGTATATCCATCGTCCTGGGTCTCGGCGGGGACCACGCAGGTGACAACATAAAACTGCATAAGAACTCCAAAAGTAAATGTACTTATTTAGCAAGTATTTGCTTGCTAAATACATCATAAAGCTACTAGCAAACAATAATCCGAAAAAAAAGCAATCATGATCAAATCAACATGAAGATTTGTGCATATAGCTTTAGGGGAACTCGTTATATAAGCCATATGAGAATAAGAGCACTCAATTTGGCTTAAAAACATAAGAAGAGGTAATAAGCTTAGAATTGAGCCACGCTTTTTTCAGAATTGGACAATCTTTTACACTGATAGGCTTTTCTTATAAAATATTTATGCATTTCCTACTTCTAACCAAATCATTGATTTATCTCAAAAAATAATCTAACAAAAGCATTCTTTCCTGATTATGATTAATTTTTTTTTATTCCTATTTCTTTCAATTTCACTGATACTCTTTCAAGTAGACAAAGTCTTTGCAGATTCGCAAAAGGATTTCTCAGAACATATGCGGGATTGGCAAGAGAAGAAAGAGCTTGCTAGTTTTTACCTCATGGAAGCAGAAAAATCTTTCAAGTCTGGAGATGAGTTATCAGGTTGTGTGACTCAACAAAAAGCTGGAGAATACGGCATACAGGCAACTGAATCACTAATAAGTGCAATGAGACTAAACAACTCAACTGATGGTCTTGAAAACTTAGAGTCTGGGCTAAACAAATGGAGAGAACTCAGAGATTTTTGCCAAATAAGTCAATAGTCATGAATAAACACTATTGCCCCTTTTGCTCACCAAAACAGCAACTTATCCTTAGAGAAAATGATGGAGACTTTTATTGTGGACATTGTGGTGACAAGGCTATAAAAGTCCCCCTTATAAGAACATCTCAACTAGTTGCTCTTATAAGTGTAATAGCTTTTCTAACTCCATTATTCCTAATGGTCTTCTCATTAATCAAAGAAGAAAAGAAATTAGTTCCTCAAGAGGAGACAACATTTTTGATGAGCAAATATTAATATAAGGAAAATTTATCCCCCAAGAAGTGAGGTATTTATAGCCTGCTTAATGCACTAATCCTCTGCAGATTCAAACTGTCTCAAAAGGCGAAAACCTTTACGTAAAACCAAGACAAATCCATATGCACCTAATGCTAAAGGTATAAAGATAAGAGGGTCAAGGCTCGTATCTGAAATAGTTTTAACTCCATTTGAATAGTCATAGCTACAAGGAGAAAGTAACATTAAGCTTCCAAAGACAAGTCCCCATCCAATCAATGAAAAAACTCCTTCTTTGGCCTTGCCATCATAAAAGCGATCTAAGCCAGCAGGCCATCCAACAGAAAGCAAAGCGATTCGAACTAGAGCTTTCTTCTCTTCCTTGCGCAACATGTTCAGATTAGGAAACTATTATTTTGGTCACTAAGTATAGATATTTTATTTTGGATTTGCGCTTAAGCATGACGATTAGTTTTATGTCCTCCCGCTCTGAAATCACTATCAATGCAATATGGGAATAAAAGAATGGCCAATATGGAATTATGAGAGGGGTATCTTCTCTCGTTCTTATGGTGACAAAAATACCTTCTTAGTTCATGTAAGGTCCTAAAGAATTAAACCTTATGCTCAAAAAGAAAGTTTCTAAAAGCTGGGGCTGGACATTTCCTTATTTCCCCTGCTGGATTGTCTGTCTTGCATGAGAAGTTTTCAGCGAGATAGTGGGTCTCCAATACGACATCCAAGTTGAATCAAGCCTTGATCGATAAATCTCCCCAGCCTCAATGCTGTCGCCTCCTCAATCCTTGAGAAGTCACGCTGATGGAATGTCACCCAGTCCAACTCCTCTTTGGTGATAACACCAGTAGAAAGTGATTCTAGAAACAATAATCCGAGGTTCATAGCAAAAATGGATACAAGCAAGCTCCAAAGTTCTATTGAAAGATTGCTTTGAACTATGACCGACTGATCCCCATCACCCGGCCGGGAAAACACTAATCCGCGTCCAGAGGTGAAGTGGTTTCCGTAACACTAGATATAGATTTGAATTTACCTTTCTTCACTCTTAGACCCTACAAGTGGGGGTAAATGCCTAAATAGACTCTTATCAATAAAAGGGGCGGCTTTAGAAAAATGCTTCTAAACCGTCGATCAAAAAAGAAAGGCCTCGCAAAAGCGAGGCCTTTCTTAGCAACTCTACAAAGCACAAGAGTTAGTTCTTTCTCATACTTCTAATTAATCCAGTAGCAGGATTAATCGACTACATTCCCTAGAGCATTTGCAATGCGTCTAAAGTCGAAGCCCATAGCACGAAGAGCATGCCAGAGATGGCCTTGGATGCAGAAGAACCCAAAGTAATACTGAACATTCACTAGTGCAGCACGAGTTGTGTGCCCCAAGAAGTATTGGCAATCAGAGACATCTCCGGTATCAACCCAATAAGGAGAAATTCCAAACTTGAGTTGCAATGGCTCGCCATACCAATCAATTGGGTAAACGGTGGTGTTTGTAGCTGCCCAGAATGCAGCAATTATTCCCATCCATCCAAGGCCAGCTAGTGACCAAGAAAGAACAGCTTCTGCAGAGAGGAGGCCAGCACCTTTGAATTTGTCGTATTCACCAAGACGCTTTTTCTCAAAAGGAGTGGCACCCGTTGCAATGTGGAAGGCTCCTCCTGTGATCTCCAAAAACGCTAGGAAAGCATGGCCTTCCATGACATCCTCGAGACTGTCAATAGCAAGGAAATCAGTCTGGTGTCCCCATATTCGACCAAAATCTCCATAGCCTGGGAAGACTTCGCGAACTGCTCCTAAAGCTGGGTCATATATGCCATGCCACCTGGCCCATTCAACAAACCAGATACAAGCAACACCTAAGAAAATCAAATGATGGCCAAGGATGAACACCTGGTTATCTGGGTTATCCCATTCCAACTTGAACCTATCTACACGGCCAATAGGGCCGCCTTGTAGATCTGGATCGAAAGCCAGAGAATGAAGCAATGCCGCCCCGCCGTAAACGGCAGAGAAGATCAGGTGAAAGAGCGCAATAGTCCCCACACCTACTCCTGTCCAGACTCCAGCTTCATCGAAGCCAATGCCTAGAGACGCCAAATGAGAGAGGTATATGGAACTCTGGTGTCCCATTGACACCGAGGAGTCATAACGTGCAAGCTCCCAAAGGCAACTTGCACCAGTGAAGAAGCAAATAATTCCTGTGTGCCCAACGTGCGAGCCAATAAACCGGCCTGCCCGGTTGGTAACCACAGAATTACCAACCCACCACCCATAGGTGGGGTTTGGATTTCCATAGGTCTGCATAATTTAAGAGTGCAAGACAGCTAGACGTAAGGCACCATACACTCAAGTTGGACTAGATCGACATAGTGATTCAGTATCCGTAAAAGACTGCGGCATAAGGCTTTTTCTATTCGGTTAATTGAACTTTCAGCACTTAAACAAAGTCTTTAACTCTTTAAAGTCGTTGCAATCACTGCATCCTAATCCTCTTTGAAATGTTTTAGGCTTAGTGGCAAATTTTCGAAGTTTTAGAGGAATTCATTGCCAAGTGAAATTTAGAAAGGTAAACAGAGAGAAATTTTTTGTCGTAAACCGTCGCTAAAAGCAGAGACATTTGATCTGTTCAACCAATTCTTTTGCTAAATCAGGGTTTCATGGATGGCAATCAACCACGTGGTCAAATGGGAAAAACAGAGGTCATAGGGGCGAATAAGCCATTTGAGAAGAGTAACTCCAGGGTGATTTCTCAACTAATTTCAATTTCAACTAAAAAATTTAGGGTTATCCATTGAGACCAATGATCGCTTTCAACTAAGCCTTAGGCGGATTAACTCGCAAGATCTTTAAAAGCATTCCATTCTTCTTGGTCTATCAGAACCAAGTTCTTAAGAACTGAATCGAGCTCCTTGGGTTCATACATGCAGATTGAATCGTCCTCAAGGAAACACTCATCTACAAAGTCATCAAAAGCGACATTCTTATAAGACATTGTAACTACAACAATGAACACATCCATCTCACCAGAAGCTCATGCCATGTCAAGGAAGTTAATAAAAAAAGGAGCAAAAGATATCTAAAAATACCTAGAGGCAGATAAGTAGACTTTTCGGGAAAAAGACTTTAAATGAGCAGCAAAGAGTATTTATCGCTTTGTACTTAGAAATTTTTAAATATCATTATCGCTCTCAGGGGGTTCTTCTATATCGAGATTTTCCTCTGAATCCAGATTTTCCTCTGAATCCAGATTTTCCTCTGAATTAAATAATGAAGACTCTAACGAGGAAATATTACTAGGAATTAACTGCACATCTGGCTCAGATACAAAATCATCTTGCTTCTCAACTGTCTCTTGAGAAATATTCTCTTCGGCAAGCAAATCAGACTGGGCCAAGTCGTCGACCACCTGCTCATCTTCATTAAATTGAATTGTCAAAGGATTAGATTGAGTTTTCATCTTTTCATTATTTTGATTGGGAGTACTTGCATCCTTTACTAAAAGAACAACAAGCTGGTTAATATTTCCAAACGCAGCCTTCTCACTTAAATAAAGGTTTCCAAGGACTACTCTTATTTCTTGATCAAAAGCCCCCTTCTTAAACAAGGCAATTCCTGTCCAGCCAACAAGAATTAACGATACTGCAAGGAAAGCTGCAATTAGTGCGTTAAACAATTTGATGGCTTTCATTCAAAAAAGAATTTGTCCCGACCGCTCAATCTTATTATCACCAACAAGGCATGCAGTTTTTGCTTTCATTTTCTTATTAAGAAGATATGCTTACTTGAGGTAACAAGGCAAAACAGAGAAATTCTGCAAGAAGGGATGAAGATACGAAAATCTAATCTGAAATTCGTATTGGATAAAACCTATAAAGTAGTATGTAAATCTATACACATTATGGATAATCTGAAAAAACTCAAACTAATCAAAATCAATAATTACTAAAGAATCGTTAAAAATATCGAATAAGTTTTAAATAAATAAAAACTATCATTAAGATCTTTGAGAAAGATAAACTAGTCTTCTGAAGGTATGAATTTTGCATAATCTAATAAAGGCATGGCTTCATCAAAAACATCCTCGTCTCTCAATCTTGGGTTTATTGGGCTAGGTGCTATTGGCTTACCAATAGCCGCTAATCTAAATGCTGCAGGTTTCAATCTAAAAGTACATACCAAAAGCAGGATTGCGGAAGAAAGTCTAAAACTAAAAGGAGTCAAAGCATGCGCTAGTCCTAGAGATACAGCAAAAGGGACAGATGTGCTTTTAATTTGTGTCAGTAATGATGATGCAGTAGAGGCCGTTTTGTTTGGCGCAAGTGGTGCAGTTGAAACGCTAAAGGAGAATTCAACAATAATAGACCTAACCACAATTAGTCCAAACACTTCCAGGTCTATTGCTCATAAACTTGAAGCAAGAAAAATAACTTATATCGATGCTCCAGTAACAGGAGGTACCGAAGGCGCAGAAAGAGGCGCTCTAACTATTTTTCTTGGAGCTAATGAATCTATTTGTATTAGACTATCTCCTATCTTAAATAAGATTGGTAACAGAATATATGCTTTTGGTAAAGTCGGAAAGGGGCAGGAAGTAAAAGCACTGAATCAAGTCTTAGTAGCAGGTACATATATGGCTTTAGCTGAGGCTATTGCCTTAGGACAAAGCTTAGATTTACCTATGGAAATGGTAATTGAAGCATTGCAAAAAGGGGCTGCTAATTCATGGGCCTTACAAAATAGGTCTAGCTCAATGCTTAACAATAAATACCCCTTGGGTTTCAAGTTATCGTTGCACCATAAAGACTTGTGTATTGCACTAGGGCTAGCAGAGAAACAAGGGCTGGATTTACCCGTAACCTCAAAAGTGAAGCAGATAGAAGAAAGACTTATAGAACAAAAATACAGTGATGAGGATATTTCTGCTTTGCGAAGATATTTTGATCCTTAAAAAGATGAAAAGACAAATCTCTAAACATCTATGCAGTATCTTTACAGCTCATAAATAAATAATAATCATCTGTTCTCTATGTTGGGATCAAAGGAATACGCCAGAAGATAAATGGCGGTAAATTTTCTTTGGCTTATATATCCCAAACAACATGTTGACTCTTTATACCCAAAGCAAATCGGTCTTTAATCTCAAAAAATGCTATTTAAAAGAAATTTATACCTAGGAGCTATTACTTAGGTACTTTATATGCAGTAATTAAAATCAGATCTGGCTGAAATTCAGTGCTAGATATATAGCCTGTTTTTATATGAAGGACGTTGGAGGGCATGTCAACTTCTCAAGAACACTTAAATTTCTCAGAAGAGCCAGATGCTATTGACTCATACTTTGAGTGCATAACTGCTTGCTCTCTCGAAGATGAAGGGGTGGAATGTGTAACTCGCTGCGTTGAAGTACACCTAAAAACCGATGCATAAGCTTGGGCCTAAAAAATTCTGACCTCTCAATTAGTTAAAAACTTTAGTACCTTAAACGAAGCGATTCACACCAAAGATTAATGAGCTATTCAAAGAAGGCTCTGCTTTTCTCTTCTTTCCTCGCAATCCTTGGCACTGGTATCACTTCTTGTTCCTCAACTCCTAGCAGCTCAAGCTTGCGCTTAAGTGGAGCTGGCGCGACTTTCCCCGCAAAAATCTACACCCGGTGGTTCTCTGACCTTGCCAAAGCTGGCGGCCCGAAAGTCAACTACCAGGCCATAGGCTCAGGCTCTGGTCGCAAGGCCTTCATTGACCAGACAGTGGATTTCGGAGCATCCGATGATCCAATGAAATCCTCGGATATTGAAAAAGTTACTCGTGGCTTGATTCAAGTTCCTATGGTTGGAGGAACAATTGCTTTTGGATATAACTACCCTTGCGATCTGAGACTGACTCAAAAACAAGCCGTTAAAGTTGCAATAGGAAAAATTCAGAACTGGAGTGAACTTGGCTGCCCTGCAGGCAAACTGACCTGGACACATCGTTCAGATGGCTCTGGAACCACCAAAGCATTCACGAACTCAATGCAAGCTTTCTCTAGTGAATGGACACTAGGGACTGGCAAATCCGTAAAGTGGCCTTTTGGCATAGGTGGGAAAGGAAACGCCGGAGTTGCTGGAGTCATCCGGAATACGCCTGGCGCAATCGGATATGTCAATCAGTCCTATATAAGGGGAGTCATCAAGGCAGCTGCCCTGGAAAATCTTTCAGGAGAATTTTTAAAGCCATCAGCTAAAACTGGCGCTGCTGCCCTAAACGGAATAGAGCTGGATAAAAACCTTGCTGGCAAGAATCCAAATCCAACTGCTAGAGGCGCATATCCAATTGCAACTCTCACATGGATCTTGGCCTACGAAACTGGCAACGGATCAAAAGCCCTTGCGATCAAAGAAGCCTTTAAAAGCCTCTTAAGCGACAATTTTCAAAACAAAGCTCCTGGACTCGGATTCGTACCTCTAACAGGCGAGATCCTTGAAAAATCACGAGCAGCAGTTAACCGAATTGGGCAGTAATCTTGATATATCGACTTACGTTAATTAAGGAACTAATTAGTTCCCTCTAATCAGCTTTAGAAAACAAAAAAATTACTTTGCTTAGATCCTATTTTAATTAGCTTGCTTTGATAGAAAGCTTTGCCTGGGCCTTATCGGATTTACGAATTAATACCTGCGCTTCTTTACGGCTAAGACAATTTTGAGCCTTAGTTTGAAGCTTGATAAGTTTTGAATACTGCTTAGTTGGATTCATTAATTAGACTTCTCTTTAAGCCTAGAAACTCCCCACAGTTGACCTTTCCTCGAGGCATGAAGAATTGCCTTGTAGATTTCGTCAGTCTTAATTGGCTGCTTTTTATTCATAAGAGAAAGATATCTAACAACCAATCATTAATCAAGTGGCATATTCAATCCTCATGTGGGGTATAGGTTGAACTTATGGTCCAAAGAATTTTTAGACCTAAAAAGCAACTCATTAAATCGATGATCTGATTCAGTAAAACGCACTCCTGAAAAGCTTAGAGCCCATTCAACAACTGATTACAAATAAAATCACCTCACAATGGTTATGGAACACGCTTGACATAAAAGGCTTTTAAAGAGCATTAACTTGATTCTTGTCAGGGCTCCCGAACAACTACTAGCAAAAGCCTCTATGAATTTGCTCCATTAGGAAGTCTCAAATTCATTACATGAAAAAGACATCATCGATTGGCTTAGCCATTGCTGCCAACATTTCCCTTTTCATCTGGGCCCTAATGAGCAGTCCGATGTAATTAGGAATCTACGTGATCTTCTGGATATAGCCTAGAAATCTTTTTGGCTTGAGCTTCTGCCTTTCTAGTCTTATACCTCCTCTCTAAGAACCTTCGAAGCACTATCCCTGGAATAAACCAAATAGCTGTTACTCCCACAAAAACAAAAATTGGATTGTATAGAGTCAGGTCGAAGAAAGAATGCAAAAGTGTATTCATGGTTTTTAAGACTAATCCTTTTTTCTGTTTAAACAGAGGTTCCTAGACAGCTAAACCAAGGGGAGCATTTATTTATAATATTAACTAACTAGTCAGTGTGAAACTGACTAGTTAGTCATCCACTCTGGTACTGGAATTAACTTTATTCAGTAATCGAGAATTGCTCGATTACTGAATAACTCTAAGAGGAAAGTCTGGAATGTGCTTTATCGGACTTGCGGATTAAAGCCTGAGCTTCCTCTCTAGTCTCACACTTCTGTGCTTTTGCCTGGAGCTTTAATAGCTTTGCGTGCTGCTTAGTTTCATTCATTTAATAATTATACCAAGTGACCTTACATAGCCGCGCTATATGCCAAAAGTTTTAAGGGTTTTGCTAAGGAGAAATAGTCTTACTCCATCAAGGGCGCCCGATATATGCAGCTTGGGAGCAAAAAGATCAAAAATATGCTCCAAAAAATCACTGCTTCCTTTCTCTAAGCAGCTGATCATGGCAAAGAGGCAGATGGCAAGCAAAATCAGGAACCTTGCTCACTAAGCCTCCTGAAGGCTCTCACAATATTCAACCTGGCGATACAAACAGCAATAGATGAAAGGGCCTTTTGGCCATACCGATAAAAAGTGCTCTGGAGCAATAAATGGTATTGAACTCAATTATGCTGGCTGCTCAGCTACTCATCAAGGCTTGCCCGGATTAGCAAAGATTGACATCGGTAGATTGATGATTTTAGGCCCGTTACTCTAAAGCTTCTAAATAATTACTTTCCTATTTCAAGATTCAATCTCATATCATTAAAACTTTTGGATCTATCAGCCCTAAAGCAACTGCGATCAAAGAAGCAAAGACAGCTGCAACAATTAGTGCAACAGGCCATAAAAACTTGATTCTATCCATGAATTTATGCGGATTCGAACTCAGAGAATAATGAGGCAGGAATGTATTGTTCAGAACCGTCACAAGATTTGTAACCCCTATCAATCCTCCCATTCCCTCTCTACCACTTTAACGCTATGAAGACAACTAGGTCTTGAAGCAACAGGAAATTGAATTTGAGTCATTTCAAATCTAGGTTTAATCTATTTAAACTGTAGATTTGACTAGTGCAATAAGTAGAAAACCTTTTTCGTTCTTGAATCGAAAGTCTGAATGATGTTATATATTACAAGAAAAATGAGTTTTTCAAAAAATGGTTAGTTAACATTATTCTAGAGAATAACTTAATTCATTAAGCAGGAAAGTTAAAGACTTTTCCAAGCTAAATCTGGAGATCTTCTAATGTCTAAAAGTCTATGGCCTAAAGGCTTGAAGCTTAATATCCATGCGCCTGGCACAGGGGCAGCATTAATGCTTTTGGCAATCACACAAATACCAGTTGCGATCAAGACATCTGCTGAAATTGCATGTATTGGACAAATATCAAATCAAGTCTGGAAACAGACTAAATCTCATTCAACAGCTAATATTGTTGCTGTTCAAAGGTGTAATGGTAACAACTAGAAAACATTTATTTAAAAGTTTAGAAAAAGTCAAAAAAGTTCTATCTAAATAAACTTTAAATCCAAAGGACTTTCCTAATATCTCAAGCCATCTAATCATCCAAGTCCTTTTCTTTAGGGTCAGGTCGGACCCACTTTTTTTTACTTGGTAGCTTCTTAGACAATCTTCTGACACCAAGAGTTATTAGGACGCCGAAAACAACCGTCCAAAAGATTGGGATAAGAAGGTCAATGTCCATTTAGGACGTCTTGATTGACTTGATAACCTTACGATCTTGCTCTTCCAGCTCTGCAGGAATCTCTAAACCAAAACCTTCTAACAATTCTTTGAGCAATGCTCTATCCGCTTCGACTTTTTTATTTGGATCCTTATCCTTAAAAAATTGCCTGCCAACCAATGCTGACAAAAGGGCGAGCCCAGCCAAAAGAGCTCCTACAAGTCCAAACAGCGGAAATTGATACAACAAACCTTCTTTCAATGATGGGCTAGGTGGTTTTCTGATACTGACAGGAAAATCTCAACAAAGCTATTAATGGTTAATAAAGGATTACTCAAGTAGGGAATCATCTGAGATACTTCTCGTATGAAAAGACACCAATGCCCTGACTGCATCTATTCCTATGATCCAAAAGCAGGGGATCCATCTCAAGGGATACGTCCCGGCACAAAATTTGAAGACCTACCCAAAAGCTGGAGATGCCCTAGATGTGGGGCTGGGCAAAGAAGATTCAAATCCATAGATTCATAAATCTGACCTTATAAATAAATCCACAGATTGGTCGCAAGCGAGAAGCGCAAGCAGGCAAAGAAGCCAATATCTTTAAGGCTGGTCCATCTAAGATCAGAGAAAAGCCTTACTTCTTATATAAGAACTTATAAAAAATTGAATCATTTTAGATGATTTTTGCAACCTTATTATTCATTTTTCTTAAGATCAACATCCTCTAATCTAACAAAAAGAAGTTCATCTTCTATTTTGGTGCCTTGCATCTCCGGGTGCTGAGAAATCTTTCTTTTAAACTTCTCAGCAAAGACCTTTGACGGCCCTTTATATCCTGACTTTTCTAGAATAATAAAAAAGCTAACTCCTAACAATGAAAGGACCATACCAAAGAAAATATATAAAAGAACAGAAATTGGGTCGCCTTGAAGTTGCATATGACTAAATCTAAGCGTAGCTATACATTATTTATAAACCTATTCTACTAAGGATGCATGCCCACTTACACACAAATAAAGGCCGAGCTCTCCCTAATAAGAGCAAAATGCAACTTCTAGCCTCCAACAATGATTAAATCAACTAACGCCATCGAATCCTTTCCGGATTATCTTTTTCTATTCGCTTAAGTAAAAGAACAACACCTGCGATACCTAATGGTCCCAAAACAGCCATTGAACCAATAAAAAGCTTTATAGAAGGGTCAAGAATAGAAAAGGGATTTAAAAAAGTCATATCATCAATCACCTAGTAAGAACTTCCTCCGCTTGATGGCGGACTTCGCAGCCAAGGCCTCTTCAAGTTCAATATGGCGAAGTAGCAGTCGGGCTTCATTGCGTAAAAGTCTGCTCCCAAGCCATGTAACGCCCAAGCCTAAGAACAAAGGGACGCCTTGCAATACAAAACCACCTATGCTGGTTTGAGCTTTCATTGAAGAGAAAACAACTTCTGTACTATTAGAGTAATGACTATTCCTTTAAAGAAAACAAACCAAAGCAGACCGTAATCACTCAAGCCAAGTTTCTTTTGGTACCAATTGATAAAAGCCTTATGTCGATCAAAAATATTCATTCGCTTTTGTTGCAAGAGGCTTATAGAAATAAAGTTTGTAGAGTGCAAACATACGCAAAAATGCATTTAAAAGCAATCAAAAGAAGTAATAGTTTGGAAGCTATCTACTGATGCATTTTCACCGTGACTTAGGGATGTCATGGGTGAAATACCAACCAATCCAGGCTATAAGGTTGAGGCTAATTACAAAAATCCAAGCTTTCCAAGGCTAATCTTTGAAAGATGAAATAGTGTAGTTCTTTTCATAAAGCAGATTATCCCACTTTAATGAAAAATGATATGAGAGATAAAAAGTGCTTAAAGTAGTCTATTTAGTTCGTTTATTTAATTTTTCATAGGTAAGACAAACGAGCATTTAAAATTAATGCAATTTATGCTCTGTAATTTTGTCTATATAAGAATTTATTCATAGAACTTTCTAGCGCAAAATTACAATCCAGATATTTCACTCTTCAACTGATTAGCCCAAGCTTCTAATCGTTGATCAGTTAAATCTGATTCACTATCCTCGTCAAGTGGTAAACCACAAAATTTATCGCCTATGGCACTCTTTGAATCATCAAATGTATATCCACTCTTACTCACATAGCCAACCATAGTCGCTCCTGCCTTGACAAAGTAAGAATGTAATTCTTCCATTGCATCGCAGAAATTTTCTGTATAGGTAGAAGAGTCACCTAAGCCAAAAATTGCAACTTTCTTACCTGTTAAGTTCAGATCTGAAATGTCATCAAGCATATTGTCCCAAGCAGTCCCTGAACGTTCAGTATCCGCTCCTGTATTCCAAGTAGGGATACCACAAATGATTCCATCCAATTGATTGAATTCACTAAGGTCAGATAAGTCTGCAAGATCCTTAGGGGGATTAGCAGAGCCTAATTGCTCATGCAGTCTTTCTGCAATATCCTCAGTCTTACCAGTGGTAGTTGCGAAATAAATTCCTATTGTCATTGGGATTAAGATAACTCATACTTCATAATTCATAATAGGTTTTTTTAGAAGTTCAGACTTTACTATTGATTGTTTTCTTTGATACGTGAATTAGGCTACGAATTATCCTATTAGTGAATTCAGAAATAGTACACATAAAAGTTCCTGCTGCGAATAAATCCCCATGAAGGCTTTACTTGACAGAGAAAGCATTTAATTTTCTTTGCTCAATTATAGTATTTTCTTTTCCTACCAGCTCTTAAGCCCTGCAGGAGGGGGCGCGATGCCCTTCTTTGCCATGCTTCTTGCACGCATAATGCTTATTATTAGTGGTATTCCAATGATGAAATGAAAGAAAGTAATTAAATAAAGATCAACTTGGTATTGACTCATTAGGAGAATAAAAAGGAATTTTCTCAAGCATCATCGTCCTTAATTGAGTGCTTTTAATAGGATCAATATGCAATGAAAAGCAAATGTTAAATTGATCACATAGAAATGACTCATTTTTCCAGATTTCTGTTTGAGGTATCTCTGAGATAAAAGAAATCACACGATGATGTAATCAATGATTGAAGAAGGATTCCCATAAAGAACATGCGCAATAAGCGATATGAAGCGAGTGGTAACTAGCGCTAATTCATCAATAGGTTCAACTAGTCCTATATATCTGTCTACCTCGTGCAGACCTACGGAAACCCCAACGTTACCTATGACTGGTACGCGGGAAATTCAGGGGTAACAAACCGCTCAGGCAAATTCATCGCGGCTCATGCAGCTCATGCAGGCTTGATGATGTTCTGGGCCGGTGCATTCACCCTTTTTGAATTGGCTCGTTATGACTCCTCTTTGCCAATGGGGAATCAGGGATTGATTTGTCTACCTCATCTTGCAACTCTTGGAATTGGTGGAATAGAAGGCGGAGTGATCACTGACTTATATGAATGCACAGTGATCGGAGTTCTGCATCTTATTTTCTCTGGAGTATTAGGTGCAGGAGGACTTCTCCACTCCTTGAAATTTGAGGGGAATCTTGCTGATGCAACTGGCCGTCCAAAGAAGTTTGACTTCAAATGGGACGATCCAGACAGACTCACATTTATCCTTGGCCACCATTTGATTTTCCTAGGTCTTGGAGCTATTCAATTCGTTGAATTTGCTAAGTACCACGGGATTTGGGATAGCGCAGCAGGCATTGTTCGAACTGTCGACCCAAATCTAAGTTTTGCCATGGTTTGGAACCACCAAGCTGACTTCTTGTCCATTAGCAGCTTGGAAGATGTCATGGGTGGACATGCAGTGATTGCTTTCATTGAAATTGCTGGTGGAGCATTCCACATTGCTTCTAAGCAATTTGGTGAATACACAGCTTTCAAAGGCAAAGGCTTGCTTTCCGCTGAATCTGTACTTTCCTATTCCCTTGCTGGGGCAGGATACATGGCATTTGTAGCTGCTTTTTGGTGCTCTACAAATACAACTGTCTACCCAACAGAGTTTTATGGCGAAGTTTTAAAGCTTAATTTTGAATTCTTCCCATATTTCACTGATACCGCCACAAATCTTTCAGGCGATGCCCACACCGCTCGTGCATGGCTTTCCAATGCTCATTTCTTCTTAGGATTCTTCTTCCTGCAAGGACATTTGTGGCACGCTCTAAGAGGCATGGGGTTTGACTTTAGAAGGATAAGCAAGGCTTTTGACAATATGGAAACTGCCAAAATCACCGCAGGTGATTGATCGTCAAAAGCTCTCAATCATCAAAAAGCCCTGAACATTTTCGGAGCTTTTATTCAGGTTTGAGTTAAAAAATTCAAGCTGCCAAAAGCAGATTAAAAAAAGGTCCCTGATTTTCATCAGGGACCTTTTTAATCGAATAAATAATAAAATAGATCATCCCTTTAATTCCTTAAAAGAAATATAGGGTTTCAAACCTCTATTTGATATAAGGAGAAGAATTGGTGCCTTGACCATCATTATCAGACTTGCCGCCAATTGCAAATACAGCAAAGCCAATAAGGCCAAGTATGCCCAAGATAGGTGCAGAAAGGTTAGTAATTGCAGCTGGAGCTCCTGATGAGAGCGAAGAGAAAATCATCGATTAATTTCTAAATGTATTGCCCCATAAGAATGATTCATAAATACCGTTTTTGGACAAAGTTTGATGCTAATGAAAGGTTCATGTAGCTTTTGTCACTAGCTATTGTATTAAGAATGGTTTTCTTTCTACTAATTGCAGAAATCTCCTCAATTTCTATTCTGGTTCTCACGAAAATAGGGAGAAATGAGGGGCAAAAGCTTCTTGTCTATAGAAAAAAGAGCAAGGCCACTAGATAAAGGTAAAGGCTACAAACACAAGTGCCAATTGATCCTTTAATTTGCTAGTCGGCGCAACCATAAAAAAGACATTCTTTACATCTATGTCCATAAGGATCAGTTAGCTTATTGTGGGCTGATCGATGGGGGTACGTCGATCAGGGAACAGCGAGAAAAACACTCTCAGAACCGGAGCTCTGAGAGTGTTTTTTATGCCTGTCAAATGGGACAGAATCTTGTTCTATTCTTTTAATCAAATCTTCTCAACCCTAACTATTCAAGATCAACTAATCACTAATCATGAATCGAGAGAACAAGTCCTTACCTCCTTCTTCATTTTGAATTGCTGGCAAATCCTTTCCAGACTCGCTAAACCAATTAATAAATGCAGAGAAAAAGTCCATAGAATCATTGATTAACTAAGCACGGTTACCTTATACAAAAACATCAACTCCAGCGGAATAGACCATTTATGTGTCGCTTGCTCCTAAACGTTTACCTGATTGACCTAAATGCGCAGTTCAACCCAATTCAATGAAGGGTGTTTGGCCAAATTACAACTCTTGAATGATGGCCGCTCTCCTCAATGGAGAGCATGAAAATATCCAACACAAAATTCCATTGCAAAACAATGAATGCTTTGAACTGACTTGTAGGCGCTAGCGAAACAAAACATGCAGGACAAAAAAAATGGTTCAAAGGAATTCTCAACTAACTGAAATAGGGAATATTGATAGAAACAGCTCTCAAACAACTAATTACTTACTTAAAGAAAAATAAAAAAATAAATATGTTTCTAGGATTGCAAAAAATGCGGATCATTCCAACAGATGAAATTTGGTTCCTTCATACCGAGAAAAGGTTAAGTACCATATGTTCTTACAGATAGACTTAAGTTCAGATATAAACTTTTCACTGTCACCTTTAGATATCCATTCAGCCTTCAAAGCAGGTAAATTATTCTGCATTGATTCAATTGGTATCTGAAAAAGCAAGATACTTTTTTCGAGGTTTGATCTACTTATAGGGCCATTATCACTCCTCTGAATAACTCTAATCAATATCTCGTTAACTATTTGTTCTCCAAGAGGAATAAGGTCGGAGTCTCTTTCAATAGTTTTTTTCAAAGACTTTCCACCAATTGGCATTGCTCTTTCACCGTTCTGACTTATAAGTGCAAGAGATACAAGATATAGATAGTCTTCCATGGAAAAATTTTTCTTTAGGTAACTATACAGAGCTTCTACAGTGATTGGCTAGGCAATTACAGGCCAAAGTACTTTTAAGCAGGATTTATTATCCCATGCCAAATGGCTTGAAAGGTTCAGGCGTAGAGTTTTTGGGATCTTTCTCAGCTAGAGAAAGCAAATAATTGTTGTATTCGGCTTTAGATAGAATGATGTCTGACTCACATCTCGAGAAAACTTTAGAGGATATATATTCAACCATTTCATCCTTAGGTACAGACAAGATCTCATCCAATTCTCCAGAGAATATAAGGTTTCTAATCATTTTCTGAGCTGCAAGCTCTGTAGCATTCTCTGGGGTTATCCCATTTGAGAGAGACAAACACACCTCGTCTGAAAAATTCTCACTCACGCTAGAGATAGATGGAATAGCATCTAAATCTGACGCATAGATACTTGAAGGGAAGAAAAGCAATGAAAAATTCATCAATATACAAAGAAAGGAAACAAATATTGTTCTGAACAGAGTAAATATCTTTTCTTTTGTAAACGTCATAATAATAGCTGGCATACATTTCAAGCGTAGCTGAGAAGAAATATATTAAACAGGCTTATAACTTAAAAAGAGTGTTCATTTATAGACAATTGTTCATAAGATGCATAATTCTCCATTTGTTGGTTCAAGGATATGAGGCATTTGTTAACTACATCCAACTCATGCTCAAGGTGCTTGCGACGTGACTGCAAGCCTAAAAACCTTCTCTTCATTTCATCACGGCGTCTCTCCCTATGCCCTTGCTTCAGAAAAGCGCCGGATTCGAGGTACTCATTTTGGAATGGTTGTTCTGTTGCTGAAAATCGTTTGTCCATTTCAATCTCTTGATTTTTTTTGCGAGAGGCCCCACTACCCGAGGCCTCTCTAAAGCCTTGGGCTAATGCCCTCAAAGAATCACCCAGGGCCCTAAGATGGTTTAATCCAGTTATAATAGAACTGTAAATGCGTCTTAACGCTGGAGTATATTTGCCTCAGTGTTAAAGCTCATGTATTTATGCTCTTATTTACACCCAGTCAAAAAAATAGAAGTAGAAATACTTAATTATAAGCAATAAAAAAATTAATAATTACTTTAAGAACTAGAAGCCTCTTTCCATATAAATACAACCACTAATGTCATGAGAATCAATGGTAGCAATGTCTTGAATATTCCTATCGCAAGCAACGTAAATAGTCCGATGAACATATAAATCCACCCCCTTGGGATATAAGTGACCGAATAATTACCCGAAGGGCTTTTGAAAGGAATGCCTTTTGGATCTATAGCCATGTAATTAAGTAAGCATGTAAAAAAAATAACTTATAATGGTTGATTTTGGTAGTCAATTTGCAAGACTCAATGAAAGGGGAATGATTGCTTCAAAACAATTCCCCATGTTTCTCCTTTTCTCAAGCCAATGACAGGTTTCAAAAATCGCCTTCGAGCAAACTCGAATCCTATTGGAGACTCTGGAAAAATATCTTCTCGCAAGCCCTTAACAGGAAAGGATCTAGCTGAATATGTCACTGACAACAAAAGTGCCTTTAAGAAGAATGGGGATGCACTATGCGTAGAAGCAGGTTATGGAGAATATGCAACAGATGGAACCCCCCAATGTGACTTCCAACCATTTGTTCAGGAATTAGGAAAAGTCATGGACTTGGAAGCTGACGCTAGAAAGAAGGAAAATCCTGAATAAGACTCTTTAATATTTGAGATTTTATAAATTTAAAAAAGAATTATCAAAAAAGCTGACTAAACAGTGCTAGTTCAAAATGGAAATGATCATCAAAAGAAAAAAAAGTATTATCTTTACGGGTTTATTAGCAGGATTTTGTTTGGCTACATATTTCTATGCTACGCCTTATCTTTCAATTCTTAAGCTTAAAATATCTATTGATAAAGAAGACTTCGAAGCAGCTACAGAATATATAGACTTCCCTAGCGTAAGAAAAAGTTTAAAAAGCCAATTAAGAAGCTCCTTCACAAGAAAAGCAAGAAGAGAAACAATTGATACACCTTTTGGAGCTTTAACGGTATTAGCAATAAAACCAGTAATTAATATAGTTATTGATTCAACAATTGATTCCACAGTAAGCCCTACTGGATTAAAGATTCTTCTGACACAAGGTAAGCTCGGTTCAACAAATCAGCAGTCAGACTCAATCACTAAAGTACAATCAAATTCAAAAAGTGCTAGTACGGTCAGACTATACTATAATAATATAAATAATTTTATTTTGACAAGCAATTTTCCGAATTTCAAATCACCTATTAAAGCATACTGGAAAAGATATGGCATCACAAATTGGAAGCTAAGTTCCATTGAATTACCAAACGAATTGATTGATAATTTAACTAGCTTTTAATTATTGCTTACGGAAAATTGAAGTTGTTAATGGTCTTTTAATTTCCAATGGCCGCTCACCATATCCTATCCAAATAAAGCCTATAATCTCCTCGATATCAGGGTTTATATTTGCTATCACATAAGTTGATTTGTCATTTGTAAGTTTTCCTGTTGACCATTTAGTACCTACACCATCCGCTGCTAAAGAAAGCATTAGGTTCTGAATTGCACATGCACACGCTGCATAATCTTCTAGTCTTATTTTTGGATCATTTGTGAGGACTTGGCTCACAACAAGTAAATGAGATGGGTTTAAAAGTTTTTCTGTGATGCTGTCTTTAACATTTTTTTCAATAGAAGCACCTGAAAATTTAATTCTTAAAGCAATTTCAACTAAATTTTTTCTATTTTCGGGCTTAATGCTTGTAAACCTCCATGGAAAAGTTAAATAATGACAAGGGGCATAATTCGCAAAATGAATTGCCCTTTCAATGATTTCATCAGATACCTTTCTATGATTAAACTTGTGGATTGTTCTCCTGGCCACAATTGCATCATGTAAGTCCATAAATATTAAAGTGCTATTAATAGCTCAATTATATTCTCCCGGAACATCATTCTTCGTGACAGTAACCTTCCCAACTTTTTGCCCCGAAAATCTAAGTAACTCGTCTCCTGAGAATTCATATCCAAGCTTAATTGCTATTTGCGCAACGTCGTCAGCCGTAGAAGCAGCCAGAACACTTTCCTTCAAGGATGGAGTTTCCTGCATTTTCCTAAGAAAAGACTTTAAATGGTCAAGAGACATTGATCACCTTCTAATAGCCTATAAATATAAATGAATCTATGATAAAAAGATATTATGTGTAAAAAGTCATCTATATATCACAAATCAAAAACTTAGATTTCAACCGATTTAGCAAAAGAAACGCAGGAAGGGTTTTGACTTCAGGAGACTGTTATAGGTGTATTTTAAATGAGTATCTATGTGCTTAGAAAGTCTCCAACGAATCTGAGAGAATGAACCGTTCACTCTTTCTGGGAATTATCTTATCCACCCTTTGGTTACTAGGTCATGCAGGGTTAACCTTTTGGGCTGGTGGTTTTGAACCAGGGTCTGCTACAGCCAATCTATTCTTGGTAGTAGACTCATTAGTGTCAATAGCTTTTGCAGGATTTTTATTTAGCATAAAAAAATCAGGTTAATCAACACAAGATAATTATTCCCCGGGGGAAAAGTCTTATAATGACGAGGCAATCAATGGAATTATCACAAGCAAAAGATTGGACTTAAATCAAGAGCAAAGATCATAACTAAGAACCTAAGATTCCTAAAAAGGTCATTATCTTATCAACCTGAAAGCACTTATGACGAAACTAAATAAATATAGATTGAAGGCTATAACTTCTTGCGCATATGGCAGCGAAATTAGATTTTCCTAGTTAAGCAAAAGTATCATAATAACCTGCAAGCTTGAACAATAAATCTATCATCGATATATATATATATATCGATGTCAAGACCTTTCCCTTAGAATGGATTATTCGATTTCTTTCTTCTTGCCTCTTTGAGGTGAATCTCAACGCAATCTGTCACACATTCAAGATCTTCTCCTTCGACACCATAGCATGATGTTATACACTCAAAATACGAGTCAAAAACATCTCTTTCATCATTAAGGTAGATTTTTTCTACTTTTTTTTGCATGTCATAGCCCTCTATTAAGACTATTAGCTTTAACATAAAATGTCGGCATCAAGTCATTTTAATTACTATTCATAAAGTACCTAAGTAATACTTACTAGGCATACTCGCCTAGGCAAAAGTCAACTCAACCAAGCCGAAAATCTTAGTCAGTAAAATTTTTCCATAGAATAAATGCATTAAGGCTTGGCAGGACATTGGCAAGAAGATGCTGATCGACCTCGGCGCCCACTCACGGTTGAGCGCCGAGGTCGTTATATTCTCTTAAGAATTTACTTCGTTTTCCTCAATGCTTGTTGGTGACTATTCAGGAGAGCAAAAAACAACTGCAGATCAAGCACATAAACCAGTTATTGCCGTCACAATGGCAACCAGTAGACAGGGGATGAGTGTAATCAGGCATCTTTTAAAAACTAAAAATTTCCATGTTCGTGCCTTGGTTAGAGAACCTTCAAGCAAGAAGTCTATGGAGTTAAGCCAAATGAAAAATGTTGAATTAGTAAAAGGAGACCTTCTAAATAAAGAAAGCTTGAAAGAGTGTTTTGCGGGTGTTTATGGAATCTACGGCAACACGACTCCCACCAAAGGATGGAAAATATTTAAGGGAAGCATGGATAGCAATTATGAATTAAAGCAAGGAAGAAACTTAATAGATTCTGTCAAAGATGAATTTGAAAAAGGCAATTTAGAGCACTTTATTTTTAGTTCTGTTTGCAAGCCAAAAGATCCTCTAGTCAATGTGCCTGCACCTGGTCATTTTAGTAGTAAATGGAGAATTGAAGATTACATATTCATGAATAACTTAAATAGCAAGACAACAATTCTGCGACCTGTTAGCTACTTCGAGAACTTTAATAGCAATTTGCCAGGGGTAAAAATATCTGAATATAGCTTCCCAGGCTTAGTAAATGCAGAAAGCCCTTGGCAAACAATCGCTGTTGATGATATTGGTCTATGGGCAATGGCTGCTTTCCAAAACCCTACAAAGTTTCTAGGTATATCCCTTAATATTGCAGGTGAAGAGCTAACTGGTAACCAAATGGCTGAGACTTTGAACAGGTTAAAAGGGAAAGAAAAAGATCGTGTAAAGTACATAAAGGTTCCCCGAACTTTAATTCGAATCATCGAAGATGACTTGGCCTTGATGGGCGAATGGATTGAGAGAACTGGTTATGGTGCAGATTTAGGTAAATTAAAAGTCCTCGCCAATGAAATGGATATTAAGCTCACGTCCCTAGAATCCTGGCTTGAGAAAAAGGAAATCAAAAAAAGGTGGAAAGATTTACTTCCTTATAGTCTAGACATACACAATACTTTTAAACCCGCCTAAAATTAATATATAAAGATTATCAGATTAAGATCCTACATAAATGTCAGACTCTCAAAAAGACTACTCTCAAGATCAAAGCACCTTAGTAAAAAGACTAGGGGTAAAGGCTATTAATTTAGCACAAGGTAAAGTTCAGGAAATTGAACGTTGTTGCTGGATTGTTCTTCACGAATATATCCATGGTGTCCCTCCAGTTGAATACGATATTAGAGAAATAGATGAAGATCTCTACCTCGAGATACTAAACCATGTAAAAAGAAATATGTAGTTTGTTTTAAATTGATTGATTTATCAAATGCTCACTTAAATCCCAAAGCTTTTCTCTATCAACTTTTTTTAATGCTCTTGGAGCGATTGAGCATAACGTTGGATAACCTCGGAAATTAAATCTAGGTGCGTAC